>JBLNBZ010000073.1:0-58745 GCA_050260355.1 Bacteroidota bacterium | reverse complement strand
GAGAACTCTGCTGCTGCGCGCTTGTCGGCACCGAGCAGCATCGCGCCGACGATCGTAGAGCCCGAGCGGGAGACGCCCGGGATCATAGCCAGACACTGGCAGAGGCCGATAGCCAAAGCGTTCAAGGGCGGGATCTGAGTCGCCTCCAGGTAGCGCGGCGCCAGCTCCAGCCGATCGACGAAGAGGAGAACGATGCCGCCTATGACGAGCGTGGAACAGATGAGCAGCGGCGACTCGAACAGCACGTTCTTGATGATCCCGTGGGCGAGCGCGCCGATGATGGCCGCGGGCAGAAAGGCAAGCAGGACGCTGAACACGAAGCGCCGCGCCCCGGCGTCGTGGGCCAGGCCGAGCAGCAGCCGCCACAGCTTGGCCGCATAGACCGACAGGATGGCCAGAATGGCACCGAGCTGGATCAGGACCTCGAAGACTTTCTTGGGCGATTCGAAGCCGAGGAAATGTCCTATCAGCAGCAAGTGGCCCGTCGAGGATACAGGAATGAACTCCGTCAGACCCTCGATGAGGCCGAGCAGGACCACTTGCCATGTCGGCATTGCCGGTTTCCCCTGAAAGCCGTGTGAATCGGCTTGATCATGCCTGAATAGGCTGCGCAGCATAGCCGCCATTGCGTCGCGTGCCACGCTTGCAAGGATCGAAGCAGCATCGCCACGACTGGGCTTAGGATGCACAAGCTCACTCATTTTCGGCTCTGTCCGCACTCTCGCTCTATCAGGCTGGTGGTTGCGGAGCTCGGAATGGAGTGCGAGCTGGCGGAGGAGCGCCCTTGGGACTGGCGCCCGGAATTTCTGGCGCTCAATCCATCCGGGGACCTCCCGGTCCTGCAGATGGACGACGGGCCGGTGCTCGCCGGAGCCTACGCAATATCCGAATACTTGCATGAGACGCAGAGCAGCGGCTCGGAAGGCCGCGCTGGCGTCGTCCTTTTCCCGGGTGATGCGGACGAGCGTGCCGAGGTGCGCCGCCTCGTCGACTGGTTCCACAAGAAGCTCGACGCCGAGGTGACGCGCGAGCTGCACAAGGAGAGGCTGCATCCGCGCATGCGCCCCGAGTTGACCTCGCAGGTCCCAGATGCCGACCTGATGCGCGCCATCCGCGCGAACCTGCGCTATCATATGAGCTATTTGAACCATCTCGCCGATCAGCGTGAGTGGCTCGCTGGCCGCGAGATGAGCTTTGCCGACCTGGCGGCGGCGGCGCATGTATCCAGCATCGACTATCTCGACGAGGTCCCGTGGGACGCGTTCCCGATCGCAAAGAGCTGGTATGCGCGCGTGAAGTCGCGGCCCTCGTTCCGTGCGCTGCTTGCGGACCGGGTGCCGGGCATGCCGCCGCCGCAGCACTATGCCAACCTGGACTTCTAAAGGATCGGCTCAATTGACCGAGCAGGCCGTAGAAACGGACAAGGCTGCAGGCCTCGCCCGGCTGATCCGGCAAGAGAGTGCGGATGCCGGCTTCGACGTCGCGCGCATTGCGCGCGTCGCTGACCTCGGCCGCGAGGCCGGGGCACGGCTGCAGCGCTTTCTTGCCGACGGCCTGCATGGCGACATGCACTGGATGGAGACGACAGCGGAGCGTCGGCGCCATCCGCTCGCCTTGTGGCCTGATGCGCGCTCCGTGGTGATGCTCGGTCTGTCGTATGCGCCGGATCGCAATCCGCTCGAGCTGCTCGAGGAGAAGGAGCGCGGAGTGATATCGGTCTATGCGCAAGGCGCCGACTATCACGACATCCTGAAGCCACGGCTCAAGCGGGTCGCCGGTGCGCTACAGCGGGCAACGGGCGCCGACGTGAAGGTGTTCGTCGACACGGCCCCGCTGATGGAGAAGCCACTGGCGGCGCTGGCTGGCCTCGGCTGGCAAGGCAAGCACACGAACCTGGTGTCGCGGCAGTATGGATCGTGGCTGTTCCTCGGCGCCATCTTGAGCAGTGCGGACCTTTTAGCCGATACCCCCGAGACCGATCATTGCGGCAGCTGCCGGCGCTGCCTCGATGTTTGTCCGACCGCGGCGTTTCCGGGACCGTATCGTCTCGACCCGAGGCGCTGCATCTCCTACCTGACCATCGAGCACAAGGGACCGATCGACCGCGAGCTGCGGCCGGCGATGGGCAACCGCATCTTCGGGTGCGACGATTGCCTTGCTGTTTGCCCTTGGAACAAGTTCGCGCAGGCCGGTCGTGAGGCACAGCTTGCGGTGCGCAGCGAGCTGGATGGCCCGCCACTTTCCGACCTGCTTACTCTTGACGACGAAACCTTCCGCAAGCGCTTCGCCAAGACGCCGATCAAGCGCACGGGCCGCAACAGGTTCATGCGCAACGTGCTGATCGCGGCGGGCAACTCGGGCCGCGCCGACCTTGCGCCGAAAATCGAGTCCCTGCTGTCGGATGCTTCTCCGTTGGTCCGCGGCGCCGCGGTTTGGGCGCTGGCGAGGCTGATGCCCAAGGAGGCGCTGCAGGCCTACGCGGCGCGCTGTCGTGCGCACGAGCAGGACGAGACCGTCACCGCCGAGTGGGAGGCGGAGCTTGCCGCATGAGCCACCTCTTCTGCTTTGGATTGGGCTACAGCGCCGAGCATCTTGCTGGACTGGTGGCGGCCCGGGGTTGGCGCATCGGCGGCACCGGCACGACGCCAGAGGCGGTCGAGCGCATGCGCCGGCTCGGCTATGAAGGCCACATCTTCGATGGTGAGGCGCCGACCGCCGGGCTTGCCTCGTTACTCGATTCCGTCACGCACGTCCTGATCTCTGTCCCACCGGATGCCACCGGCGATCCGGTCCTGCGCTGGCATGCGGTCCACCTGGCGACGGCTGAGCGATTGGAGTGGATCGGCTATCTTTCGACCGTCGGCGTCTACGGAGATCATCAGGGCCGCTGGGTCGACGAGACCACGCCTGCAGCCCCGATCTCCGATCGCAGTCGGTACCGCCTCGCCGCTGAGAATGCCTGGCTGTCTTTCGGCAAGGCTCATGCAAAGCGTGTCGAGATCTTTCGCTTGGCCGGGATCTACGGGCCAGGCCGCAGCGTGGTCGACGACCTCAGGCAAGGCGTCGCGCGCCGTATCGTCAAGCCGGGCCAAGTGTTTAACCGCATCCACGTTGCCGACATCGCCGTCACGCTGCTGGCCGCCATCGAGGCACCCGCAAAGCATTCGATCTACAACGTCGCCGACGACGAGCCGACGGACAGCGAGACGGTCATCCTCTATGCGGCCGATCTAATCGGGGTCTCGCCGCCGCCTCCGATCACGTTGGCCGACGCGAAGCTCTCGCCGATGGCGCGAAGCTTCTATGCCGAATGCAAGCGCGTCTCGAACCGCCGGATCAAGTCAGATCTGGGTGTCAAGCTGGGATACCCGTCGTATCGCGAAGGCTTGCGCGCCATCGTTGCCGCGCGAGCCTGAGAAAAAATTCACGGCGCATTCATCAGACGTCCGCTTTCCTGACCAAATCCTGACGCACGATCCCCATGGCGTAGGCTGGCGTCGACTGCGTCGACGGCCAGTGACGTGTGGCGGGCGGGTTCGCACCCGGGGAGTAGACGCATGCGGGAAGCGGCTCTCATCAAGCGCTTGCTTGTGACAGCATCGAGCGCGGCAATGTTCATTTTTATCGCTGGTTGTTCGGTCGAGGCCAATGGGGACTCGGCCGCCCACGATCTGGCCGAAGTGTTCGCCAAGGAGGCCGCGCGCACCGATGCGCAGCCGCAAAAGGCGGCGCGAGACGATAAGCGCAAGACGGCTGAGGGCAGCCGCAAGGCCACCGAGGCGCAGCGAAAGTCCGAGGAAGCCGAGATGCTCACGCGCGCACGCGAGGAGGCGGAGCAGCGGCGTCAGGAGATCGTCAAGGCGCGCGAGGAAGCGGAGCGGGCCGAGTTGGCGCGCAAGGCCGATGAGGAGCGTTGGCTCGCCGAGGCTCGTCGCAAAGCCGAGGAGGAGGCCAAGGCCGAGGAGGCACGCCGCCAGGCTGAGGCCGCTCGCAAGGCTGAGGAGGAGCGTCGAGTCGCGGAGGCTCGCAGGGCCGAGGAGCAAGCCAGAGTCGCCGAGGAAGCGCGCAAGCTCGCCGAGGCTCTCCGCAAAGCCGAGGAGGAGGAGAAGGCCGAGGAGGCGCGCCGCCAGGCTGAAGCCGCCCGCAAGGCCGAGGAGGAGCGTCGGCTTGCGGAGGCTCGAAAAGCCGAGGAGCAGGCCAGGGCCGAAGAAGCTCGTCGCCAGGCGGAGCTGGCCCGTCGAGCCGAGGAGGCACGCAAGCTTGCGGCGGAGGAGGCACAGCGCAGCAGGCTGGCGGCTGAGCGCGATGCCGAAGGACAGCGGTTGGCCGATGTCCTGCGTGCTGCTCGCCAGGAGCGGGACCTGCGCACCGTCGACAAGGTGACGTCCGGTCAATCGTCGCGGCCACTGCAGTCCGAGCAAGGATCGGCTGAGCCTGCCCGTGCAGTCGAGCCGGTGATGGGCACGCAGGCATCTCAATCGTGGACGAGCTCCCGATCGGAGTCGGACGGTCGTGTCACCGTGCTGCTGCTGCTGCAACCCGGCAACTACGGCATTCGACGCGGCAACAAGCAGGCGGATCCCATCCTGTGCTCGTATGAGGGCTGCTACGTCAGCAACGGCGCTGACCAGCCGGCGAGCTTCCTGCCAGGCCGCCGCGCGTTCGGCTTCGGCCGCGTGTTCGGGGAGCGGGCGGGCGCGTGCAGCAATTCGCTCGGCTGCGTCTTCCGCGGCATCGACCTGAAATCCATCGCGACCTCGTTGATGCCGGTCGACTTGCACGTGATCAAACACGATCGCCGCCAGCCGCAGGAGAATGTGTCCGTGTCCGACTGCCGCTTGGAGCGGGCCCAGATCACATGCCGCCGCAGCATTCGGGCCGCGGACTACGTCATGTGGATCATTCCCGAGGGGCTCGCAAATCGCGCCGGTCCGGAGGCTCTGGAGAGCGCGCTGGACGAGGGTCTGCCTGACCGTGAGCGCGTCGGCCTTTATGACTCACCGCTGCGCTGAGCCTGGCAGACCGGCGGTCACAACTAAGCGTCGACCGGTGCCGCGGTGGCCGCCTCAGTCCTCCACGTGAGACTTGAGCCGCGCCAGCGCATCGTCCCACTGCCTGGACACCGCATCGAGATAATCGCGCACGTCCGCAATCGAGTGCGGCTCGAACGCGAACAGGCTTTCGCGCCCGCTGCGCACGCTGCGGACCACGCCCGCATTCGCCAGAACGCGCAGGTGCTTTGTAACCGCCTGCCGCGAAAGTTGCGTGCCTTCGGTCAAGCGCGAGATCGACTGCGGCTCGCCGTTGCTCAGCTTGCTCAACACCGACAGTCGCGTCTCGTCGCCGAGAGCCGCAAACACCGTGGCGCGGACCTTCAGTGCATCCAGCCTATGATGCTTGTTCGACATGCCTCGCAATGTTCTGTATCTGCTGGCTCCAACCACCCTCGTTCCTCGGGAACGCCTCTAGGCGGCGCTGGCTCGGAAGCTTGTCGAAACCAGACTCGACGACCCGCAGCAAGGTCCCTGTCGCCGTCTTCTCCAACGTAAATTCGACGAGCGTCGGCGGCTCATTGGAATAGTCGCGGTTCGGGTCGACCGCGTAAGGATGCCAAGTGAACGAGAAAAGCCGTTCCGGCTCCATCTTTTGAACCACGGCCTCCCATCGCATGTGCTCGCAGCCTGGATAGGTGATCTGGCCGCGCGAGACCTGCCCTGGCACGAACGGTCCGTCCAGCCGGACGCGAAACCATGCGCCGAACTCACGATGGTCCGTGAGCGCGCGCCAGACGCGAGACACCGGGGCCTTGAGCTCGATGGTCTTCTCGATGCGATCGGTCATGTGCAACCTCCTGGTTGCCAATTGTCTAGCCGACCAGCTTCAGAAACGCAACCATTTTGTTGCGCTTTGGCCGCGCTATGCCAGGGCGTCTGTCCGCCTTATCAGCGTGGCCCCTTTATCAGTCCGTCGAGCACCGACATCAGCAGCTCCAGGTCCTCTGGCCGCGAAAGGCGGTGATCGCCGTCCGGCACCGCCGATACGCGCATCCAGTTGCCGGACAGGTGCGCTACGAGATCGAGGGTGTGCTCCCAGGGCACGTCTGGATCCTGCAGGCCGTGCAGGATGTGGACTGGCCTGCCAGGATCGAGTGGCTCTGCGCCGATCAGATGCGAACGCCCCTCCTCGATCAGCGTGCGCGTGATGGCGTAGGGACCATCTTCATATTTCGACGGCCGCAGGTAGACACCTTTATCGAGGATCTCGCGCCGCACCGGCTCCGGGAACCGCGCCCACATCAGCCGCTCCGTCATGTCCCAGGCCGGCGCAATCAGCACGAGCGCTTGGATGCGCGCCGCCTCGCTCGGCGCCTCGCGCATCAGATTCCGCAGCAGCAGCAAAGCGATATAGCCGCCCATGCTGGAGCCGACCAGAATCTGCGGGCCGCGTGTCACCTGCGCGAATATGGCGCGCGCCTCCTCAAGCCAGCGGCCGATCGTGCCGTCCTCGAAGCGGCCGCCTGATTGGCCGTGACCGGAATAGTCGAGCCGCGTGCAGCCGACCTGCCGTTGTGCGGCCCATTGGGCGAGCGCCGAGGCCTTGGTGCTCGTCATCTCCGACTTGAGGCCCGGCAGCCAGACGACGCCCGGCCGCCCCTCGCCGCGCGGCTCCGCGAGATACGCGATGCGGCGCTCGGACTTGCCGGAGCCGACGCTCAGGAATTGCGGAGCAGGTGCTGCCATTCTAAGAACCCAGACGCTGTCCGAGGGGCGATTCATTGGCTGTCGCGCGACCGATCATACTCCAGATCATTCCCCGGCTCGATACGGGAGGCGCCGAGCTTTCAACGCTCGAGATCGTCGAGGCCATCGTGCGCGGCGGCGGCGTGGCGCTGGTCGCGACCGAGGGTGGACGGCTCGCGCCGATGGTGTCGGAGCGCGGCGGCGAGGTCATCGCGTTTCCCGCCGCGGCCAAGAACCCGCTGCGGATTCTTGCCAACGCGCGCGCGCTCGAGGCCCTGATCAGGGAGCGCGGCGTTGCGTTGCTGCACGCCAGGAGTCGCGCGCCGGCGTGGAGTGCATTGATTGCTGCCCGGCGCGCGCGGGTGGCATTCGTGACCACCTACCATGGCGCTTATGCCGAGCAGGGCCCGCTCAAACGGCTCTACAACAGCGTGATGGCGCGCGGCGACGTTGTCATCGCCAACTCACAGTTCACCGCCGATCTCATCCACACGCGATACCGCACCTCGCGCGAGCGCATTCGCGTCATCCACCGCGGTGTCGACGCCAGCGAGTTCGATCCTGCTGCCATCAGCGACGCGCGGATCGTGGCCTTGCGCGAGCGATGGGGCATCACGCCGAGGACCCGTGTGATCCTGCAGGCGGCGCGGCTGACGAGCTGGAAAGGACAAGGCGTGCTCGTCGATGCCGGTGCTTTGCTCCAATCGCGCGGCCTGATGCACGGTGTCGCCATGGTCCTCGCAGGCGACGCGCAAGGCCGTGTCGGCTACGAGAGCACTTTGCGCGAACGCATCTCGATGCTCGGCCTCGGCGATTGTGTACGATTGGTTGGACATGTCGACGATATGCCGGCCGCCTATCGCATCGCGCATGTGACAGTCGTGGCCTCGATCGAGCCCGAGGCTTTCGGGCGGGTTGCGACCGAGGCGCAAGCGATGGGTTCCCCGGTGATCGCGACCAACATCGGCGCTCCGCCTGAGACCGTGTTGGCCGAGCCCGCGGTATCGCGGGACAAGATCACTGGATGGCTCGTGGCCGCCGGGAGCTCGGGCGCCCTTGCCGATAGGCTCGCAGATGCGCTCGCTTTGTCCGGACCTGAGCGCGCCGTGATAGGAGAGCGCGCGCGGGCCCATGTACGACAACGGTTTACGCTCGAGGCAATGAAGCGCCAGACGCTCGAGGTCTACGATCGCTTGCTTGGCACCGATCTTGCCGCTGGCCTCGCCGAGCCGTAAACTTTTCGTTTTCCGTCATCTGGAGCCTGACTGCGGCTTGACTTGACAGCGCGACTTGCGGATTCTCCACAACGCACGCTGCCGATTGAGCGGATGCGCTGCAATTTGCATCGTTATTGACCCCCAGTTACCGAGGGAGCCCAACATACGTCGTCCAATGCGCGGAGCGCCGGAGCGCGAGCAGTCCGGCCCACGAATGAACGAGGGGATACGCGCTAGAGAAGTGCGCCTCATCGATGAAACCGGTCAGAATGTCGGCGTTGTCAGCCGGCAGGACGCGTTGGCCCGCGCCGTTCAGGTCGGGTTGGATCTGGTCGAGATCTCGCCTGATGCCGATCCTCCGGTGGCCAAGATCCTCGACTACGGCAAGTTCAAGTACCAGGAGCAGAAGAAGGCGGCCGAGGCCCGCAAGCGCCAGAAGATCGTCGAGATCAAAGAGATCAAGATGCGTCCGAGCATCGACGATCATGATTACGACGTGAAGATGCGCTCGATGCGCCGCTTCTTCGACGAAGGCGATAAGGTGAAGATCACGCTGCGGTTCCGAGGTCGCGAGCTGGCGCACCAGGAGCTCGGCTTTCAGCTCCTCCAGCGGGTCAAGAGTGACATTGAGGGCATGGCCAAGGTCGAGGCTGAGCCGCGTCTCGAAGGCCGGCAGATGGTGATGGTGCTGGCGCCGCGCTAGCATCGATCCGTCACCCGGCCGAACCGCGAGCCGACTGTCGCCGCGACTGCATTGCCGGAAGCCGCGCCTTGGCACGGCTATTCGGAGCCTTCACCTGTGTGGTTCATCCTTCACGCATCCGCGGGCCGCATTGTCCGGCAACCCTGGCTCGGGGCACGAGCCTATCGTACACCGCTCGAGGTGAAGATGCGGTCGCCTTGCTGGTCGATGATCTGCTTGGCCTTGGCGATCGTGAAGGTGATGGCGTCGTCCCGGTTGGCATAAGTATCCGCGCGAATGAACTTATGCTCCTTGACGCCCTCGGGCGTGTCCTTCTCGATGCTTCCGGCCGTCTGGTACTGGTTGTTGCTCAAGTACGGGGCAGGCCGGATGCGATAGCCGTTATACTCGACCGGCGGTATCGCCGGCCCATTCGAGGCAGCGCCGGCGCCGCCGGCGAGGCGGCTCCAAGCCGTTTTGATTGCCGAGAGCATGGGACGAGGACCTCTCAACAGTGTCGATCAGCCGACAATAGCGCAACTTGCGGGCGGCGGCTAAGCGGTGGGTCGGGGGTGACCGGCGAGAGCGTCCGAACCCCGATGCACCCTTCGGGGCTCCGTTTTGGCAGGAAAATCATTGCGCGCCCGGCCGGTTTGCACTAATAACCCGACCGGAGCCGCCCGGCGGGGCATGCCGTGGCGGCTTTCATGCTTAAAACCAACGTGTCCGCGCCGGCTCGTTCGAGCCGCTGAGCGGGCTGCATTCAGGAGAGCAAAATGCCCAAGTTGAAGACCAAGAGCGGCGCCAAGAAGCGCTTCAAGATGACGGGCACCGGCAAGGTCAAGGCCCAGGCCCAGGGCAAGCGGCATGGCATGATCAAGCGCACGGCCAAGTTCGTGCGCAGCGCGCGCGGCACGATGGTGCTGAACGACAGCGATGCCAGCATCGTGAAGAAGTATATGCCCTACAACCGCTGAGGCCATCGGCTGGCGGTTTACGATACATCTGAAGCGGATATCGACGGAGCACTCTCATGGCACGCGTCAAGCGCGGCGTTGCGGCCCACGCCAAGCACAAGAAGGTCCTGAAGCAGGCCAAGGGCTATTACGGACGGCGCAAGAATACGATCCGGATCGCCAAGCAGGCGGTCGAGAAGGCGATGCAGTACGCCTATCGCGACCGCAAGCGCAAGAAGCGCACGTTCCGGGCGCTCTGGATCCAGCGCATCAATGCGGCGGTTCGCGAGCACGGTCTGACCTACGGCCGATTTATTCACGGCCTGTCGCAGGCCGGCATCGAGATCGACCGCAAAGTCCTGGCCGACATCGCCGTGAAGGACGCAGCAGCGTTCAAGGCGCTCGTGGATCAGGCGGCGGCACAGGCCAAGAAGGCCGCCTAGAGCGGCGTCGACGGCCAAACGTTTTCCAGCCGTCGCCGTCAGCCGTTTGCCAAAGTGCACGTCGAGCAGGCCGGTTGGGACTGAGCGCGGGTCCAACAGCAAGCCATGACAGCAGATATCGACATCGCAACTTTAGAGCGCGAGCTCGTTTCGGGGATCTCTGCCGCGAGCAGCCTGGCCGAGCTCGAGCAGGCGCGTGTGGCCGCGCTCGGCAAGAAGGGGCGCGTCTCAGAGCTCATGATGCGGCTCGGCAAGATGGCGCCCGAGGAGCGCAAGGCTTTCGGTCTTGCCGTCAACGCGCTCAAGGCGCGCGTCAGCGAGGCGCTGGAGGAGCGCAAGGCGGATCTCGATAAGGCGGCACTGAGCGAGAGGCTCGCGACCGAACGCGTCGACATCACGTTGCCGGTCCGGCTGGGGCCACAAGCCGACGGGCGCATCCATCCGGTGTCTCAGGTCTATGACGAGGTCGTCGAGATTTTCGCCGACATGGGCTTCGCCGTGGCCGAAGGGCCCGACATCGAAACGGACGACTACAACTTCACCAAGCTCAACATTCCTCCAGAGCATCCGGCGCGGCAGGATCACGACACCTTCTACCTGCAGCCCAAGGCCGACGGCTCTCGGCTGGTCTTGCGCACACACACGAGCCCGGTGCAGGTCCGCACCATGCTCAGCCAGAAGCCGCCAATTCGCATCATCGTGCCCGGCCGCGTCTATCGCAGCGACAGCGATCAGACGCATACGCCAATGTTCCATCAGATCGAAGGACTCGTCATCGACGAGGAGACGCATCTGGGTCACCTCAAGTGGTGCCTGGAGGAATTCTGCAAGGCGTTCTTCGAGGTCGACGACGTGAAGATGCGCTTCCGCGCCTCGCATTTCCCCTTCACGGAGCCGTCAATGGAGGTCGACATCGACGCCGCGGCCATTGGCAAGCCTGGAACGTGGCTCGAGATCCTCGGCTCCGGCATGGTGCATCCGAAGGTGATCGCCAACTGTGGTCTCGATCCCGAGAAGTATCAGGGCTACGCCTTCGGCATGGGCCTGGATCGCATCGCCATGCTCAAGTACGGCATCCCGGACTTGCGCGACATGTTCTCGGCCGACATGCGCTGGCTGCGCCACTACGGCTTCCTCCCCTTCGACGTGCCGACGCTTGGCGGCGGCATCTCGTCGTGAGTAGCGGGCGGCGCCAATGAAATTCACCCTGTCCTGGCTGAAGGACCACCTCGACACGACGGCTTCGGTCGACGAGTTGACCACAAAGCTGTCCAGCATTGGTCTCGAGGTCGAAAGCGTCGAGGATCCGGCCAAGGTGCTGGGCGCGTTCGTTGTCGCCCGCGTGCTGGAGGCTCGCAAGCATCCCAACGCAGACAAGCTGCAGGTGTGCAAGGTCGACACCGGCGGCAGCGTGTTCGAGGTCGTCTGCGGCGCACCCAACGCGCGCACGGGCATGATCGGGGTGTTCGCGCCGATCGGCACCTACATCCCAGGCACGAAGATCACGCTCGACAAGCGGCCTGTGCGCGGCGTGGTGTCGAACGGGATGCTGGTCTCGGAGCGCGAGCTCGAGCTCTCCGACGATCACGAGGGCATCATCGACCTCGGCGAGGCAAAGGCCGCAGACGTCGGCAAGCGCTTCATTGACGTGATGGGTCTCGATGATCCCGTCATCGAGGTCAAGCTGACGCCGAACCGGCCCGACTGCACCGGCGTGCGCGGCATTGCCCGCGACCTTGCCGCCTGCGGCCTCGGCACCCTCAAGCCTGAACCGAAGATTGCCGGCGTCGAAGGCAAGTACGACTGCCCGATCGACATCCAGCTCGTCTTTCCCAAGGGTGCGGAGGATGCGTGCCCTTGTTTCGCAGGGCGTTACATTCGCGGCATCAAAAATGGCGACTCGCCGGCCTGGATGCAGCGGCGGCTCAAGGCGGTCGGTGCTCGCCCGATCAATGCCGTGGTGGACGTGACCAACTTCATCAGCCTGGACCGCGGCAGGCCGTTGCACGTCTATGACGCCGACAAGCTGGTCGGCGCCATCCGCGCGCAGCTGGGCAAGAAGGGCGAGAAATTCATTGGGCTCGACGGCAAGACCTACGAGGCCGACGAGACCATGTGTGTCATCGCCGATGATCGCGCGGTGCTCGGCTTCGGCGGCATCATGGGCGGTGAGGAAACCGGCTGCACGCACGAAACGCGCAACGTTCTCATCGAATGCGCCTACTTCGATCCTCTGCGCACCGCCGCCACCGGACGCAAAGCCGGGCTGCAGACCGATGCGCGCTACCGCTTCGAGCGCGGAGTCGATCCGGCCTTCATCCTGCCCGGTCTCGACCTCGCCACGCGGATGATGCTGGACGGAGCGGGCGGTGAGCCGTCTAAGGCGCGCATCGCCGGAAGTCCACCCGAGCCGAGGACCGTCATCAGCTTCGACTTCAAGCGCATCGAAAAGCTCGCAGGCCTGAAGATCGAGGAGACCGAGGCGCGCAAGATTCTCGTCGACCTCGGCTTCAAGATCGAGGGCAAGGGCGAGGTGGCGCAGGTGACGGCCCCGAGCTGGCGTCCTGACGTGCACGGCTCTGCCGACATCGTCGAGGAGGTGGCGCGCATCGTCGGGCTGGACAAGATTCCCTCCGCACCGATGTCGCGCCCACGCGGCGTAGCGCGGTCGGTTCTTACGGAGCCACAGCGGCGCGTGCGCCGTGCGCGGCGGTTGCTGGCCGGCCGCGGCCTCGTCGAGGCTGTGACGTGGTCCTTCATTCCGCGGCCTCAGGCCGAGCTGTTCGGGGGCGGGCAGGACTCGCTCGAGCTCGCCAACCCGATCTCGACCGAGATGAGCTCCATGCGTCCGAGCCTCCTGCCGGGTCTGCTCGCCGCGGCGCAAAGGAATCGCAACCGCGGATTCGCCGATGTCGCTCTGTTCGAGGTCGGTCAGGCCTATCGCGGCGACCGGCCCGAGGAGCAGATCACGATCGCTGCGGGCCTGCGGACCGGAACGGCGCTGATGCAAGGCGCGGGTCGCCTTTGGGATGGATCCGCACGCGAGGCCGGCTTCTTCGATATGAAGGCCGACGTCTTCGCGCTGCTTGCAGGTCTTGGTGTCGATCCGGCGCGAGCGCAGATCGCGCGCGAGGCGCCGCCGTGGTTCCACCCAGGGCGCAGCGCGGCGCTCCGCCTTGGACCAAAGGCTGTGCTGGCCCACTTCGGCGAGATGCACCCAGAGGTGCTGAGGGCTCTCGATGTTGCCGCTCCCGTTGCCGCTTTCGAAATCTTCCTCGATGCGCTACCGGCAGAAAAACGCAAGAGCCGGGCGCGGTCGCCGCTCGATGCCACGGACCTTCTGCCGCTGACGCGCGACTTTGCCTTCGTGCTCGACAAGTCGGTTGCGG
This sequence comes from Bacteroidota bacterium, assembly GCA_050260355.1. Taxonomy (GTDB): domain Bacteria; phylum Pseudomonadota; class Alphaproteobacteria; order Rhizobiales; family Hyphomicrobiaceae; genus CADEFX01. The sequence goes on along the minus strand of JBLNBZ010000073.1, from coordinate 45,318 downwards.
CAGGTGACGTGGTGAAAGCTGCGCTGGGCGCCGACAAGGCCCTCATTACCGGCGTGCGCGTCTTCGACGTGTTCGAGGGCGCCAGCCTCGGCGCCGACAAGAAGTCCATTGCCATCGAGGTGACACTGGCGCCGAAGGAGAAGACGCTGACCGATCAGGAGATCGAGGCCGTTGCCGCCAAGATCATCGACGGAGTCAAGCGCGCGACGGGCGGTGAGATCCGGGGCTGACCGGCAAGGGCTCGCCGCTCAGCCACGCTCGGTGGCGCGCCAGCCTGCCGAAATCGCCTCCTGCTCGCTGCAGAACCAGCGATCGCCGCGCGCCTTGCTGACGCGCACGCGGCCATAGTCCGGTGACCATGGCAGCAGGTAGACCTTGGCACCACCCGCAACCTGACCTTTGATCGGGCACCCTTCGGGCGCGGTGCGCTTGGCCTGCTCCCAGGCTCGGGCGCGGAAGTCTTGGGGTCGCTCGACGTCTCCACTCCAAAGGCCCACCTTCGCCGCCTTGGCCTCGCTTTCGAGGCTCGAGTAGCGGGCGAGAAAGCCCCCTTCGGCAAACACGTGCCCTGCCTTGACGAGTGCGGCGCCGATATCGGTGTCGCCGGCAAAGCAGACCGCCGTGGTCCGCCCGCTCGCGTCAGTCCCTTTGGGGTCGCACTTCACCAGACGGCTGCGCGAGAGCCGAGCCAGCGCATCGTGCGCTGCCTCCGCGCAGCGCCACCGCCGGTTGCCGTGTCTGAGGCAGCGCTGCTCCCGCTCCGGCGCCTCGATGCCGGCGAGCTTCACCGTTGTCCCGTCAATCCTCAGCATGTCGCCCGATAGTGCCGCTGCCCGGCCCACGATCTGTGGTCCGCGCAGGAATTGAAAGCTGGCGAGGTGGCCCACCGTCGGCAGCGACCCGCGGCCGGGCAGGAGGCTCGACCCGATGGCGGCGAGCATCAAGGCAAGGCACGCGATAGCCGCGCCGCGCCGAACCGACGGGCTGAGATTCGAAAGCCAGCGCGGTAGCTCCGGAGCCGTGCCACGCAGAACGCGCGGCCCATAGGCCAGCGACAGACATGCAAGCCCGAGCAGCAGCGCGATTCCCGCGTCGCGGTCGAAGCCAAATCCGAGAGCGGGACGCGAAAAGGCTGCCGCCACCCCGACGATGCCCGCCAGCGCCAGCGGGCTCGACACACCGGGCCGGCTCAACAGGTCCATGGCCGGGCTCAAAGCCTCCGAGCGGGCGATGCTGGCGAGCCGATCGCCTGTCCAAGCAAGCGCGACGCCAACACCGCGCGCGAAAGCCAACGCCGCCGCGTAGGTGCCTGAAGCAAGGCAGGCGGCCGCAGTCCTGGCGCTGGCGCCGAGCTGCCGGGCACTCTCACGAGCCGCGGCCCCGGCTGCGCTGCCCGCTACCCTGGCGCCAGCGGCAAACTGCCTTGCACCTTGCTTGGCCATGTCGCCTGCAGCCTCCCCCGCCGCCTTGATGCCTTCGGCCGCCGACCGCTTCAGCTGGTCGGCCTTGTCACGCCGCGCCTCGCGCCTGAGCTTGATCGTGGTGCGCACATACTTGTGCCACTCGAAGCCTTCCGGCTTCTTCCGCCCTCCGAGCATGATGCCTTTCACTCCCGCTTGGAAAGACAACGCGAATCCGATGGCGCCTGGTCGGCCCAGCTCGAATCGCTCGCATTGTATCATTGCGGCCAATCTTGGCGGCGGCGCGGCCCAGCCTTGTGTACGGAGCTGGGTCAGCTGCGGAACGTTGCCCGCGTCGTTACCTCTTCCGGAGTGGTTGGCTTGCTCGCCGGCGTTCTCGTTCCCATGTTTTGCGGTGCGGGTCGCGGAAGGCCTGAGGTCCTTTGCGATACATGCCGCCAGCCCAATGCCGAGGAGTGAGCGATGGCAAGCGATCCGATCCAAGAGGGTTTCGAGGTGTTCGTCTCGGATGTCAGCAAGCCTTTCGGCGCCGTGCGCCAGATCTCGCCAAACGGCAGGCCTGAGCTCGTCGTCTATGTCGAGAATGCCGGCGACGTCACGATCGCGCTCAGCGCGGTGAAAGCGGTGCATTCGCAGAAGGTTATCGTCGATCCCGACAAGCTCGATCCGCGCCTCCGCCGGATCATCGGGCATGCGCACGACGCGGAGGACCCGAGGATCTGACAGCTCGAGCGCAGCGCCGCCGGTCGCGAGCTACTTGCCCCAGCGTAGTGCCAGGGGATTCACCTCGCGTGCAAGCTCGAGCAACCCCTTCCGCGTGGCGGGATGCAGCGGCTCGAGCGGATGCCTGACGAAGTCGCTCTTGATCACGCCGCCTTCCATCATGACGGTCTTTGTGGCTCTGAGACCGCACTGACGGTTCTCGAAGTTGATGAGCGGCAAGATGCGCGCGTATTGCGCCACGGCCTCTCCGCGACGACCCGCGCGGTAATGCTCGAGCACCGGCTTGATGAGATCGGGCAAGAGTGCGCTCGGCATGGTGCCGGTGGCGCCGGCATCGAGATCCGCCATGAGCGTGATCGACTCCTCGCCGTCGAACGGTCCAGCGATGGCATCCCGGCCGGCCTCGATCAGCGCGCGCAGCTTGGCCGCCGCGTTCGGCACCTCGATCTTGAAGTAGCAGACCTGCGGCACCGCCCGGGCCAGGTCGACGAGAAACGGGACCGACAGAGACACCCCGCTCAGCGGCGCATCCTGCACCATGATCGGGATCGAGACGGCCTCCGCAACGCGCTCGAACTGCTCGCGCACGCCGGCCTCGCTGCTGCGCAGCGTTGCGCCGTGATAGGGCGGCATCAGCATCAGCATGCGAGCGCCCGCGGAGGCTGCCCGCCTGACCCGATCCACCGCGATCTGGGTGCTGAAGTGGCTGCAGGTGACGATGACCGGAGCGCGCCCCGCAACGTGGCCGAGGCAGAGCTCGAGCAGGGTGTCGCGCTCCCGATCCGAAAGCAGAAACTGCTCCGAGTAGTTCGCCAGAATGCAAATGCCGTCGACGCCCTGATCGATCATGCAATCCAGCACGCGGCGCTGGCCGTCGAGATCGAGCTCGCCGCGCTCGGTGAAAGGCGTGGGCGCGATGGGAAAGACGCCGCGATACGGCTGCGACATGTCGTGGTCTCCGTCAGCAGAATTCTACGAGCCTGGCTTTGCAGGGCCCAGCTCCCACAGCCTGACGACTCCGTCGCTTCCGGCCGAGGCGAGCTTGCGTCCGTCAGGAGAGAAGCTGACACCGGGGACCTCGCCGCCGTTGCTTAGCAACGTCCGCGCCGAGCGCCCGCGCCTGAACTCCCAGATCTTTACCGCACCGTCGTCTCCCGAGGAAGCCAGCAGCTGTCCATCCGGCGAGAATGCGAGCGACATCACGCGGCCTTTGTGTCCGCGCAGAATGCGATGCAACCTGTTGGAGGCGGTCGACCACAGACGGATTGTACCGTCGAGGCTCGCGGAGGCGAGAATGGGACCGTCGGGCGAGAAGGCGACGGCGGTGACGAAGTCGCTGCGCCCGCGATACGTGCGTATGAGGCCGAGGCTCGCGGCGTTCCAGAGCTTGACCGTGCGATCGGCGCTACCCGAGGCGAGATAGGGGCCGCTTGCGGAATAGGCCAGCGCCTGCACCGAGCTGTCATGCCCCTCGAGCACCCGAACGGTGCCCGGCGGCGTCCGGGTATCGAACAGGGCCACGGCCCAGTCGTGGCCCGCGGCGGCGAACCGATCCGGACCTCCGGCGAAGGCAACCGACCAGATGCTGGCCTCGTTGCGCCTGAAGGAGGCGAGCTTGTCTCCGGTCTCTAGATCCCAAAGCGCGACAGCACCGTCCTTGTGGCCGGTGACGGCGCGCAGACCCTCGGTCGCCAGCGCGGTCGCCGGTCCACTGTCGAGCTCCAGCGTTCGCACGAGGCTGCGCGTGGCTGTGCTCCAGACCTTGAGCGTGGCATCGGCGCCGGCTGAGACGATCCACTTGCCGTCGCTGGCGAAGCCGACGCTGCCGACTGCGCCTTTGTGGCCCTTGAGCTGAAACGATGCCGTCGCGTCTGCCTCGTGGCTCAGCACGGTGCTGGCGCCGCGATGCTGCACCACAGGGAACTTGTCCTGCATCGCAACGGCGGCGGAGGCGACGCCGAGTCCGATCAGCAGCTTCACCGCAAGCGGCCGCCAGTGGCGGCGCGGCTTGATCCGCGATGGCTGTGGCGGACGCCGCTGCTTGACCTTCGGCTCGGCCTTCGCCTTTGCCGGCAACGCTGGCTTCTGCACGACCGCCTGTGGCGGCTGAGGTGGCGAACGGGGCGCCGTTTTCGGCCCGAGCGCTGCCAGCATGTCGCGAAGCCATGGCGTTCCGGACGACGGGGCTTCTGCTTCGACTCGCCGTTTGGCCGGCTCGGGGGCCGGCGTGGCCGCGCCGTCAGGATCTAGGGCTCGCGTCGGCGCAGGCGCGTCCGCTGCCGCCGGTTCCTGGCCTCGGAGCAGGTCCGCCCGCCATACGCCCACCGATTTCGGACGGCCGGTGATCTCCAGTGCCAGAGCCTTGTCGATCCCAGCCAGAAACGCCGGACGATATGAGCTCAACGCGGCATCGCGCGCCGGCACCAGCTCATCGTGGACCATGCGCGAGGGTGCGTCCGGCGGCCGCTTGTTGGTCACGGCCTGATAGAGGGTCGCCCCCATCGAGTAGATGTCGGACCACGGTCCTTGCTGGCGGCTGTTCGTTGCGTACTGCTCGTACGGGCTGTAGCCCGGCTTCACCAGCGCACTGATGGTCATCGAATGCTGGGCGATCTCACCCCGCGCGGAGCCGAAGTCGATCAGCACCGGCGAGCCATCCTTGCGGATGATGATGTTGTCCGGCGCGATGTCGCGGTGCAGGAAGTCGGCGCCGTGGATCAGCTCGAGCGCGTCCAGGAGTGGGGCGATGATGCGGTCGAGCTCGTGCTGGCGCGGGGCGCGTCCGAGAGACTTGAGCCAGCTCTTGAGGCTCTGGCCCTCCTCGAAGTGCAGCACCATGTAGCCGGTGTTGTTGGCGCGGAAGTAGCGGTAGACGCGAACGATGTTGGGGTGGTCGAACTTGGCGAGCGTCTGTGCTTCCTCGAGGAAGCGATCGAGTCCCCAGCGATAGTCCCCCTCGCAGTCTTGCGAGCGAGGTGAGGCCTCGATGTTGCCGTCACGCGCGGCGTAGTCGGCGGGGAAATACTCCTTGATCGTCACGAGGCGGGCGAGCGGCGTCTCCTCGGCGAGATACGTGATGCCAAAGCCGCCCGCACCCAGCACGCGCTCGATCCGGTAGTCGTCGGCGAGCACCGTTCCCATGGGCAGGGCGAGAAGGTTCGTCATTGCTCTCGTTTGGACGACTGCACCGGCCGATCGGGAGACGTGGACTGGCCCTCATTGCACCGATGATGAATGCCCTGCGCTGCTGCTAGCCCTGGAATGCCACTGATTCCCCTCGCTCCCGCGTCGATATGCGGCCAATAATATGGCGGAACAAGGGACTGTGGCCTCGCACGAGCGCATGGGCGGATAGCTCGTTGCGGCCCGGCCATGGTGGCCAAGCCATGTTCCTGCCGCCATGCGCCCTCAGACTGCCCGAATCGAGGAGGCATGCAATGCCGCGCCCGCGATTCGCTGTCGTGATGTTGTTTCTTGGCTGCGCCGGCGCAGCGGCGATTGCGATTCTGCCTCCGGTTGGCTCGGCTGGCCTTGCGACATCGGACGTGTCCGCGATCGTTGGAAGGATCCTGTCGACGGGGTATCGCGCAGCAGAGATGGCCTACGCCACCATCAGATCGGGGCAGGAGCGTGCGCCCGCCGTGGTTATCGGGCTGGGCGTCCTTTTGGTATTCCCTCTCGCGGCCATGCTGACGCTTGCGGCCCAAGGCCGGCGTCGCCGCCGCGAAGCGGCCCGGGCGCGCGCAGCCCTCGCCATGCAGGCAGCGGAGGCTTCCGCCCTGCTGCGCCCTGCGGGCGCCTGGCTTGACGTCGACAAGCCGCGACCCGCCTACCACAAGATGGAAGGGGAGCTGTTGCGCATCGGCCGCGACCGGGAGAATGACCTGCGCCTGGAGGACCCGAACGTCCATCTTCATCATGCGCTCATTCAACGAACGCCCGATGCCGAGTTCATCCTCCTGGACGTGAGCGGCGGCAAGGGTAACGGCACATTGGTCAACGGCCGGCGCATGGCGCGGGCCCGGCTCAGGGATGGCGATCTCATCGAGCTTGGGAATTCACGCGTCAGGTTTCGCTGCGAGCTGGTCTCGCGCACCGCGCGCGCGTAATCGAATGGTGGTGTTGGCGGGTCGAATCGGCGGAGGAGGAGCATGGCTAGCGATCAGCGACAGGCGGATCGGCCGGGGACGGCGGTCCCGGTCACACAGACACGTCTGCTGGGCTCGTTGCGGGACGCTCTGGCGGCAGCGGCACGCGACGAGAAACCCCTGCCGCTTCCTCAGAAGTCGGCCCTGCCCGCGGTCATGAGCGCGGACCAGGGGCGGTCGTCGTCCGGCGGACACGAGCAGGCTCCTGCGGCCGCGCCGGCACAGGGCCCGAGCGCCGCAGAGGCGGCCCGCGAGGCGCGGGGCACGTTCCATGAGCGCCGCGAGGATGCTCATGTGGAGATGGATGCGCCGACGACGCGTGTCGTGCGCGGCTCCTCCAGCAAGGCGCCCGTCGCGGGAGCTGCAGGTGGCCGCACGCAGCTCATACGCGGCAGGCAGAGCGTGAAGCGCACCGAGTTCCACCAGGACCCGGTGGTGGGTTGGCTGGTCGTAGTCGGCGGCCCGGGCCTGGGTTCCTATCGACCGATCTTCGAGGGCAACAACACCCTCGGCCGCGGCAGCAATCAGCGCATCCCCATCGACTTCGGCGACGACGCCATCTCGAGCGAGGAGCAGGCGTTCATCCGCTATGACTCCGTCGATCGCAAGTTCCTTTTAGTGCCGAACCTGGCCAAGACCAACATCGTGGCGCTCAACGACCGCAAGCCGACTGCTGCCGTCGAGCTGTCGGCCATGGATCTCATCACGATGGGTCGCACCCAGCTTTGTTTCGTGCCATTCTGCGGCCCCGAGTTCGATTGGGCGGAGCTGACCGAGCTCAAGGAGTGATGTTGCGGTTTCGCCATGCGACGCGTGCCAGTCAGGGTGCGCGCAGCTACCAGGAAGACGCCGCAGCGGTGTGGCCGAGCGGAACGCCGTCACCCGTACCGCGCGACGCGTCGCCGGCTGGCAACGACGCACGACTCGTCACAATCCTCGCCGATGGCATGGGCGGGCACGCCGGTGGTGCGATCGCGAGCCAGACTATTTGCGCGGCATTTCTGCAGACCTTCGCGCAGGCGGAAGGGCGCGTCGCTGACCGGCTGCAGACCGGATTGTCCGCCGCCAACGCTGCGATTGCCGAGAAGATCAGTGAGAAGCCTGCGCTCGCGGGCATGGGCGCGACGCTGGTCGGAGTTGCCTTCGGTGCCGATTGTGCCGAATGGGTCAGCGTCGGCGATAGCCCGCTGTACCTGATACGGCGCGGCGAGATTGCCAGACTCAATGAGGACCACTCGCTCGCGCCGATGCTCGACCGCCTCGTGGCCAATGGCAGGCTGTCGCCGGAGCAGGCCAAGGCCGATCCGCGCCGTCACTATTTGCGGGCGGCGGTCTCCGGCGAGGACATAGATCTCATCGATGCCTCGCAGCGCCCGCTGGCGCTGCAAGCCGGTGACGCGATCGTCGTCGCCAGCGACGGCATTCACACCCTCGAGGACAAGGAGATCGCGCGCGTCGTTGGCGCCTATCTGCCGGACGGGCCGGAGGCCGCCGCTGCTGCCCTGATCCGTGCCGTCGACGGCGCCGCCGACACGTTTCAGGACAACACGACGGTGATCGTCATTTCCGTCGAGCAGGCCACCCTTTAGCGGAAATTCGACATCCCGGACTTGCACAAAAGCGAGCAATGATCCGGGAGCCGGCAGACGACCTTCAGCCCTTGGCTGCCCGTTCGGCCAGCACCTTGCGGGCGATACGGAAGCATTCGACGCCGGCCGGGAAGCCCGAGTAGATTGCGATCTGGTGCAGGATGGTCTTCAGCTCGTCCTTGGTGACGCCGTTGTTCAGCGCACCATTGAGATGGAGCTCCCACTCGTGCATGCGCCCGAGGGTTGCGAGCATGCCGAGATTGATCATCGAGCGAGTCTTGGGAGGCAGGCGGTCGTCACCCCAGATCGCCCCCCAGCAGAACTCGTTGAGCATGTCCTGGAATTCTTTGTTGAAGTCGTCGGCGGTCGACAGATTCTTCTCGACATACTCCGCGCCCAGGGTCGACTTGCGCGCTGCCAAGCCCTTCTCCCAAAGCTTGCGATCCATCGGTTGTTTTCTCCTTGTCGGGTTTGCACGGCCGGCGCTGAGCGCGCTCGGATGAGGAATGATTGACAGCCTTTGCCGCCCGCCTCAAGGCGTCCCTGCCAGCCGCCCCTGTGACCGATCTCGATAGCGCTGAGCAGCCATGCGCCGGAAAATCTTTGCCATTGCCTGCCTGTTGTAGCAAACACGTTCGCCAAGCAATGTGACTTTGAGGAAGCGCTTCTCCCATGACCGCGGCACCCGACCTCTCCCGGTCCGTTTATCGCAACGTCTCGGTGCTTGCGGTCGCGCAAGGCCTGTTCATGTCCGTGCAGGCGATGGGCATTGCCACCTCCCCGCTGGCCGGCCACGCGCTGCTCGGGGCCGACAAGTCGCTCGCGACGCTACCCATCTTCCTCAATCACGCCGGCATCATGCTGACGACGATTCCGGCGTCGTTGCTCATGGGCCGCATCGGCAGGCGGGCAGGCTTCTCGATTGGCGCGCTGCTCGGCGTCGCCTTCGGGGGGCTCGCGGCCTACGCCATATGGTGCCAAAGCTTTTGGCTGCTCTGCGCCTCTGCGTTGCTGCAGGGTGCGTCGGCCGCCTTCTCGTGGTATTACCGGTTTGCTGCCGCCGATGCCTCGCCCATGGCCTTCAAGCCGAAGGCCATTTCGCTCGTCATGGCCGGCGGTGTGCTCGCCGGATTTCTCGGACCGCAGCTTGCCAAGTGGACGGTGCACTGGTTCGACCCGATCGCTTTCATGGGCGTGTACGTGGCTGCCGCGCTGATCGGCCTCACGAGCCTGATTCTGGTGCAGGCGTTACGCATCCCGACCCCGACCGCCGAGCAGAGGGCCGAGGGCGGGCGCCCGCTGCGCGAGATCGCGCGCCAGCCGGCCTATCGCGTCGCACTCCTTTCCTCGATGTTCGGCTACGCCGTCATGACCCTGGTGATGAGCGCAACGCCATTGGCGATGCTGGCCTGCGGCTATGGCTTCGCCGACAGCGCGACCGTGATCCAGGCGCACATCATCGGCATGTTCCTGCCGTCGTTCTTCACCGGCAGCCTGATTGCGCGCTTCGGTGTGCTGCCCATCATCGCGTCAGGCGCGCTGATCGAGCTCGGTTGCGCGCTGGTCAATCTTTCCGGGGTCGATTTCAAGAACTTCCTCGTCGCCAATGCGCTGGTCGGGCTGGGCTGGAACTTCGCGTACGTCGGAGGCTCGACCCTGCTCACCCGGACCTACACGCCCGCAGAGCGTGCCAAAGTCCAAGCGAGCCACGACTTCGTCGTCTATGCCGCCACCGCGACGGCTGCGGCTTCTGCCGGCTTCCTGCAGCAGCGTGCAGGCTGGATGGTGATTAACCTCGCGGCGGTCCCGGTGCTTTCCATCGTGCTCGTCTCGGCAACTTGGCTCGCCCTGCGTCAGCGGCGCGAAGGCGCCTTGCAGCCGGCCGAATAGCGGTCTGGCGCCCTCTGTCGCTAGGGCATTTCGCAGTTCGCACGGAACGCAGGGATGTGGCTGCGGCCGACTTTGCGACACCCTCACCCTTCGCGCCCAAAGGACTTGCTCGGGCTGCTCTACTGCGTCACCGCAAGGATTGAGGCCATCGTCTCCCCATGGCCCTCGCAAGTCCAGGGCGCGAAGCCCTCTCCCTCGCGAGGGAGAGGGGATGGGCAACGGCGCGGCTCGATCGAGAATTGCTCTAGTCTTGGTCGAGCGGCCACACCGGGCGGCGCACGTGGCGGAAGTCGAGCTTGCGCAGGTCGTGTGAGGTGATGCCGCCGCCCTCGTCCACGACGATGATCTCAGAGGCGAGTGGCGCATACGCGGCGCGGAAATGTTGCATCGACTTGACCGCCAGAACGGCGCGCTCCGCGGGCTCGATGCCGCCGGCACGGAAGAAGTTGCGGTCGTAGTTCTGGAACCGGCGCGAGGCCATCACGATCTCGACGCCGCCGACCTTCACCGTTGCCGTCGGCCCCATGTCGACGGGGAAGCCGCGCAGCATAGGCCCCTCGATACGGAACTTGCCGTCGGACAGATGCGTGACCTTGGCCTCGGCCTCGATCGGCGCGCCGTATGCCGGATCGACCTTGCCCCCGATCTTCAGCCGCAGCGTGGCGCCTAGTCCGGCCGCGTGACAGGCGGCTGCACTCTCCGGATCGTAGAGCGCCGCCAGCGCAGCGTTCGTGAGACCAGCCTCGATCATGCCGCGCAACAGACCGGTGGTATCGCCGTAGCCGCCGCCACCGGGATTGTCGGCGAAGTCGGCCAGCACGACGGGCGCACCGGGTTTTCCCTTGGCCTTGGCGCGCGCTACGGCTTCGGCGACGCTGACGTGCTTCACCGTCGTGCGGTGCCGTGTGTCCCAGATGTACTGGGCGAGGTCCTGGGCCATGCGGGCATAGCGAGGATCATCGCCGTCGCCGACGACGACAGCGGTCGGACCGGCCTCCGGAATATCCGCCCACGGGAAGCCGGCATTGATCGAGACCGCGAGAACGCCGGGCTGTTTCTTAAGCTCGGCTGCTTTCGCGAGGATCTCCGTCATCGGACCCGGCGACGTGGTCCGGCCCTCGTCCACGCCGGTGATGAGCGGCCCTCCGGCGAGATACGTCTTGGGGCGCACCTTGCCATCGAGCGTTCGCGCGACGATGTCGACGGTTTCCGTGGCGATATCGTGCATGTCGACGTGCGGATAGGTGCGATAGCTGACCAGAATGTCGGCATGCTGCGCCATCGCCTTGGTGACATTGGCGTGCAGGTCGAGCGTTGCCGCGATCAGGACCGAGGGGCCGATCTTCTGCCTCAAGCGCTCCAGCAGCAGGCCTTCGCCATCGAAGGAATGCTCGGCCACCATGGCGCCGTGCAAATTCAGCAGAAGCGCATCCGGCCGTTCGCGCGCCGCGGCTTCCACGATCTCGCCTGCGATTGCCTCGTAAGTGTCGCGCGTCAGCTTGCCCGAGGGCGTTGCGTCCGCCGCAATCGTCAGGATCGGCTGCCAGCCGTGCTTCTTGCAGCCGTCGAGGAACGCGGCGATCTCGGTGTTGGTCCCGGCATAGACAGGCTCGATCTCGGCCCCGCGGTGAAGGCCGCGGGCGCGGTAGGCCGCAAGATCCGTCGGCAGGATCGAGAACGTGTTGGTCTCGTGCTTGAAGCCGGCAATCAGGATGCGCTTGCTCATCGTGTCGTTTCCCGCACTACACCGCCATCGCCATACCGTCGCGCCCAGGATCGGCGCCGCCGTCCAGCCGCCCGTCGACGATGCGGATGGCATGCACGCCGGAGAAGTGGAAGTTCATCGGCCAGCGCCGCACCGGATAGCCGCGCGCGACCAGATCGCGCTCGGTGGAGCGAAGGATGCGGTTGGTGAGCTGGATCGTATCCGATGTGGTGCAGAAGCGCGGCGCCGACACGGCCTCGAGTGCGCTCATGCCGAACTCGACCACGTTGAGGATCACCTGCAGGATTCCCATCGAGATGAATGTGCCGCCCGGCGCGCCGAGCACCAGCAGTGGCTTGTCGTCCTTGAACACGATCGTGGGAGCCATCGAGGAGAAGCGCGATTTGCCCGGCGCCAGCGAGCCGGCTCGGCCGGGCCGCGGATCGAATACGGCCATGGCGCCATTGTACATGAAGCCGAGGCCCTCCGTGACCACGCCCGACGGCGTGCCGAGCGTATGCGTGAGGGAGACGCAGGCGCCATGCTCGTCGACAACGGTTACGTGTGTGGTGTCGGCGCTCTCCTTGCCGCCGAGGCGCGGCACGTGCGTCTTCACACCCGACTTGATGCGCTCCGCGAGGGAAGCCGCGTAAGCCTTCGACGTCAGCTCCGCCAGCGGCACATCGACGAAGCGGGGATCGCCGACCTTGGTGTCCTTGTCGACGGTGGCGATCTTCATGGCCTCCGACACGGTTGCGATGTAGGCGGGGGAATTGTGTCCCATGGCCTTCAGGTCGAAATGCTCCAGGATGTTGAGCATCTCGACCAGCATTACGCCGCCGCCGGGCGGCCGGTTGGTGGCAAGCCGCAGACCGCGGTACGTGCCCCAAAGCGGCTCGGTCGTGTTGGGCACGGCCGCCGCAAGGTCCTCGCGCGTGATCAGCCCGCCATTTGCGGCCATATCGTCGGTGATCCTTTGCGCGATCTCGCCCGCGTAGAAGTCCTCCACCCCGTGCTCGGCGATTCGACGGTAGGTGCGGCCCATGTCGCGGTTTTTCAGGATTTCGCCCACCGCGTGCAGCCGGCCGTCCGCTTTGGCGTAGATCTTACGGGTGGCAGGTATCTTTGTGAGGCAGTCGCTGTGAGGCGCGCGCCCTTCAGTCGGTACCTGGTTCCAGTAGGCGGCCACATGCGGGCGCACCATGAACCCCTCCTCGCAATAGGCGATGGCGGGTGCGATGAGGTCCTTCAACTTCATCGTGCCGTAGCGCTTCAGCGCCTCGTCGAGCCCGCGCAGGGTCATCGGGCTGGTGATGGCGCCGTAGCCGAGCTCGTTCACCCTGCCCTCTAGCAGGAAGCCGAAGCCGTCATCGGCCTCACCGATGAGCAGGTGCTCCCACATCGTCGGCGTGACCTTTTGCGGCGCCCGGCCGTGGAAATCCAAACAGGCATGGATGCGGCGCCTCGGGTCGTACACGTGCAGCGAGCCGAACCCTGCGATACCGCACATCTGCGGGTCGACTGCCGTTTGCACGAGCGCGGTGGCGATCGCCGCGTCGACGGCATTGCCGCCGGCTGCGAGGGCCTCCAGGCCCGCCTCGACCGCTTCAGGTTGGGCCGCGCAAACCATGCCGTGGGTCATGCCGTCTTCTCCTGCAGATCGCGAATATGGTCCGAGCAAGATCCTGCGACAATAGCCGAGGTCCGGCGAAGCACGCGAGCGGGATCACGGCTTGACGATTGAGCGTTCTGCACAGCTAGACTGCGCATTCCTCACGCGAAGGAGGCCAACATGCGCTTCGTTACGCTCGCTACCGGCGAGAAGATACCTGCCCTCGGTCTCGGCACCTGGCACATGGGCGAGCGCAGCGCCAATCGCGCCGCCGAAACCAGGGCGCTAAAGCTCGGCCTCGATCTTGGCTTGAACCTGATCGATACGGCGGAGATGTACGGTGAGGGCGGGGCGGAGGAGGTGGTCGCCGAGGCCATCGCCGGTCGCCGCGACAAGGTCTTCCTCGTCAGCAAGGTCTATCCGCACAATGCCTCGCGCAAGGGCGCCATCGCTGCCTGCGAGCGCAGCCTCAAGCGGCTCAAGACGGAGCGCCTGGACCTCTACCTGCTGCACTGGCGCGGCTCATATCCTCTGGCCGAGACGGTAGAGGCGTTCGAGAAGCTCAAGGCCGACGGCAAGATCCGGCACTGGGGCGTCTCCAACCTGGACACCGACGACATGAAGGAGTTGCGCCGCGCGCCTGCCGGCGGCAACTGCATCTGCGACCAGGTGCTCTACCACCTCGGCAGCCGCGGCATCGAATGGGACCTGCTCGCCGATTGCGCCCGGCACAAAGTCATGGTCATGGCCTATTCGCCCTTGGGACAAGGTTCGGTGCTGAGGAACGCCGCGCTGGCATCCGTCGCCACAAAGCACGGCGTGACACCGGCTGCCGTCGCGATTGCCTGGACCATGCGGCACCCACATGTCGTCGCGATTCCCAAGGCATCGAACCTCGAGCACGTGAAGGCCAACGCGGCCGCGGCCGATCTGAAGCTCGATGCGGAGGATCTGAAGACACTCGATGCCGCCTTTCCCCCGCCGCGCCGCGCGACCCCGCTGGGGATGCTCTAGATAAGCGAAGGCATGGGCTTTAGGCGCAGTGTGCGAAGCCCGAAGTCACCGCATGACGAACAACGGGCACTCGAGAGAAGACGCGAGATGGCGCAAGTCGCCATCGGCCGGTATGAGAATGCCGCCGAACTGGCCGATGATGAACCCGGCCTTGAGCCGCCGCAGAACCTCGGCCACGACCAGGCCAGAGCCGCGCGCGTCGACGCCCGAGGCGATGCGGACGCCCGGCGTGTCGCCGAGGGCCAGGCGAGCCTGGCTCTCCATCCATTGTCCCTGATACGGATCATCGGCGATGAGCAGCAACGCCACCTCGTCGCCTTCCTCCCGCAGCAGGCGCATGGCCGAGCGCACCATTGGCTCGAAATGCAGCATGTCCTCGACCACGACGACCACGGGCCCATTCGTTCGCTTTGCTTCGGGCCCGACCAGCAGCAGGCCCGTTGTGCCCGATACGCGCTCGATGATCTCGCGCAGCGTCTCGCCGTTGCTCAGCACGTTGTGATCGGCGAACGCGACGACGTTCCAGGGGCCATGCTCGGCGCAGGCCGTCGCCAGCGCCTGCACGGGCTCGTCTTGGACGATGCTGCAACGTAGCGGCACCTCGGCTTGCCGAGCCAGCTCCTCGACGCGCCGGCTGACGGCGCGCGCCACGAGCCGCATTTCACGGGCGATACTCTCGGGCGAAAGCGCCCTGGTTGTGCGGCCCGACAGGGAGATTTCACGGGCGAATGGGAAGCTGGCGAGCTCGACGAGCTGGCGATCCTCGACGAACAGGCTCTCGATTTCGGAACGGAACGCCTGGGCGATGCGGAATGCGGCCTCCAGGGCCACGGGGTTGGGCCGGCTCGAAGAGAGCTGAAGCACCACGCGACCGCGCTGCTCGCCTGCCTCCGCCACGTGCATAATCATGGCCTTAAGCCTTCCCGTTCTCCAGCGAACTCCCGGGTCTGTTTGCGAAGGCACGTCCGCGTTCCGCGAACGATCTCAGTTTATCCTCGACCAGCCGATTGATGGTTGCGGCGGGATAGCGCCCCTCGGCCGTGCGCTCCCCCGCCTTCACGCCTGTCAGGATCTCGATGCCCTGATCAATCGTCTTGACCGGGTAGATGGAAAACTTCTTCGCGTTAACCGCTTCGACAACGTCCTCGCGCAGCATCAAATGCTGCACGTTGGCCGCCGGAATCAAGACGCCCTGCTGGCCATCCAGCCCGCGCGCCTTGCACACGTCGTAGAAGCCCTCGATCTTCTCGTTGACCCCGCCGATCGCCTGCACCTCGCCCCATTGGTTGACCGAGCCCGTGACTGCGAGGGACTGGCGTATCGGCACCTCGGCGAGGGCTGACAGCAAGGCATAGAGCTCGGCCGAGGAGGCGCTGTCGCCGTCAACACCGCCGTAAGACTGCTCGAACACGAGCGAGGCCGACAGCGCCAGGGGCACATCCTGCGCGTAGCGGCCGGCAAGGAACCCCCAAAGGATCATGACGCCCTTGGAGTGCAGCGGCCCGCCCAGTTGCACCTCGCGCTCGATGTCGGTGACGCGGCCCGGCCCCATGCGGACGCGGGCCGTGATGCGGCTCGGGCGTCCGAACGAGAACGAGCCGAGCTGCAGCACGGACAAGCCGTTGATCTGCCCGACCTTGCTCCCCTGCGTATCGAGCAGGACGATCTCGCGGTTGATGGTTTCCTGGGCGCGATCGCGCAGCCGGTCGGCCCGCTGCACGCCCTCCTCGATGGCCCGCACGACGTCCTCGCGCATGATCACGTCGTGGCCGGCCTCGTTGGCCCAGTAGTTCGCCTCGCGCACCAGGTCGGCGATGCGGCCGATCTCGATCGAAAGCTTCTCGCGGTCATCGGCGAGCCTGGCGCCTTCGTCGATCACGCGCGCCACCCCGGCGGCGTCGACGTGCTTGAGATTGTGCTCGCGCACGATCGAAGCGATGAGCCGCGCATATGCCCGGTCGTTCTCGGTGGAACGAGCGATGGAATCGTCGAAATCCGCCTGGACCTTGAACAGGCGTGGGAAATCCGGATCGGCCTGGCTCAGCAGGTAATAAAGCTCGCGATCGCCGAACAGCATGACCTTGACGTCGAGCGGGATCGGCTCCGGATCGAGCGACTGGGTAGAGACGAGCCCCGACATCTCTGAGGGCTGCTCGATGCGGATCTCGCGCGCCTTAATGGCGCGCTTGAGTGCCTCCCAGGCAAACGGCGAAAGCAGAACCTTGCGGGCGTCGATCAGCAGGTATCCGCCGTTCGCCTTGTGCAGCGCGCCCGGCTTGATCAGCAGAAAGTCGGTGACCAGCGCTCCCATCTGGGCCAGATGCTCGACGCGGCCGATGACATTGCCGTAGGTGGGGTTGAGCTCCTCGTAGATCGGGGCGCCCTTTGCTACGTCGGGTTCGGCGCCGACCATCACGTTGACCATGTACCTGCGGAAGCGCGCATCGCGGGCCGTATCGGCCGGCTGCTTGACGATCTCGCTTTCCTCACCGCTCTGCACTAGGAACAGTCCGACATTGCGGATCAGGTCGCGGCCCGCGGCATTGAGGAACTCCAGCACGCCTTCCTGGTCGGCGAATGCGGCAGCCAGGTCGTCGAGCGCCTCACGCACGGCGACCTTCGCCACTTCCTCGTTGAGCTCACTGGTCTTGGCCCGGCGCTGCTTGTCGGACTTCGGCACGCGCTCGAGGATGGCCTCGAGCTCCTTCTGCAGGGCCTCAATCTTGGTCTCGACCTCCTTGCGCATCGCCTCTGGCAAGGTGTTGAACACCTCAGGCTTGACGATCTTGCCCTCGTGCATGGGCGCCATGGCGAAGCCGGTCGGCGTGCGCAGCACGGCGATGTTCTGCGTCTGCGCCTTCTTGTTGAGAGCGTCGAGCGCTTCCTCCTGCCCGGAGCGGAACTCCTCGTCGATGGCGCGACGGCGGGCCTGGTAATCCTCGCCCTCGAACATGGCGGGCAGGGTGTTTCTGAGCTCGTCGATCGCGGCGATCATGCCCCTGGCGAAGGGCCGAGCCCGGCCAGGCGGCAGCTTCAGGGCCCGCGGACGGTGGGGCGTCTCGAAGTTGTTGACGTAGACCCAGTCCGGCGGTGCGCTGGCCTCGGCCGCCCTTCGCTCCAGGTATTGCTTGACCGCAGTCGTCTTGCCCGAGGCCGCGGGTCCCAGCACGAACACGTTGAAGTCATGGCTCTTGATGTTGGCGCCGAACTGGATCGCCTTCAGGGCCCGCTCCTGC
Source organism: Bacteroidota bacterium (assembly GCA_050260355.1). Lineage (GTDB taxonomy): Bacteria > Pseudomonadota > Alphaproteobacteria > Rhizobiales > Hyphomicrobiaceae > CADEFX01. Next base: position 27,980 of record JBLNBZ010000073.1, on the reverse strand, counting down.
CCGATGAGCCCGAGAATCGGCTCCAGCTCCGCGGTGGTCTTGAAACCGAGCGTCGCGGGATCGACCGTTCGCCGCAGCTCACTTGCCGGGAGCGGGCGCGGCGCAGGTGCCGCCGAATCCATGTCGCCGCTTGGTCTGGGCGCAGCAGCAGCAGCAGGTTCCTGCTGCGAACGTTTGAAAAACATTACGCCTACCCTCTCAACCCCGGCTGGTTCGAGCCACCCCGAGCCAAGCCGCCGCCAATCGCTCTAGCTTCTTACTTCATGCTAGGGTTGCGTGCACTAGGGGCATGGAGCGGCAGATTAATGACGAGTACGGGCGAAGCCGATCGCAAAGTCCCCGTCGACGGCCGCCAATCGGCGCGGGCAGCCGAGATTGCGCGCGGCGTCGCGCGGCTCCTGGCGCTGCACGGTTTCGCCTGCGTGTGCGAGTTGCCGCTCGCCAATGGCCGCCGTGCCGATGTGATGGCGATTGCCGACAGCGGAGAGGTCTGGATCGTCGAGATCAAATCGTGCCTCGAGGACTTCCGGGTTGACCAGAAATGGCCAGAATACCGTGAGTTCTGTGATCGGTTGCTGTTCGCCGTGGCGCCTGACTTTCCTGCCGGGGTGCTGCCGGCGGACACAGGCCTCATCGTCGCCGATCGCTACGGCGGCGAGATCGTGCGCGCGGCGCCGGAGCATCGCCTAGCCGGGGCGCGGCGCAAAGCCGTCACGCTGCGCTTCGCTCGGATAGCGGCTCTGCGGCTGTCCGCCCTTTACGATCCCGAAGCCGGCCTCGAGCTGCAACTGCGCGAGTAGCGGCTCTACTTCGGCGCCCGCTTGGCGAGGATGCGCTGCAGCGTGCGCCGGTGCATGTTCAGGCGCCGGGCAGTCTCCGACACGTTGCGATTGCACAGCTCGTACACCCGCTGGATGTGCTCCCAGCGGACCCGATCCGCCGACATCGGGTTCTCCGGCGGCGGGGCCCTTTCGTTGGCCGGCGCCAACAGCGCGTCCGTCACCTCGTCGGCGTCGGCGGGCTTGGCCAGGTAGTCGACCGCGCCGAGCTTGACCGCCGAAACCGCGGTGGCGAAGTTTCCGTAGCCGGTCAGCACGATGGTGCGCGCGTCGGGCCTGATTTTGGTCAGCTCGGCGATCACGTCGAGGCCGTTGCCATCCTCGAGCCGCATGTCGACGACTGCAAAGGCGGGCGGCTTCTGGCGGATCAGGTCGAGGCCTTCGGCGCTGGATTGGCCCATCCGCACCTCGAAGCCGCGCAATTCCATGGCGCGTCCCAGGCGCTGCAGGAACGCCCTGTCATCATCGACGATGACGAGAGAACGGTCTGCGGGGAGCTCGTCCTGCTTGAACGAGAGGTCTTCGGTCGTGTCCTTCTTTTCCATGGCACAAGTATATCCGATGGCTACGGCGGGAGCCAAGTTAACTCGGCTCAATATTACGTGGCGGCCCACCTACTCGGCTGCGGCCCGCGCCTTGGGCAAGAACGTGAACACATCCGCCTGCCGCAGGTCGAAGGCCTCCCGCGGCCAGGTGATGCGGACGATCGCGCCATGCGCCGGGGCCTCGCGGTTTTCCAGCGAAAGGCGTGCGCCGGATCGCTCCAGCAAGGTCTTGGCGATGAAAAACCCTAGCCCAAGGCCGGAGGCCTCCTCGTTGTCATCGGTTTGTGCCTCCCGCGACGACCGGGTCGTCACGTAGGGGTCCCCCAGGGTATCCATGATCTCCGAGGAGAATCCGGGACCATCGTCCGAAATGGCAACGACGACCTCCCGCTCGTTCCAGCGGGCCGTGATCTCGACGCGCTCGCGGGCAAAGTCCACGGCGTTCTCGATCAGGTTGCCGAGGCCGTAAATCACGCCCGGCTTGCGCTCGCCAACCGGCTCGCGCGCGCCGGCTCCCTCGGTTCCGGCAACGGCGCGAGCGCTGATCTCCACCTTCGCCGACAGCATCTGATAGGGCGCGGCGGCCTCCTGGATGAGCTGCGTCACCGGCAGGCTCACGTGGTGCGGATCCTGCTCGGACGGGCGGCGCGTCAGCTTGCGCAAAATTTCGCGGCAGCGCTCTGCCTGTGCGCGTAGCAGTGCGATGTCTTCCTGAATTTGCGGCATGCTCTCGGTGTCGCGCTCGAGCTCCTTGGTGACGAGAGCGATCGTGGCCAGCGGCGTGCCGAGCTCATGCGCCGCGGCCGCAGCCAAACCATCGAGCGCATGCAGCTTTTGCTCGCGCGCTAGAACGTGCTCTGTGGCGGACAGGGCTGCCGACATTTGCCGGGACTCTTTCGACAGCCGCGCGGCGTACAGGGCCAGGAAGATCATGCCGGCCACGACCGATGCGATCATCCCGATACGGTACAGCCGCGGCAGCGCGAATTCCTCTTGGGCGTGCCATGGCAGCGGCATGTGCTGCTCCACCAGCACGCCGGCGGCGACGATGGCGAGCACGCCGAGCAGGACCGTGTTGCGCGCAGGCAGAGTGGCGGCCGACACGGTGACGGGAGCGACGATCAGGAATGTGAACGGGTTCTCGATGCCTCCCGTCAGATAGAGAAGGGCGGCAAGCTCGACGATATCCCACGCCAAGAGCGTCGTGGCGAAGGTGGGACTGAGCCGGTAGCGGGCCGGGTAGAGCACCCGCAAGAAGACGTTGACCCACGCGGAGATGGCAATCAGGGCAAGGCACAGGCCCACCGGGAACACGAAGCCGAGGCCCCAGTAGACGGCGACGACCGTCACCAGTTGCCCGACGACCCCGAACCAGCGCAGACGCACGATGGTCTGCATCCTGAGCCGGCTGTCATGCGGGCCGGACGTCAACCGGTCGATCGAAGAATGGTGCTCTTGAGCGACAACCATCAGGAGGTTCCTACGCGGCGCGTACGCCTTGTCGCGGGCTCACTTGTAGCCCAAATTGACGGGCGTACCTAGCCGAGCCGGCCGGCCCGGTTCGGCCGATGCGGTAGCACGAAAGCTCCATGCAACGCGAGATAGCAAACGACGGCACAGCGCCGCCGGTCGAGGTCGTTGAGCTCCGTAAGGTTTACGGCGAGGTCACCGCCGTGAACGGCGTCAGCTTCGTGCTCGAGCCGGCCACCGTTACCGCGCTCCTGGGCGGCAACGGCGCAGGCAAGACGACCACCATCTCGATGCTCATGGGCCTGGTCATCCCAACCTCGGGCGTGGCCCGAGTGTTCGGTGCCGACATGGCCAAGGCGCGGCACAAGGTGCTGCATCGCATGAACTTCGAGAGCCCCTACGTCGACATCCCCATGCGCCTGACCGTCCGACAGAATCTCGAGGTCTTCGGGCGGGTTTACGGCGTGGCGCGCCTGAAATCCCGGATCGAGGAGATGGCCGCGGAGCTGCGACTGGATGATCTGCTGTCGCGTCCCTACGGCAAGCTTTCGGCCGGTCAGAAGACGCGCGTCAGTCTCGCCAAGGCTTTGCTCAACGCGCCCGAGCTGCTGCTGCTCGACGAGCCGACCGCATCGCTCGATCCCGACACGGCCGACTGGGTACGCAGCAAGCTGGAGGATTATTGTGCCAGCCGCCGTGCCACCATCGTGCTGGCATCGCACAACATGGCCGAGGTGGAGCGCCTGGCAAGCCGCGTCATCATGCTGGAAAAAGGCAGGATCGTTGCCGACGAAACGCCGGCGGAGCTCATCAGCCGGTTTGGACGAAGCACGCTGGAGGAGGTGTTCCTCGACATTGCCCGGCGCGGCTCGGATTCGAGGCTCGATGCTGATTGATGTATGGAAGGACGCTCCTTGACGAATGACGTTCTGCTGCGGGACCAGTCGAGCTTGCGCGCCTCGTGGCGTCGCATCTGGGGCATGGTGCTGCGCTATTGGTACGTGATCCGCTCGTCCTGGCCGCGCACGGCAGAACTCATCTACTGGCCGCTGGTGCAGATGCTGATGTGGGGTTTCCTGCAGGCCTACCTGGCGCAGACGGCGAGCTTTGCCGCCAAGGCCGCTGGCCTCTTCATCGGCGGCGTGCTGCTCTGGGACGTGCTGGTCAGGAGCCAGCTCGGTTTCTCCGTGGCATTCCTGGAGGAGATCTGGTCGCGCAACCTCGGCCATCTGATGATGAGCCCGCTGCGACCCACCGAGCTGGTCGCCGCCCTCACCATCGTCAGCCTGCTCAAGCTGATGGTGGCCATGATACCGGTCGCACTTCTGGCCTACTTCTTCTTCGGTTTCAATATCTTAAGTCTCGGCTTGGCGTTCGTGGCCTTTTTCGCCAACCTGGTCATCATGAGTTGGTCGCTAGGCCTGCTGTCGACCGGCGTCGTGCTGCGCTGGGGACTGGGCGCCGAGAGCTTCGCCTGGCTGATCGTGTTCGTGCTGTTGCCGATCTCCTGCGTCTATTATCCCGTCTCGACGCTGCCGGTCTGGTTACAGCCTGTGGCATTGGCGTTGCCGACAACCTACGTCTTCGAGGGCTTGCGTGGGGTTGTGCTGGATAATGTTTTCCGCGGCGATGACATGCTGCGGGCCCTGGCGCTCAATGCATTTTATTTCGCGCTCTGCTATGCGGCCTTCCACTATTTTCTCGAGCGTGCCCGCATCAACGGCTCCCTGGTGCAGATGGGAGAGTAGTTGGCCAAGCGCTGCGGCTCGATTTGCGATGCCGTTAGGCCGCCCTTAACCAAGACGGAACAAGACTGCGGGGCGGCGAGTTTGTCGCGCGAGTAAAGGGCGTTGCCGATGTGGTCGTTGCGTCCTGGTAGGATGTCGTATGGCTGTCGCGCGGGCTGCGTGATCGCGGCCGGCTTCGCATTGGTTTGCGGGGGGTGCGCCTCGCAACAGGCGGGTAGCCGTAGTGCCGATGCGGCTGCAACCGCCACGGCGGCCGTCACGACGCCCCGCCGCCTTGTCGGGGACGATGGCCTTCCACCACAGCACGACATGCAGTCGATGCCGGACGCCCCGAGCCAGCTCTGGAGCCCCAATGATGGCAGAGGCTGGCAGCCGAAGGAGGTTGTCCCCTCGCGTACGCCGCGGCCTATTGATGCCGGCCCGACCCTCATTGCGACGATGGATCAGGACGCGCTCGTGCGCCGCGCCATTGCCGAGCACGAGATGCAGCGCCAATAGAGCCGCCGTCGCGTGCGCGCGGCCGCGATCGCAGTTGGCAATTGCCTGAAATAGCCATTACAAGTCCGGCGCCCGTCCACGACGGCTGCGGTGCCGGCCGACAATGCTTGGGCAATGACCTCGAGCGCGTGGAGTAGGAGCGAGCAGGCACGTGTCGGGCGTGCACGCGCGAAGCACCCCCGAACTCTCCACGCCGGCTGGAGCACCGATGCAAGACCGCGAGCGCCCCGAAAGCAAGCCGCCCGGCGTAGACAGCGGGCCTGCGATCCCCCTTGCTGAGTTCATCGCGCTGATGGCGTTGATGATCGGGCTCACGGCGCTGTCCATAGACATCATGCTACCCTCGCTGCCGCAGATCGGCGCTGCATTCTTGGTGCTTCATCCAAATGACGCGCAGCAGATCGTCACCAGCTACATGCTTGGCCTGGCCGTCGGCCAATTCGTCTGGGGACCGTTGTCCGACCGGGTCGGTCGCAAGTGGCCTCTCCTGCTGGGGCTCGCCGGATTTGCAGCCAGCGCCTTTGCCTGCCTGATCGTCTCGAGCTTTGCCATGCTTCTGCTCGCCCGTTTCATGCAAGGCTTCGGCGGGGCGGCCGCACGCGTGATTTCGATTGCCGTCGTGCGCGACCTGTTTGCGGGCCGCCAGATGGCCCGCGTCATGTCGACGGTCATGATGGTCTTCATTACGGTCCCGGTGTTCGCGCCGGCCGTTGGCCAGACACTGGCGCACATCGGCTCGTGGCGTTGGGCTTTCTATGTCCTGCTCGGTGCTGGGCTCATCTGCTTCGTCTGGGCGGGGCTCAGGCTACCGGAGACGACGCAGCCCGGCCTTTCGCAGCCCCGCAGCTTGGGCGGGGCGGTGCTCGCTGTCATCACGAACCGGGTCACATTCGGATACAGCGTGGCGAGCGGCTTCATGTTCGGGACGCTCGTCAGCTATATCACCAGCGCGCAGCAGGTTTTCGTCGACGTTTACGACCTTGGTGCGGCTTTCCCGATCGCGTTCGGCGCACTCGCCTGCAGCCTGGCGCTGGCGTCCTTCACCAATGCCCGGCTCGTGCAGCGATTGGGTATGCGCAGGGTGTCGCACACCGCTTTGGTCGGGTTCGTTGCCGCGGCCATCCTCATGTCCCTCGCGGCGTTCCTCGGACGGCCGCCATTGCTCGTGTTCGGCCTCCTCATGGCCGTCTGCTTCTTCTGTTTCGGCCTCATCGCCCCGAACTTCAACGCCATTTCCATGCAGCCGATGGGGCACATTGCCGGTATGGCGGCATCGTTCATCGGCTTCTTCACCTCTGCGGTCGGCGCCGTGCTCGGGTGGGGCGTAGGCCGGCTGTTCGACGGGAGCGTGCGGCCCCTGTCTGCAGGCTTTGCCGTGCTCGGCATCCTTGCTCTGGTGAGCGTGCTGGCTGTCGAGGGCCGCCGCGGCCTGTTTCGCGGCGAGTGACGCAATCTCCAGCTTGACGAGCTTTGCCCTGCGGTCTTCTTCTTGCAGGCCCATCAAATCGCGGAGCATGAGCACGTGGCGCGCATCAGCATCAAGAAGTTTGAAGATCTGCCGGAGTCGATGCGGCCGCTGTGGGCCAGGATGCAGGCCTATGGCAGCTTCGAGAACATGGCTGGCGCCATGGCGCATCGCCGGCCGATCTTCGAGCACATCTGGAATCTGCTGATCGACCTCGGTCAGGAAGCCGTGATCTCGAAGCGTCACCTCTATCTGCTGATGGTGACGGCATCCCAGCTCAACAAGTGCGCCTATTGCGTGTCCCACGACGGGCCCAAACTGGCGGCGCACGGCCTGTCCGAGGAGGGGGTGGCGCGCCTGCTCGACTACAAGGACCATCCCGAGCTCGATGAGGTGGATAAGCTCGTGGTCGAGTACGCCATCGCCGTCACCAAGGACTGGTCGCGCACGCGCGATGACATCTTCCGGCGGTTGAGACAGCACTTCAGCGAGGCACAGATCGTCGAGTTGACCTGGCGAACGGCGCTGACGGGCGCCTTCAACCGCTTCAACGACATTCTCCAGATCGAGGCGGAGCCCTACGGCGAGGGCAAGGTCGCAGCCGAATAGGGCACTGCTCGAGACACTCCAGGCAGGACAGGCGCATCATGGCAAAATCCACCACGGCGGTTTCTCCGTTCGCACCCAAGGAGACGCCGGCGATGCCGGTGATAGAGGGCGTGCGCTTTGCCGCCTGTGAGGCCGGCATCCGCTACAAGGGACGCAAGGACCTCATGGTCGCGGTCTTCGACGCGGGGACAACCGTGGCCGGTGTCCTGACACAGTCCAAGACGTGCTCCGCGCCGGTCCTATGGTGCCGCGCCAGCCTCAGCCGTGGCGTAGCCCGGGCGCTGGTCGTCAACTCCGGCAATGCCAATGCGTTCACCGGCCGAAAGGGCCGCGAGGCGGTGGAGATGACCGCGGAGTTTGCGGCGAAGGCGGTCGGCTGCCGCAAGGACGAGGTCTACCTCGCATCCACCGGAGTTATCGGCGAGCCGCTCGATGCCGCGAAGTTCGCGCATCTGCTCGATGGACTGGCCAAGGCGGCGGAGCCGGGCGGCGGCAGCGAGGCCGCGCGCGCCATCATGACCACGGATACGTTTCCGAAGATCGCTACGCGCAAGGCGAGGATCGGCAGTACGGAGGTGACGCTAGCCGGGTTCTGCAAGGGTGCCGGCATGATCGCGCCGGACATGGCGACGATGCTGTGCTTCCTGTTCACCGATGCTGCGATCGCCGGCGCGCCTCTGCAATCGCTCGTCGCCCGCGGCGCGGCGACCAGCTTCAACTGCATGACAGTCGACGGCGATACGTCGACCAGCGACACCTGCCTCCTGTTCGCGACCGGTGCGGCCGAGCGGCGCGGGCAGAAGAGAATTGTCGATGCCGCCGATCCAGCGCTTGGCGAGTTCCGCGCTCAGCTCGACGATATGATGCGGGAGCTGGCGATCCTGGTTGCCAAGGACGGCGAGGGTGCCTCGAAGTTTGTGACGCTCGATGTGACGGGTGCGGAGAGTGACGCCGCAGCGCGCAAGATCGGCCTCGCGATTGCCAACTCGCCCCTCGTAAAGACAGCCATCGCGGGCGAGGATCCCAATTGGGGCCGCATCGTCATGGCTGTCGGCAAGTCCGGCGAGGCTGCCGACCGGGATCGCCTCTCGATCTGGTTCGGCGAGCGCATTGTGGCGCGCGAGGGCGAGCGAGCGGCCGAATACGATGAGCCGACGATGGCCGCGTACATGAAGAATGCCGAGATCACGATTCGTGTGGATGTGGGGATCGGTACCGGCCGCGCCCGAATCTGGACCTGCGACCTGACGCACGGCTATATCTCGATCAATGCCGACTATCGAAGCTGAACCCCCTGGCAGGTGCCGACGATGAGCCGCAGGCTTCTCCTCGTAGCCGCGGTGGCGTTGGTGGACCGTGACAATCGCGTCCTGATCGCGCAGCGTCCGCCCGGCAAGGAGATGGCCGGTCTCTGGGAATTTCCGGGAGGCAAGGTTCACGAGGGGGAGACGCCCGAGGCAGCCCTCGTTCGCGAGCTCAAAGAGGAGCTGGGGATCGACGTCTGCGAGACCTGCCTGTCCCCGTTTACCTTCGCAAGCCATGCCTACGAGGCATTTCACTTGCTGATGCCACTGTATCTGTGCCGCAACTGGGACGGGGAGATCAGCCCCGCGGAAGGCCAGCAAATCAAGTGGGTACGGACCAGCCGGCTTACCGACTACCCTATGCCTCCTGCCGATCGTCCGCTTCTTCCCATGCTCCGGGACCTGCTGGGCTGACCCCCCAATCCTCGGCTGAGCGACGGACAAACGCGCGTGCTGACGTTAGGGAAATTATGCTAGGCTGACGGGGGATGAATTATGCTCACCGGGGACGTTCGCGCCAAGAGAGCGAGGCAAGGCTTCGTTGCCTGGACTCGCCAGTTTGTGCGCGGGTTGCAGCGGGCCGGCGGCCAAAGTGGCGAGCTCGGACGCTGTGTCAGGGTACGGTCGGATGGGTAAAGGCAAGGGTTGGACTGCGCTGGGGCTGGCGGCGCTGGGACTTGCTGCAGCGGCCTGGGCTGGCCGCGAACATGTTTCGCCTCTGGTAGATACAATCGCTGCCAAACCGGCGCCCGAGGCGCAATTCGATCGCGGCAAGAAGGCTGAGGGCAAGCAAAGCAAGTCCGGATCGCTGGCCGCGCCTGTTACCGCCGCTGTGGCGATCACTGCCGAGATGCCCGTGATCCTCGTCGCGCCCGGGACGGTGGAGCCTCTGGCGACAGTTGCGATCAAGCCGCGTGTCGACGGCCAGATCGTCGAGGTGAACTTCAGGGAAGGGGATCTCGTCCAGGAAGGGCAAGTCCTCTTTCGCCTCGACGACCGTCTTATGAAGGCGCAGATCCAGCTGGCAGAGGCCAACATCGCCCGCGATGAGGCAAACCTACGTGATGCCGAATCGACACTGCAGAGGCGAGAGGCGCTTGTTGGCAAGAAATACGTCAGCGAGGCCTTAGCGGAAACGGCACGGCATACGGTCGAAGGCCTCAAGGCTGCCATCGCAGCCGGCCGCGCGCAGCTCGAGATGCAGAAGACCCAGCTCGATTATCTCGTCATCCGCGCGCCCATCACCGGCCGTACGGGCAGCATCGGCGCCAAGCTCGGGGCGACCGTTCGCACCCAGGATTCGCAGGCTCTGGTTACAATCAATCAAACGCGCCCGATTGCGGTGAGCTTCTCGGTTCCGCAGACGGAGCTCGGTCAGCTCATGCGCGCTTTGGCCAGCAAGTCGATTGCCGAGATCGTCACTCCGGGCTCCCAATCAAGGAAGCTGACCGGCACCATCGGCATGATCGACAACCAGGTCGACAAGAGTACTGGCACGGTCCAAGCCAAGGTGATTGTCGAGAACACCGAAGAGGCGCTTTGGCCGGGTCAGGCCGTCGAGGTTGCGCTGATCGTCGAGAAGAAGCCGAACATGACCGCGGTGCCGGCGAGTGCTGTGCTGCCAGCTCAGCAAGGTATGCTGGTTTGGGTCATCGACGCCGATAACAAGGTCGCACCGCGCATCGTCACGGTCGAGCAGATCGTCGGACAGACGGCCTACTTGCAGGACGGATTGAGAGCCGGCGAGCGCGTGGTCACGGACGGCCAGATCAGGCTGGCCCCGGGCGTGAGCGTCAACGTGCAGGAGCCGCGCAGCGCGCCTGCGACCACCAAGGCACGCCTGAACGAGCGAAGCTGAACCCGGAGGCCGGTTTGAAACTATCCGAGCTCTGCGTCCGGCGACCGGTCATGACAATCCTGCTCATGGCCTCGTTGGCACTTGGCGGTTTCTTCGGATACCGGCAGCTTCCGATCGCGGCCATTCCCCGCATCGAGGTGCCGACCATCACCGTGACGGTTCAATACCCTGGCGCCAGCGCCGACACGATGGCGGTTTCCGTCGCCGCGCCGCTGGAGAGGCAGTTCTCTACCATCGCCGGCGTCACGGCGATTACCTCTCTCAACACGGAAGGCAATACGCAGATCACGCTCGAGTTCGATCTGTCGCGCAACATCGATGCTGCGGCCCTCGACACGCAATCAGCGATCTCGGTGGCGAACCGGCGTTTGCCCGAGGATCTGCCCACGCCGCCCGCCTACCGCAAAGTCAATCCAGCCGACGCTCCCGTCATCTTCCTGGCGCTGACCTCCGACACAGCCAAGTCGCAGGAGATGAACGAGTTTGCCGACAAAGTGATGAGCCCGCGCCTGTCGATGCTGCCTGGCGTGGCGCAGGTGAACATCCAGGGTGCACAGAAACGCGCGGTGCGCATCAGGTACGACCTCGATGCCCTGGCCGCCCGCGGTATCTCGGTGGAGGATATCCGGCTGGCGGTGTCGGCGCTCGCCTCAGTCAGCCCGATCGGCAGCATTCGTACGCGTGATCAGCTCTACATCCTGGAAACCAAGAGCGCCGAGCCGACCGCTGCCTACTTCAAGCCCGTCGTGATCGCCTGGCGCAACGGCGCGCCCGTGCGGTTGCAGGACGTCGCCAAGGTTGAGGATTCCGTCGAGAACGAGGAGGCGCGCGCCGAGTTCAACAGCACGCGCTCCATCATCGTCTCCGTTCAGCGCCAGCCCGACGCCAACACCGTGGCGGTCACCGATGCCGTCAACGCCATGCTGCCGGAATTCGAGCGGCTACTGCCGCCGACCATCAAGCTGAACGTGCTGAGCGATCGATCGATCTCGATCCGGGACGCTGTGCACGACGTGCAAGTCACACTGATACTCACCGCGATTCTGGTCATCCTCGTCATTCTTGCCTTCCTCAGGACCTGGCGGGCCACGTTCATTCCGGCGCTGGCACTCCCGCTCTCCATCATTGGCACCTTTGCTGGTATGGCGATGCTCGGGTTCTCGCTCGACAATGTCAGCCTGCTGGCGCTGACCCTGGCGCTCGGCTTCGTCGTCGACGACGCCATTGTCGTGCTGGAGAACATCGTGCGTTACGTCGAGCAGGGCATGAAGCCCTTCGACGCGGCCATCAAGGGCGCCCGCGAGATCGGATTCACGGTTCTGTCGATCACCCTATCGCTGGTGGCGGTCTTCATTCCGATCCTTTTCATGGGCGGCGTCGTCGGGCGCTTCTTCTTCGAGTTCGCCATGACCATCAGCATGGCCATCCTGCTTTCGGGCTTCATTTCCTTGACGCTTACGCCGATGCTGGCTTCGCGGCTGCTCAAGCACGCGCATACCGAGGCCAAGCCCGGTCTGCTGTCGCGCGGCTTTGAGCGCGGCTACCAGATGATGGCAAACGGCTACAGGGTCACGCTCGACGCTTCGCTGCGCGTGCCGGGGCTGATGCTGCTCGTCACCCTCGGCACGATCGTGGCGACGGTGTATGCGTTCGGAGCAGTGAAGAAGGGTTTCCTCCCGACCGAGGACACGAGCATCATCATCGTGCGCACGGAAGCTGCGCCCGATATCGCCTTCGAGGCCATGCTCGACCGTCAGCGCATTGTATCCGAGCGCATCCGCACCGATCCCGATGTGCTCTACGTCAATTCGAACGTCCAGCAGACGTCGTACAATCCAACTCTCAACCGAGGCTCCATTTTCGTCCAGCTCAAGGCGCGGCGGGATCGCCACGGCCGTGCGACCATCGGCGAGGTGCAAAACCGGCTGCGGCGCAATCTGGCTGGCATCCCGGGCATCCGCGCGTTCCCGGTGCCGCTGCAGAACCTGCGCATCGGCAGCCGCGGCGGCGCGGCGCTGTATCAGTACACGTTGACCAGCGTCAATCAGGCGGAGCTCTACGAGAATGCGCAGCGCCTGATCGAGCGTGTCAAGCGGGCGCCGGGCTTCACCGACGTGACGAGCGATCTTACGCTCGGCGCGCGCCAGCTCCGCCTCACTGTCGATCGTGACGCGCTGGCGCGCTACGGCGTCACCATGGATGGGCTACGCAACACCCTCTACTCGGCGTTCGGAACCCGCAAGATCGCCACGGTCTATACGCCGGCCAACGACTACGCCGTCATCCTGGAGGCGGACAAGGAGCGCACGCTCGATCCCGGTGTGCTGTCCAAGGTCTACATCCACGGCAACAACGGCCAGCAGGTCCGGCTCGACTCTCTCGCCACGGTGGCGCTGGGTCCGGGTCCGGTCTCTGTTGCCCGCCAGAGCCAGCTTCCTGCAGTCACGATCACCTTCAACCTCGCACCAGGGTTCACACTGGGTGAGGCGGTCGTGGCGATGCGCGAGCTCGAGCGCGAAGTGAACATACCACCGACCATCACCGGCCAGTTCGCGGGCACCGCGCAGGTCTTCGAGAACTCGTTTCGGGATCAGCCGCTGCTGATTGCGGCCGCCATCCTCACGATCTACATCGTGCTCGGCATCCTGTACGAAAGCTTCATCCACCCGATCACCATTCTGTCCGGCCTTCCTTCGGCTAGCCTTGGCGCGCTGTTGACGCTCTGGGTGTTCGATGTGGAGCTGACGATCATCGCCGTGATCGGCATCATTATGCTGGTCGGCATCGTCAAGAAGAACGCCATCATGATGGTGGACTTTGCCATTGAGCGGCGAGCGCACGGTTCCACCCCCCTCGAAGCGATCCGAGAGGCCTGCCTGTTGCGCTTCCGGCCGATCATGATGACGACGATGGCGGCCCTGTTCGGCACTCTCCCGATCGCGGTTGGCTGGGGTGCCGGTGCCGAGCTGCGCCAGCCGTTAGGGCTGGCCGTGGTCGGCGGTTTGGCCGTGTCGCAGTTTCTCACGCTCTACATCACGCCCGCGATCTACCTCGCGTTCGAATCATTGGGCGAAAAGCTGGGTGCCGGCCGGCGCGAGGTGATATCCCCATCGGCAGACGAAGCTCACCCGGAGACTCCACCCGCGCCGGCTGAATAAGCGAGGTCATCGCGCCCGTGCTGCCATGTTCAGTGGAACACTCCGAACAGATGCAGCAGGATGATAACGAAAATCGGCACACCAGCGAGCCACAGAACCACATCGCGAACCATTGCCAAACCTCCTTGGGCCGTTGAGAGGTGAGCAACCGCGTGGTCGTGCGATGGGTTCCATTGCGACGCACGTTGCGCTCGCAACGATTTAGTTCGGAACGCTCCGCGGACATTCGGCGTTATCGCGCCGATCAATCAGCTCTGTTCCGAAGCTGGAACCCAGGAGATGTTATGAGCACGCAAGACGATCGGATGAATAAATGCGACTGGTGTGACGTGGAGCTCGGGACCCGCATCTTCCACTTCGAAGGCAAGAGATATTGTTCGTGGCGATGCATGGAATCCGGCGCGCCACGCGAGATAAGCAGACCTCTGTTCGAAACGAAGCCATTGCCCGCCGGTTTGCATCGGCTCCGCGTGCAGTTGCCGCAATACTGACCCCGGCAATGCCTGTTGCCGCCGCGCGTTCGTCTTTCTGGGGCGCGCCTCTACCGCGTCGACGGGAGGAATGGGCAGTGTATCGAGGCTCCCTCTCCCGGGCGAGGGACCTTCCCGGCGCGCAGAGAGGAGCCCGTGTCCCGTGAGAACTGCGCGTTCTCCGAGCCGCGCCGATGCCGATCTCCCTCTCCCGCGCGAGGGAGAGGGCTTCGCGCCCTGGACTTGCGAGGGCCACAAGGAGACGCAAGCCTCAATTCTTGCTGTGACGGATCGAAGAGCGGCCCGAGCAAGTCCTTGGGGCGCGAAGGGTGAGGGTGCGCAAGCAGATTGCTTTCGCATAGAGGCCGAGGAAGCCTGGAGCGGGTCGTCGTCGTGCGCGCGCGCATCGGCTTGTGCCGCATCTCCATCTATCCGTCATGCCGGGCCGCGTGAGCGTGAACGCTCACGCGGGAAAAGCTTGCCCCCGCGAAGGCGGGGGCCCGGGATCCAGATGCGCCTCCACTTGCGCTGCGTGCGTTGATGCACGCCACCCGCCGCCGGTGCCTCAACCGCGAGGCAGAATTTGCTGCCCGGCGTCTGGATCCCTGCCTGCGCAGGGATGACGCCAGTGGGGACGGCGTGTACAGGTTCGACGCCCAGCTTGTGGAGCGACGCCTACGTCTTCGCCGATTGCGAGGTTGGTCCCCCTCACCCTGTTCGCCTGATGACTTGCTCGCGCTTGCCGATATCTCGGCGCGGCTGCACCGAGCGCTCGCAAGTCATGGCGAACAGCCCTCGCCCCGCCGGGGCGAGGGAGAAGCAGGCGCGGCGAGCAAGCGCAGCGCGATTTGCGATTCAACGGAGCCGATGCTCATCCCCCCTCTCCCGCGCTGGAGAGGGCGCCCGAGCCCTGCGCGAATTGCGGAAAGACTTTAGGCGGCCGGACTGAGCCGCATGATGGCGAGCGCCAAGGCTTGTGCACGCGGCACGATCGAGTCGATCTCCAGGTATTCCTCAGCGGTGTGCGCTTTGCCGCCCACTGGCCCGGTTGCGCAGATCGTCGGACAGCCGACCGCGGCCGTGAAACCGGAGTCGGCGCAGCCGCCTGCGAACTCGCCCGTAATGTTGAGGCCCACGGTCTTGGCCGCGGCCTGATATCTGCTGAACAAGCTCTCGGAAGCCGGCGTGGCGTTGAGCGGCAGAAACTCCCCCAGCACCGTCAACGTCGCCTTGGTGCCAGGAACGAAGCTCGTCTCAACGATCTCGGTTACGGCCGACATTGCTTCGGCGCGATCCTTCGGGGTGACGTATCTGAGGTCGATATCGGCCTGCGCAAACGGAGCGGTGGTGTTCACCGACTGTCCGCCCTTAACGATGCCGACGTTGACCGTCGTACCTCGCTTCAAGTCGGTAATTGCGTGCAGCTTGACGATCTTGTGCGCGAGCTCGCCGATCGCGCTGATGCCATGCTCGAAATTGCCGCCGGAGTGCGCCGCGCGGCCTTCGATCTCGCAGCGCATGAACACGCCGCCCTTGCGCCCGGTGACGACGCCTCCGTTCGGCCTGCCGGGCTCCGCATTGAAGACGCAGCGCGCCTCGCGCGCGACACGCTCGATGACCGGCCGCGACGAGGGCGAGGCAATTTCCTCGTCCGATGTGATCAACCCGACCAGCGGGGCCGGCGCGCCGCCGAAGCGCCTGAACGCATCGAGCACGAACGCGTTCATCACGAGCCCGGACTTCATGTCCGAGACACCCGGTCCGTAGGCGCGATTGCCCTCTATCTTGTACGGCCTCTGTCCGACTTCACCCTTCGGAAAGACGGTGTCGCGGTGGCCCATCAGCACGATCGGCTTCTCGTTCGAACGGCGCTCGTCGATGCGAACATGGATGGCATTGCCGAACGTCGCATGCGGCTCCACCGTCGTCGACATGCCGCGCTCGGCAAAAAAACGGATGAACTCGTCGCCGACAGCATCGACACCTGCCTTGTCGTAGCTGCCACTGTCGATGTTGACCACGCGCTCGATCAGATCGAGCATCGCCTGCTTCTGGCTGCTGAGCCAATCGAGGATGCGTGCTTCGTGCGGCGCAACGCCATCCAGTGCCATGCTCATCTCCCCCGTTATCGCCGTTGTGCCGGTTGGAAGAGCATACCGGCCCCGGGCGTGCCTCAAGGCTCGGTGGCGGCGGCGCTGCCACCGCCGAAGATCTGCGTAATGCGCCGCTCCCGCTTGGTGTCGACGACCACGGTGGCTGTCATGCCGGCGCGCAGCGGAAGCTCGTTGGCGCGTGGAAGCAGGCGCAGCCGCACAGGCAGGCGCTGCACCACCTTCACCCAGTTGCCCGACGCATTCTGCGGCGGCAGCAGGGCAAACTCAGCGCCGGTCGCCGGGCTGATACTCTCGACCTGGGCATCCCACGTTACGTCGGGATAGATGTCGAGCACGACCGTCGCGCTTTGTCCGGGCCTGACGTAGGTGAGCTCGGTTTCCTTGAAATTGGCTTCGACCCAAGGCCGGTTGTCGCTGACGACAGCAAACAGTGGGGTTGCCGCGCGCACCTGCTCGCCCGGCAGCAGCTTGACGTTTACCGCGACGCCGCTCACCGGGGCGACAACCATCGTGTGGTCGAGATCCAGCTTTGCCCGATCGCGCATGGCGATCTTCTCGCGCACGAGTGGATGCTGATCGGGGGGCAGCTCAGGGTCTCCGGACAGCGACGCGAGAATGCGTTCGATTTTCTGCTGGAGCACGGCCACGCGGTCGCGCGCCGCCGCGGCGTTGCTGTCAGCCTCCTCGAATCGGAAGGCGAAGCCGACACCGCGCTCCTTGAGCTGGTTCTGACGGGCGTACTGCGCATCATAGAAAGCGATCTTGCTTTTGGCCTCCTGGAGCTCCGCCTGCGCTTCGGCGTGCTGAGCGCGTAACCCGGCCACTTGCACCCGCATCTGCTCCAGCTCGGCCTCCGCCCTTTCCAACGCAATCGTGAAAGGCTCCGGATCGATCTTGAAAAGGACCTCCCCGGTCTTGATCGTGGCGTGGTCCTTGACGCGAACCTCGATGACGCGCCCGGAAACTTCGGAGGAGATCTGTACGATGTCGGCCTTGACGTAAGCGTTCTCCGTCGAGACGTAGCGGCCTCCCCACAGCCACCACAGCAAGGCACCGGTCACAGCAAGCGCCGGCACCCCGAAAAGAAGTACGGGTCGCAGCAGTCGCATATTCGCGCTCACAGCGGACGTTCCTCAATCTGGCTGTTGTTATCGATATCGTTCATGTCGATGCTGTCGGCGTCAGCATCCTCCTGGGCGAGCGCGGCCAGCTTCGCCTTCACCCGCGTCATCAGCCGTGTGACCTGCCTGCGCTCGGCCGGCGAGAGATCCGACAGCGCATCGTCCACCGTCGCTTTGGCGATGGGGAGAATCGCTGCATGCACGCGCAGGCCGCGATCCGTAAGGTAGATGCGATTGATTCGACGATCGGCGGGGTCAGGGCGGCGTTCGATCCAGCCCTTTTCCTCGAGACGATCGATGAGAACCCCCGCTGGGGCCTTCTCGATCTCCATCATGTCGGCAAGCTCGGATTGGCTTGCGCCGGGCCGCCGATGCAACCTCGTCAACGCCAGCCATTGTGCGCGCGTGAGGCCGAGGCCGCGCACACGCCGCGCGAAGACGGTGCGAATGAGTCTCGAAATGTCGGCTGCAATCCAGCCGAAGTGGCCTGTATCCTCTTGCGGCAATCGAAACCCTCGTCAATAAAGTAACCTAAGTTACTATCATCGCGTATATGATTGGCAAAGATACAAAATTGCAATACGGCCCGCGAGTTTGGCATACATGACGCGCGGCGCGCAGACTTGGAGCCGCGGCGGAAAGCTCAGTGCTTTGGTGGGAGCTCCGTCAGGGCTCGCCGAATCCCCAATCGCGCGCCATGTGAATCAGCGCACGTTCCGCCAACGCCGTGATCGTCAACAGGGGGTTGACCCCGAGCGATCGTGAAATCGTTGATCCGTCAACGACATACAAGCCTTGATGAACGGCGGTGGAGCCGGCTGATGGGCTGGCGTCAAACACCTGACCTTTGTGGTTGACGACGCCATCGCCTCGCTCTCGCCCCATGGGGCAGCCGCCGAGCGGATGTGCCGTCGCCGGCTTGTGTCCGAG
Organism: Bacteroidota bacterium; assembly: GCA_050260355.1. Classification (GTDB taxonomy): domain Bacteria; phylum Pseudomonadota; class Alphaproteobacteria; order Rhizobiales; family Hyphomicrobiaceae; genus CADEFX01. Next base: position 9,851 of record JBLNBZ010000073.1, on the reverse strand, counting down.
CACCGTACCCGCCAGCGGATTCTTGACGTACTTGCCTCCCAAAGTCGCGACGAGGCTGCCGAGAACCGCGTCGAGTCGCTGGTACACCGGCTCCTGCGCCACCCCCGGCCAGGAGAGCGCCAAGCGGTCGCCATCGAGCGAGAAGCGGCCCGACGCACTGTCGTGCGACACCGCAAAAAAGGTCTGCAGGTGCGCGAACGGTCCTTTGTAGATTCCGCTGATGAGGCTTTGCAAAGCCCCGATCAGGCGTCCGTTCGGCAGGAACATGACCGGCAGCACGGGAGCCAGGGCTGACGGCATCGCCCCTTCCTGGACGCGAATTTCATTCGCAAGCTCACGCTCATCGTCGATCTCGATCTGGCCCGAGACCGCTGCTCCGATCTCGACGCCCTCGAGTCTAGATGGGTGCCCGACGCCGATCGCGTTGACCGGAATCTTGCAGCCGTAGCCGAAGGCGATGATGTCGCCGTTGGCGGAGAACCGCTGACCCAGGCAATCGGACAGAGCGAGTCCCTTCTCGCGTGAGCGCAGCAGGATCTCGGTTGAGCCCAGCGTGCCGCCGGCAAGAACCACAATGTCGGCAACCAAGGTCAAGTCGGCCGCGCCGCCGTTGCCGTCATCAAGCCTCCGCACGTGCACCTGCCATTTGCCGTCTGCGGTCCTGGAGAGATGACGCACCTTGCAATGAGTGAAGGCGGCGGCGCCGTGACGCACAGCGTCAGGCAGGTAGGTCAGAGCGATCGTATTCTTTGCGCCGACATTGCATCCCGCGCAGCAGTCGCCGCAAAGCGTGCATGCCGGCTGCGTCACACCCGCGGGGTTGACGCAGTCCTCGAAACTGACGACGAGCTCGGGCACAATCGGCTCGATTGCGAGACCGGTGGCGCCGGCCTTGAGCGCTTGGAACTTCGGGAGCTCGGAGGCACGGGCGGACCGCGCCGGCCGCAACCAGTACCGCGCCCGCGAGAACCCCTCATCGAGCAGTCCATCTTGTGCGATCTGCCCCGGCCAAATCGGGTCGGCGAACACGCGCGCGTCGGGCCGCAATGCCACGCCGGCATTGATGAGCGATCCTCCGCCCAAGCCACAGCCGACCAGGATGTGCATGTCCTCGCCGAGGCGGACGTCGAACAGTGAGGCCTCCGTCCCGCTGCGGAAATGCTTGCCGGAGACTTGCATTTCGCGGCGCATGTCGGGAAAGCGGCTTGGGAACTCGCCGGTCAGAAACTCGCGGCCGCGCTCGAGCACAGCGACCGATTTGCCGGCGCGCGCCAGCCGTGAAGCAGCAACGCCACCGCCGTAGCCCGAGCCGACCACGATGGCGTCATAGCGCGGCTTGAGGGAGCTGATGGGGCTTGCGAGGTGCGGCATTGGCTGTTCCGATCGACAGCGACACCCTATTTGCCGTCACCGGGCCAGCCAATTGTGACTTATCCACTAGTTCCAGCTCCGCTGCTGGCGCAGGGCTGTCCGGCTATTCGGCTCGATCAAGCTCAACTAGGGGATGAGCTTGTAGCCGCCCATCTCCGTGACCAACAGCTCGGAATTCGATGGGTCCTTCTCGATCTTCTGCCGCAGGCGATAGATGTGTGTCTCGAGCGTGTGCGTCGTGACGCCGGCATTGTAGCCCCACACCTCGTGCAGAAGGACGTCGCGCGTCACAACCTTCTCGCCTGCTCGATACAGGTACTTCAGGATCGACGTCTCCTTCTCGGTCAGCCGGATCTTGGAACCCTTCTCGTCGATGAGCATCTTCGACGCCGGCTTGAACGTATACTGCCCGATAGCGAAGACGGCGTCCTCGCTCTGCTCGTGCTGGCGCAACTGAGCGCGAATTCGCGCAAGCAGAACGGCGAACTTGAACGGCTTGGTGATGTAGTCATTGGCGCCGGCATCCAATCCCAGAATCATGTCGGCATCGGCGCTGTTGCCGGTGAGCATGATGATGGGACTCTTGAACCCGGTCTTGCGCAAGACCTTGCACGCCTCGCGTCCGTCCATGTCGGGAAGACCTACGTCGAGCAGCACGAGATCGAGGTGGTCGTTCTTGGCAATCTCGATGCCCTGAGTTGCCGTGCCCGCAGTCAGAATCTCGAACTCATCGTGCAGAGCCAATTGGTCCTTCAAGGAGTCGCGGAGCTCCTCGTCATCATCGACGAGAAGAATACGCCGTGCCGTGCTCATTACGGATTTCTCCCTTCGGCTTTCTTGGACTTGATTCTACCATTGTCTGTGGCCCAGAAACAGCACTCGCCAACGCTTCGCAGGAAGACCCCTTGACTCGCCGGCTCTTCGCCTCCAGCGCCGACAGGCATGGTTGCCGCACATTGGTCGTCAGTGCCCTGTCCATGGCAGCCACACGGGGGCTGCTGCGGTTTGGAACTTTGAGTTTACCTTGTGCGCTGGGCCGAACCGGCCGGAGAGCCATAAAGCGCGAGGGGGATGGCGCGACGCCGATCGGTGTTTATGCAATCCGCGACGTCCTCTATCGCCAGGACCGCCTCATGCGTCCGCGGACCGGGTTCCCGGCCCGTCCGATCCAGCGTTCCGACGGCTGGTGTGACGCTCAGGGGGATAGGAACTACAACCGGCCCGTCCATCACCCATACCCTGCCAGTGCCGAAGCCATGTGGCGCGATGACCATCTCTACGATCTTGTCGTCATCCTGGGCTACAACGAGCGACCGCGTATACGTGGTCGCGGCAGCGCCATCTTCATGCATCTCGCGCCGCGCGGCTATGCGCCGACTGCTGGTTGCATTGCCGTGTCGCGCCGGGACCTTCTGTTGATCCTGGCGCGGTTGCGACACCCGGCGCGGCTGCGCGTCCTTACTTAATTTGAAAAGGACGTCAAGATGGCTCGCATAGCATTTCTCGGTCTGGGGCGGATGGGAGCCGGCATGGCGGCGAGGCTGCTTGCTGCCGGGCACGAGGTCCACGTTTGGACCCGGACCAAGAGCAAGGCTGCTGAATTGCTCGACGCCGGGGCGCGCTGGGCCGAGACTCCGAAAGCAGCCGCGGCCGATGCCGAGGCCGCGTTTGCCATGCTGGCGGACGATGCCGCATCGCGGGCTGCCTGGCTCGGCCCACAGGGTGCACTGCAAGCCCTGCGTGCCGGAGCCTTCGTGGTGGAATGCTCGACGCTGTCGCACGCACATGTGATGGACCTCGCCGGCGCAGCGTCATCGCGTGGGCTGCGTTATATCGACTGCCCCGTGACGGGCTGGCCGCATATGGCTGCTGCCGGCGACCTTACGCTGCTCGTGGGCGCCGATCCGGCTCATCTCGAAGCAGTGCGTCCTCTGCTCTCGCCGCTTTGCCGAGCGATACTCGTGTTCGGAGCCGTCGGCGCTGGCACGGGCTACAAGCTGATGATCAATCTCATGGGCTCCGTGCAGATCGCGGCATTGGCCGAAGGATTAGCGCTCGCCGAGCGCCTCGGCCTGGATCGCGAGACCGTCATCAAAGCCGTCGAGACGGGCGCCGCCGCTAGTCCCCAGGTTGTCAGGCATTGCCGGCCAATGGCAGAGCAGCGTTATGCGAGCGATCCGGTTTTCACAGCGCAATTGCGCCACAAGGATGCCAGATACGGGCTCGCGCTGGCCGAAGCGATGCGCTGTGCTGCGCCTCTCGGCGCCGCCGCGACCACATGGTGGTCGAAAGCCAGTGCCCTCGATCCCGATGGCGATGAGGCGCGCCTGATCGAAGTCGTGCAGCAGTCCTGAGAAAATAGCCCGGAGGCCAGCCCCGGGCGAGTTGAGGAGCGAGTCATGGGAGACGACCGCTCGGGAATCGCAAAGTCGAGTTTGGGTGCGAGGCGATGACCAGATGAATTGGTCTTCGCCTCGCTTCGCCTGGGGAACCCGATGAGGAAGGCTCCTCAGTTGTAAGCGCGCTCGCCGTGCTCGGTGATGTCCAGTCCCTCGCGCTCGCGCTGCTCGTCGGGTCGCAGACCAACGATGATGTCGACGATCTTATAGAGGATCGCGGAGCCCACGCCTGACCAGACAAGGGTCAGGAGCACCGCCTTGAGCTGTGCAAAGACCTGCGTGGCCATCACGTATTCGCCTGCGGCCAGTTCGCCCGGCTTGGAGGCGTAGTCGGCGATGCCGGCGCCGCCCAGAAACGGAGCAACCAGAATGCCGGTGCCGAGGGCACCGACAATGCCGCCGATGCAATGCACTCCGAACACGTCGAGGCTGTCATCGTAGCCGATGGCATTCTTCACGCCCGTGCAGAAGATGAAGCACACGATGCCCGCCACGATGCCGAGGACGATGGAGCCCATCGGACCTGCAAAGCCGCAGGCCGGCGTCACTGCGACGAGGCCCGCTACGGCACCCGACACGAGGCCCAGCAGTGAAGGCTTACCCTTGGCCGACCACTCCGACAGCATCCACGCCAGAGCTGCTGCGGCCGTAGCGACGAACGTGTTCATCATCGCCATCGCGGCGGTGCCATTGGCCTCGAGGTTCGAGCCGGCGTTGAAACCGAACCAGCCGACCCAGAGCAGCGATGCGCCGACCATCGTCAGGGCGAGGTTGTGCGGTGCCATCTGCTCACGGCCGAAGCCGACGCGCTTGCCGAGGATCAATGCGCCGACGAGACCGGCAATACCCGAGTTGATGTGCACGACAGTGCCGCCGGCGAAGTCGAGCGCGCCCCACTGGAAGGCGAGGCCAGCATCGGACATGACGGCATCGAGCGCGGCATGCGCGGCAGGTTTGGCGTCGGCCGCGGCCTCAGCCAGCTTCTTGGCGGCGTCGGCGATCGCATCGGGGCCGGCCCAGTACCAGACCATGTGAGCCATCGGGAAATAGATGAACGTGACCCACAGCGCAATGAAGAGCAGGAGCGCGCCGAACTTCATGCGCTCGGCGAAGCCGCCGACGATCAGCGCCGGTGTAATGCAGGCGAACGTCATCTGGAAGCAGATGTAAACCACCTCTGGGATGACGACGCCGTTGGAGAATGTCGCCGCAGTCGACTCGCCGGTTACGCCCCGGAGAAAGATCTTGTCGAGCCCGCCGACATAGTTGTTCCAGGCGCCGCCGCCGGTGAAGGCGAGACTATAACCGTAGACCACCCAGATAATGGCGACCATGCAGACGATGGCGAAGACCTGCATGAGCACCGACAGCATGTTCTTGGCGCGCACGAGACCGCCGTAGAACAGCGCCAAGCCCGGGATGGTCATGAGAAGCACGAGCACGGTCGAGCTCATCATGAAGGCGGTATCGCCCTTGTTGGGTACTGGGGCGGCGAAGGCTGGAGCCGCCATAGCGGCGGCCACGATCGCGGCAAGCACGGCGCAGCCGGCCAGTCGCTCGAGCACTCTCGGCTTCATTGGATGCTTTCCTCGCGTGAATGTGGGATGCAGTCCGTGATCGCGTTTCGATGCATCACAGCGCGTTGTCGTCCGTCTCGCCGGTGCGGATGCGGACCGAATGCTCGATGGATGAGACGAAGATCTTGCCGTCTCCGATCTGGCCGGTTTTGGCTGCAGTCGAGATCGCCGCCACAGCCCTGTCCGCCTGAGCCGAGGCGACAACGACCTCGATCTTGAGCTTCGGCAGGAAGTTCACCGCGTACTCGGCACCGCGATAGATTTCCGTGTGCCCCTTCTGGCGGCCGTACCCCTTCACCTCGGTGACGGTCATGCCTTGCAGCCCGACGTCGGTTAGCGCGGCGCGAACCTCCTCGAGCTTGAAGGGCTTTATGATGGCCGTAATCAATTTCATGCCAGCACCCCCTGAACGCGGCGCGCAGCACGAGATTGGCTTGCGTCAGCCGCTTGACATTGCCCGCTCGCAGCGAGCCATCAGCTTCAGAGTCAAGAGCTGTGCCAAATTCCCGGAAGTCTCGTATCCGGCTGATTTCTATGCATGAAATCGAGCAGACATGACTGCCCACGAGCAGCGCGCGAAGGAGGGTCTGCCTATAAATTAGGCAATTTGGGCTTTTTGCCTATCAGCTGACCACATATGACGTGGTGCGTCGTCGGATCAGGCCCTCCTGAGCTACGGATGCGACCAGCACGCCGTCGCGCGTGAAGATGCTTCCCCGACAAAGGCCGCGCGCTCCATGCGCGGATGGGCTGTCTTGAGAGTAAAGCAGCCATTCGTCGGCCCGGAACGGCCGATGAAACCAGAGTGCGTGATCGAGGCTGGCGAGCTGGATGTCGCGGTCGAACCAAAGCTTGCCATGCGCGATCAATGCGGTGTCGAGCAGCGTAAAGTCAGAAGCGTAGGCCAAAACGCACTGATGCAAGGGAAATGCTCCGGGCAGCTTCCCGTTGGCCCGCATCCAGATGTGCTGCACGGCGGGCCCTTCTTCGCGGCCGAAGTAGCGCGAGACATCGACCGGCCGCATCTCGATCGGCCTCTCTCGCTCCCAATAGGAGCGGATGTAGTCCGGCAAATGATCCAGAAGTCGTCCGCGCAGATCTGCCTCGCTCGGCAGATCCTCGGGCGCTGGAACTTCAGGCATGGCCGATTGATGGTCGAAGCTGTCCTCCGCCTTGTGAAACGAGACGCTCGTAAAGAACATAACGCGGCCGTGTTGGATCGCCTTGACTCTGCGCGTCGAGAAGCTGCCGCCGTCGCGGATACGCTCGACATCGTAAATAATGGGCTGCGTGGGATCGCCGGGCAGCAGGAAATAGCCGTGCATCGAATGGGCGATGCGGTCCTCCGGCACGGTGCGGACCGCTGCGACCAGCGCCTGCCCAAGAACCTGGCCCCCATAGACCCGCTGCCAGCCTTCCGTAGGTCCCCGTCCGCGGAACAGGTTCTGCTCCAGGGGCTCGAGGTCGAGAATGGACAAAAGCTTGTCCACGGCTTGGGGCGCCTTCGGCTTTCTGCTAGGCATGCTTGACCTGTCACTCCCGGGTGACCCAGGGACTTGTTGCAGTGCAAGGGAGTGGAGCCGGGCTCTCCTGTCAAGACCGCGGGAGGTCGCCTCGGGCACACGAAGTCGAGTTATGAGCGCCCATAGCCAAGCCAATTCCTTCGATATCGTCGTCCTCGGCGGCAGCTATGTCGGCCTGGCCGTTGGTCGGGCGCTGGCCCTGGCGCTGCGACACGAGGTCCGCATCGCCATTCTCGACCGGCGTCGCCTGGACGACGCGCCAAGCCATGACCCCAGAGCCTACGCCATTTCGGCGGGCTCCAAGCACATGCTGAACGCGCTAGGCGTGTGGCAGGAGCTTGCGGCGCACGCACAGCCCGTAGAGGCCATCGACATCACCGACTCGGCCCTGCAACACGCCATCCGCCCGATTTTACTGAGCTGGGACAACACCATAGAGGGATCCGAGCCGGCGAGCTGGATTGTCGAGGGCGCCCACCTGAGGTCGGCGCTGCTCGCCGTGGCGCGCAACACGCCAAATCTGGAGGTTCGCGCCCCGCTCGAAGCGCTGGGATCGACCGTCGACGACACGGGCATCGAGGTCGCGCTCGTCAACGGGGAGCTTATCCGCGCCAGCCTGGTCATCGCCGCGGACGGCAGAGACTCGCCGGCCCGGGATGCGGCGGGCATCAAGCTCGTGCGCTGGGTCCAGCCGCAGATCGGCATCGTCACGACGGTCGCGCTCGAACGGCCTCACAGGGCCCGCGCCGTGCAGCATTTCCTCCCCAGCGGTCCGTTTGCGATCCTCCCGCTGCGTGACAATCGGGCGTGCGTCACGTGGAGTGAAGACAAGGAGCGCGGCCGCGCTATCGTCGCATTGCCGGACGAGTCGTTCCTCGCCGAGATGCAGCAGCGCTTCGGATACCGGCTCGGCACAATTGCACTTGCTGGTCCGCGAGCGGCGTGGCCGCTCGAGTTCCATATGGCGCGCACGATGACGGCTCCGCGCCTGGCTTTGGCCGGGGACAGCGCGCGGGGCGTGCATCCGATCGCAGGGCAAGGGTTAAACCTGGGGTTCAAGGACGTTGCAGCGCTGACGCAGTGTGTTGCCGAGGCCATGCGTCTCGGCTTGGACCCTGGCAGCTCGATCGCGCTCGAGCGCTATGAGCGGTGGCGAAGGTTCGACTCGGTTCAGGCTGCGGCTGCTTTCGAGGCGCTCAACCGCCTGTTCTCCAACGACAGCGGCCTGGTACGCGCCATTCGAGATGTCGGCCTGGGCCTGGTCAACCGGTCGCCCGCCTTGAAGCAAGCCCTGGTCGGCGAGGCCGCAGGGCTCACCGGCGAGGTGCCGCGGCTTCTCAGGGGCGAGATGGCGTGAGGTCTGCCACGCATGCCGCGACGCGTGTGTCGGCGCTGCTGTGTGGGCCCACCAGAAGCCAGGTCTGCTCCACGCCGAAGCCTTTGAGGTCGAGTGGTCCGCGGCGCTCCAGCACATACGTGCCTTCAAGCAGCGTGCGGGTGTGGTCGGAGATGTGAATGCGCCCGGGCTCACCGCGGTTCTCGAGGCGTGCCGCGAGGTTCACCGTGTCGCCCCACACGTCATAAGTGAGCCGCTTGGCGCCGATCACCCCCGCCATCACCGGTCCCGATGCCATCCCGATCCGGATCGACAGGGGCATGCCGGCCTCCGCGGACGCGACCTCCATGGCTGCCAGCATGTCGAGACCCATGCGCGTGAGCCGCAGCGCGTGATCGGGGTCCGGCTTGGGAACGCCGCAGGCGACCATGTAGGCATCACCGATGGTCTTGATCTTCTCCACCCGGTGGCGCTGGGCAAGCTGGTCGAACTCGGTCATCAGCTTGTTCAAAAACTCCACCGTGGCAGCGGCCCCGAGCGTCTTGGCCAACGGCACGAAACCCTTGAGGTCGGCGAACAGAACCGAGGCTTCCTCAAAGGTGTCGGCGATCGTGGCGCCAGGATCAGCCTTGAGGCGATCGGCGATCGAGTCCGGCAGGACGTTATGGAGGAGAGCGTCGGTTTCCGCCTCGGCCCGCTCGGCCAGATGAAAGGCGTAGTACACGGTCGCGGCAATGACGCCGAATGTCGTCACTGCGGCCGTCACGTATAGAGAGTTCAGATCGAATGCGCTCGCCTTGATCAGTGCATGCGCGTCGGGGAACAAGAACCAGGCTGCGGTATGCAAGACGAGGGCGATGATCACGAGCGCTGCGATCAGCCAAATCCGGCCGAGACCGAGGACCACGAAGGGAGTGGCGGCATACGCGACGTATTGGATGTGGATCCCCGACGAATGTCCGACGTATGCCGTCAGCACGAATAGCGCGACGAGCTCCGCTCCAGCGATGGTGAGCCCGCCCGCCAGCTCGTTGAAACGATGCAGGAAGGGTGCCAGCAGCGCGATCGCAGCAAGTGCCAAATTGATGAGGATGACGGGGGCCCAGGTCCTGCGATCAACAAAGATGTGCTGCACGGCATAGGCGGCAGTGAAGAATGCGATGAGATAGCAAACGACGTTGAGAATCTTGAGGCGCCGCGCCGCTGCGGGCGGATAGCGTTCGGTGCCGAAGTTGGCCATCCGGCTCAGCCGCGGGCGGACATTGGCCAGCGCCCGTGCTGGCCAGCGCCGTGTCTCGGCTCGCGCCCGCGCCGTCATCCGCCAGCCTCTCCCTCCGGTTGTCGGCCCATATTCTGTCACATGTCGGCGGCGCTCAAGCTTTGGGAGCGACCTCCAAAGGCCCGCAATTCTTTTGCTGGCTCAAGGTCACTCCGGCAGCTTTACGATCAGCCTGCCGCCGTTGAGGTCCACCTCCAGGACGAAGGCCTCGGTAAACGGGAGGAGTTCCGTGCGGCGCGAGCCCGGTCGTGCGATCTCAATGAGATCGCCGGCACCGAAGTTGTGTACGGCACTGACCGTGCCGACGGGGGTTCCGTCGCTTGCTACTGCAGAGAGCCCGATGAGATCCGCATGATAGTACTCGTC
>JBLNBZ010000072.1:0-14865 GCA_050260355.1 Bacteroidota bacterium | reverse complement strand
GGAGCGGCGGTCGCCGCAGCAGCAATCTTCGCCTTCCCCAGCACTGTCGGCCGGGCCAACGACGGTCCCGGCCAAGCTCCGCAAGCGACGCCTGTTTCTGTGGCCGTCGTCGAGCAGCGCAACATCCCCATCTGGGATGAATTCTCCGGCCGCCTCGAGGCGGTGGAACGGGTCGAGGTCCGCTCCCGTGTCGCGGGTGCGGTGCTGCGGTCTCACTTCCGTGAGGGCGCGCTGGTGAAGCAGGGAGACCTGTTGATCACCATCGATCCTGATCCCTACGTCGCCGAGGTCGAGCGGGCCAAGGCACAGGTGATCGCGGCCGAGGCACGCGTGTCGCTGACGAAGAAGGAGCAGGACAGGGCCGAGCAACTGCGGCAATCGGGCTCAGCGGCCCTTTCGCAAAGCGTCCTCGATCAGCGCGTGGGAGCCTATCTCGAAGCGGTAGGAAATCTGCGCGCGGCACAGGCCGCGCTGCAGTCGGCACAGCTGAATCTCGATTACACCGCCGTCCGTGCACCGGTCGCCGGCCGGGTCGGCAAGCTCGAGATCACCGTCGGCAATCTTGTGGCCGCAGGTCCCGAGGCTCCGGTGCTAACCACGCTGGTGTCGGTCGACCCGATCTACGCGAGCTTCAATGCGGACGAGGCCGTCGTGATGCGCGCATTGAAAGCGCTTGGCGCCGGCCCGAATTCGCACACCGAGGTCGAGCGCATTCCAGTGGAGATGGTCACGGCAACGAGCAATGGCGTGCCCTACCGCGGCCACCTGCAGCTGATCGACAATCAGGTTGAGGCCAAGAGCGGCACCGTGCGCGTGCGCGCTGTGTTCGACAATGCCGACGGAAGCCTGATGCCGGGGCAGTTCGCCCGCCTGCGGATGGGCCAACCCAAGACGGAGCCGGCGCTGGCTGTCAGCGAGCGCGCGATCGGCACCGACCAGAGCAAGAAGTACGTGATGGTCGTCGATAACAGCAACAAGGCCGAATACCGCGAGGTCACGCTGGGCGCATCGGTCGGAGGCCTGCGCCTCATCACAAGCGGCCTCAAGCCAGGAGAGCGCATCATCGTCAACGGCTTGCAGCGGGTCCGCCCCGGTGTGGCGGTCGCCCCGACGCTGGTCGGCATGGACGACAAATCCGGCATGCAGGCCCAATCACCGACTGCATCCGACGTCGTTCAACGCTGACGCTCGACTTAGGACGCCTGAGTTAACTCGAATTTGCAGGGGAGCCGCCGACCTCGCGGGGCGGAGCACGCAATGAATGTGTCCAAATTCTTCATCGATCGCCCGATTTTCGCCGGCGTGCTGTCGGTGCTGATCTTCGTTGCAGGGCTGCTCGCGCTGCGCGTGATGCCGATCTCGGAGTATCCCGAGGTCGTGCCGCCCTCGGTGGTCGTGCGCGCCACCTATCCCGGGGCCAGCCCCAAGGTCATCGCCGAGACGGTCGCCACGCCCATCGAGGAAGCCATCAACGGCGTCGAGGACATGCTCTACATGAGCAGCACGGCGACCACTGACGGCCTCATGACCCTCACCGTCACGTTCAAGCTCGGCGCTGACCCGGACAAGGCGCAGCAACTCGTCCAGAACCGTGTTTCGCAGGCCGAGCCGCGTCTCCCCGAGGACGTACGGCGCCTCGGCATCACGACGGTCAAGAGCTCGCCCGATCTGACCATGGTCGTGCATCTGCTGTCGCCCAACGATCGCTACGACATGGTCTATCTGCGCAACTACGCGCTGCTGAACGTCAAGGATCACCTGGCGCGCATCGAGGGCGTCGGCCAGGTGCAGCTGTTCGGCGCCGGCGACTATTCGATGCGCGTGTGGCTCGACCCGCAGAAGGTTGCCGAGCGTGGACTGTCTGCCAGCGACGTGGTCAACGAGATTCGCGCGCAGAATGTACAGGCCGCCGCCGGCTTCGTCGGCGGCGCGCCGAATGTGCCTGGGCTCGATCTTCAGCTTCCGATCAACGCCCAGGGCCGCCTTCAGAGCGAGGAAGAGTTCGGCGAGATCGTAGTCAAGACCGGGGCCAATGGCGAGATCACGCGCCTGCGCGATGTTGCGCGCATCGAGCTCGGCGCCTCTGAGTATGCGCTGCGTTCGCTGCTGGACAACAAGTCGGCCGTGGCCATCGGCATCTTTCAGTCGCCGGGCTCGAACGCGCTGGCGATCTCCGACAACGTCCGGCAGGTGATGTCCGATCTCAAGCGCAACATGCCTGAGGGCGTGGATTACCAGATCGTCTACGATCCCACGCAGTTCATTCGCGCCTCCATCGAAGCAGTGGTCCACACGCTGCTGGAGGCCATCGCTCTGGTCGTCCTGGTGGTCATCCTGTTCCTGCAGACGTGGCGCGCATCCATCATCCCGTTGCTCGCGGTGCCGGTCTCGATCGTCGGCACCTTCGCCGTGATGCACGTGTTCGGATTCTCGATCAATGCGCTGAGCTTGTTCGGCCTGGTGCTGGCGATCGGCATCGTGGTCGACGACGCCATCGTGGTGGTAGAGAACGTCGAGCGCAACATCGAGTCGGGCCTGCCGCCGCGCCAGGCCGCGCATCGCGCCATGCAGGAGGTCTCCGGTCCAATCATCGCCATCGCGCTGGTGCTCGTCGCAGTGTTCGTGCCGTTGGCCTTCATCAGCGGGTTGACCGGTCAGTTCTATCGCCAGTTTGCTCTTACGATCGCCATTTCGACGGTCATCTCTGCGATCAACTCGCTGACCCTGTCGCCGGCGCTGGCCGCCCGGCTGCTCAGGTCGCACGATGCTCCGAAAGACGCGCTGACGCGCGCGATGGACAGCCTGCTCGGTTGGTTCTTCCGCGGCTTCAATTACGTCTTCCGCTCGGGCTCGGACGCCTACAGCGGCGGCGTGGCGCGCATCATCTCCCGCAAGGCCATCGTGCTCGGCATCTACCTGGTGCTGATCGGCGTCACCGTTGGCCTGTTCCGGTCGGTGCCCGGCGGCTTCGTACCGGGGCAGGACAAGCAGTATCTCGTGGGATTTGCCCAGCTGCCGGATGGGGCCACGCTTGACCGCACCGAGGACGTCATCCGGCGCATGAGCGACATCGCCCTGAAGCAGCCCGGCGTCGAGAGCGCGGTCGCCTTTCCCGGCCTCTCCATCAGCGGCTTCACCAACAGCTCCAGCGCCGGCATCGTATTCGTGACGCTGAAGCCTTTCGAGGAACGAAAGACGCCAAACCTGAGCGGCGCGGCCATCGCCGGTCAGCTCAACAAGCAGTTCGCCAGCATCCAGGATGCCTTCATCGCCATGTTCCCGCCGCCCCCGGTGCAGGGCCTCGGTACGATCGGCGGCTTCAAGCTGCAGATCGAGGACCGGGCGGGGCTCGGCTACGAGGCGCTCAACCAGGCGACGAAGGCGTTCATGGCGCAAGCGTCCCAAGCGCCCGAGCTGGCGGGCCTGTTCTCGAGCTATCAGGTCAACGTGCCGCAACTCTATGCCGATGTGGACCGCACGAAGGCGCGCCAGCTCGGCGTGGCCGTGACCGACGTGTTCGACACCATGCAGATCTACCTGGGCTCGCTCTACGTCAACGACTTCAACAAGTTCGGCCGGACCTACTCGGTGCGGGTGCAGGCGGACGCGCCGTTCCGGGCGCGGCCCGACGACGTGGGCCAGCTGAAGGTGCGTTCCAAGACCGGCGAGATGGTCCCGCTGGCGGCGTTGCTGCGGATCATGCCTGCCGCGGGGCCCGAGCGTGCGATGCGCTACAACGGCTTCCTGTCCGCCGACATCAATGGCGGCGCTGCGCGAGGGTATTCGTCTGGCGAGGCCCAGGCCGCAGCCGAGCGCATCCTTGCGCAGACGCTGCCCAAGGGTTTCGGCTTCGAATGGACGGAGCTGACGTATCAGGAGATCCTCGCCGGCAATTCAGCGGTGCTCGTGTTTCCGCTTGCCGTGCTGCTGGTCTTTCTGGTGCTGGCCGCCCTCTACGAGAGCCTGACACTACCGTTGTCGATCATCATGATCGTGCCGATGGGTCTGCTCGCGGCCATGCTCGGCGTGTGGCTCGAGAGCGGCGACAACAACATCTTTACGCAGATCGGGCTCATCGTGCTGGTCGGGCTGTCGGCAAAGAACGCGATCCTGATCGTGGAGTTCGCGCGTGAGCTGGAGTTTGCCGGCCGCACGCCGCGACAGGCGGCCGTGGAGGCGAGCCGACTGCGGTTACGCCCCATTCTGATGACGTCGCTCGCCTTCGTGATGGGCGTGGTGCCGCTGGTCTACTCCAGCGGCGCGGGCTCCGAGATGCGCCACGCCATGGGCATCGCCGTGTTCGCCGGCATGATCGGCGTGACGGCGTTCGGCATCTTCCTCACTCCGGTGTTCTACGTTCTGCTGCGACAACTGACAGGCAACCGACCGCTGACGCAGCACGGTGACGCACCGCACGCCGAGCAGCTCGGCAGCCCTCAACATGCGGGCGCGACGGCCGTCGGGGCCCAGGCCACGCTGGAGGCTGCGGGAACCAGGGGCTTCGAATGAGGGCGCCGCCAAGGATTGCCGCAATGCGCAAGGTCGGCCCATTGTCGGGCCGGCCGGTCGAGAAGGCGACAAACCGACCGCGCCTGCAAGCGCCTGTCTAGGCGTGAGCTTGCAACAGGTTGTCCATTCGGTCCTGACCGGGGGAAGCCGAGGTTGCCGGCGCTGAAGCGACCAAGTCGTATGCGACATCATGGAGAGTGAGCCGGGGCCCGCAAGCAAGCTAGCTGGCCGGCGATTAACCCCGCCGCAACCTTGACCAGAACGCCGGGCGCAAGACCTCGCTCGGTGGGGCCGCACCTAGCCCATGTGCCAGCCGTGACTCACGACGATCGACTGGCCGGTCAGCGCGTTGGTGTTGAAGCCCGCCAGCACCAGCGCGACCTCGGCGATATCCTCGACAGTTGTAAACTCGCCATCGACGGTCTCGCCGAGCATGATCTCCTTGATCACGCGCTCCTCCGAGATGCCGAGCTCCTTGGCCTGCTCGGGAATCTGCTTATCGACCAGTGGCGTGCGTACGAACCCGGGACAGATGACGTTGGCGCGCACATGGTGCTTTGCGCCTTCCTTGGCGACGGTGCGCGCGAGGCCGAGGAGGCCGTGCTTGGCAGTCACATAGGCCGACTTCAGAGGCGAAGCCTCGTGGCTGTGCACCGATCCCATATATATGATGGCGCCCGAGTTCTGCTTGTACATGTATTTGACGCACGCCTTGGTGGTGAGAAAGGCACCATCGAGATGAATGGCCAGCATGCGCTTCCAGTCGGCAAAGGGAAACTCCTCGATCGGGTGCACGATCTGAATGCCCGCGTTCGACACGAGGACATCCACGGTCCCAAACGCCGCAACCGCCTTATCGACGCCCGCATTCACTTGCTGTTCGTTGGTGACATCCATGCCAACCGCGATGACCGATTTGGCGCTTCCGAGCTCCTGGGCCGCCCTTGTTGCAGCCTCGGCGTTGAGGTCGGCGATCACGACGCGCCCATCTGCCTCCAGGTAACGCTTGGCGATTTCCAAGCCGATGCCGCTGGCGGCTCCGGTGACCAGGGCGACCTTGCCATCGAGTTTCATGATCATGACTCCACTTGAGTTGCCCGAGCATTCGCATGGCGCAACCTAGCGCGGCGGCCGGCGTGCCGCCCAATCACGATACTGTCGCCACCCTACTTCCATTGCGCGCACGGCATCGGCTCGCGCAATCGTGAGGCACCTGGACCCGCAAATCAGGTTCCGGGGCTACGAAATGCGCACACGAGATACGTGCTGCCGGACCGGAGCTTGCGGATGCACACGTGAAGACGCGCGTCCGGCGACACGCGCCACTGGTTGTAATCCGCGGGAATGACGATCGACATGCCGCGCGAGGTTACGAGGTAGCTTCCGTCATCTCTGCGAACAACGTTGTCCGCCGGGGCGCAGTCTCCGTCGCCACAACACTCGCGCGGATACCAATCGTGCGCATGAACACCAGCGGCCAAGCAGAGGAGGCCCGCAAACGCGACCATCGGGGCGACACGACGACCTCCCATGGACCGCTCCGCCTGACCAACGCGATGTTTCCCTCTCTAACATAGTCGCTGACGCTCAATTCTTCCCGGCGTGCCGGATTAGGCACGCACCGTGAACATTATGGAGACAAGTGTTGACCCGTTGGCTCCCTGGGCACAGCTCGGGGGCGGCTGGCGGGAGGCCTGGAACATGGCTTCTCTTTGGAGACCGGCCAAGTATACAGTGTAGCCCGCAGCCCAGCGCTGCAGAGGCAGACGCGAGGAGAGATGCCGACCTCGATGGTTGAGACGTACAGGGCCATGGCTCACAACAACGCTTGGGCCAACCATCGCTTGCTGTCGGCCTGCGCCAACCTCACTCAGGCAGAGTTTGAGGCAACCCGCACAAGCTTCTTTCCGAGCCTCCAATCGACACTCAATCACCTGCTGACCGTGGACTGGTTCTATGTCGACGGCTTGGAAGGGGGCTGGCTAGGGGCCAAGGCCTGGGCCGATCCCGTCCCCTGCCCCACGGTCGCCGAGCTGCAGCGCGAGCAAGCTGCGGTCGACCGCCGGCTTATCGCTGTCTGCAACGCCCTGACGGAAGCTTCGCTTGCCGGCTACGTGCGGCTGAACCGGGGTGAGCGGGTGCAAACGGAACGCCGCGACCGGCTGCTGCTGCACCTGTTTCAACATCAGATCCACCATCGCGGCCAGGCGCATGCCATGCTGGCTGGGACCGGCGTAAAGCCGCCACAACTGGACGAGTTCTTCTCCCGGGACGAAGCCCCTCTGCGGGCTGCGGAATTTGCTGCGCTCGGATGGACCGAGGAGACAGTGTGGGGTACTGTGGACGCCAGTTCAAAATGAGTGCCTCAGCCCGACGACAGGCGCGTGAGCCGAAGCGAACGCATTCCGTCTTGCAATGCCGCCCCTGCCATAGAAGCGTGTGGGGCCGCTTGCGCGCGGCACCGTCCCCGGGCAGCCGAGCTCCAACTTCACGACTTCCCAGGCTGCGTCGGGCTGCAAAAGCGCGCCGATGCCATCCGGTCTCAGACCATTAGATCGCAGGAGGGTTGATATGGACGAGAAAGCGCTGCGAAAGCTGATCGGGCAGGTAAAGGCCGGCAAACTGTCGCGCCGCACCTTTGTGCAAAGGATGGTGGCGCTCGGCCTCACCGCTCCGCTCGCCGCGCAGATGCTGGCGCATTCCGGCGTCGCTGTTGCCCAGACAGCCTTCGACTACAAGCCGACCAAGCGAGGCGGCGGCGGCGCGCTGAAATTGCTGTGGTGGCAGGGCCCGACGCTGCTCAATCCGCACTTCGCCGTGGGAACCAAGGATCAGGACGGCTCACGCATCTTCTACGAGCCGCTGGCCGCCTGGGACAGCGACGGCAATCTGGTACCAATCCTGGCCGCGGAAATCCCCACGCGCGAGAACGGCGGCCTTGCAGCCGACGGCCGCTCCGTCACCTGGAAGCTGAAGCAGGGCGTGCAGTGGCATGACGGCAAGCCGTTCACCGCGGACGATGTACTGTTCAACTGGGAATACGCATCCGATCCAGCTACCGCCGCGGTGACCATCGGGACCTACAAGGACGTCAAGGTCGAGAAGGTCAACGACTTCACGGTGACGGTGCGCTTCGCCAAGCCCACCCCGTTCTGGGCCGATGCGTTTGTCGGCACGAACGGCATGTTGATCCCAAAGCATCTTTTTGCAAGCTACAAGGGCGCCGGCTCGCGCGATGCGCCGGCGAACCTGAAACCGGTCGGCACCGGCCCCTATCGCTTCGTCGACTTCAAGCCCGGCGACCTCGTCAAAGGCGAGCTCAATCCGAACTACCACCAGCCCAACAAGCCGTACTTCGACAGCGTCGAGATGAAGGGCGGCGGAGACGCCGTCTCGGCTGCGCGCGCAGTGCTGCAGACCGGCGAATATGACTACGCCTGGAATCTCCAGGTCGAGGACGAGGTCCTCAAGCGGCTTGAACAGGGCGGCAAGGGCAAGGTCATCATCCTGCCGACCGGCAATATCGAGCACATCGGCGTCAACAGCACCGATCCGTGGACCGAGGTCGACGGCGAGCGCTCGAGCATCAAGACGAAGCATCCGCTGCTCTCCGACACCGCCGTACGTCAGGCCCTCGCTCTGCTCGTCGACCGGCAGTCGGTGCAAGACCACATCTACGGCCGCACCGGCGTCGCCACGGCCAATTTCCTGAACAACCCGGAGCGCTTCCGCTCGAAGAACACGAAGTTTGAGTTCAGCATCGACAAGGCAAGCAAGCTGCTGGAGGAGGGCGGCTGGAAGAAAGGTGCCGACGGCATACGGGTCAAGGACGGCAAGAGGCTGAAGATCGTGTACCAGACCTCGATCAACGCGCCGCGGCAGAAGTGTCAGGCGATCGTCAAGCAGGCCTGCCAGAAGGCCGGCATCGAGGTGGAGCTCAAGTCGGTCACCGCATCGGTGTTCTTCTCCTCCGACGTCGCCAATCCCGATACCTATCCGAAGTTCTACTGCGACATTCAAATGTACACCACGACCATGACCCAGCCCGATCCCGAGCGGTTCATGAACCAGTTCGTGTCATGGGAAGTCGCGACCAAGGAGAACAAGTGGCAGGGTCGAAACATCACGCGTTGGCGCAACGAGGAGTACGACAACGCATTCCGGCAGGCCGAGGGCGAGCTCGATCCGGTCAAGCGCGCTGCCTTGTTCATGAAAATGAACGAGCTTGCGGTCAACGATCAGGCCGTCATACCCATCGTCTATCGCCCGCAGGTTGGCGGCGCTGCTGCGACGCTGCGGCCGCGCCTCAGCGGTTGGGACAACACGATCGCGTTCCTTGCCGACTGGTATCGCGACGCATAGGCCGCTTGACATGAATGCGGTCGCATCCGAGCGCACCGGCGTGTAATGGCAACGTACATTCTTCGGCGGCTACTCATCGCCATACCCAGCCTGCTCGGCATCAGCATCGTGCTGTTCACGGTGCTGGCGCTGGCGCCGGGCGATCCATTCGAGGAGCTTGCAACAAACCCGGCGGTGCCGCCCGAGGTGCGCGCGTCGCTGCGTGTGAAGTTCGGGCTCGATGACCCCGTCCCGGTGCGCTATGTGCGCTGGCTCTCGTCCATGGCACATGGCGACTGGGGCTTCTCGTTCGTCAGCCGCGTCAACGTCGATACGCTCATCCTGCAACGGCTGCCGGCAACGCTGCTGGTCATCGGCTCCTCGCAGATCCTGGCAATCCTGATCGCGCTACCGGTCGGGGTATATGCCGCGGCGAGGCCCTATTCGCTCTTCGACCAGATCGCCAACACGCTCGCTTTCATCGGCTTCTCGCTGCCGACCTTCTTCACGGGGCTCCTGTTCATCCTTGTGTTCAGCATCTATCTCGACTGGCTGCCGTTCGTGTACCGCTCGGACATAAGCGCCACCGGCTTGCAATGGTACTGGGAACACCTGAAGCAGGCGCTGATGCCCGTCGCCGTGCTCGGGCTGTTTCAGGCCGCATCGCTCACTCGCTATGTGCGATCCGCCGTCCTGGATGTGATCCGCCTCGACTATGTGACGACTGCGCGCGCGAAGGGCCTCGGCGAGCGCATCGTCCTCGTGAAGCACGTCGTGCGCAATGCGCTGATCCCGGTCGTGACGCTGGTTGCGTTGCAGATGCCTGCCATCTTCGGCGGCGCCATCGTCACCGAGCAGATCTTCCGCATCCCGGGCATCGGGTCGCTCCTGATCAGCTCGATCCTCGCCAACGACACGCCTGTCATCATGGCGGTGACGTTCGTGTTCGCTTGCCTTGTCGTATTCTTCAACCTCGTGGCCGATATCCTGTATGGCTGGCTCGACCCACGTATCAAGTTCCACTGAAGCCGGTGGGCTGCTGCCGACGCGCCGCGAGCGCCACTATTCGCCGTGGCTCGATGCGTGGCGGCGCTTTCGCCGTCACCGCCTTGCGGTTGCCAGCAGCTTCGTCCTGATGGCGATGGTTCTGGCGATTCTGGTCGGACCGTGGATCTGGACCGTACCGATCAACGAGATCGACTTCACAGCGCGGCTGAATGCTCCGTCCTGGGACCATCCGTTCGGCACCGATGACCTGGGTCAGGACCTGCTGGCACGCATGATCTACGGCGGCCGGATATCGCTCGCGGTGGGCCTTGCATCGATGTTCGTGGCCGTGGTGGTCGGCACGATCATCGGGGCACTGGCCGGTATGTCGCGCGGCGCGCTCGGCTCCGCCCTGATGTGGCTGACCGATCTTTTCCTGTCGCTGCCGCAGCTTCCGCTCCTGCTTCTCGTGATCTACCTGTTCCGCGATACGCTCAAGGAGCTGTTCGGACCCGAAGGCGGCGTCTTCATCCTGATCGTCATCGTGATCGGAGGCTTGCGCTGGATGCCGGTGGCACGGCTTGTGCGCGCACAATTCTTGTCGCTGCGCGAGAAGGAGTTCGTCGAGGCTGCCCGCGCGCTCGGGGCGTCGAGGGCGCGGCAAGTCGTGCGCCACATCCTGCCCAACGCCCTCGGGCCGGTGATCGTCGCCGGCACGATCGATGTCGCCGCCGCGATCATTGCCGAGTCGACCTTGTCCTTCCTTGGCCTCGGCTTTCCGCCCGACATTCCGACGTGGGGCCGCCTGCTGTTCGATGCCAAGGATTATCTCGACATCGCGCCGCACTGGGCGCTCTTCCCTGGCGCCGCGATCTTTTTGGCAGTGCTCACCATCAACTTCATCGGCGATGGACTGCGGGACACTCTGGACCCCCGCAAGGTGCTGTAATGGCTGAGCCCTTGCTCGAAATTCGCGGCCTCAAGACACACTTTGCAACCGACGACGGCATGGTGCGCGCGGTGGACGGTGTGGATCTCCATATCGACCGCGGCGAAACCGTCGGCGTGGTCGGTGAATCTGGCTGCGGCAAGACTGTCACCGCGCACTCCGTCCTCAAGCTGATCCCCATGCCTCCCGGGCGCATCGTCGCCGGCCAGATTCTCTGGCGGGGCCGCGATCTCGTGCCGCTCGACGCAAACGAGATGGACAAGATCCGCAGCAAGGAGATCGCCATCGTCTTCCAGGAGCCGATGACCTCCCTCAACCCGGTCTACACGGTCGGCGAGCAGATCGCAGAGGTGATCCGGCGGCACGAGGGCCTCGGCCGCTCCGCAGCGCTGGACAAGACCATCGAGATGCTGCGGCTCGTCCAGATCCCCAATCCGCGACGGCGCGTCAATGACTACCCGCATCAGTTCTCGGGCGGCATGCGCCAGCGCGTCATGATCGCCATGGCCCTGTCGTGCAATCCAAAGCTGCTGATCGCGGATGAGCCCACGACTGCCCTCGACGTGACCATCCAGGCGCAAATCCTCGAGCTGCTCCAGGATATGAAGTCTCGCTTCGGCATGGCGATCATGCTGATCACCCACGCCATGGGCGTCGTTGCCGAGACCGCGCAGCGCGTCGTCGTGATGTATGCCGGCAAGGTGGTCGAGGAAGCCTCCGTCTCCCAGCTTTTCCGCCACCCGCGGCATCCCTACACGCAAGGGCTGATCCGCTCGATCCCGCGCATCGACCTGGCTGCGACCCGGAAGGTGCGGCTGGAGGCGATCGCAGGGGTTGTGCCGAGCCTGCTCAATCCGCCGCGCGGGTGTCGCTTCGCGCCGCGCTGTCGCTTTGCCACGGCGGTCTGTCTCGAGGCTCCGCCGCCGCTGCGCGAGGTCGAGGCGGGTCACAAGGTTGCCTGCGTGCTGTGACTGGCCCTGGAGGAAACGTTCGCGCAATGACCGAGCCGCTGCTGCGCGTCAAGGATCTGGTCAAATATTTCGCCGTGAAGGGCGGGCTTCTCGCGCGCGAGGTCGACCGCATTCATGCGGTCGATCGGGTCAGCTTCGACATCGCCGCTGGCGAGACGCTCGGTCTGGTTGGCGAGTCCGGGTGCGGCAAGTCCACCACCGGACGCTGCATCCTGCGACTGATCGAGCCGACCTCGGGCGAAGTGTGGTTTGAAGGCAAGAACGTGACGGCGCTCGATCGCAAGGCTCTGCGGTCGCTGTGCCGCGACATGCAGATCATCTTCCAGGACCCTTTCGCCTCGCTCAATCCGCGCATGACGGTCGGAGCGATCATAAGCGAGGCGCTGATCATCCATAAGCTCGCGAAGTCGAGGCGCGATCTCGAAAACCGCGTGGTCGAGCTCCTCGAGACCGTCGGCCTGCAAGCGGACCACTTGCGCCGCTACCCGCACGAATTCTCCGGCGGCCAGCGGCAGCGGATCGGCATTGCGCGAGCGCTGGCCGTCGAGCCGAAGCTGATCGTTTGCGATGAGCCGGTGTCCGCACTCGACGTCTCCATCCAGGCCCAGGTCATCAACCTGCTCGAGGACCTGCAGGAAAAGTTCAACCTGACGTACCTGTTCATCGCGCACGATCTGTCGGTCGTCGAGCACATCAGCAGACGGGTGGCCGTCATGTATCTCGGCCGCGTCGTCGAGATCGCGTCCGCGCGCGACCTCTACAGCTCACCGCTGCATCCCTACACGGAAGCCCTTCTGTCCGCGGTGCCGATTCCGGACCCCAGTGTGAAGCGTCAGCGCATCATGCTTCAGGGCGACGTGCCGAATCCGATCAATCCCCCACGGGGTTGTCATTTCCATACGCGCTGCCCGATCCGGAAGCTGCCGCTGTGCAGCCAGGAGGTGCCACAGCTCAAGCAAGGCCCGGACGGCCACTGGGTGGCGTGCCATCTCAGAGGAAGTACCTGAGGGCGATTGCCCCGCCTGCTGGCCGAACGTCGAGGTGGGCCGGAAGATGGCCGGCCGCCGGGATAGGGCGGCCGGAGCCGCCCTATCCACCGCCTGTCACTTCTGCGGCGGGAAGTAGTGATCGGCCGCCAGCGTGTAGGGCGGGAACATGAAGCGCTTGGCCGGCACGACCTTCGCCGCGTAGGCCTTCTGCGATTCATACACCTTCTTGAAGAACGGATTCTTCGCCGACTCCTCGGCAGCAACCGCGTCCCAGGCTTTGAGGAACGCGATGTTGATCTCCGGTGGGGTCTGCAGGATCTTGACACCGTGCTTGGTCTGCATCTCCTCGATGGCTTCGGCGTTCTGCTTCTGCCAGCTGATGCCCCAGCGCACGATCGTCTCCAGCGTGGCCGAGCGGATCACCTCCTGCTGCACCGGCGTCAGGCTGTCCCAGACGTCCTTGTTGATGATCATCTCGCCCACTGACGCGGATTCGTGCAGGCCCGGCGTGTAGTGGTTCTTCCAGATCAGGTGCAGACCGAGGCGATAGTCCTCGATGCCGCCGACCCACTCCGCGCAGTCGATGGCACCGCGCTCCGCCGCCGGCGCGATCTCGCCGCCCGGCATGTTGACGACGGCCATACCCATCTTGGCGTAGATCTCGGCCGTGATGCCCGTCTGCCGGCACTTGATGCCCTTGAAATCCGTCAGGCTCGTGATGGGCTTGCGGAACCAGCCCAGCGCCTGCGGGCTTGGCGCATGCAGCGGGAAGGCCACCAGGTTGAGCCTGAGCTCCTTCTGGTAGAATTCCCACCACATGTCGAGGCCGCCGCCCTCGTACAGCCAGCCAAGGTAATCGAACAGGTCCATGCCGACGATGCCGGCCGGCGTGTTGGAGAACAGGGTCGCCGTCTTGCTCTTGCCGGTCCAGTAGTAGGAAATGGTGTGGCTGCCATCGATCACCTTCTTGTGCGTGGCATCCAGCACCTCGAACGCCGGCACGACCTGCCCGGCGGGTGCCGTCTCAACCTTGAGCTGCCCACCAGTCAGCTTGCTGACGCGGTCGGCGAAGATCATGAATGCCTCCTGGGCGGTGGCATTCTGCGGCCAGCTCGACTGCATCTTCAGCACACGCGGCGCCGGCTGCTGCGCCAAAACCGGTCCCGACATGCCGACGAGACAGGCGAATCCCAAAGCCGCGATCGCTTTCGCAGGGGACGCGCGTAACGACGCCGACATTCGCCCAGCCATAAGGATTGTCTCCCTTACTCGCATTTCTACCTCCCTTCACAGCTCCAATGCCGACTGATGCATCGGCGCGCCCGAGCACGGCTCGGAGGACCGAGTGTAGCCCGACTCCAAGGGGCTGAGTCACGCTTCCGGTTCAGCGTATGCAGAAAGAATTGTCTTCCAGGCCCGTCTACCAGGACGGAAAGCCGGCAACGAACTGCACCGCACAAAGGCGTTGACTTGCTGATCACCGCAACCACACTCTGACAACCGGAGGAATAAGCCCCAACCGGCAACGTCCGGAGCATCGAATGTTCGGCTACATCGTCCGTCGCTTGGCGTTCGGGGCGCTCACGGTCATCGGCGTCTCGATCGTCGTGTTCGTCGTGATGCGCATTTTGCCCGGCGATCCGCTGGTCGCCATTTTCGGCCCCGAAGGCTTTACCAAGCTCAGCGATCAGGAACGCGCCCATTACATGGCGGATCTGGGCCTGAGCGACCCGCTCTATGTGCAGTACCTGGCCTGGATGAAGGACATCGCGCAGGGGAACTTCGGCCGCTCGTTCTTCCGCGCAGAAAGCGTCGGCGAGATGCTCCTGCGCCGTGGACCGCTGACCGCTGAGATCGCTCTGCTTTCGGTGGTCCTGTCCTGGCTGGTGGGCGTGCCCGTCGCCGTCGTGAGCGCCCTGCGCCCCAACAGCGTGGCGGACAATGTCGCCCGGTTCATCAGCATCGTGTTCCTGGCCGTCCCCGGGTTCTGGCTCGGCATGCTGATCGTGTTGGCTCTCCTGTTCTGGTTCGGCTATCGGGCGCCCCTGACCGGCGCCTCGCTGTTCAACGACCCGTGGGACAATCTGCAGATCGTCATCGGGCCGGCCATCGTGCTCGG
>JBLNBZ010000071.1:0-18208 GCA_050260355.1 Bacteroidota bacterium | reverse complement strand
GGGACGCAAGACTTGAGGGTTGCGGGAGTATCGGCGTCGCCAAGCACAGCCGCCCCGCAAATGTCATCCTCGGGCTCGGCCCGAGGATCCATCTCTCCACGAGCGCACGTCCCTAGATTAGGGCAACCGCCCTCCCCGCTGCGGGCCCGGAAGCCGCGCTCGCAGCGCGGCATCCCAAGATCTTCCCCGCCCGACCCGACCTCCGCCTCACCACGCGCATCCATCGACGCGCGATGCTTCGGCTCTGCGCTCCACACTCCCCACTTGCGTCATCCCTGCGCAGGCAGGGATCCAGGTGCGCCTCCGCTTGCTCTGCGAAGGCGTGACGTTCGCCCCGCGCACTTTTCCGCGCTCAGATGAGCAGCGCGCCGTGCGTCTCATGGCATCTTCAGTAGCCAGAAAATCGGCCAGCGCGAGCCGATGCGCACGCATCTGCCGGTCACCGTGGACTTGCGATACCCGTACGGGCAGCGCTTCGCCGGCTCCACGAGCGATGCGGCATGCGGGCTCGCAGCGAGCGGCAAGGCCGCGGCCGGCTGATGCGCCGGCCAGAGCACGACCACGACCAGCGCACCGCCGACAAACCCCTTGGCGATGGCACGCCCGATCATCCTCATCGCGCCTGCCTCCCTCCTCCGCGACTGCGATGCCGCCATCGATCCCACCCGTGCCATGAAGCTGGGCGCCTCAGACGTGCTGGCCGCCATTGATGTGCAGCTCGGCGCCATTCACATAGCTGGACTGCTCGGTGCACAGGAAATAGATCGCCTTGGCCACCTCCTCCGGCTCACCGAGACGGCGCATCGGGATCTGCTCGCGCACGATCTTGTCCGTCCCGGGAGACAGAATGGCCGTGTCGATCTCACCCGGCGAGATGGCATTGACGCGAATGCCGCGCGGGCCGAAATCGGCCGCCATCTCGCGCGTGAGACCCGCCAGCGCGGCCTTGGAGGTTGCATAGGCGGTGCCGGCGAAGGGATGCACACGGCTGCCGGCGATCGACGTCAGGTTGACGACCGCACCATGCGCCTTCTCGAGCTCGGCGATCAGCCCACGGGCCAGCATGATCGGCGCGAAGAAATTGACCTGAAACACCGATTGCCAGTCCTCGAGCCTGGTCTCGATGCTGCCGAGCCGGACGCCGCCCGGGCCCTTGGGCGAGATCGCCGCATTGTTGACGAGCGCGTTGAGCCGGCCCTCCTGCGCCGTCAGGCGCTGCCGCATCTCGCCGATGGCGCGGATCGTGTCGGCAGGGTCGGCGAGATCCACCTGGATGTGGTCCTCGGGCCCCATCTCCCACGGGCAGTTCTCGGGAAACGGATGCCGCGAGCAGGTGATGACGCGCCAGCCGGCCGAAGCGAAGCGCTTGACCGTGGCGTGCCCGATCCCGCGCGAAGCGCCGGTCAGAATCAGGGTCTTTCTCTCAGCATTGGGTGTGGTGGACATGCGCGATCAGGACGCCGCGGGCTGTTGCCGTGTGCACCTCTAGCACGTCCGCCCGCCGAGCCCAACTTCCCTTGGGCGCACGCCCAGAGCACGCGCGGCCTCCCCCCCCTCAATGGCCGCCCCCGGCGCCCGAGGTCACAGGCGCCACCGGCCTGATCAACGACGCCAGCACGGCCAGGCCCGCAAACAGCACGGTCAGGAGCAGGAACACGTCGGCGAAGGCCATGACGACGCCCTGCCGGTGCGTGATCTGCATCAGCGCCTTCAGCGCCATGGACTGGGCGTCGCTGCCGAAGCTGTGGAACCGCTGCGCGAGGTTGTTGAGGGCCTCCACCGCCGGCCCATGGGCTGCGGTGAACCTCTCGTGCATCCGAGCCAGATGCAGGTCGGTGCGGTCGTTCAGAATCGTGGTGAGCACCGCGAGGCCGACCGCGCCGCCGAGATTGCGTGTCAGGTTGAACAGGCCCGATGCGTTCTTCACGCGCTCCGGCGGAAGCGTGCCGAGCGAGATGTTGTTGACCGGGATCATCGCCATCATGATGCCGACGCCGCGGAAGATCTGGGGCCAGAACAGCTCCCAGAAATCCCAGTCGCGCGTCAGGTACGTCATCCACCAGGTGCCGATCGCAAAGGACACGAATCCGATCATCAGCATGATGCGGGCATCGATCTTGCTCATCAGCCGGCCCGCCACCGGGGCCGTGAGGAACATGGCGAGCCCCGACACGAACAGCGTCTCGCCGATCATCAGCGCATTGTAGCCGCGCACCGCGCCGAGGTAGATCGGGTACAGGTAGGTCAAGCCGTAGAGGCCGATACCCACCACGAACGAGAAGATCGAGCCGAGGCCGAAATTGCGATCGGCAAAGGCCCGCAAATCCACGATCGGCGCACGCGCGGTCAGCACCCTGACGAAGAACACGAGCGCCGACAGGCCGGAGACCCAGGCCATCAGCAGCACAGTGTCGTCGCCGAACCAGTCGTTGCGCGGCCCCTCCTCGAGCACGTATTCGAGCGCACCGAGGAAACCGGCCATGCTGAGCAGGCCGACATAATCGAAATCCTCGAGCAGCTTGAAATCGGGCTTGTCGAAGTCGATCAGCGTCAGGGCCGCGAGCGTGACGCCCATGCCCGGAATCACATTGATGAAGAACAGCCAGTGCCACGAGAACGCGTCGGTGAGATAGCCTCCGACGGTCGGCCCGATGGTCGGCGCCAGCGTCGCTACGAGCCCGATCAGCGGCGACACCATGCTCATGCGCGAGCGCGGGAAGATGAGATAGGCGGAGGCAAACACGGTCGGGATCATTCCGCCGCCGATGAAGCCCTGGATGGCGCGCCACACGATCATCTCGTTAATCGAGCTCGACAGACCGCACATCAGGCTGGCCAGCGTGAACCCGCCGGCAGATATCGCAAACAGAATGCGCGTGCCGAGCGCACGCGACAGAAAGCCGGACAGCGGGATCATGATCACCTCGGCAACGAGATACGCGGTCTGAACCCACACGATCTCGTCGCTCGAGGCGGCAAGGCCGGCCTGGATCTCGGTCAGGGAGGCCGACACGATCTGGATGTCCAGGATGGCCATGAACATCCCGAACACCATGCACAGGAAGGTAATGAGGCGACGCGGGTCGATGCGATCGCTGGCGGCGGCCGACACGGCGCCGCCACCTGCGGGAGGGCCACCGCCGCCAATCGAGGCTGATCGTGTCTGCGCCATGGGCCTCTCCTCGTCGCCGGCAGGCGAGCTAGTTCTTCGCAGAGGCTGCGCCCGAGCCCGCGTCTGCCGCCTTCGTCGTCTCGTTCTTCGTATTGACGCTGACGACGACGGAGAGTCCGGGCCGCAGCACCTTCTCCTCGGTCACCGTCACCGGGACGCGGATGCGCACGGGCACGCGCTGCACGATCTTGGTGAAGTTGCCGGTGGCGTTGTCCGGCGGGAGCAAGGAGAAGACCGACCCCGAGGCAGGGGCGACGCTCACCACCGTGCCCACGATCTCCCTGTCCGGCAGGGCATCGACCGAGATGGAGACCGACTGACCGGGCGACAGCCGCTTGAGCTGCGTCTCCTTGAAGTTGGCATCGATATAGACCGCGTCCAGCGGCACGAGGCTCGCGAGCCTTTGGCCCGGCTGCACGTAATCGCCGGTCTGCACCGCGCGGTTGCCGATGAAGCCGTCGAACGGCGCGCGAATGACGGTGAAGGACAGATCGCGCTCGGCCTTGGCGAGCGCCGTGCGATTCTGATCGAGCGTGCGCCTTGCCTCGTCCTGCTGCGCCTTCAGTACATCAACATTGGCTTTGGCAGCATCGATCGCCGCGTTCGCGGACTGCACCGCAGCGATGGCCTGGTCGCGATTGGCCTGCGCCTGCTCGAGCGTCTGCCGGCTGGCGTAGTCCCGGGTCGCAAGGGCCTTCTGACGCGTAAGCTCCAGCTCGGCGCGCGTGAGCGCCGCCTGGCTCGAGGCCAGTTGCGCCTCCGCCTGCTCGACGGCTGCCTGCTGCGCCTCGACCTGCCTGCCGATGCGCGTGATGGTTGTCTCCTGCACTGCGATGGTGTCACGGGCGGTCTGGACGGCCAACCGGTAGTCGCCATCATCGATGCGCGCGATGACATCCCCTGCGCGCACCTCGCTGTTGTCGTCGACATCGACCGAAGCCACGTACCCGGGGATCTTGGCCGCGAGCGTCGCGTTCTTGGCGCCCACATAGGCATCGTCGGTGGAAACGATGAAGCGGCCCGTCGTCCAGTAGTAGTGGCCGTACCAGCCTCCCAGGGCCAGGGCCACCACCAGTCCGCCGATGGCGAGGGTCTTGCGGCGCGATTTCTTGGACGACGCGGGCTCAGGTGCGGCCTCAGCGGCAGGCGCCTCCTGCTCCTCGGCTGGCGCCGGCGCCCTGGCGGTCACCTCGGAAGCCGTCGCGTCGGTCCTGGCCGCCGGCTGCTCCAGGTGGATCGGAAAGGGCGCCACATGGCCGCGGTCCCGGCCGGTCTCCGGCTCCCCCGCGGACGGGCCCTGAGCCTCGTCCTGGTCAACCTCCGACTGGCGAAGCCGCTGCTGCATAGCCCTCTCCTCCGACCCTCGGCCCGGAAATCGCTGATCAAATGCATTGACCGAACGGTTCAGTCAGGGTTGACTTAGAGGGCTCCACGACATATGTCAATAGTGACCGAACCGTTCGGTCATTCATTTGCGATAACTTATGAGCGAGCGGCAGAGTCGGAGTAAAGCTGGAGGTCCGAACAAGTGGGAGGCGCCGCGAACCGGCGCAAGAGCCATGGCACTCACCGAAACGCAGAAGGCGGATAGCGCAAAGCGCCGGCAAATCATGGAGGGGGCGAGGGCCGTATTCCTCGCTCAGGGCTTCGACGGCGCGAGCATGGGTGAGATTGCACGCCAGGCCAACGTCTCGAAGGGCACCCTGTACGTCTATTTCGAGAGCAAGGAAGACCTGTTCGAGGCGATGGCCGAGGAGCAGTGCCGGGGGCAGGCCGAGCAGATTTTCTCGCTCGATCCAGAGGACACCGATGTGAAGGCGGTGCTCACGAGGCTCGGCATCTCCTTCGTGCAGTTCCTGTGCAGGCCCGGGGGCACGTCGGCCCTGCGCACTGTCTTTGCCATCGCCGAGCGCATGCCGGAGATCGGCAAGCGCTTCTATGAGACGGGGCCGGCTTTCGGCATGGCGGCATTGGCCCGCTATCTCGAAGCGCAGGTGGCGAAGGGCACGCTCGTCCTCGAGGATTGCGAGCTTGCCGCAGCGCAGTTTCTCGACTCCTGCAAATCGACCACGTTCCTGCCGCTCATGTTCAACTCGGCGGCTGCTCCGAGCCAGGAGCGGATCGAGTATGTCGTCGGCGTCGCCGTGCGCGCGTTTCTGGCGGCCTACGGCTCCAAGTGAGCTGCCGCGTCAGCAAGCCCCAGCCGGAGTCTCCTCGGCTCACGGATAGAGCCTGGCCTTCTGCCACGGCTCGCCTTCCCGCCCGCGCCGGAACACGACCCGATCGTGCAGGCGGAACGGCCTGTCGTGCCAGAACTCGATCTCGACCGGCGTGACGCGGAACCCCGACCAGTACGGCGGACGCGGAATTTCTCCGAGCGGATGACGGGCGGTGAAGAGCGCAACGGCCTTCTCCAGCGCAAACCTGCTCTCGAGCGGCCGCGACTGCTGCGACGCCCAGGCACCGATGCGGCTGCCGCGGGCACGCGAGGCGAAGTAGGCATCGGCCTCCGCATCGCTGACGCGAGCGGCGGGTCCACGCACACGGATCTGCCGCCGCAGGCTCTTCCAGTGGAAGCAGAGGGCGACCTTGCCGGACGCGAGAATCTCGCGGCCCTTGGCGCTCTCGAAATTCGTATAGAAGACGAAGCCGCGATCGGCGCGGTCCGGACCGTCCACCCCCTTCAACAGAACCATGCGCACGTTCGGCATGCCGCCGGCATCGACGGTGGCGAGAGCCATGGCCTCCGGATCGTTCGGCTCGTGTGTCTTGGCCACGGCGAACCATGACTCGAACAGAGCGAATGGCTCGTCGGCAGCCGTGAAATCGCCGGCCTGGGGACCCGTGTAATAGCTTGGCTTGGGGTCATCGCTCATGGCTGTTTCCGTCCGTTCCGGGCGTGGG
Source organism: Bacteroidota bacterium (assembly GCA_050260355.1). Classification (GTDB taxonomy): domain Bacteria; phylum Pseudomonadota; class Alphaproteobacteria; order Rhizobiales; family Hyphomicrobiaceae; genus CADEFX01. The sequence goes on along the minus strand of JBLNBZ010000071.1, from coordinate 12,132 downwards.
GCCCCGCGGATCCGCCAGGGCCTGAAAACATCGCCTTGGCCTGACCTGCGCACGGCCACCCTCCGGGCTCGTCTCGCCTCGAGGCGGCAGCCTCAAGTAGCAGGCCGCAATCGCGTTCGTCCATGCCGTCTTTGCCGGGCAACCGGCGTGTGTCAGCTCGACGGCCAACTCGCCTGGCAGCCCGCGATCGGGGTCTGCTTGGCCGTGCCGCCTGAAACCTGATATCAACGTTCGCCGCCATTTGCAGCGAGGACGGGGCGCGGACGTGACGAGCTGGCTCTGGGTCGTTTTCACCCTGGCGGCTGCCGGTGGGCAGACGCTCAGGAACGCCATGCAGAAGGAGCTGACAGCCACCCTGGGCACTGTCGGCGCCACGCATGTGCGCTTCATGTACGGCCTTCCCTTCGGCCTTCTGTTCTTTCTGCTCGCACTCCTCGCCACCCGCCAGATTCCACCCCCGCTCAACGCGACGATGCTCGCCTGGACCGTCACCGGCGCACTGACGCAGATCGCCGGCACGGCTCTGATGCTCGCGGCCATGCAGCAGCGGTCGTTCGTGGTGACGACCGCGCTGGTCAAGACCGAGCCGGTGCAGGTCGCCGTCTTCGGACTCGTGTTCCTGGGCGATCACCTGACGCTGCCGCTCGCCGCTGCCATCGTGATTGCGACCGCCGGCGTCCTCATCATGTCCTGGCCGAAGCGAGCTACGGGCGAGACCCTGTCCTGGGAAGGCGCGGCGTTGGGCCTCGCCTCCGGCGCCCTGTTCGGCATGTCGGCAATCGGCTACCGCGGCGGGGTGCGCGCGCTGGGCGCATCGAGCCTCGCGATCGGCGCATCGACCACCCTGGTTGTCGGTCTCTTGTTCCAGGTGGTGCTCCTCACGTCCTACCTGCTGTGGCGCGAGCGCGACACCCTTATCGCTCTGTTTCGTGCCTGGAGGCCGTCCATCAGGGCCGGATTCATGGGTGCATTCGCCTCGCAAATGTGGTTTTTAGCGCTCGCGGTCGAAACCGCGGCCAAGGTGCGGACGCTGGCGCTTGTGGAGATCTTGTTTGCCCAGGCCCTTTCGCGCACGGTTTTCAAGCAGGGCCTTGCCTCGCGCGAGGCCATCGGCATCGTCCTGGTAATCGCCGGGGTCATTGTCCTGCTCAATTCGTGAGCCGTGCAGCAGCCCCGCATCGGCTGGAGCTTCGAAGCCACAGCTTCGAGGCCACAGCGAAGAGCGACCTCGGTTGGAGCCAGCGGTGCATTTGTGTAGGATCGCCACGCAACACGCGCTTGGGGGCGAGCGGAACATGGTAGCAGCAGGCGGAGAGCCCACAATCCCAACCGGAACGCTGATGCGAGGCAAGCGCGGCCTCGTCATGGGCGTTGCCAACAATCGATCGATCGCGTGGGGCATCGCGAGGTCCTGCGCGGCCCAAGGCGCGGAGCTGGCCTTCACCTATCAGGGCGATGCCTTGAAGAAGCGCGTGGAGCCGCTCGCTGCCGAGCTCGGCTCGCAAGTCGTCCTGCCCTGCGACGTCTCCGACGCTGCCTCGATGGATGCGGTGTTCGCGGCGCTGGCCAAATCCTGGGGACGGCTGGACTTCCTCGTGCACGCCATCGCCTTCTCCGACAAAGCCGAGCTCGACGGACGCTACGTCGACACCAGCGAGAAGAATTTCACCCAGACTATGCTGATCTCCTGCTTCTCCTTCACGGCGCTGGCCCAGCGCGCCGAGAAGCTGATGACGAACGGCGGATCGCTGCTGACGCTGACCTACTACGGCGCCGAGAAGGTGATGCCGCACTACAACGTCATGGGCGTCGCCAAGGCCGCGCTGGAGGCAAGCGTGCGCTACCTGGCCGCCGACCTCGGCAAGCAGAACATTCGCGTCAATGCGATCTCGGCAGGGCCGATCAAGACGCTTGCCGCCTCCGGCATTGCCGACTTCCGCTACATTCTGAGGTGGAACGAGTACAATTCGGCCTTGCGCCGCACCGTCACTATCGACGAGGTCGGCGCATCAGCTCTGTACCTGTTGTCCGACTTGGGGCGCGCGGTGACCGGCGAGATCCACCACGTCGATGCCGGCTACCACGTGCAGGGCATGAAGAACGAGGAGGCACCCGACATCGCCGTGGTCAAGGACCAGGGCGGCTGAGCGGGCGGCCTATCACGAGTTAGCGCTTCGCCTTGGCCGCGAAGAAGGCCTTGATCGCCGCTTGCGGCTCGCCCGTCTTGTAGGCGTCCGACAAGGCATCGATGCCCGCCATCACGCCCTCCTCGACCGAGACACGCTCCCAGCGGTTCATCAGCGCCTTCTGCGAGCGGCTCGCCTGCGGCGTCGTGCGCAGGATCGCCTCGAGCCAATGCTCGACCGCCGCATCGAGCTCGCCATCGGGCACGAGCTTCTGGACGAACCCCATTTGCAGCGCTTCCGCAGCCGGGAACGTCTCTCCGGTCAGCAGGATCTCGCGCGTCTTGCCCCAGCCGATCAGCCCCGGCAGCAGCGCGGCCTCGATCACCGAGGGAATCCCCATGTGCACCTCGGGCATGCCGAACATGGCGCTCTCCGACGCCGCCCGCATGTCGCAGCTTGCCGCGACCTCCAGTCCAGCGCCCAGGCAGAAGCCATTGACACGGCCGATGACAGGCACCGGGCAGTCGCGGATCGCCTTGCACGCCTGATGCAGGCGCGTGATGTAGAGGCGCGAGCTGTCCGCGCAGAAGGCGCCGAGCTCGTTGAGATCGGCGCCGCCGATGAAGGCACGCTCGCCGGCCCCGGTCAGCACCACGGCGCGCAACTCGCTGTCCTCGGCGAGCTTGCGGAACGTCTCCGCGATCTGCACCACCAGAGACGAGCTCAGACAGTTGAGACGCCGCTGATTGTCAACCATGACCCGAGCGATACGGCCTCGCGGTGAGCGCTCGTCCAGTTTCACTTGCAGCACCGCATTCGACATGCTTCAGCTCCTTCCTGCTCGCGCACCGAGAATGGCAGATCGGCCGATGCCGCTCCAGAACCGTGTCACGCCTGAGGGCGACATCATCGCGTGCGAGGCCCGCGGCACCATGTTCGGCAACCGCGGCGGTGCGCTGCATACCGCCGACCGCAAGCTCACGTCCCGGCGATGGAAGACCAAGGCGTGGATCTGCTGCGTGCTCGAGTTCAAGGGACGGCATCGCGTCGTGATGAGTCCGAACCGCTATACCGAGCTGTTCTTTCTCGACGAGGCCACTGCGCTGGCGGCAGGACACCGCCCCTGCTTCGAGTGCCGCAGACACGACGCGCTGCGCTTTGCCGAGGCGTGGCGCGCCGCCTTCGAGTTGCAGCGACGCCCCAGCGCGCCCGAGATGGACCGTCGCCTGCAGGAGGAGCGGATCCGGCGCGGAGGCGGCAAGGTCACGTACACATCCCAGCTCGCCGGGCTGCCGGACGGGACGTTCGTACGCATGGGGCCCCGAGCCTATCTGCTCCACGCGGGGCGCCTGCTCGCCTGGACGCCCGCGGGCTACGCGGAGGTGCTTGCCGCGACAAGGCAGCAGACTGTCGAGGTTCTGACACCGCGCTCGATCGTTGCCGTACTTTCAGCCCGATATCGTCCGAAAATGCACGCGACGGCAGAGGCAGCGCTCGGCAGCCCGCGCAACGCAACGCCGGACTATTGAGGGGGACCAATGACGCGCTCGAGCCTCAGACGTACGCTGCGTCGCTCCTACTGGATCCTGTCGCTGGTGCTTCTCGGCGCGCTGGCCGCGAAACTTGCCGGCCACATCCCGGGCCTTGCCGGCAGCACGGTCGAGGGGCTCGCCAAGGACGTCTACGAATATCTGCGGGACATGGCGCTGGTCTTCATCACCGTGGTCGCCGCTTACGTCGCGAGCGTCTTCCAGAAGCGCCACGGCTTCATCGAGGCGCTGAGAGAGGAATGGCGCGACATCATCAAGGCGAAGTCGGCCCTGTTCACATACACGCAGATCGAGAAGCCCACCGAGGATCAGTATCTCGCCGCGTTCTGCGCCATCTCCGAGACCATCGACAACATGCGCACGGTCTATGGGAACGTCGGCGAGACGCGCAAGCTCATCGGGCTTTATCCCTATGCGCCGCTGCACGACATGCGCCGCGCCTTGCAGAGCCTGGACCCGCGCAAGAACCCCACCATCTCCGAGAGTCAGCGCAAGCTCGCCCGCGATGCGATCCTGCAGTCGTTCTACGCCCTGCGCGAGAGCTTCCTCGAGGAGCTGGATCTCGAGCAGCCGGACAATCCGCTGCTCAACATGGGTGGCCGGCGAACGAAGGCCCCGGGCGCCCCGCATTGGGCCCAGGCACAGCAGGATCGCCAGCGCAAACACCAGGACAGGGTCACGCCGCCCGATCCCGACATCGACGCCTTCCTGGCTGAGCTGTTCGACAAGGAGCAGACCACGGCCAAGCCCTGGCGCTCGGTTCAGGCGGCCAGCGATCCGGTTGGCTCACCGACGAGCAGCCGAGCCTAGCTACCGCCGCAGCGGAGCCGGTGACGCGACGCGGGTCGCTCACGATCCCGGCGCCACCGCCACGCAGTAGACGATCGGGCATGGGTGCAGAGGCCAAGACGCCGTGCCCGCACACACCAGGGCGAACTGGTCCGGCAGAGTGATGTCCTGGCGCACGGCCGCATCGCCAAGGGGACACCACTTGCCATCAATGAAGGCTTGTTTCTGCCGCAGGTCGACATACGTCGCCCGGCACTCGCCGACACCATCGCAGCAAGACCTGCCGGTCTTGCGCCTGAGCTCGTCGATCACACCGTTGTGATGATACTGCTGATGCCGGTAGCCATAGTCACCGGGCCGGCCTCGTTCCTCTTGCGCTGAGGCCATGCCCGCACCGGCGGCGATAACCAGAAGAGTGAGACAGACCCGAACAAGCACGCCGTGAACCTCCGTCACGTTGCGCAATCAACGTCGGAAGCCTCCTCACGGTCAAAGCAAGACTCCGCGAAGCTTTCAGAGCCCTGCCGTCGTTGTATAGACGGCCGTCGCGCGGACTGCGGCGGCGGGCTTCGGGATCTGGCGAGCCGGCTCGAGCGCAGCATAGGCGGCGTTGACCCGGCGCGCCATCGCATAGAGGTATTCGATCACCTCGGCCGGAAGCTCGGCGCTGGCGTAGCGGTCGGGATGGTAGGCCTTGGCAAGCCTATGATAGGCTTGACGAATATCCTCCCAGGCGGCGCCCCGGGGGACGCCCAGAACCGCGTGCGGATCGAAGCTGTCGGCCTCCCTCGCCCGCGCGGCCAGGTTCGGCACGCGGGGCACGCCGACGGGACGCACCGAGGCAAGCTGGCTCTTGGCCAAGAACCGCCGCTCGCCGCCGTACGGCTCGAACTCCACGAAACCCCCGGCCCCGTTCAAGAGGTCCGCCAGGGCCTTGCCCGCGGGCACCAGCAGCTTGCCCTTGGCCACCGTCCCGTCGGCGAGCGTGAGCTCCACCGGCACGGCGCCCGGCTCCGGCGGGTTGTCGATCCTGTTGCGTTCGAACATGGCGTACCGTCTTGTTCCGGGACAATCGTTGAGAACTACCCTCGACGGTGCAGGAACCGTGCAACGATAACGGACCTTGGATGGGCTCGGGCCTGTGGCGCTGGCTAGCGCGCGCCCCGTGTGCTACCTCCCGCGCAGCCTTTTGCACCGCACAATCAAGATTCGGGACGCATGGACCTGCGCAACATCGCCATCATCGCCCACGTCGACCACGGCAAGACAACGCTGGTCGACGCGCTGCTCAAGCAGGCCGGCGCCTTCCGCGAGAACCAACGGGTGGCGGCGCAGGCCATGGACTCCAACGACCTGGAGCGTGAGCGCGGCATCACCATCCTCGCCAAGTGCACGTCGATCGTCTGGAAAGAGACCCGCATCAACATCGTCGACACGCCGGGGCATGCCGACTTCGGCGGCGAGGTCGAGCGCATCCTCAACATGGTGGACGGCGCCATCGTGCTGGTCGATGCCTCCGAGGGACCCCTGCCGCAGACCAAGTTCGTCGTCTCGAAGGCACTGAAGCAAGGCCTGCGGCCGATCGTGGCCATCAACAAAATCGACCGGCCCGATGAGCGCCACGTCGAGGTGCTGAACGAGATCTTCGACCTGTTCGCGTCGCTCGACGCCAGCGACGAGCAGCTCGACTTCCCCGTGCTGTACGGCTCGGGCCGCGACGGCTGGATGGCGACCGACCCGGCCGGCCCGAAGACCGACCTCGCGCCGCTGTTCGACCTCATCCTGCAGCACGTGCCGCCGCCCACGGTGATCGAGGGGCCGTTCAGGCTGCTCGCCACGACGCTGGAGGCTGATCCCTATCTCGGCCGCGTGCTGACGGGCCGCATCACGTCGGGCAGCATCAAGCCCAATCAGACGGTCAAGGCACTGCGCCGCGACGGCGCTGAGATCGAGACGGCGCGCGTCACCAAGGTGCTCGCCTTCCGGGGGCTCGAGCGCACGGCCATCGAGGAGGGGCACGCCGGCGACATCGTGGCGATCGCCGGCATGACCGATGCAACGGTCGCCGATACCATCTGCGATCCATCCGTCGACACGCCGCTGCCTGCGCAGCCGATCGATCCACCCACCTTGTCGATGACCTTCCGCATCAACGACGGTCCGCTCGCCGGCCAGGAAGGCGACAAGGTGCAGAGCCGCGTCATCCGTGACCGCCTGCTGAAGGAGGCCGAGCGCAACGTCGCGATCCGGGTCAGCGAGACGGAGGACAAGGATTCCTTCGACGTCGCCGGCCGCGGCGAGCTGCAGCTCGGCATCCTGATCGAGAACATGCGCCGCGAAGGCTTCGAGCTCACGGTGTCGCGCCCGCGCGTGGTGTTCAGGACGGACGAGGCCACGGGCGAGCGGCTGGAGCCGATCGAGGAGGTGATCGTCGACGTCGACGAGCAGTACTCCGGCATCGTCGTGCAGAAGCTGTCGGAGCGCAAAGGCCAGCTCGTCGACATGCGGCCCTCCGGCGGGGGACGTCAGCGGCTCGTCCTGCACGTGCCCACGCGAGGCCTGATCGGCTACCAGTCGGAGCTCTTGTCCGACACGCGCGGCACGGCCGTGCTGAACCGGCTGTTTCACGGCTATGCGCCCTACAAGGGCGACATCCAGGGCCGGCGCACCGGCGTCATGATCTCGAACGGCGATGGCGAAGCCGTCGCTTACGCGCTCTTCAACCTCGAGGAGCGCGGGCCGCTGATGATCGAGCCGCAGGCGCGCGTCTACCTGGGCATGATCGTCGGCGAGCACGCCCGCGAGAACGACCTCGACGTCAACGTGCTCAAGGGCAAGAAGCTCACCAACGTGCGCGCGGCCGGCAAGGACGACAACGTGACGCTGACGCCGCCGATGCGCATGAGCCTCGAGAAGGCGATGGCCTACATCGCCGACGACGAGCTGGTGGAGGTGACGCCCAAGACCATCCGGCTCAGAAAGCGGTGGCTCGATCCGCACGTGCGCAAGAAGATGGAGCGGGCGCGGGAGGCGGAGCGCGAGGCGGTATGATGCGCAAGGTCCTACTCATCACCGGCGGCTCGCGCGGGATCGGCGCGGCCACGGCAAGGCTCGCGGGCGAGCGCGGCTATGACGTCGCCGTGAACTACACGCGCAATGCCGCGGCGGCCGAAGCCGTGGCGGCAGACGTTGCCAAGGCCGGCGGACGCGCCGTCGCCATCAAGGCCGACGTGTCGGAGGCCGCGCAGGTGAAGGAGCTGTTCGCCGCAGTCGACCGCGAGTTCGGCCGCCTCGACGCCTTCTTCAACAATGCCGGCGTGCTATGGCCGCATGCCCGCTTCGTCGACATCGGCTACGACCAGCTCATGAGGACGCTCGGCTTGAACCTTGTCGGCGCCTTCCTCGCCAATCAGGAGGCCGTGCGCCGCATGTCCACGCGCCACGGCGGCCGGGGCGGCGCGATCGTCAACATGTCGTCCATGGCCTCGCGTCTCGGCGGCGCCTTCGAGTGCGTGGACTACGGCGTGTCCAAGGGCGCCGTCGACACGATGACCGTCGGGCTCGCCAAGGAGCTCGCCGGCGAGGGCATTCGCGTCAATGGCGTGCGCCCAGGCCTCATTCACACCGACATCCACAAGCTGACGGGCGAGCAGGATCGCGTGGGGCGCCACAGCCCGAGCGTTCCCATGAAGCGCGGCGGCAGACCGGAGGAGGTGGCGGAAGCCGTGCTGTGGCTGTGCTCGGACGCGGCCTCCTACATCACCGGCGTGACGATCGACGTGGCGGGCGGCCGCGGGCTCTGACCGATCAGCGCGAGCACGCAGCGCGGCCGGTCACGCGCACGGGGTCGTTGGTCTCGAGCTTGAAGTCTCCGGCATAGTCGCCGGCCGTGCCCGGGCGCATCCGCGTCTCGATGATCAGATCGACAATATCGTCCTCGTTGCGCAGCATCAGGCGCAGCTTCAGCTCGTCACCCGTGCTCCAGTACTGCGCGAGGGTGCGCCCCTCGAGCGCCCAGGTGCGCCGGTCGCGTGGGACCTTCTGATGATAGATGTGCAGTGTCCCCTTGAGCGAGCCAGGGACGACGGCATCGCCGCCGCGCGGATCAGTCGATACGATGAGCTTCAGATCGAGATTGGAGTCCTGCACCGCGCAGTAGATTTCATTGGCTGCGATCGCCTGCTGGCTCCCGAGAGCCACTGAGCAGACGCTGAGCATGGTGCGCCATACCGCCGAACGGCGCTCGAGCGTGCGCACGTCCATCACTCGGGTGAGAGCCGCTCGCTGCGGCGCGGCCGCTGCGGCTCAGCCGACGTGAAGACGCGGCTCGGTCTCCCGCCGACGTCGGCGCCGCTCGCCGTGGCGGCCTCGGCCCAGCGCAACACGGCCCGCGCCTTGTCTCGCCGCATCTCGGCATAGTCCATGATCAGCGCATGGCAGGGGCCGTCCTTGTGCGGCCGCAGATCGCGCACGCCCCGCTCGTGATTGCGCGCGATATCGGCCTGCAGCAGGGCCCACTCGATGAGCTCACCCGGCGGCAATGTCTCGCGCAGGTGCTGGGCTGCCGCCCGCCATTGTGCGCTCCTCGAGAGGCTCTGCCGCGTCGGAAATGGTGAGGCGCGCATGAGGTCGCACAGCAGCGCCCATTTCTCGGCCTGCAGCGCGCATTGGCGCTCGTAGGCCCACTGGCGATACTCGGCCGCGCGCTCCATCTGCACGAGCTCTCCAAGCCGCCTCTGAAGGGCCACACGGTTCATCGCAGTGCCAGTCCCGCTGCCTGCTCCGCTGAGGTTATCTGTAGCATGAAACCCGCCGTCCGGCTCAGAACGGCTTGCCGCCAGCAAGCATGATGCCCCCGAAGACGATTGTCACGGCAAGGAGCAGGCACGCGATTGCCCGCCACGCCGGCGCGATTTCGGCCTCGGGCTGGTCCTCGAACGGCTTTGTAGGCTTCCGCCCCGTGAACATCGGCGTAATCAGGTTTTCGCGCTTCCACACGAGGTAAAGGATGTTGGCGAGGATGTGCACGCCGATCACCGTAAGCAGCAGATAGAACAGCCAAAGGTGCCATGCGGTCGCCGCGGCGACGGTCGCTGCAGCAGCGCGCCCCGAGAGCGGCCCGCCGTCGATGGAGTCGTGATCGTCGTAGGAGAAAAGCCCCAGCAGGCCCTGCAGGGCGATCAGCCCGAGCATGGCAAAGGCCGCAAGGCTGCCGAGCGGATTGTGACTCAAGAAAAAACGTGGGCGCCGCAGCAGGAAATCGAGCCCGTAGCGCGCCGATGTCCACGGCCAATACAGGAAAGAGGCGAACCGCGACGTGGAGCTGCCGACGAAGCCCCACAGCACACGGAACACCACGAGCACGAGGATGGCGTAGCCGTTCCAGATGTGCCACGTCAGCGTATCGCTGTACTTGCGTGTGACGTAGGCCCCGATCAGCAGCAGCACCAGGGCCCAGTGGAACAGCCGCGTCGGCAGATCCCAGGCACGCACGTGGGCATTGGCCGGCTCGGGCCTCGGGTCGTTCATGTCGTCGTCTCCCACCTTGTCCCTTCCCCGCATGGTAGCCGACGGTGGCCAATCGGAGGCGCCCGTAAAAATTTCACTACACGACACCCATAGAGGCCCCTAACAATACGCCGCCCAACAAGAACCGCGAGCAACGGGGAAGCGATATGCGCCACGGCGGAAAAATTCTGATCGACCAGCTCGAAGCGCAAGGCGCGAGCGCCGCCTTCACGGTGCCTGGCGAAAGCTTCCTCGCCGCCCTCGACGGACTGCACGACTCCAATCGCATCCGCACGGTGATCTGCCGCCAAGAAGGCGGCGCCTCGATGATGGCGGAGGCCTGGGGCAAGGTCACCGGTGAGCCCGGCATCTGCTTCGTCACGCGCGGACCGGGGGCTGCCAACGCCATGAGCGGGCTGCACATCGCGCAGCAGGACTCCACGCCGATGATCATGTTCCTCGGTCTCCCCGGCGAGAAGCACGAGGACCGCGAGGCGTTCCAGGAGATCGAGACCAAGCGGCTCTTCTCCTCGTTCGTGAAGTGGGCCGCTGTCATCCGCTCGACCAGCCGCATCCCGGAGTACGTGAGCCGCGCCTTTCACGTCGCCAAGAACGGCCGGCCGGGTCCCGTGGTGCTGGGCCTGCCCGAGGACATGCTCTCGTCCAAGGGCGAGGCCGTCGATGCCAAGCCGGCACGGCTCGCCGGGCCCGCGCCCAGCGCTGCGGTCATGGCGCAGCTCGCGGATGCACTGGCCCGAGCGCAACGCCCGATGATGATCGTCGGCGGGCCAGGCTGGAGCAAAGGCATCCAGAAGCAGATCGAGGCCTTCGCCGAGCGCTACGACATGCCGGTCGCGGCCGCCTTCCGCTTCCAGGACTACATCGACAATCGCCATCCCTGCTACGTCGGGCATGCGGGCATCGGGCTCGATCCGAACCTCGCGGCCGCAATCAAGGGTGCCGATGTTCTGTTCGTCGTCGGCGCCAGGCTCGGCGAGATGACGACCTCGGCCTACTCGCTGCTCAACATCCCCAACCCGAGCCAGTTTCTCATTCACGTCCACCCTGCCGGTGACGAGCTGGGCTCGGTCTATCGCGCCGACCTGCCAATCAATGCGACCGCAGCCACGCTTGCGGCTGCGCTCGAGGCCCTCCCCTCGCCGCGCGCCACGCCCTGGAGCGCCCACCGCAAGGCGCTGCGCGCCAGCTACGAGGCCTTCATCACACCGGTCGCCACCCCTGGCGCCGTGCGCTTCGAGGAGGTCGTGCGCACGGTATCCGAGCTGATGCCGGAGGGTGGCATCGTCACCAACGGCGCGGGCAACTACGCCGCGTTCGTGCACCGCTACACCCAGTACAAGGGCTACCGGAGCCAGCTCGCCCCGACCTCCGGCTCTATGGGCTATGGCCTGCCGGCAGCCATCGCCGCCAAGCTCGCCGATCCGATGAGAACGGTCGTGAACTTCGCCGGCGACGGCTGCTTCCTGATGACCGGGCAGGAGCTGGCGACGGCCGTCCAATATGGCGTGAACGTCGTGACCATCATCGCCAACAACGGCATGTACGGCACCATCCGCATGCACCAGGAGCGGCACTATCCGAGCCGGGTTGTCGGCACCACACTGGTCAATCCGGATTTTGCGGCCTATGCCCGCAGCTTCGGCGCGCACGGGGAGACCGTCGAGCGAACCGAGGACTTCCGGCCCGCCTTCGAGCGCGCGCTGGCCGCCAATCGCCCCGCCATCATCGAGCTCAAGATCGATCCGGAGGCGCTCACGCCGCGCCAGACGCTGTCCCAGATCCGGGCTGCAGCCAAGTCATAAGCCCCCAATGCCAGCGGTTCGGGCGCCCGGCGCCGCGTCCGTCGCCGGCACGATCCTGCGCGCCAAGATCAATAAAATTGTCCGCGAGAAATAAATGAAGTCTTAGAGGCTATAAACAAAGAATTAATGTCCCGATCGCGCAGTTAATCATCTGTTCGCCAAAGAATAGACTAACGGGGTGTTATTGAATACAGAACGTTACGTCAAAACTGCACCTCTCCCAAAGCTCCCTCCCCATGGACTTGCAGACGGCACAACGGTTGAGCGGCAGGCACTGGCAGATCGCCAAGCTTGCCGCTCTTCTGTTTTTCGGAATTGCCTGCGTGCTGCTCGCAT
>JBLNBZ010000070.1:0-12373 GCA_050260355.1 Bacteroidota bacterium | reverse complement strand
TTTCGGTGCCGGTGCTCGTCACCCTGACCGACCGCATCGACCCGAAACGCGTCTACCTCTTCGGCGTGGGCGCGACCATAGCCGGACACTTGCTGTTCGGCCTGCTGGCAGAAGGCTTCTGGTCGGCCCTTACCTTGCGCGCGCTCACGGGCATGGGCTGGGCCGGAACATATATGACCGGTCTCAAGCTGCTGGCCGATCGCGTTGATGCCAGGATGATGTCGCGAGCCACCGCAGGCCACGCGGCCAGCATCGGCATCTCCGGCGCATTCTCGTTTGCATGCGGCGATCTCATTGCCGCTGCCGCCGGCTGGCCCGCGGCCTTTCTCGCCGCAGCCATCAGCGCAACTGTGGCGTGGCTCATGGTCGCGCTGATCGTTCCCCCTCAGTTGAAGCCTCCCGCGCCTGCGAAGGACGGACAAGGGCTCTATGACTTTCGACCGGTGTTTCGCAACAGCTCGGCCATGGCCTACGCCATCGCTTACTGCATACACACGCTGGAGATGAGTGCGCTGCGTGGTTGGGGCGTAGCATTCCTTGGCTACGTCGCGGTGACGACGGGAACAAGCGCAGCGTCCATCCTGTCGCCTGCCATCATCGCCACTGGCTTGGGCCTCATTGGCACGTTTGCGAGCGTTGCTGGCAACGAGGCCGCCATTCGCTTCGGCCGTAAACGCCTCGTGATGTCCGCCATGCTGGCATCGATCCTGATCGGTGGGATCATCGGCTTTGTCGGCCCCATCTCCTATGCCATCGCAGCGGTGCTCATCACGCTTTACGGCATCGTCATCTGGCTCGATTCCTCTTCGCTTACCGCGGGAACGGCCGGTACTGCCGAACCGTCGCGGCGCGGCGCCACGCTGGCCGTGCATTCCATGCTCGGCTACGCGGGTGGCTTCGTCGGCCCGCTGCTGGTCGGCTGGATCCTCGACCTCTCGGGCGGGATGTCGCCAACCGGGTGGGGCATGTCGTTCCTCGCCGTAGCAGTCTTAATGGCCATTGCCCTCGTCACGTTCTGGCTGATTCGCCCGCGTGAGCTCGAGGGCGACAACAGCAAGCGCCGGTGATCCTAGGATGCAGCAGAGAACAGAAAGCCGCGGACGGATCGACCCCATGGTCGTCGCCGTCAATGCGCTCGGGATAACGCAGATCACGGCCTGGGGCACGAGCTTCTACTGCCTCGGCGTGCTGGCGAAGCCGATTGCCGCCGAGACCGGATGGACAATGACCACAGTCTTTCTCGGTTTCAGCGTCGCCCTGATTGTCATGGGCTTGATTTCGACGTGGGTCGGTCGACTTATCGACCGTTTGGGTGCGCGCGCCGTCATGTCGATTGGCGCGATCATTCTGTCGGGGAGCCTGCTCGCGCTGTCACAAGTAAACGATCATGTAACCTACCTCGCGGTTTGGGCCGTCGTCGGTGTCGGAATGCGCTGCAGCCTCTACGACGCGGCGTTTGCCGCGCTCGTTCAGGTTGCCCCAACGCGCGGTCGCAAGGCCATCTCGTACCTCACCCTCTACGGCGCCTATGCCTCCACCGTGTTCTGGGTCATCGGTCATTACCTAAACCAAGCCTATGGCTGGCGCGGCACGCTCGCTATCTTCGCTGCGATCAACCTCGCCATTTGCCTGCCGCTCAACTGGCTCGGCCTCTCGCGGCATGAGAACGCGGAAGAGGCGGCGCCTGCGGCAGTAGCCGCGTCCTCGCCGGACGGACCAGCACTCGAAGGACGCATGCGTGTCGTCGGCATCGTCCTCTTCGCACTGATCATGTCAATTAATGGATTCGTGTTCGGCGTCATATCGCTGCAGCTCGTGCCCCTGCTCGAGTCGGCTGGCCTCGTCGGCGCGACAGCAGTGTGGGTGGCATCGCTGAAGGGACATGGCCAGTTCGCAGGACGCGTGGTCGAGATTTTCTTCGGGCGCAATCTGAAGGCAATGACCATCGCCCGCATTGCGATTGGTGTCGTGCCCGTCTCCCTGGTTCTGCTCTTCGCCGCGCGAGGAGACTTGTGGATGCTCGTCGCCTTCACGCTTCTGCTCGGCGCCGCCCAAGGCGTCATCACGATCGTGCGGGGCGCCGTCCCTCTGGCGTTGTTCGGAGCCAAAGGTTACGGCGAGGTATTGGGCCTGATTGCGACACCCATCCTGCTGGTCAACGCGTTCTCGCCCGCCATCTTCGCGCTATTGGTTGACCAGTTTGGTTGGCAGACCTCGCTTTACGCGCTGCTCGGCTGCTCGCTTGCGACCTGGGCAGCTATCGAGCTCATGTCCCGATGGTACAAAGGGGCTCAGGTGGAGAGGCCAGCAGGAGAACCAGCGGGTTGGCGACGATGAGAAAACCCAACTCACCGCCTGGTATCGAGGTCAGCAGATACTCGACCCAGACATGGCCGTTGATCCCGTGGAAGGTGAGTGAGAAGGCGCGTGAGCCAAGCAGGATGAAGATCGAGGATAGCTTTGCGACCGCATCGAGAGCCGAACCCAACACCTGCATCGTGAGTTTGCGATTGAGCGCGGCAAGAACGAGCGCGCCGACAGCGCCCATCGCTCCGCCCTCGGTCGGAGTTGTGACTCCGATGATGATCGTTGCGCCACCAATTGCATCGATTGGCACCTATGGGGCACCCCATCACTGCCGGCACTTGCAGAGCTTGGCTCGAAGATCGCATGAGTCCGTGATGACTCGGCACACCCCCACAGGCGCATACTGCGCGGTCGCCCCCTTCCGGCACGCGAATGCTCACAATGTGAGTGGTAGTTCTCTTGCTCGACCATTTCAGAAGCCTTAAAACTTGGGGCAAGACGGTTGCCGTGGAGGCGCGCAGATGGGCGTTGCGCATGAGCCCTGGATCGTGGTGCTCTCGGTGCTCGTTGCGGTGCAGGGCGCCTACGTCGGCCTCAAGATTATGCTCGGCCTAGCCGACGCAGCCGGCGGCCAGAGGCGATTTCTGTTGGCGGGCGCCGCCGTCACCTTGGCCGTAGCCATATGGTCGATGCATTTCGTCGGCATGCTGGCCTTGCGTTCCTCGGTTCGCCTCGACTTTCTGCTCTTGCCCACCATCGCCTCCTTCCTTGTCTGCGTCATCGTCGTGGGGCTAGCAGCATATCTCGCCTCGACCGCTCCCCAGTCGCGCGGCCTCCTCGCGGTGGCGGCAATAGTCATGGGAGCAGGCATCGTCATCATGCACTTCATAGGCATGATGGCCGTGCATTCCAATGCCCTGATGCACCACCATCCTGGCTACGTGATCGCGAGCCTTTTGATCGGCGTGATCGCTTCCGGGCTTGCTCTGCATTTTGCGCTGCACGGCACAATCAAACTTCCGCTGGCCACAGCCTCGATCGCGCTGGGACTGGCAATCTCCGGAATGCACTATACGGCCATGGCGGGCATGTCGCTCGATCCGTTGTGCGCATCCAGCTCGGCCGGAGATGCGGCGCTGTGCTCCATCGAGCCCCTAGGCACGGCACTTTCGAGAGACCTGCTCGCAGTAATCGTTGCGGTTGTCGCGTTTGCAGTGTCCTCGGCGTTTCTTCTCGCACTTGTACCCGATGGGCGACCGGCCGATCTGCCTCCTGGCCTGTCGGTAGCGGGTGTTCCTTCCTCCTCACTCCGGAGCCTTGCCGTCACACCGATGCAGCCTCGACCGCGGTCGGACGAAGCACTTGCCGTACCAAACGCCGTGACTCAGCAGCCGGCGGCCACGGTGTTGCCAGTTCAGAAGGCAGGGGCGATCTACTACCTGCCGATTTCGCGCGTGGTCGCCGTCAAGGCCGAGGCGCATTACACGACAGTCTTCGATGGGACAGACCGATTTTTCTGTTCTCTCTCGATCGGCGACGTTGAGGGCCGGCTTGCAAATGACCGGTTCGTACGCGTGCATCGAAGCCACATTGTTGCAATCGAGCACATAAGATCGCTCAAGCGTACAGGTGATGGTGGGATTGCGGAACTCGACTCCGCTACCCCCTATTCCATCCCCATCAGCCGCAAACGACTAGCGGGCCTGCGCGGGAGGCTGCAGGGCCGTCACTAAAGCGCGCTGCGTCCACGCGGACAGAACGGACCTGGACAAGTGCGGGGTAAGCCCGATTCCGCAGCCATGCCCGTGCATCGGGCGATGCTCTTCGTAGCCGCCCGCCACAGGTCAGCAATACTGACGCAATTCGTGCAAAATCCACGGCCGTTCATGCGTTTTGCGTGCCGGTTGGTGCGTTCGGTGCATGGGACGTTGCGATCGTCGTGAGCCAATTCTTTAACTGGCACCAACCGCCTCATCGCCAGAGGCGGATGCCCGTTACGAGGCGCTCAAAAAGACAGGGAGTGACGACCCCATGATCCCGGCACCATTCTCCTATCATCGGCCAAAGACTGTCGCAGAAGCCACAGCGTTGCTCAACAGCTACACGGAGGCTGCGCGGGTTTTGGCGGGCGGCCAGAGTCTCATTCCAATGATGAAGCTCAGGTTGGCCAATCCGGAGCACCTGATCGATATCGGAGGCATTGCTGATCTGAAAGGGATTAACCGCGCTGGGGACAAGCTGGTCATCGGCGCGGCCACGACCCAGCACGAACTGCAGCAGTCCAAGACGGCGACCGAAGCAGCACCGATACTCATCGAAGCCTCATTGCTCATTGCCGACCCGCAGGTCCGCTACGTTGGAACCATCGGCGGCAATGTCGCCAACGGCGATCCCGGCAACGACATGCCTGCGGTGATGATGTGTCTCGATGCCTCCTACAAGTTGGCGGGTGCCTCGGGCACGCGGTCAGTCAAGGCGCGTGACTTCTACCAGGGAACCTATGTCACCGCGCTCCAGCCCGACGAGATTGTCACTGCCATAGAGATTAATGTTCCTCCCGCCGGTCACGGCTGGGCGTACGAGAAGCTCAAACGCAAGATCGGCGACTATGCCACCGCCGCCGCCGGCGTCGTCCTCACCGTCAGCCGGGGCAAAATCGCCACGTGTGCGATTGCGCTGTCGAATCTTTCGGACACCGCGGTGCTCGCGGCGGATGCCGCCAAGGCGGTGATCGGCACCGCACTGGAGAAGCCGGCCCTCGACGCGGCGATGCAGGCGGCGCGCGCGGTCATGTCGCCCGCATCCGACACGCGCGGCACACCCGGCTACCGCACTCACGTCGGCGGCATCATGGTCGAGCGCGCGCTCAGAAAGGCCTTCAGCCGCGCCAAGGGCTGAAGCCGACGCTTGCACTGAACTTCGATCCCTGGGGAAGGAACGTCATGGCCAAAGCACACGTCAAGATGACGGTGAACGGCAAGGAGGTCGAAAACCTCGTCGAGCCGCGCACCTTGCTCATCCACTATCTCAGAGAGCACTTGAACCTCACCGGCCCGCACATCGGCTGCGACACGACCCATTGCGGCGCCTGCACCATCGATATGGACGGCAAATCGGTGAAGAGCTGTACGGTGTTCGCCGTGCAGGCCGAAGGCGCCAGCATCACCACCATCGAGGGCATGGCCAATCCGGACGGCTCCCTGCACGCCTTGCAGGAAGGTTTCCGCATGATGCACGGCCTGCAGTGCGGGTTCTGTACGCCCGGCATGATCCTGCGGGCGCATCGCCTGTTGCAGGAAATCCCGAACCCGACGGAAGAGCAGATCCGGTTCGGTATCGCCGGCAACCTCTGCCGCTGTACCGGCTACCAGAACATCGTCAAGGCCATCCAGTACGCGGCCGCCAAGCTGCGTGGCGAAACCTTTGCGGAGGCAGCGGAATGAACGCCCCGGTTCTCACCCGTGACCAGCGCGAAGCCAAGCTTGAAGGCATGGGCTGCAAAAGAAAACGCGTGGAGGACATCCGCTTCACGCAAGGCAAGGGCAACTACGTCGACGACATCAAGCTGCCGGGCATGCTGTTCGGTGATTTCGTGCGCTCGCCCCACGCGCATGCGCGCGTCAAGAAGATCGACGACTTTAAGGCCCTCAAGGTGCCAGGCGTGCTCGCCGTCATCACCGCCGAGACGCTGAAGACCGTCAATCTCGCCTGGATGCCGACGCTCGCTGGCGACGTACAGATGGTGCTGGCCGACGGCAAGGTGCTGTTCCAGAATCAGGAAGTGGCCTTCGTAGTTGCCGAGGATCGCTATGCGGCGGCCGACGGCGTGGAAGCCGTCGAGGTCGAATACGAGGACCTGCCCGCTTTGATCGATCCCTTCAAGGCGCTGGCGCCGGATGCGCCGGTGTTGCGCGAGGACCTGAAGGGCAAGACCACCGGCGCGCACGGTCCCCGCAAACATCACAACCATATCTTCGAGTGGTCGATGGGCGACAAGGATCTCACGGACGCCGCCTTCGCCAAGGCCGAGGTGACGACCAAGGATGTGATTTCCTACCACCGCACACATCCGACGCCACTGGAGACCTGCCAGTGCGTCGCCTCCTTCGACAAGATCAAGGGCGAGCTGACGGTATGGGGCACCTTCCAGGCGCCACATGTGATCCGCACGGTGGCCTCGCTGCTCTCCAAGATCCCAGAGCACAAGATCCATGTGATCGCGCCCGACATCGGCGGCGGCTTCGGCAACAAGGTCGGCGCCTACCCCGGCTACATCTGCGCGATCGTCGCCTCGATCGTGACCGGCAAGCCGGTGAAGTGGGTGGAAGACCGCATCGAGAACCTGACCGCCACGTCTTTTGCGCGCGACTATCACATGACGACCGAGATCGCCGCGACCAAGGAGGGGAAAGTCACGGCGCTGCGCATACATGTGCTCGCCGATCACGGCGCCTTCGATGCTTGCGCTGATCCTTCCAAGTGGCCGGCCGGCTTCTTCAATATCTGCACCGGCTCCTACGACTTCCCGGTCGCGCACCTGGTGGTCGACGGCATCTACACCAACAAGGCACCGGGCGGTGTCGCCTACCGCTGCTCGTTCCGGGTGACGGAAGCGGCCTACTGCATCGAGCGGGCCATGGACATCATGGCGCAGAAGCTCGGCATGGACCCGGCCGAGTTCCGGCTCAAGAATTTCATCAAGCGCGAGCAGTTCCCCTATCACTCGGCGCTGGGCTGGGAGTACGACTCCGGCGACTACCACACCGCCATGAACAAGGCGATGGAGGCAATCGACTACAAGGGGTTGCGCGCCGAGCAGGCCGCGAAGCGCGAGGCCTTTAGACGTGGCGAGACGCGCGAGATCATGGGCATCGGCGTCACGTTCTTCACCGAGATCGTCGGCGCCGGTCCCTCGCGCAACTGCGACATCCTCGGCGTCGCCATGTTCGATTCCTGCGAGATCCGCGTGCATCCGACGGGCGCCGCTATCGCCCGCATGGGTACCAAGTCGCAGGGCCAGGGCCACGAGACCACCTACGCCCAGATCATTGCCACCGAAATCGGCATTGCCGCCGACAACATCATGGTGGAGGAGGGCAACACGGATACGGCCCCTTACGGCCTCGGCACCTACGGCTCGCGCTCGACACCGGTCGCAGGCGCCGCCATCGCCATGGCCGCCCGCAAGATCAAGGCCAAGGCGCAGATGATCGCCGCCTACATGCTCGAGGTGCACGAGGACGACCTCGAGTGGGACATCGACGGCTTCCGCGTCAAGGGACTGCCGGAGAAGTCCAAGAGTATGACGGAGATCGCCTGGGCTGCTTACAACAGGCCGCCACCGGGCATGGAGCCGGGCCTTGAAGCGGTGAGCTACTACGATCCGCCCAATATGACCTACCCATTCGGCGCCTACTTCTGCGTGATGGACATCGACGTCGATACCGGCGTGTACAAGGTGCGGCGTTTCTATGCGCTCGACGACTGCGGCACGCGCATCAACCCGATGATCATCGAAGGCCAGGTGCACGGCGGACTCACGGAAGCGTTCGCCATCGCTATGGGCCAGGAGATCCGCTACGACGAGATGGGCAACGTGCTCACCGGCTCGTTCATGGACTTCTTCGTGCCGACCGCCGTGGAGACGCCGAAGTGGGAGACCGACTACACCGTCACGCCCTCGCCGCATCATCCGATTGGCGCCAAGGGCGTGGGCGAGAGCCCCAACGTCGGCGGCGTGCCGTGCTTCTCCAACGCCGTAAACGACGCCTTCTCCTTCCTAGGCACCAAGCACATCCAAATGCCGCACGACTATTGGCGCAACTGGGAGGTGGCACACAGGTTGGGGCTGCACGGGTAAGTCATGAACACCCGTCGCCGGGATAACCTCGCCTGCGGCCCGGCTTCCCGGATGATGGGCAGAAATGGCGCCGACCGCGGAGCCTATTGGCCATGACGCTGTTGCGCGAACAGATCGCTGAGCTGCTTGCCACGACCGGCTACATCGCCGACCGGGAGCTGCCGGTCGCGCTGCAGTTGATGGACATGCTGAACCGGCCGCTGCTGCTGGAAGGCGAGGCGGGCGTCGGCAAGACGGAGGTCGCCAAGGCGCTCGCCGCGGTGCACGGCACGGAGATGATCCGGCTCCAGTGTTACGAGGGGCTCGACCAGTCTACGGCCCTCTATGAGTGGAACTACCAGCGCCAGCTACTCGCTATCCGCGCACAGGAAATCAGCGGCACCAACCCCGAGGTCGTGGAGCAGGGCATCTTCTCCGAGCGCTTCCTGCTGGAGCGGCCGCTGCTCGCGGCCATTCGGCGCTCCGACCGTCCGGTTCTGTTGATCGACGAGATCGACCGGGCGGATGAGGAATTTGAAGCGTTCCTGCTGGAGTTGCTGTCGGATTTCCAGGTTTCCATCCCGGAGCTTGGCACCATCAAGGCCAAGAGCATCCCGCGCGTGGTGCTGACCTCCAATAGCACGCGCGAGCTCTCCGACGCCCTGCGCCGGCGCTGTCTCTATCACTATGTCGACTACCCTGACGTGGAGCGCGAAACGCGCATCATCCTGGCGCGCGTCCCCGGCATCGCCACCAACCTCGCCTTGCAGATCGCGCGCATGGTGGATGGTGTGCGCAAGGAGGAGTTGCGCAAGGTGCCGGGTGTCGCCGAGACGCTGGACTGGGCCGCCGCATTGGTCGGTCTCGATGTCAAAAGCCTGCACGACGATCCCGAGACCGTCCACGACACGCTGCGTTGCCTGCTCAAGACGCAGGAGGACCGAGCTCGCTTCACACCCGAGGTCTCGGCCCGCCTGCTCGGAAAGGTCGCGTGATGTGCTGCGTTCCGCCCGATGCTGGCGACTTCTCGGAGGCCAGCGCCTACATGGCCAAACGCCTGTCGGCATTCATGCGCACACTGCGCGACAACGCCTTCGCCGTCGGTCTTAAGGAAAGTCAGGATGCTGCGGCGGTCCTTGCGTGTCCGCTCGCAGGCCGGCCTTTTGCGCTCCGCGCTGCGCTGAAATCGTTGTTCTGTGCGCGCCGGTCCGACTGGCTCAAGTTCGACGAAGTGTTCGACGCGTTCTGGCTCAGCCGCGGCGTGCGGCGCGTGGTACCGCTCGCCAGCCACGCCCAGTCCAGCAAGCGCGCCGAGCAGCGCCAGCTCGCCGGTTCCGAGGCTGTGCGGGAGAGCGATGCGCACTTGGCCGAGCAGGTGCCGGCAGTCGATGGCGGCAGCGACGACAGCGGCACGAGCCCGCCGGCCCGCATGGAAGGCGCTTCCCGGGCCGAGCGGTTTGCCGAAACCGATTTCCGCAAGATCAACGATCCGCAGGCTGTCGCCGAGGCACATGCACTGGCCGCGCGCCTGGCCACACTCATGCGCACCCGGCTCAGCCGTCGCGAGCGCGCGCGGCTCAAAGGCCGCCGCCTCGATCTCCGCCGCACCATCCGACGCAACGTCTCGCACGGTGGCGTTCCCATCGAGCTGCTGTGGCGCAAGAAGAAGAGGAAGCCGCTGCGTCTTGTCGTGCTGCTCGACGCCTCCGGCTCCATGAGCCTCTACACGGCAGTGTTCGTGCGCTTCATCCATGGCATACTCGACAACTTCCGCGAGGCTGAGGCCTTCCTGTTCCATACACGGCTGGTGCACGTCTCGGCCGCGATGCGCGAGAAAGATGCGGCCCGCGCGCTCGACCGCCTCTCCCTTCTGGCGCAGGGGGTCGGAGGCGGCACGCGAATTGGCGAGAGCCTTGCGACCTTCAATCGCTGGCATGCGAAGGCGGTCATCCACTCACGCACTTGCGTGATGATCATCTCCGACGGCTACGACACTGGCGCGCCGCAGACGATGGAGACCGAGATGCGGCGACTTGCCAAGCGCTGCCGGCGCATCATCTGGCTCAATCCCATGATCGGCTGGGCTGGTTACGAACCGACCGCCCGCGGCATGCAGGTCGCCTTGCCGTATGTCAGCCTCTTCGCCCCGGCTCATAACCTGAAGTCGCTGGCGGCGCTCGAACCCTATCTGGCGAGCCTCTAGATGAACATCATGACCCCGAGCCGGCCTCATATCACCCCGGTCGATCTCATCGAGGAGATCAGGACACTGAAGCAGGCGGGCGAGCCCTTCGCCATCGCCACCGTTGTGCGCACCGTTTCACTCACCGCCGCCAAGGCAGGCGCGAAGGCTGTTATCCGCAAGGACGGTTCGATGTCTGCAGGTTGGATCGGCGGCGGGTGCGCGCGCGCTGCCGTCCTCAAGGCGGCGCGCGCCTCTCTCGATGACGGCAAGCCGCGTCTCGTCTCCGTGCAGCCAAGCGACGCCTTGCAGGATCACGGTGTCGCGGCGGGAGAAACCAGGGATGGCATCGAATTCGCCCGTAACATGTGCCCCAGCCAGGGCACCATGGACGTGTTCGTCGAGCCGGTGCTGCCGAAGCCGGAGCTGCTGATCTGCGGCGCGACTCCGATCGCGCTCGCGCTCGCGGATCTGGGGTGCCGCCTTGGTTTCCTGGTCAGCGTTGCCGCACCGGCCGAGGAGCACGCCTGGTTCGGGGACATCGACATTGCGATTGCGGGCTACGACCTCTCCACGCTCGTGCCAGCCGAGCGCTACATCGTTATTGCCACGCAGGGGCGCGGCGACGAGGCCGCCCTTGCTGCGGCACTGTCTGCGCCCGCATGCCACGTGGCCTTCGTCGGCTCGCATCGCAAGGCGGCCGCGCTGCGCCAATCCCTGGCCGCCAAGGGCATCGCGCCGGAGAAGCTTGCCGCCCTGCACTCGCCGGCGGGGCTCGATATTGGCGCCGTGACGCCGGAGGAGATCGCGCTTTCGGTCCTCGGCGAGATCGTCGAGGTGCGTCGCCGCGGATTGCGCTCCGACGGTGCACACCAGGACACTTGAGCCAACAGCCATTCAAACACCGGAGAAAGAAGCACCCATGGACATGACCGGCACCCGCCACATTGCAGCAACCCGCCAGAAGGTCTGGGCCGCGCTCAACGATCCCGAGATCCTCAAGCAGTGCATCCCCGGCTGCGAGTCGCTGGAGATGCAGTCGTCAACCGACATGACGGCCAGGGTGAAGCTCGTCATCGGTCCCGTGAAGGCAACCTTCAACGGCAAGGTGAAGCTCACCGACCTCGATCCGCCCAAGGCCTACAGGATCGTGGGCGAAGGCAACGGTGGCGTGGCAGGGTATGCCAAGGGCGGCGCTACGGTTCGGCTCGCCGATGAGGGGCGCGGAACCCTGATGACGTATGACGTCAAGGCCGACGTCGGCGGCAAGCTCGCCCAGCTCGGCGGCCGGCTGATCGACTCGACTGCCAAGAAGCTCGCCGACCAGTTCTTCGAGAGGTTCACAGCGCTCGTCGGCGGCGAGATGCCTGCGGATCCGGCTTTGCCGATGCCTGCCCTCACCAAGAAGCGGGGTTGGTTCAAACGATGGTTGGGGTCAAGTATGCGGTCTCCAGGCTCGCTCTGAGGACCAATTCGTTCCAGTCGCACCCATCGAAATCAGATGGCAGCAGCAGCCTTGGTTTCACAGGCGGCGACGTCGCTGCTCAGTCGACATTTGCGGCGGCAAAGCTGCTCAGGGAGCCAACCTGAAACTGACTCTCAGGAATGGTTCTCGATCGGTTCGGTGCCGCGTGATGCGAGCCCCCGCAACCAGCGCTATCTGTGTTCGGCCCGGGGCGGCGGGTGACAGGTCGTACCTAAGACATAGGTAACAACCTCGCACCGAACGGGTTGTCAATGGGCTGCAGGGCTTTCTGTCCCAAGTCGATGTATCCGAGGTCGTAGGTCATGAAGGTGACGACCCAGATGCCGTCGTCGACCTCCTTCAAGCCCAGCCGCTGACCGGCCATCACGGTCGAGATGTTGATTTTCTTGCGATGAGATGCGTCCGCAGGCGGTGACGAGGGCGTCGCGGTCGTGCAGGGGATAGTCGATCTCGGGCAGGCCGCGCTCCTTGAAGGCGCTCTCGAAGACAGAGAAGGCGTAGGCCTCCTTGGTGGTGTGTAAGGCCTCGCAAGCGATGAGATAGCGGCTGGCGACGTCGG
>JBLNBZ010000069.1:0-88342 GCA_050260355.1 Bacteroidota bacterium | reverse complement strand
GAGAGCCGGATATCGCCCGGCAGCTCGCGCACCAGGACAGACGTCTCGGGCTCGAGCACATCCGCGTTCTCGATATGGACAGGCAGGAGTACGCGCTGTCCCGACTGAACCTCGACGGTGCTGTCGTCGGCAATGAGCGTCGCAAGGCGTTCCGGCGCGGAGCTCTGCTCCTCGGCCGCTTGCGGCGCCTGCGGCCTCATCTCCTCCTCGTGGATCTGTAGAGGAGCCCGCACCGCCGCCGACATCTGGTCGAGCCTGGTGACCGAATCCCCGCTCGGATCGTGCTCCTGGTCGGCGCCACGCAGGACCAGGAATGCCCCCGTCGCCGCCAGCATCAGGACAAGCACAGCCGCGGCGTAGTGGACGGCGCCGGTTCGCCTGCGCCTGGGCTCCCAATCGAACCCCGCCTCACGGCCAAGTGGCGGAGGGCCCTGGCGATTCGGGTCTTTTTTCTGCAGAGCAGCGAGCACCTGCCGGAACGTCGAGTCTTCGGCAGCCGGCTGCTGGCCGCGTGGCGTCTTGACGATTTTCACGTGGCTACCCAACTCGTTGAGTTCCGAAGAGAAACTCCCCCAGGCGTACCAGTTCAGTGTTGCTGTGCAGCAATTGTCAACCATGTATTCCGGGAATGGTTACGGATGCGGGCCGGGGGTGAGCCTCCCCTGCGCCTGCTCGCTACGGCGCAGCCTGCCCTAGCCGAGATGTATCAGCTTGCCTTCGATCTGCAGCTTGCAGCCATCGATGCCCTGCATGATCTCATCGATCTTTCTGAGCTCATGGGCGACCTCAACGCCATCCGTCTGGGGGCGTCTCGGCCTGAAGACCTCCACCACGGCGGTCACCGCCCTCACCACCTTCTTGTTCGGATCGAGGATGGTCCAGACCCACGATTTTGGCCGCTGACTGCGAGCCTGGCGCTTGCGGAGCGACTTCTGCTGACGCTGCAGCACCCGCTTCAGATGGTTGAGCTCCTTTTTCTTGTGGCTGAGCTCCTTCAGCGCCGCCTTGGCCTCCTGCGACGAGTTGACGAGGACGCTGACCTCGGTCCCCTCGATCTTCACAAAGCGCGTCGGCGCGAGTTGCATTCCGGGCCCTTCGCCAATGCCATCGTGTTTGGTCGCGCAGGCGACGGGTCGCAGATTGCGCTAGGCGCTGATCGAATTCAATCGTATGAGCGGTGCCGGCCGCTGCTCGATGCCCTCGAGCAACGCTGGTCTGGCCGTTCCATCGCGGCGCCGGACCGCGTCCATCCGGCGGCCATGCAAACCGCCTTCGTCTCGCCGCTGGTGCGCCTCTGATGCGTCTCGGACTGCTCATTGCCGCTGGCCTGGCGCTCGGTATGGCGGTCGTCAACGGCCTCGCGCGCTTCGCCTATGCGTTGATCCTGCCGGCGATGAAGGCGGATCTCGCGTGGAGCTACACGCAGGCGGGCTCGCTCAACACCATCAATGCCGTCGGCTATCTGGTCGGCTCCTATCTTGCATTCCGAACGGTGCGGATCTGGGGGCCGAAGCGCCCATTCATCGCCGGCCTATGGATCACCGTCGCCGCGGTTCTCGCCACCGGCGTAACGCGCGACTTTCTCGCTCTCTCGACGCTGCGCTTCATCGCAGGCGTGTCGGGCGCCTACGTCTTCATCACAGGCAGCGTGCTTGCCGCCAGCGTCTTTCCCCACGACGCACGCAAGGCCGCCACGGCCATCGCCATCTATTTTGGCGGTGGCGGCGCGGGCCTGCTGCTTTCCGGCCTGACGCTGCCATGGCTCTTCGTCCATGATGGCGATGCCGCATGGCCGCAGGCATGGCTCCTGCTCGGAGCAATGTCATTCGTCGGCAGCACGCTCGCAACGCTTGCCGCCTGGCCGGTCACACCACCCGCGGCACGCGCGACGCCGCAGCCCTGGCGCAAGGCTCCCTTCATGGCCATGCTGCTCGCCTATTCCTGCTTCGCGCTCGGCTACTTCGCCTACATGACATTCATTGTCGCGTGGATGCGCGAGCACGGCCTCGGCGCCTACCAGGTGGCCACCGTGTGGAGCGTACTGGGATTGGCCTCGATCGTTGCGCCGCGCATCTGGGGGCGCCCCATCGCACACTGGTCGGGAGGCAAGTCGCTGGCCGCGATCCTCGCGACCATCGGCACGGGCGCCGCACTGCCGGTCCTGAGCTCCTCGCTTCCCGCCATGCTCGTCTCGGCGGCCTTGTTCGGCATGTTCTTCATGACGCCCGCCTCGATCACTGCCTTCATCAAGAAGGCTCTGAATCCGGCCGTCTGGGGAGAGGCGGTGGCCGCGTTCACCGTGCTGTTCTCGGCGCTCCAATGCGTCGGCCCCGTTGTCACCGGCGCCCTCGCCGACCTGACCGGCAGCCTTGCGGCAGGTCTCGGCGCCTCGGCGGCGACTCTGCTGCTCGGGGCCGCGATCGCGCTGCTCCAGCGCGACCACAAAGCGTAAAGCCTC
Organism: Bacteroidota bacterium; assembly: GCA_050260355.1. Taxonomy (GTDB): domain Bacteria; phylum Pseudomonadota; class Alphaproteobacteria; order Rhizobiales; family Hyphomicrobiaceae; genus CADEFX01. Next base: position 85,884 of record JBLNBZ010000069.1, on the reverse strand, counting down.
TCGTAATTCCAACGAGTTGTTGCAGCATCTTGCGTTGTCACCGCTGCGCCATTTCGTTGCCTCGTTGACGTCGCAGGAATCAGGCAGATTCAACCTAAAGGAGAATCTGCCATGCTCGATTCAACCTTAAAGGTCTATGCAACTCGATGCGCCGGCGCCGTCGCCCTGGCAGCCACACTGGCCCTGCCGCTCGCCGTCATCGATCGGCCGGATGCACGCACCGCGGCCACCGCTCCTGCAACGGTCTCCGGATTGGCCAAAGTGATCGATGGCGACACGATCAGCATCGGCGAGACCAGGGTGCGGCTCGAGGGCATCGATGCGCCTGAGGCCGGCCAGACCTGCAAGCGGCAATGGTTCGGCACCTGGGCCTGCGGCCAGGCGGCCGCCGATGAGCTGGCCCGAATTGTGGCCGGCCATCAGATCCGCTGCGAAAGCCGCGGCGTCGACAAGTACCACCGGCTCCTCGGCGTCTGCTTCATCGACGGGCTCGACGTGAACAGCGAGATGGTCCGCCGAGGCCTGGCCTGGGCCTTCGTCAAGTATTCGACCACTTACGTCAGCGTCGAGACGGAGGCACGCACCAGGAGGATTGGCATATGGCAGGGCGAGGCACAGCCGCCCTGGGAGTACCGCCATCAGCGCTGGACGAGCGTCGCAAACGACGCACCTGCCGGCTGCGCCATCAAAGGCAACGTCACCAAGAACGGCCGCATCTACCACATGCCTTGGAGTCCTTGGTACGACCAGATCAAGATCGAGCCCGACAAGGGCAAACGCTGGTTCTGCACCGAGGCGGAAGCGCTGGCCGCGGGATGGCGCCCGGCCCACATCCACTAGCTGGTCGGCCGGCCTGGGCGATGCGACGTGAGCCACGCTGGCACGCGATCGCGCGCCCCATCCTCTTCGTGCACGCGCGCGGCAGACACGAAGCGCGCGTGCGCGTCGAAGCCGCCACCAGGCATGACACCGTGCGCATCGCTATTCGCCGCATCCGGCACCGATTGCCTTAGCCTTTAATCCAAGACCGTCGGCACTGCTTTGATCCTCGCAAAGCGCGGGGTAGAGTCGCCGCCCAGCTTGCTTCCAGCCACGGCGGATCCCACACACATGGCCAACATCAACGCAGGACCTTTCACGACCAGGCCGGTGATCGAAGGCACCTTCGGCGTGTGCGCAACAACGCACTGGATCGGAACCGCCGTCGGCATGTCAATTCTGGAGAAAGGCGGCAACGCTTTCGACGCGGGCGTCGCCGTTGCCTTTACATTGCAGGTGGTCGAGCCGCATCTGTGCGGGCCGGGAGGCGACGTCCCGGTCATCGTCTGGGACCGGCGCAAGGGTAAGGCCGAGGTGATCTGCGGCCAGGGTCCGGCTCCTGCCGGCGCGACGATCAAGCATTTCCGCGACCACCTCGGCCTCGACATGATCCCCGGGACCGGACTGCTCCCGGCCTGCATCCCCGGCACCTTCGAGACCTACATGATGATCCTGCGCGACTACGGCACCATGCGCCTGCGCGACGTGCTGGAGCCGGCGCTCGGCTACGCAACCGGCGGTCATCCCCTGGTCGAGCGCGCGTGCACCACCATCGACACCGTCAAGGATCTGTTTCGCAACCACTGGCCCACGTCCGCGGCCGTGTATCTGCCCGGCGGCGACGTACCTCAACCCGGCACCTTGTTCCGTAATCCGCAGCATGCCGAGACCTACCAGCGCATTCTGCGCGAGGCTGAATCGGGCGGTGGCGGGCGCGAGGCCGAGATCGAGCGCGCACGCAAGGCATGGAGCCATGGCTTCGTCGCCGAGACCATCGATCGCTTCTGCCGCACGCACGAGGTCATGGACGTGTCGGGCCGTCCGCACAAAGGCGTGCTCACCGCCGACGACATGGCGCGATGGCAGCCGACCATCGAAGCTCCGCTCAGCTACGAGTACGGCCGCTTCACGGTCCTGAAGCCGGGGCCGTGGACGCAAGGCCCTGTGCTGCTGCAGATGCTCGCCATCCTCAAGGGCTTCGATCTCGACAAGCTCTCTCCGACCGATCCCGATTTCATCCACCTCTGGGTGGAGGCCGCCAAGCTCGCCTACGCGGACCGCGAGGCATTTTACGGCGATCCGAGCTTCACCAAGGTGCCGATGGATGTGCTTCTCTCGGAGCGTTACAACTCCGATCGGCGGCGCCAGATCGGTCTGTTCGCTTCCATGGAGCAGCATCCGGGCAAGATCGACGGCTATTCCGGCCGGGTCATTGTCAAAGGCGGCGCCGACAAACGAGTCTCCGTCAGCGCAGCGGGCGCCGGCGAGCCGACCGTGGGCGAGATCCACACCGGCCACGGAGCTGATCACGTCAGCGCCAGCGGTGTGGTGCGCGGCGACACGGTGCACATCGACGTGATTGATCGCCAGGGCAACATGTTCACCGCCACGCCGTCGGGTGGATGGCTGCAGTCCTCACCGGTCATCCCGGAGCTCGGCTGGCCGCTCGGCAGCCGCGGACAGATGTTCTGGCTCGAGGAAGGCCAGCCGTCGTCGCTCGAGCCCGGCAAGCGTCCACGCTCGACATTGTCGGTCGGCATGGCCCTGCGCGACGGCGAGCCCTACATGTCCTGGGGCACCCCCGGCGGCGATCAGCAGGATCAGTGGAATACGCAATTCTTCCTGCGCCACGTGCATGCAGGCATGAACCTGCAAGAGGCGATCGACGCTCCGGCCTGGCATATCGAGCATTTCCCGGCATCATTCTGGCCGCGCACCGCTCGCCCCGGCGTGCTCGTGGTCGAGGACCGGCTGCCGAAGGCAACGATTGACGAGCTCAGGCGCCGCGAGCACAAGGTCGAGGTCGGCCCGGCCTGGTCAGAAGGGCGGCTGACCGCCGTCTCGCAGGAAGGGCCGCGCCGGCGCGCGGCGGCCAATCCGCGCGGCATGCAAGGCTATGCTGCAGGACGCTGATCGCGGGAGCGCCCTCCCATGACGTGGTCCATCATTGCGCGCGACGAGAAAACCGGCCGGGTCGGCATCGCTGTTGCCACCTGCGCCTTCGCCGTCGGCGCGCGCGTGCCGCACATCCGCACGGGCGTCGGCGCCGTGGCTTCGCAGGCCTGGACCAACCCGTTCTATGGCCCGCGCGGACTGGCCCTGCTCGCTGCCGGCGCCAGCGCCGCCGACACCGTGCATATGCTCACCATTGCCGATGAGGGGCGCGATCATCGTCAGGTTCACGTCATGGACCGCGACGGGCGCTTTGCGGCCGCCACCGGCAAGGCCTGCATCGACTGGTGCGGCCATCTGATCCGGCCCGGCTTCTCGATCGCCGGCAACATGCTCGCCGGCGAGGCCGTCATCACGGCGACCGCCGCGAGCTACGAGGAGAATGCCGGCAAGCCGTTCGCCCGGCGCCTCATCGCCGCCATGCAGGCCGGCGAGGCCGCCGGCGGCGACAAGCGCGGCAAGCAGTCGGCGGCTTTGCTGATCCACGACGACGAGGACCACGCGCTCGTCGACATCCGCGTCGACGATCATGCCGACCCTCTGGCTGAGCTCGCGCGTCTGGAAGGCGTCCACCGCGCGCGCTTCGTCCACTATCGCCGTTTCAGCCCGACCCGGGACAACCCCGCAGGCCTGACCGACCGCGACGCGCTCGAGGAAGCCATTCGCCGCTCGATCGCCGAGGGCTGGGAATGAGCGCCGCGCCGCTGCTCGAGCTCTCCGATCTGCACGTATCCTTTTCAGGGGACAGCGGCCGCATCACGCATGCCGTGCAGGGCGTCGGGCTCTCTCTCGCGCGCGGCAAGACGCTCGGCCTCGTCGGCGAGTCGGGCTCCGGCAAGAGCGTCACCGCGCTCTCGATCATGCGGCTGTTGCCCAAGGAAAGCGCTAGCATTCGAGGGCACATCCGTTTTGAGGGCCGCGAGCTTCTGACGTTGTCCGAGCGCGAGATGCAGGACCTGCGCGGCAACCGCGTCGCGATGATCTTCCAGGAGCCGATGACCTCGCTCAATCCGTCCTACACGGTCGGCGACCAGATCGGCGAGTCACTGCAGCGCCATCGCGGGCTGAACCGGGCCGCAGCCCGCCGGCAGGCCATCGCTCTGCTCGAGCGCGTGCGCATCCCTTCGGCCGCCGCCCGGGTCGACGAGTATCCGCACAAACTCTCCGGCGGCATGCGCCAGCGCGTCATGATCGCCATGGCGCTCGCCTGCGAGCCGGCTCTTCTCATTGCCGACGAGCCGACGACCGCGCTCGATGTGACCATCCAGGCGCAGATCCTCGATCTGTTGCGCATGCTCCAGGCCGAGACCGGCACGGCGATTCTGCTCATCACCCACGACCTCGGCGTGGTGGCGGAGATGGCGGATGAGGTCGCCGTCATGTACGCAGGCGAGATCGTCGAGCGCGGCTCTGTCGCCGCGGTGTTGTCCGCCCCCGAGCATCCCTACACGGCGGGGCTCTTGGGCTCGATACCGCGCCTCAGCACCCGGCGCGACCGCCTGTCGACGATCTCGGGCACGGTGCCCAATCTCTCCACGACGTTCGTCGGATGCCGCTTTGCGCCGCGCTGTCCATTTGCCGACGACCGCTGCGCGAGCGAGACGCAGCAGTTGCGGATGATCGGCAGCTCGGATCGTTTGTCCCGCTGCTGGAAAGCCCCTCTTGCGGAGCTCGTAGCATGACGGCACCGCTGCTGGTGGCGGACGGCCTGGTCAAGCACTTCGTGGCCAAGCGCTCCGTGCTGGGGCGACCGCTGAGCTTGGTGCGGGCCGTCGATGGAGTGTCGTTCGAGCTGAACAGCGGCGAGACACTGGCGTTGGTGGGCGAGTCGGGGTGCGGCAAGTCGACGGTCGGCCGGCTCGTGTTGCGCCTCATCGAGCCGACCGCGGGGCGCGTGACCTTCGCCGGCCGCGACATCACCACTCTCCCCTCGACCGAGGTGCGCCGCTTCCGCAGCCAGGCACAACTCATTTTCCAAGACCCCTATGCCTCGCTCAATCCGCGCATGATGATCGGCGACACGCTGGGCGAGCCCTTGCTGCTTCACGCCTCGCTGTCGGCTGCCGACCGGCGCGCCCGCGTCGGCGAGCTGCTCGGCATGGTCGGATTGCGCCGTGAGCATGCCGAGCGCTATCCGCACGAGTTCTCGGGCGGCCAGCGCCAGCGCATCGCCATCGCCCGCGCGCTCGCCGCGGAGCCGAAGCTCATCGTCTGCGACGAGCCGGTATCGGCGCTCGACGTCTCGATCCGCAGCCAGATCCTCAATCTGCTCAAGGACCTGCAGCAGCGCCTTGGCCTCGCCTACATCTTCATCAGCCACGACCTGGCGGTGGTGAAGCACATCGCGACCCGCGTCGCGGTCATGTACCTCGGCAGGATCGTCGAGACCGGCAAGGCCGAGGACATCTTTGCCGAGCCCCGGCACCCCTATACCCAGGCGCTCCTGTCGGCGATCCCGGTGCCGTCTCACGTTGGCCGCCGCCAGCGCCGCCTTCTGCCCGGCGACCCGCCGAGCCCCATCGATCCACCGTCAGGCTGCCACCTGCATCCGCGCTGCGAGCACGCCGTCGAGGTCTGCAGGCGGACGCCCCCGACGCTTACCGCCGATGATGGACTGCATGCCACCGCTTGTCACCGGTGGCGCGATATTCGACAATCGAGCCCAGGGGCACTGCCGGAGGGCGAGCTTTCGCCGCAGCTACAGCGCCTTATCAGCGCCTTTGATGGCAGGTCCTGACACGCTAGGGAATGCGGACCACGTTGGTCCGAAAGGGAGAGCCCGTATGCACCTGGTCCGCCTCGGCCTGGCCGCCGTCGCGTTGATGCTGGCAACCGTGCCTGTGTCGGCGCAGTCGCTTCGTATCGGTCTCGCGGAGGACCCGGACATTCTCGATCCGACGCTCGCCCGCACCTACGTCGGACGCATCGTCTTCGCCTCCCTCTGCGACAAGCTGTTCGACATCGACGAGAAGCTCAACCTCGTCCCCCAGCTTGCCCTCAGCCACGAGACGTCCGAGGACGGCAAGGCCGTCACCATCAAGCTGCGGCCGAACGTGAAATTCCATGATGGCGAGCCGATGGATGCCGAGGCCGTCAAGTTCAGCCTCGAGCGGCACATGACGATGCAGGGCTCGTTCCGCAAGCCCGAGCTTGCTGCCGTGAGCAAGGTCGAGGTCGTCGATCCTCTCACCGTTCGGCTTGTGCTCAAGGCGCCGTTCTCGCCGCTGATCGCCCAGCTTTCCGATCGCGCCGGCATGATCGTATCGCCGAAGGCCGCCAGCGCCGCCGGCGACAAGTTCGGGCTCAATCCCGTCTGCGCCGGCCCGTTCAAGTTCGTCGAGCGCATCCAGCAGGACCGCATCGTCCTCGAGAAGTTCGCCGACTACTGGAACAAGGACAACGTCTTCATCGACCGCATCGTCTTCCGCCCGATCGTGGAGTCGACGGTGCGTCTGGCCAATCTCAAGGCGGGCAGCCTCGACCTGATCGAGCGTGCGCTTGCCACCGACCTCAAGGAGATCAAGGCCGACCCCAAGCTCAGGCTCGCCACCCAGACCGAGCTTGGCTACCAGAGTCTGAGCTTGAACATCGGCAACGGCGAAGCGGGCATCAACGGTCCCTTTGCCAGAAGCCCCAAGGTCCAGCAGGCACTCGAGGCTGCGATTGATCGCGCGGCCATCAATCAGGTCGTGTTCAACGGCGAATTCCTGCCCGGCAACCAGTGGATCAGTCCAAAGAATCCCTACTACCAGGAGAAGTTCCCGGTACCGAAGCGCGACGTCGCCAAGGCCAAGCAGCTCCTGAAGGAAGCCGGCGTCGCCACGCCCGTCGCTGTGGACTTCATGGTGCCCAACAATCCCGAGAGCCGGCAGGTCGCGGAGGTCATTCAGGCGATGGCCGGCGAGGCGGGCTTCGACATGAAGATCCGTGTGACCGAGTTCGCCACCTCGCTGAAGGAAGCCGAGGAGGGTCGCTATCAGGCCTACTTCATCGGCTGGTCTGGCCGCGTCGATCCGGACGGCAACAGCTACATCTTCCACAAATGCAAGGCCCCGCAGAACAATCGCGGCTTCTGCGACAAGGACGTCGACGCGTGGCTCGACGAGGCGCGCACCAAGACCGCGCTCGCCGACCGCAAGGCCATTTACGAGAAGGTGACGGGGAAGATCCTGTCCGAAGGCGGCATCGTCTATCTCTATCATCGCCTCGTCATCATCGCCCATTCAGAGCGGCTCGAGGGCTACAAGCAGATGCCCGACGGCCTCGTCCGCGTGGTCGGCGTGAAGCTCAAGCAGTAGTCGCAGGGCGGGCGGCTGGCTCCAGCCGGCCGCTGCCTCGAAATCGAGAGCCCATGCTCCTCTTCCTTGGCAGGCGTCTCGTTCAGCTCGTTCCGACCCTGTTCTTCGTGTCGGTGATCATCTTTTCGCTGCAGCAGCTGCTGCCCGGCGATCCCGCGCTCGTCATGGCCGGCGAGGAGCGCGACCCTGCCGTGCTCGAGCAGATCCGTAAGCAGTACCGGCTGGATCAGCCGGTGCCCATCCAGTACGTCTACTGGGTCAAGGGCGTGCTGTCGGGCGATCTCGGCGAATCCATGCGCCTGAAGGAGCCTGTCCTGCGGCTGATCCTGCAGAAGTTCCCGGTGACGTTGCAGCTCGCCCTGATGGCGATTGTCGTCTCGCTGACTGTCGGCGTCACCGCCGGCGTCATTTCGGCCATCAAGAAGAACACCAAGATCGACTACGGCGTGAACCTGGTCGCGCTGTGGGGCATCTCGACGCCGAACTTCTGGCTCGGCATCATGCTCATCTTCCTTTTCTCGGTCTGGCTCGGCTGGCTGCCGGCCTCGGGCTATGTCAGTCCGTTTGAGGACTTCTGGCTCTCCATCGAGACCACCATCCTGCCGGCCTTCGTCCTCGGCAATGCCTTCGCCGCGGTGCTCATGCGCCATACGCGAAGCGCGATGCTGCAGGCCATGACCAGCGACTACGTGCGCACCGCCCGCGCCAAGGGCCTGGCCGAGCGCATCGTCGTTATCAAGCATGCGCTGCGCAATGCGCTGACCCCGGTCATCACCTTGGGTGCGCTGGAGCTCGGCACGCTGCTGTCGGGCGCGGTGCTGACCGAGCAGGTGTTCTCCATTCCCGGGTTCGGCAAGCTCATCGTCGACAGCGTCTTCAACCGCGACTACGCCGTCGTGCAGGGGGTGACGCTGGTCACGGCGACCACCTACATCCTCCTCAACCTGCTCGCCGACATCGCCTACGTGCTCGTCAATCCGCGGCTCAGGACTTAAGCCCATGGCCGTGACGACCCTCGCGCTCGACTCTGCCGCCGCCCACGTCGAAGAACGTCCGGCCGCGCGCGCCTGGCGCCGCCTCAAGCAGCGCAAGAGCGCGATGTTCGGCTTGTTCGTCATCATTGCCCTGATCCTGATCGCCGCGCTTGCCCCGCTGCTCGCCCCCTACGATCCCACGCACCAGAGCTGGACCGCCGTGCGAAAGGCTCCGTCATGGGCGCACTGGTTTGGCACCGACGAATCGGGTCGCGACCTGCTCAGCCGCGTGGTTTACGGCGCGCGCGCCTCGCTTCTCGCCGGCGTCGTTTCCGTCTCGATCGCACTGATCGCCGGCATACCGATCGGTCTGCTCGCCGGATACCGCGGCGGCTGGATCGACGCTCTGATCAGCCGCATCACGGATGCGATGCTCGCCTGCCCGAACCTCATCCTCGCCATCGCTCTGGCCGCGTTCCTCGGCCCTTCGCTCACCAATGCCATGATCGCTATCGGCGTCACCGCCACGCCGGTCTTCGTGCGCTTGACGCGCGGTCAGGTTCTGTCGGTGAAGGTCGAGGACTATGTCGAGGCGGCGCGCGCCGTCGGCAATCCCGCCTGGCGCATCGCCATGCGCCACATTCTGCCCAACATCATGCCCGCGCTGCTGGTGCAGGCCACGCTCGCCATCGCGGCAGCCATCATCGCCGAGGCGAGCCTTTCCTTTCTCGGTCTCGGCCAGCAGCCGCCGGCGCCATCCTGGGGCTCCATGCTCAACACGGCGCAGCGCTTCCTCACCAGCGCGCCCTGGATGGCGGTCTGGCCCGGGCTCGCCATCTTCCTTTCCGTGCTGTCGTTCAACCTGCTCGGCGATGGCCTGCGCGACGCGCTCGATCCGAAAGAGCGCTGACGGCGCGGGGACCTACCCGCCGGCGTGCGCGGGTGGTGTCGTTTTCAGCACGTAGGCCGACGTGAGCACGGCGAGCGCTACGGCGGCGAAAACGGCGCGGTAGCCCAGAAGCACGATGATGACGCCGGCGATCGGTGGCGTCACCATGTAGGTCGCGAACACGAAGAACGTCGTCCCGGCCGTCGCCTCGGCAACGTTGTCCGGCGCCATGCTCGCGACCTCAGCGAGGTAAAGGCCGTTCCACGTCGCGATGGAAAGACCGGCCAGCAGCACCGCCGCGAAAAGCTGGAGGGCCGACCAATCCGGCTGCATGACGGCGATCAGCAGCGACGACAGGCATGAAAGCACCGCCAATACCGTGAGCACCGGCCGTGACGAGCCGAGCCTGTCGGCGACGAACCCGAACACGATCCTTCCCAGCACGCTCGAGGCCTGCATCGTCGCAAACAGCGTCCCGGCAAATGCAAGGCCGAAGCCGAGGCCGTCCGTCAGATAGGTGACGAAAAATGCGGTCGACGCCACCTGCACCGCCGCAAACCCCATGCTCGCCGCCGTGAAGCGCGCCATTCCAGGTGTGGCGCGCACGGTGCGCAACGGCTGCGCCAGATTGGTCAGCGCAAACATGCGCGCAAGGCGGAACTGCTGACGCGGGCGGCTTTCATTGTAGCGAGAGGGAGTCGCGGCAAGGACCAGGCAGAGCAAGAACGCGATGGCCAAAATGCTCGCAAAAGCCGCCTGCCATCCAATTCGCCCGGTGAGCCAGCCTCCGCCCGCGCCGGCAACGACGCCACCAAGCGGCACGCCCGCCTGGCGCAGCGAGAACAGTGAGCCGCGATAGCGGGCCGGCGTGTTATCGGCGAGGATCTGACTTCCCGCAGGCGTCGTGGCGGCATAACCGAAGCCGATCAGCAATCCGCCCAGCACGATCAGCGGGTACACCCCGGTCACCGCGAGAAGCGCCCCGGCAATGGCGATCACGGATGCGACCTGCAAGGCGCGCACAGGGCCGAGCGTGCCCGTGTAGGCCGCATTGGCCATATACAGCCACACCGAGCCGAGCCCCAAGGCGCCGGCCACCAGGCCGAAGGCTTCCGGCTTCGCTCCTGCCGCCTGCATTAGGACAGGTGCAAAAACCGGCAGCGCGTTCTGCAGGATCGCCAGCCCGATCAGTGGCACGGTCGAGACGATGAAAGGCTCGACCAGCGACGTCGCGCGGAGCGGCTGCCCGCCGTTGCTCATGCACGCACCGATTGCGCCACGCCATACACCTCCGGATTGACCACGTGGCGGGGGCGTTTGCCGAGCGATACGTCAGCGATCGACCGAAGCGCCGTTGCAGCGATGTCGTGAAAGCATTCGTCCGTCCAGCACAGCGCGTGCGGGGTGATGATCACGTTCTCCATATCGAGCAGTGGGTTGCCGGGCTCGATCGGCTCCTGATACGTGACATCGAGACCCGCACCCAGGATCTTGCCGGCCCGTAGCGTCGCAATCAGCGCCTTCTCATCCACGATCGGCCCGCGCCCGACGTTGAGGAAATAGGCCGTGGGCTTCATCAACGCGAGCTGCCGCGCATCGATCAGATGCCGCGTCTCCTCGTTGAGCAGGCAGCAGACGACGACGAAGTCGGCCTCTCGCATCACCGTCTCGAGCGGCACGATGTCGGCACCGAGGTTTTTGATCGCCTGCCTGTCTGCGAATGGATCAGCCGCGATCATGCGGGCAAAAAACGGACGCGCGAGCTTGAGGATCTCCTGCCCGACCCCTCCGGCGCCGACCAGCCCGAGTGTCCGCGACGTCAGGCCCTGCCCCATGAAATCGACGCGATCGTTCCAGCGGCCCTCGTGCACGAGCTTGTGTTTCTCGAACAATCGCCCCGCGAGCGCGAAGATCAGCGTCAGGGTCGCCACCGCCACGGGCCTGCGCACGGCGATCGGCGTGTTCGTGACGACGATGCCCCTTGCCGTTGCGGCCCGCAGATCCACCGTGTCGTAGCCGACGCCGTTGCGCGCGATGATCTTGAGCCGGCAGTCGTCGCGACCGAGGCTCTCCCGCGTGACGCGCGGCAGATTGAGATGCAGTCCGTCGTAGCGTGCCGCCACATCCGGCGTCAGCTCGCGCATGTCCTCGGGAACCCATTCCCAGACGATGTTTCCGTTCACCTTCAGCACATCGAAGGCCTTGGGGTCGAAGCATGGCTGGCCGCGCGCATCGAGCAAATCGCGCGTCACTCCTACCTTGAACGGCGCCGCCATTACTTGTCCTCCACGCTGGCGAGGATGCCGCGCACGCCGCTCATCAGGATGCCGTGATCCGTCCCGGTTGCCAGCATGTTGAAGCCGAGACGCTTGTATTGCCTGGCCCAGGTCGCGTCGGCGGCCATGAAGCCGAGGCCTTTCTTGTGCTTGCGGCCGGCGGCGACGATCCGCTTCAGCGCGTTGAGATACACCGGATTGTCGAACTGCCCCGGAATGCCGAGGAAGTTCGTCAGGTCGAAATGGCCGACCCACAGCACATCGATACCCTCGATGGCTGCGATGTCCTCCACATGCTCGAGCCCGCGCTCGGTCTCGATCTGCGCGATCACCAGCGTGCGCGCATCGGCAGCCTTCATCTTCGCCTTTGGATCGCCCGGAGCGTAGTCGTCATGTGCGAAGCCGAAGGCTGCGCCGCGCCGTCCCCGCGGAGGATAGCGCGTGGCCTCGACGATCGACTGCGCCTGCGCCACGCTCTCCACCATCGGGATCATGACGCCATGGCAGCCGATATCGAGGGCGCGCGCCAGGAAGTGATATTCCCCGCGCGGCACCCGCACCATGGGCGCCATGCCAATGCCGCGGCAGTGCGCCACTTGCGTCTTGACGGTCTCGAGCCCGACGCCGGTGTGCTCCATGTCATAGATGATGTACTCGGCACCTGCATGCTGCATCACCTGCGCGATGCCCGGGGAGAAGAACTCGAACACCATGGCGCCGAGCACCGTCTCCCCCGCCATCACTCGTTGCCGCAAAGGCTTCTTGGCCAACTCGCGTCCTCCCGATTTGCTTTTTCTGAGTTTGATATCCGTGCTCGGCGATCAGCCCATCACAGCACCTGCTCGAGGAACGCGCGCGTGCGCGCATGCTTCGGCGCCTCGAGAATCTCGGCTGGCGCCCCGTGCTCGACGATCACGCCGCCGTCGGTGAAGTAGACGTGATCAGCCACCTCGCGCGCGAAACCCATTTCGTGCGTGACCAGAATGCAAGTCATGCCTTCCGCCGCCAGCTCGCGCACCGTGACCAGCACCTCCTTCTTGGTCTCCGGGTCGAGGGCCGCCGTCACCTCGTCGAACAGCATCACCAGCGGATTCATGGCCAGCGACCGGGCAATGGCGACGCGCTGCTGCTGTCCGCCGGAAAGCTCCCCCGGATAGCTGTCCTCCTTGCCCGACAGCCGCACCTTGGCGAGCAGCGCCCGCGCCTTGGCCTCGACCTCGGCCTTGTCCTGTCGCAGCACGGTCACCGGCGCCATCATCACGTTTTGCAGCGCCGTCTTGTGGGGGAACAGGTTGTAGCTCTGAAACACGATGCCGACCTTGCGCCGCAGCGTCAGCGTGTCGAGCTTGGGATCGTTGACCTCGATGCCGTCGACCTTGATCGAGCCCGAGTTGATCGGAGTCAGCGCATTGATGCAGCGCAGGATCGTCGACTTGCCCGATCCCGACGGGCCGATGATGCAGATGGTCCGCCCCCTGGCGACCGAGAACGAGACGCCCTTGATCACCTCGACAGTGCCGAAGCTCTTGTGCACGTCCTCCAGGACGACGACGTTTTCCGTCTCGTTCATGCACGGCATTCCCACGGCGTTACAGCTTCACCTGGTACTTGCGCTCGAGTGCCACCGTCCATTTGCCGATCGGATAGCAATAGACGAAGAAGCACAGCAGCGCGAAAGTATAGAGGGGCGCCAACAGCGCTGGCCGCGATCCTTCGGCCGCCAGCACCTCGTTGGTCAGCGTGATCATCTCCGAGACACCCACGACCGACGCATTCACCGTCGACATGGTGATCAGCGAATAAAGGTTCATCCACGGTGGCAGCATGCGCTTGAAGCACTGCGGCAGGATGATCTCCATCAGTGTCTGCCTGCGCGAGAAGCCCAGCGACTCGGCCGATTCCCATTGGCTCGTGGGAACGGACTGCATGGCACCGCGCACGATCTCCGACACGTTCGCCATCACCGGCAGGGAGAAGCCGAAGATCGCCTTCGTCCAGTCCGGCAGCGGGATCGTCACGCCGAAGATCCGCATCTGGAACGGCAGCAGCAGCACGCACAGGAACAGCAGGACCAGCCACGGCGAGTTGCGGAAGAACTGCGTGGCAAAGCGCGCCACCGCACGCACGAGCCCGATGCGCGACGTCTGCGCGATGCCGAGCGGCACGCCGGCGGCCGTCCCGATCAGCATGGCCAAAGCCGAGATCACGAGGTTGAAGACGAAGCCTTTGAGCAGCAGCGGCGACCAAAGCCAGATCACCTCGAGCGCCGAGCGCTGGCCATTGGCTGCGGTGGCCGCGCTCGCTGCCGTCGCCAGCAGGCAAAGCAGCGCGACCATCGCCAGCGCGCGCCCGTCGATCACCGAGCGCAACGGCCCGTTCGGCACCACGAGCCACTGCATGGCACTGGTGCCCGCACTCGGTGCTAGCGGGCCCTCGGACGCTGCCGCCGGCGCGGGTGCCTTTTTTTCCCCGCCCCCTGGCGGGGAGGTGGCAGGGGTGGGGCGATGCCACAGGCGCTGCGCGTGCCTCGTCACGCTCACGCCCCCTGCCCAATGCCAGGGACGCGCAGCCAGCGCTCGAGCCTCGTCATGCCCCACGCGAATAGCGACGCGAGGCACACATAGAAAATGAGCACCGTGAACATCATCTCGCGCACGTTGAGCGCATCGGCCCAGATCTGCTTGGCTGAGTACATCAGCTCAGGCACGGCAATGGCGTAAGCGAGGTTCGTCGTTTTGATGAGGTTGACGAGATTGTTGGACAGCGCCGGCAGCGATGTGCGGATAGCCAGCGGCAGAACCACGTCGCGGTAGGTCTGCCAGCGCGAGAAGCCCAGCGACTCTGCCGCCTCCACCGTGGAGCGCGACACGGCCTCTATACCGGAGCGGAAGATCTCTATGTTGAAGGCACCGGCAAACAGGGACAGCGAGATGATGGCCCACTCCACGTTGGAGAACAGCGGCTGCAGCGAGCCGGACGCGTCCGGCACCCTTGGCAGCAGGTAGCCGAGCCCGAAATAGAAGAAATAGATCTGCACCAGGGGCGGCGTGTTGCGGAACAGGCTGATGAAGCCGTCGATCAGAAGGCGCAACCACTTGAACCGCGAGCCCTGCAGCCAGGCGCCGAGAATGCCGATCAGGATCGAGAGCACGATGGTGATCGCAGACAGCTCGAGCGTAAGCCACACGCCCTTGAGCATGCGCGCCCGGTCGAAGTCGTCATAGAAATAGTTGAGATTGATCCCGGTCGTCTCGTAGAGCTGCCGGAACCAATCGTAGAACGCCTGCATTCAGCCAGTACCCCTCCTCCAGGCGCTGATTTAGCAAGGCAATCGCGCCTGGCGCCAGCCGGAAATCGCGGCACCCCTTCGCGCATCGGGGGCAGACGAAGCTGCCGATCAGGTATGCGCCAAGGGGGCTTGCGAAAGCCGCATACACGTGCTCGTGACTTCCAACAATCGATAATCGATCAGGAGGAAGCATTAATGCCCATTTCGCGTCGCCAGTTCGGGTCCGTCGCAACCGCGAGCGCTATCGCGCTTGCCAGCGGACGCGCGCTCGCTCAGTCGACGAACGAGCAGGTCAAGTGGCGACTGGCCTCGAGCTATCCCAAGAGCCTGGACACGCTATTCGGCGCCTCAACCAACATCGCCGAGATGGTCGGCCAGATGAGCGACGGCAAATTCCAGATCCAGATCTTTGCCGCCGGCGAGATCGTGCCCGGTCTCCAGGTCCTCGATGCCGTATCGAACGGCACTGTCGAGTGCGGTCATACCTATGTCGGCTATTACGTCGGCAAGGTGCCCGCGATCATCTTCGATGGCTCGCTGCCGTTCGGCATGACCCCGCGTCAGCACTACGCTTGGCGCAACTATGGTGGCGGGCGCGAGCTCATGGATGAGGTCTATGATTCGCAGGGCGTCGTGGGCTTTCCCTGCGGCAACACCGGCGGCCAGATGTTCGGGTGGTTCCGCAAGGAGCTGAAGACACCGCAAGACTTCAACGGCATCAAAATGCGCGTCGCTGGTTTTGGCGGCAAGGTTCTGTCCAAGCTCGGGGTCATTCCCCAGCAGATCGCCGGCGGCGACATCTATCAGGCGCTGGAGAAGGGCACGATCGACGCGTGCGAGTGGGTCGGACCCTACGACGACGAGAAGCAGGGCTTCCACAAGGTGGCGAAGTACTACTACGTGCCCGGCGTGCTGGAGCTCGAGGCCAACAACACTTTGATGGTCAACAAGGCTACCTGGGCGGCCCTGCCGCCAGCCTACCAGACCATGCTGCGCACCGCCGCGTGGGCGGCAATTGTCGATCAGATGGCCTCCTACGATGCGAAGAACGCGCAGGCGTTAAAGCGCATTCTCGCCTCCGGCACTCAGATCGCCTCACTGTCACCGGACGTCCTCAAAGCCTTGCGCGCTGCGCTCGAATCCTCGCTGGACGAGGAAGCTGCCAAGAGTCCGCAGTTCAAAAAGGTGCTGGACAACTGGCGCGAGTTCCGCGCGGAGCAGCACCGCTGGTTCAGCCTGGCCGACACGCGCGCGGAGTTCGCGGTCTACTCGAACGCATAATTTCGCGGCCGGTGCAGATAGTCTGCAAGCGGGAGCCTGCCTCGGCGGGCGCCCGCTCTGCTTTCAACCTCAGCTTCCCTTCTTCGCCGCCTCGTGCATGCGCTTGGCATAGTCGGTCGGCGGCACATGCCACTTCTTCTCGAGCTCGACGATGCGGCCCGACCGCATCCACTCCTTCGACAGGTCCTCCATGACCTTCTGAAGGCCCGCCTCGCCCGGCTTCACCGCGATCGCCCAAGGCGTCTCCATGATGCCCGGCAGCACCATCTCGTAGCCGCTCTTCCACTCGTCCTCCGTCAGCTTGCCGACGACGAAGGTCTGATCATAGAGATAGCCCGCACAATCGCCGTTCTTGAGGGCGAGCAGCGGCTTCTCCGATCCATCGAACGAGATGACCTCGGCCCCGTACTTCTGGGCGATCTCCTTGTTGTAGAACGCGCCGGTGGTGCCGCAGAGCTTCTTGCCCTTGAGATCCTCCCACTTCTTGATTGGTGTGCCCTTCTTCTGCAGGACGTTGACCGCGTCCGAGTAATAGAGCGGCTCGATCACCTGCACGACCTTGCGGCGCTCGGGCTTGTCCGACATCGTCGCGATCATCAGGTCGATCTTGCCCTGATTGAGGAACTCCATGCGGTTGGCCGACACGACCGGCACCAGCTCGAGCTGGACGCCGAGCTTCTTGGCCACGTCCTCGGCCAGATCGGGCTCGAGGCCGATGATCTTGCCGGACGGATCGCGGAAGCCGAACGGCTTGTAGTCGGCCTTGACGCCGACGATGAGCTTGCCCCGCTTCTTGATGTCATCGAGCACGTCCGCTCGCGCCGCTGTTCCTATGGCGAGCCCTGCCAGGGCAAGAACCGCAACGGCTACCTTCGCAAATCGCATGGATTTCTCCCCTTCATAGACACTCGGGCGGCAGGTCCCGCGTTGGCGCCATAGGCGCCTGACCGGCTGCTGGCCACAACACTAGCCTAAACCGGCCGCCTTGCCGAGTTGACGCCCGATGGAATTGTCGCCGCGCTGCGTAAAGTTGCGGCACGGCACAAAAAAAGGCGCCCGGCTGATCAGCCGGGCGCCCCTCGTTGCTCATGATCATGGGTGGAAGCGCGGGCGTCGCCCGGCCTACCACCGTTCGAGGCGGCTCGTCGGGATGTCCCCGAACGGCCTCGATGCCTCGAAATACGCTTCGCTGCGGCCGATGCCGATGTCCTTGAGCATTCGCTCATTGAGCTCGAGAAGATTGCGGCGCTCACGTGCAACCGTCATCGCCGTACGCACGAATGCGATCCATTTGCCGACTTGGCGGACGTAGTCCGTGACGCCTGGTCTCTGCCCAATCGACTTCTGAACGATGACGTGTTGCATGGTCCGCTCTCCTTGGCGCGGGGACTGGATGTTGCTCCGTGATCCGCCGATTTGATAACCGACTTACTTGCATAAATGAAACGAATGATGTTTATCTCTTGCATTAGAGACCTTTATGAAGGTGTGCCTATGCGCAGGGACCTGGACATCAGCTTGCTCAGAGCCTTCGTGGCCATCGTCGAGACGGGCAGCGTCACCGGCGCGGCGCGGCTGCTGAACCGCACCCAGGCGGCCGTCAGCTTGCAGATCAAACGCCTCGAGGACATGCTCGGCCAGATGCTGTTCGAGCGCGTTCACAAGCGCCTGACCCTGGCCCCGGCGGGCGAGCAGCTCCTGGGGAACGCCAAGCAGCTCATCGCCATGAACGATGACATCTGGGGTCTCATGACGACGCCCAGCTTCCAGGGCGAGGTGCGCCTCGGCGTTCCCGTCGACCTCGTCGCCACCTACATGCCCCAGATTTTGCGGCGCTTCAGCTCGGCGTGGCCGCGCGTGCGGGTCTGCCTCGTGTGCCGCAACTCGCAGGAGCTGCTGGAGAACCTCGACGGGGGCGAGGTCGACCTCACCCTCACCACCGACGTCGCCTGGCAGGGCCAATGCGAGACGCTCAGATGGGACAAGCTCGTCTGGGTCAGTGCACCCGGCGGTGATGCGCACACGCGCGCGCCGCTGCCGATCGCGATCGGCAGCAAGAGCTGTCGCTTCCGGCCGGTGGCGCTGCAGGCTCTGCGCGACCACGGCCGCGAGTGGCAAATCATTCTGCAGGTGTCCAACCAGGACGCCACCAACGCGACGATTGCCTCCGGCTCCTGCGTCGGCATCATGCTGCGCGACTGCATTCCCGATCATCTCGAAGCGTTGCCTGCGGATTGCGGACTGCCTGACCTGCCCGAGTTCGCGATCAATCTGTGGCTGCCGAAGTCCGGCGGGAATGAGATCGCGCAGGAGCTCGCCCGCCATATTCGGGCCGAGTTCGCGTCCCGTTACGCGCTCTCCACCGACAGCGCCGGACTGGCTGTCCCTGCGCGCCGTCCGCACAAGAGAGCCGTGGCGGCCAAGCACGCGTTGCTCGTTCGAAGACGCGGTGTGCGCCAGACGTCCATCCGCTGACGCACGGCGGCTGGCCCGCTAGGCCGATGCAAACCGCACGCAATGTATCGGCGGCAGGTTCTGCGACACGGCAATCCACGAGTCGCCCTGGTCCTCGGAGATCCACAGGCCGCCCGTGGTGCTTCCCAACGCCAACCGGTTTCCATCGGCGCTGATATCGAGCCCGTGCCGGTAGGCGAGGTCGTAGGCGTGCGCCTGCGGCAGGCCCTTGTGCAGCACATCGAACGTCTTGCCGCCATCCCGCGTGCGTGTAACGACCAGCTTTCCATCAGCGGGGATGCGGCGCTCGTCCTTGATGGCCGGTACGAACCAAGCCGTGTCGGCCTCCTTCGGATGCACCGCCACGGCAAAACCGAAGCATGAGGGCCCCGCGCTCGTGATCTTTTGCCATCGCGCTCCGCCGTCAGTGGAGCGGAAGATGGCATCGTGATGCTGCACCCAGAGCGCATCCGGCTGAGCCGCACACTGCACGAGCCGATGCGGATCCTGCACGTGCGGCACGTCGTTCTCCGGAGGCAGATAGGAGGCCGTCATGCCCTCGTACTCGCACGTCCATGTCTCGCCACCGTCGTGCGTCGTCCACACGCCCCCGCACGAAACTGCGATGCGCACGGTCCGCGAGCTGCGCGGGTCCACGCACACCGAATGGATGCCCGGGACATCGTAGCCGCCGCCGAACCACGACTTGCGCTTGGGCTCGTCGCAGAGCGACCGCATCATCTCCCAGCTCGTGCCGCCGTCACGTGAGCGAAACAGCCCGCCGGGCAGCGTGCCGCACCACAGCACTCCCGGCTCATCGGGTCCGCCCGTCTCCAGCGCCCAGAGCTTCACGGTATTCCAAGGGATCGTGCGGCCCATCGTGTCGACGTCCGTCTCACCTTCCGGCTGCTTGGGATACGCCGGGACGCCGCATTCCTCCCACGCCTCGCCGATGCCCTTTGCGCGATGCAGCTTGACGCCGAAGTGCCCGTGATCGAGCCCCGCATACACGCTGCCGTCACGCGGGTCCTGGAGCACGATCGACAGGTTGTCCCCGAGGAAGTCGGTGCGCGCGATCGACCACGGCGATGCACGCGAGCCCGTGCGCTCGACTGTGAACAGGCCTTTGCGGGTCGCAACGAGAAGCCGATCGTTCATGTCTTTTCCTCCTGCGAATGCTTGGCCGTGTAGCGCAGGGCATCACCCGCCCGATAGCGCCTGCATGACGAAGATGCGGGTGCTCTCGCCCACCGGATCGGAAAGGTGCCTGCGGTCCTGCAGCGGCTTGCCATCGACGAAGATCGCCATGTGCTTGCGCAGTCCCGATTGATCGTCGAGCACGTAGCCGCGCGCCCGCGCATTGCCGGCAAAGACCGCATCCAGCACCTCGCGGACGCTCGTGCCTGGCGCCTCTGCCTCCGGGCAGGCGACGTGCCGTTGCAGGTTGGGCGTGAAGATGACCAGCGCCATGCGGCCTCGCCTGTATTAAACCATATGGTTTAATACGAGCAGCGACCAGACATGTCAAGCAGACGGGGCCACGTGCGCTCGGCTTATGCGCGACCGAGCTCCTTGCGCATCAGTGCAGCCCCTGCCCCGAGGGCGGCCAGCTTGCCGGCAGCGACGTCGCGCGGCAAAGGCGCCATGCCGCAATTGGTGCAAGGCTGGATGCGCTCGGCGTCGGCGTGGACCATGGCTGCCCTGATGGTTCGCGCCACATCTTCCGGCGTCTCGATCCTCCGCGTGGCGACGTCGATGGCGCCGACCAGGATCTCCTTGTCCTTGAGGTGCGAGATCAGCGAGATCGGCACCTTCGAGCCCGCGCATTCGAGCGAGACCTGATTGATGCGACTGGCGTTGAGCGCGGGAAAAATCTCATCGTACTGGCGCCATTCAGACCCCAGCGTCTCCTTCCATTTGATGTTGGCGTCGATGCCGTAGCCGTAGCAGATGTGCACCGCCGTCTTGCACGTAAGGCCTTCGGCTGCGCGCTCCAGGGCGGCAATGCCCCATTCCTTGACGTCACGCATGAACACGTTGAAGGCCGGCTCGTCGAACTGGATCACGTCGACGCCGAGCGCCTCCAGCTCGCGCGCCTCCGCGTTCAGAAGCGCAGCGAATGCCATGGCCATGTCCGCGCGGCGCCCGTAATGCGCGTCGGCGATCGTATCGCAGATGGTCATCGGACCAGGCAGCGTGAACTTGAGCTGCTTCCTCGTATGCGCGCGGGCAAAGTGCGCTTCATCGCTGTGAACGGGGCGCGGCCGTGTTAAAGGCGCGGTCACGGTCGGCACATCGACGACATAGCGGTTGTCGCGGATGCCCATCTTGGTCTTCCTGGCCCAGTCTATGCCCTGCACGTGCTCGAGGAACCCGTGCACGAAATGCACGCGGAACTGCTCACCCTCGGAGACGATATCGATCCCTGCGTCTTCCTGGATCTTGAGCCAGACCAGCGCGGCATCGCGCTTGGCCGCCACGAGCTCCTCGCCTTCGAGCTTCCAAGGGGCCCACAGCTTCTCAGGCTCCGCCAGCCAGGAGGGTTTGGGGAGGCTGCCGGCGATGGTGGCCGGAAAGAGCGGCAGCGCGGACATGACATCGGTCTCCCTTGCGACGGATGCCTGACAATACCCGAGTTGCGGGCCTGCGAGCGAGTGTACTTTAGTGCGCGGGGAGAGCGTTGGACGCGCTTGCCCCCTCTTGGCGCAGCTACTACCATCGCCTCGATATCCTCGGAAAACAGGGACTAATAAGCATGGCTGCAACCAGCACGGGCGCGAAAGGCACGGACGACGGCGGGGTCGCCTGGCAGAACGCCTTATACGAAACGCTGAAGAAGCACGGAGTCACCCAGTTCAGCTACGTGCCTGATGCCGGCCATCGCATCCTGATCGACCGCTCGCTCGCCGATCCCGATGTCCATTCGGTGGCGCTCACCACCGAGGAGGAAGGCGTGGCACTCGCCGCCGGCGCGCATCTGGGCGGCGCCCGCGCGGTCCTGCTGATGCAAAGCAGCGGCCTCGGCAACTGCGTCAACTTCATGTCGATGATCAAGGGCGGGCATTTCCCTTTCCTGACGCTGATCAGCATGCGCGGCGACTTCGGCGAAGGAAATCCGTGGCAGATGGGCATGGGCCAGGCGGTGCGCCCGGTGCTCGAGGCCATGGACTTCATCACGTTGGAGGTGACGAAGCCCGAGGAGGTCGTTCCGACTGCCGAGGCGGCGGCGACCATGGCGTTCAAGTCGGGACAGGCCGTGGCGGTGCTGCTCACGCAGAAGCTGATCGGCGCCAAGCCATTCTGAGGGACGACATGAGCGCATCATCGAAGCCGGTCGCGGCGCCGGGCTATGTGTTGGATCGCCGCGAGGCGGTTCCCGCGCTGATCGGCGATCATAAGGATTTCCTGTTCGTCGGGGGTCTGGCCGGCACCGCCAAGGACCTCGCCCACCTGACCAACGACGGCCCGAACTACTTCGGCCTTGCAGGCGCGATGGGCGCCGCCGTGTCCATCGGCTTGGGCCTGGCGCTGGCGCGGCCAGACAAGCGCGTGCTCGTCGCCACCGGCGACGGCGAGCTGCTGATGAACGTCGGCGCGCTTGCGACCGTGGGCGTGCTCAATCCGCCGAACCTGCGCATCTTGTGCGTCGACAACGGCCACTACGGCGAGACAGGCTACCAGAAGAGCCACACGAGCCGCGGCGTCGACCTGGAGGAGATGGCCATCGGCGCCGGCATCAAGTCGACCTGTACCATCGACAAGCAGGAGGAGCTGGCCGCCGGTGCGCGCATGCTGCGCGAGAGCAACGGAACCTGCTTTGTGCTGTTGCGCGTGAAGCCGGAGGATCCGCCCAAGTTCAAGCGCAACATGGACCCCAGCGCTTCACGCGTGCGCTTCCGCTTGGCGCTGCTGGGAGAACCGTGACCGAGAAGAATGGATGATCATGAAAAATAGGTCTGAGGCAAAGCCCGTGTTCGAGCTCGACCGCCGCGTCGCCCTGCCGGCGCTGCTCGGAAAGCACGAGGATTTCCTGATCGTGGCTGGTCTTGCCGGCACGGCGTTCGACATCGCGGTGATCGCGGGCCGATATGCGCCGCACACTTTTCCGCTCGGCGGCGCCATGGGCGCCGCGGTGCCAATCGGCTTGGGGCTTGCGCTGGCGCGGCCTGACAAGCGGGTGCTGGTAGCCACCGGCGACGGCGAGCTGCTGATGAATGTCAGCTCGCTTGCAACGGTCGGCGTCATCAACCCGCCGAACCTGAGCATCTTGTGCGTCGACAACGGTCACTACGGCGAGACAGGCTACCAGAAGAGCCACACGAGCCGCGGGGTCGATCTCGAGCGCATGGCGATCGGCGCCGGCATCAAGTCGACCTGCGTCGTGGAGCGGGAGTCCGACATTGCGGCGGGCGCCCGCATGCTGCGCGAAAGCAACGGCTCGTGTTTCGTGCTCTTGCGCGTCTCCAACCAGGACTCCGATAAGACCAAGCTGTCCTTCGACGCACCTGCCATGCGCATTCGCTTCAGGCAGGCGCTGCTCGGACACCCTTAAGGTCGAGCTGATCCGCTACAGGCCGCACCAACCCGCGATGAGGCGGCGGTAGATCTCGACCGCCTCCTCGATCTTCCCGATCTCGCACCACTCGTCGGTCTGGTGCGCCATCTCCGCGGGTCCAGGCCCCAGGATCACTGTAGGCACGCCGCCGAGCGCCGGCGTCAGGGCCGACGCATCGGTGAAGTACGGCGCCGACGCCACCCCCGGTGCCACCTGCTGCACCGCTTCGCACACGCTGTACACCTGCCGCAGCCACGCGTCCGATGGCTCGGTCCACACGCTTTCGACATCGACAAGCGCCTCGAGCATCACGTCGTCGCCGAGTGCAGCGGCAATCTCCTCCTTGATGCGCGCGTGCCGCTGCCCCGGTATCGAGCGGATGTCGATGCCGATCTCAGCCTTGTCCGGAACCGAGTTGACGTTGAGCCCGCCGTGCACCCAGCCGACGTTGAGCGTCGGCCCACCCATGACCGGATGGCGTGCGATATTGAACTCGAACCCCTCCAGCTTCGAGACCGCTCGCGCCGCCTTATATACCGCGTTGACGCCCTTGTCGGGCATCGAGCCGTGTGCGGTGACACCGCGCGTCATGGCCTTGAGCCACAGCGCTCCCTTGTGCCCGGCGAGCGGGCGGTTGGATGTCGGCTCGGCGACCACCAGCGCGCCCGCCTCGCCCTTCATTCCGCGCCGAGCCAGGACGAAGGCCCCTTCGCTGCCGGTTTCCTCGCCTGCGGTGATATAGAGGACAACGCCTGCGGTGCCGGATAGCCGCGGCGCCATCTCGAGCGCTGCCGCAACGAAAGCAGCCACCCCGCTTTTCATATCGGAGGCTCCGCGGCCCCAAATGCGACCGTCCTTCTCCAGGGCCGCTAGTGGATCGACGCTCCAGGGCTGCAAGCCAAGCGGAACCGTGTCGGTGTGCCCGGTAAACGCCAATGGCGGTTTCGCGCCCGATCCGCCGATGCGCGCCACGAGATTGGGCCGCCCCTCCGCAAGCGGCACGTAGCTGCATGCAAAGCCCGCCCGCGTCAGCAATCCGCCGAGATACTCGGCTGCAGGCTGCTCGTTGCCGGGCGGATTGATGGTATTGAAGCGGATCAGCTCGCGTGTCAGCTCCACGGCGTTGACGGCCATTTCGTCCTCGCGTCTCCTGAAGGTCCGTGCATTCTGCGGATCATCGCATCGTGCGACGAGCCCGGTTCCAATAGCAAGTTCCGCTCATGTTCAATGCAATCGAACGGCGGCTGCCGCTGTGGTGGCGCACCCCCCTGGAAGGTGTGACCTACGCCGAGGGCCCCTTCGCCGGCTTGAAACCGCTGACCGTCGTGACGGGCGGCTCGGATGGGATCGGCCTTGCTCTGGCGCACCGCTTTGCCGCCGCCGGTCACGATCTTCTGCTGATCGCGCGGGACGACGCACGGCTCCACGCTGCTGCGGCAGACATCCACGCCAGGCACTCGGTCCAGGTCCTCACCGCGTCGGTGGATCTCACCCAGCGCGACGCACTCGAGAGGCTCGACGCTGCGTTGGCTGGCGCCGGCGGCTACACGCACATTCTGATCAACAACGCCGCGATCGGCCTCTCGGGCCCATTCGCCGAGCAGACACAGAACGATCTCGCAGCCTTGCTCGACCTCAACGTGCGCGCATTCGGCGTGCTCATGCACCACGTGCTCCCCGGCATGTGCGAGCGCGGCTGCGGGGGCGTTCTCAATCTCGCTTCGCTTGGCGGCTACATCCCGGGACCCTGGCAGGCCGCGTATTATGCGAGTAAGGCCTACGTGATTTCCCTGTCGGAAGCCGTGGCGGCAGAGGTTGCGCCGCGGGGTGTCCGCGTTTGCGCCCTCGCGCCGGGACCTGTCGAGACCCGATTCCATGCCCGCATGAGGTCCGAATCGGCGCTCTACAGGCGGCTACTGCCACCACTGCGCCCCGAGACGGTCGCGTGGTGGGGTTATCATGGCTTTAACCTCGGTTTGCGCGTCATCGTGCCCGACTTGATAAACCTTTTAGCCGTTCTATGCTTCAAACTCATTCCGCACAGGATCACTATTCCAATTGTCGGCTGGTTGTTGCGACCCAGGGGGCGGGAGACTGGAGATGCTTGAGGCGCGGGGCACTCGGGAAGCCCTGTCCGGCGATCTGATGGATTGGTGCGGGACGCCTCGCACGCAGGCCAAAAAGCCCGTTCTGATCGTGCTGCACCAGCGTCACTCCAATCCCGGTCACGTCGGTCAATGGTTCCTGCGCAACGGTTACGCGCTCGACATCCGCCGGCATTGCTTCGACGATCCGCTTCCCGAGACTCTGGAACATCACTGCGGAGCTGTGATCTTTGGCGGCCCGCAGAGTGCCAATGACTGCGATGGCTTCGTTAAGCGTGAGATCGAATGGATCGGTGTCGCGCTGCGAGAGAAGAAGCCCTTCCTCGGCATCTGCCTTGGCGCACAAATGCTCGCCCGTTATCTGGGCGCGCGCGTGGATCACTGCCGGCACGGCTGCGTTGAGATCGGCTACCACCCCATTCGTGCCCACGAGGACGCTGGCGCCCTCGGCGCGCTACCGTCGTATGTCTACGAGTGGCATCGCGAGGGATTTCAGATCCCGCATGGAGGCCGTCTGCTCGCCGTCGCAGACGGACCGTTCCCGAATCAGGCCATGAGCTTCGGCCCAACCGCAGTCGGCATACAGTTCCATCCTGAGATTACCTTTGCTCAGGTCAATCGGTGGTCGGGCTCGAACCCGATTCGCCTCTTGATGAAGGGTGCACGGCCGAGGCACGACCATCTGAGCGAGCACCTCATCTACGGCCCCGTCGTCAGAAATTGGCTCGATCAGTTCCTCCGCCGCTGGGTCGCATGCGAGCTGCCGCTTTAGGCGGCACCGTCTCCTACGGTTCGAGCTTCATTTTTTCCGTTGAAGAAATCGACTGTTGCGCGGCGACGCTCATTTGTCGCCGCCACATTTACGTTCGCATCGTGGCATAGGACTCCTCTTCAGGATGCGGTCAGGATGCGGTGGTGCGGCCACCGGCAAATCGAAGGTGCTGCCCGGTTGAAGAAGCCCATCCTGTTCGTCACGCTCTGTCTCGACTTCGGTGGCGCGGAAAGGCATCTCTCCACCATTATGCCGGCGCTCGCCCGTCGCGGCTGGCCCGTGTCGGTCTATTGCACCAATCGTCTCGGAGCCTTTGCGGATACCGTGCGCCGCGGCGGCGTCGAGGTGATCGGCCCGCCTATCGAGGCAACCCCCGGGACGACCGGCAGAGGTCTCCGCCTCGCGTATGCTGCGCTGGCCAGTGCGCGCCTGCTTCGTGTCATGCGGCGGCTGCGACCGGAGATCGTGCACTTCTTCTTGCCCGAGCCGTATATGCTCGGCGCGCCCCTGGCGTTGCTGCGGCGAATCCCGATCCGGATCATGAGCCGGCGCAGCCTCAATCTTTATCAGAGCCAGTGGCCGGGCGTACGATGGATTGAGGAGCATCTGCACCCGCACATGACCGCCATACTTGGCAACTCCAAACGCGTCGTCGACGAGCTGCTCGAGGAGGGCTGCGACCCGTCGCGCGTAGGCCTCATTTATAACGGCGTCGCTCTGGACCGTTTCGGCAGGCAAATCGACCAGCGCCAGGTCCGCAAATCGCTGGGCATCGCGGCCGATGCGTTCGTCATCAGCGTGGTGGCAAACCTCGTTCCCCGTAAGCGCCATTCCGACATCCTCGATGCCGTGAGCCGTGCAGCGCCTCGCCTGCCCGCTCCCTGGACGCTCGTTTGCGTCGGCCGTGACGATGGATGCCTCGCCGACGTCAAGGCCCAGGCGGCCAGGCTCGGCATCGCGAGCAACGTGCTGCTCCTCGGCGAGCGCAGCGATGTTGCGGAGATCCTGCAAGCCTCGGACATGGGCGTACTGGCCAGCATGGAGGAAGGCTTCTCCAACGCGCTGCTCGAGCTCATGGCCGTGGGCCTGCCCGTCGTCGTCACCGACGTCGGAGGCAACTCGGAGGCCGTGGTCGATAGGCACAACGGATTAATCGTCCCGCCCTGTCGGCCGCACGCCCTCGCTGAAGCAATCGTCAAGGTGGCATCGAACCGCGCGTGGGCGGCGATGCTCGGCGCGGCCGGCAGGCGTCGTGTCGAAAATCTCTTCAACCTGCAGACGTGCGTCGACCGCTATGAAGCCCTGTATGAGGGCCTGTTGGCAGGCCAGCGCGTGAGCGACGTACCCGCCGTGCTTGCCGAGCAGCACGAAGGCGTCTCAGTCGCAGGCCCGTAACCGCTCGCTGCGGCTTTACGGTGGACACCGCCGACGGCGGGCCATGTCCGTAGACGGTGCCATACCTAGGTCCGAGCGGCCGTCAGCCGCGTTGCGGGAATGCCACCGGCCGCGCTTACGTGTTAAGGGTTGGCCAGGGTCAGCACTCGCCGGGTAGGGCGAGCTGCAACACCGACTGGCCTCACGGACCGACAGGGAGCCGCCCGAACAATGACGGCAAGCAATCTCTCCAAGCTCAACTGCGCCGAGATCGTCATCAAGACCATGCTGGCCAACGGCATGGACACCGTCTACTGCCTGCCCGGCGTGCAGAACGACGACTTTTTCGATGCCCTCGTTAGAACCGGCGGCTTGCGGCCGGTGCACACACGCCACGAGCAGGCGACCGCCTACATGGCCCTCGGCGCCGCCCTGGCGTCGGGCAAGCCACAGGCCTATTGCGTCGTGCCCGGGCCCGGCTTTCTCAACACGACCACGCCGCTTGCCACAGCCCAGTCACTGGGCGCCCCCGTGCTCGCGATCAGCGGCCAGATCTACGAGCAGCACATCGGCAAGGGCATCGGCTTCCTGCACGAGATCCCGGATCAGCTCGGCATCATGAGAACGTTGACCAAATGGGCGGCGCACATCGACGGCCCCGAGGATGCAGGCCCCAAGATCCGGGAGGCCTTTCGACAGCTGCGCAGCGGAATTCCGCAACCGGTCGGTATCGAGTGCGGCTGGAACATGTGGCGCAAGAGCGCCGAGGTGCCATTCGATGACGAGCCCGCCAAGCGCGAGACGCCGCCGATCGACGAGGATGCCGTCGAGGCTGCGGCCAAGCTGCTGGCCAAGGCCAAGCAGCCGATCATCGTCGTCGGTGGCGGGGCCCAGGATGCGAGCGCCGAGGTGAAGGCGCTGGCGGAGATGCTGCAGGCTCCCGTGGTTGCCTACCGCACGGGCCTCGGCGTGCTCGACCATCGTCACTATCTGAGCCATCGCATCGCGACCGGGTACAAGCTCTGGAAAGGCGCCGATGTCGTGCTCGGTATCGGAACCAGGCTGCAGCAGCAGCTCGACTGGGGCACGGACGACCGCCTCAAGATCATCCACCTCGATATCGACCCGTCTCGCATCGGCCGCATCAAGAAACCCGACGTTGCCATCGTCGCCGATGCCGCCGAGGGCCTGCGTTCGCTCCTGCAGCGACTGGGCAAGCACGCTGGCAAGCGTGACAGCCGTGAGGGCGAAATGCAGGCCTTGAAGGCTGCGCTTGCGGAGGAGCTTGCACCGCTCGCCCCGCAGAAGGCATGGATCGACGCCATTCGCGCCGAGGTGCCGGAGGATGGCATCCTGGTGGAGGAACTGACACAGATCAGCTACGCGAGCCGGCTTCTCTATCCTGTATATGGACCCCGCACCTACCTCACCACCGGCTACCAGGGCACGCTCGGCTGGGGCCTGCCCACGGCGCTCGGCGCCAAGGTGGCAATGCCGGACCGCGCCGTGATCTCGGTGTCCGGCGACGGCGGCTTCATGTTCGGCGTTCAGGAGCTCGCGACCGCAGCAAAACACCGCATCCCCGTCGTCGCGCTCGTCTTCACCGATGACGCATACGGCAACGTCCGCCGCATCCAGCAGGACAACTACGAGGGCCGCGTTGTCGCGAGCGACCTCACCAACCCGGATTTCGTCAAGCTCGGCGAAAGCTTCGGGCTGCGCTCGGTGCGCGCCAAGAACCCCGCGTCGCTGCGCAAAGCCATGTCGGAGGCGATCAAGGCGAACGAGCCCGCGGTCATCGAGATTCCCGTGGGGACGTTCCCCGATCCCTGGAGGTTCTTCGTGCGATCCCGGGTGCGCGGCTGATCGGCCGGCGCTGACTTTCGGCTTGCTCGCGGCTCGGACCGACGGGTAGTCGCAGCGCACACCTCGGCCGCTCCCTTATGAGAGGCTCCGGGCAGAGCTCAGCGCGCGCAAATGTGAACTACGTATGCCGGCTCGCTGTCGTAGCTTCTACGCATCGTCCCGGTATCCGCAACCCAGGATCATCGGAGCGGTCGCAAGATCGCGGTACCCAGGCGCGGCCCCTAGAGGGAGGACACCTTCCCATGCCCAAACTCAACGTCAACGGCAAAACGATCAATGTGAAGGTCGAGGACGGCGATACGCCGCTACTTTGGGTGCTACGGGAGCACGTCGGGCTGACCGGCACCAAGTACGGCTGCGGCATCGCCCAGTGCGGCGCTTGCACGGTGCACATCAATGGCGAGGCTCAGCGCTCCTGCTCGATTCCCCTCTCGAGCATCAAGGCCACCGACAAGATCGTCACCATCGAGGGGCTTTCGCCCAACAGCTCGCATCCCATCCAGCGGGCCTGGGCGGCGCTCGACGTGCCGCAGTGCGGATACTGCCAGTCCGGCCAGATCATGACCGCCGCGGCGCTCTTGAAGCAGAAGCCGAAGCCCACCGACGCGGACATCGATGAGGCAATGACCAACATCTGCCGCTGCGGCACCTACCAGCGCATTCGCGCCGCGATCCACTTGGCTGCCGGCAACAGCAGCGCCGCAGCGGATGGCAAGAAGATTTGAAGTGGAGCTTCGTCATGTCGAAGAATATCAGGCTCGATCGCCGCACATTCCTCGTCGGCTCCGCCGCGACCGGCGGGCTTGCACTGGGATTCCACGTTCCCTTCGGCCTGGATGAGGCCGCCGCCCAGAAAGCCGCGTCGAAGGCAGGCTCCGAGGTCAACGCCTGGGTCTACATCAAGCCCAACGACACCGTGGTCATACGCATCGCCCGCTCCGAGATGGGGCAGGGCACCTTGACCGGCCTGGCTCAGCTCGTCGCCGAGGAGCTCGAGTGCGACTGGAAGAAGGTCACGACCGAATACCCGACGCCAGGGCAGAACCTCGCGCGCAACCGCGTATGGGGCGACATGTCGACCGGCGGCAGCCGTGGCATCCGCACTTCGCAAGAGTATGTGCGCAAGGGTGGCGCCGCCGCGCGGCAGATGCTGCTGCAAGCCGCCGCCGACCAATGGAAGGTGCCCGTCGCCGAGCTTGCTGTCGCCAATGGCGTGATCACGCACACCGGCAGCAAGCGCACGACGACCTACGGCAAGGTCGCCGCCGCTGCGGCCAAGTTGCAGCCGCCCGATCCCAAGGAGATCAAGCTCAAGGATCCCAAGACCTGGAAGATTGCCGGCCAGTCGATGAAGCGGCTCGACACGCCCGACAAGATCAACGGCAAGCAGATCTACGCCATCGACCTCAAGCTGCCCGGCATGCTCAACGCGGCCATCAAGGACTGCCCTGTCTTTGGCGGCAAGGTGAAGAGCTATGACGAGGCCAAGGTCAAGGGCATGCCCGGCGTTCGCCACGTCGTGAAGGTCGGCGAGTCGGCAGTGGCCGTCGTCGGCGACACCTGGTGGCAGGCCAAGAAGGCTCTCGATGCGCTACCCATCGACTGGGATGAAGGCCCCAACGCCAGTGTCTCGAGCGCCAGCATCGCGGAGCGGCTGAAGGAGGGGCTCGACGCCCCTGAAGCCGCCATCGGCCAGAAGATCGGCGACGCGGCCGGCACCATCGCCGGCGCAGCGAAGAAGGTCGAGGCCGTCTACAGCTCGCCTTACGTCAACCACGCGACGATGGAGCCCATGAACTGCACGGCCAAGATCACGGCCGATCGGTGCGAGGTGTGGGTGTCGACGCAGAGCGCAGACGCGGCGCTGGCTGCGGCATCCGAGGCGTCGGGCCTACCGCAGTCCAAGTGCGAGGTCTACAAGTTCCACCTCGGTGGCGGCTTCGGGCGCCGTGGCGCGTTTCATGACTTCGTCAAGCAGGCGGTTCTGATTGCCAAGCAGATTCCCGACGTGCCGATCAAGCTGGTCTGGTCGCGCGAGGAGGACATGACGCACGGCTTCTACCGCCCGGTGTCGCAGTGCAAGTTGTCCGCCGGTCTCGACGACAAAGGCAACCTGGTCGGGCTTCACATGCGGCTCTCGGGACCGTCGATCCTGCACCAGCTCTTCCCGCAACGCCTCGAAGGCGGTGTCGACAGGCTCCACTTCCAGGGCCTGCTTGCCGACGAGTTCGCGTATTCGATCCCGAACCTGCTGATCGATCACGCCTTGCGAGCGACACACGTCCCGATCGGCTTCTGGCGCGGCGTCAATCACAACCAGAACGCCATATTCATGGAGTCCTTCATCGACGAGGTGGCGCACGCCGCCGGCAAGGATCCTCTCGACTTCCGCCGCGCCATGATGCGCAGCCATCCTAAGCAGCTCAATGTCCTCAATGCTGCTGCCGAGAAAGCGGGATGGACCACACCGCCACCCGCCGGCGTCTTCAGAGGCATCTGTCAGAACACGGGCTTCGGCAGCCATTGTGCGGCGGTCGCCGAGGTCTCCGTCGAGCAAGGCAAGCTGAAGGTCCACCGTCTGGTCGTCGCGGTAGACTGCGGCATCGCCGTCAATCCAGATCAGATTGCGGCACAGGTGGAAGGCTCGGTTGTCTATGGGCTCGGCGCCGCGCTTTACCAGGAGAACACGGTCAAGGATGGCCGCATCGTCGAGGAGAATTTCGACTCGTTCGAGTCGATGATGCTGGCCGAGATGCCGAAGGTGGAGACGGTCCTCGTGCCGTCAGGCGGCTTCTGGGGCGGCATCGGCGAGCCGACCATCGCCGTGGCAGCGCCAGCCGTGCTCAATGCGATCTTCGCCGCGACCGGCAAGCGTGTGCGCACGCTGCCGCTGAAGCACGCGAAGCTCACTTGACGAGTCGGTGGGAGATTGCCGCCGTTCTGTCGGCGGCGGCAATCGCGACAAGCACGCCGGGACCAGCATCGACGGCCGAGCCGGCCTCGGCGCTGGTGCCGTACAACATCGTCGGTGACGCGATTCCCGAGCCGCTGTCGGGCCGCACTGGCGATGCCGAGCGCGGGCGCAAGATCGTGGTCGGCAGGGAGGCCGGCAATTGCCTTGCCTGCCACAAGGTGCCGGAGCCCGAGCCATCCCAGGGCGACCTGGGGCCAGACTTGAGCCAGGTGGGCGGGCGTCTGACACCGGGCCAGATCAGGCTTCGGGTCGTTGACGAAAGCCGGCTCAATCCGGCAACGCTGATGCCGCCGTACTATCGCGTCGATGGTCTCTACCGCGTGGCGCGGCAGTACCAGGGCAAGCCGGTGTTGACGGCCACGGAGATCGAGGATGTCGTCGCATATCTTGCGAGCTTGACGCGATGAGAAAAGGAACTGGCGGCGCCACAAGGCACGATGCGGCTGCGAGCCCGATCAGCCGTCGCGAGGTCATTGCCGGCGCCGCGAGCACCGCTCTCCTGCCGATGCTGTTGTCGTCTCCGGCGGGCGCGACGTCCGAAAGCATGGCGGAAGCCATCAGCCAGGCCGTTGGGGAGTCCGAGCCCAAGCCGGGCCGCGTCAAGCTCGAGGCTCCGCAGCTCGCCGAGAACGGCCAATCGGTCCGCATTCAGGTCTCGGTCGACAGCCCCATGACGGCCGAGGACCACGTCAAGACGATTACCGTGTTTTCGGAGAAGAACCCGATCGCCACCGTCATCCGCTTCCACCTTGGACCACGCTCCGGCCGGGCGCAGGTTGCCACCAACATCCGCCTTGCCGCCTCGCAGCGGATCGTCGCCGTCGCGAGCATGAGCGATGGCAGCCATTGGTCCGGCGAGGCCAACATCGTGGTGACGCTTGCCGCCTGCCTCGACGGGGGCTGAAGGAGCCTCAGGATGCCAACCGCTCGCATTGTCGTGCCGCGCCAGGTCAAGAAGGGCGAGATCTTCGAGATCAAGACCCTCATCACCCACGACATGGAAACGGGCTATCGCCGGGACAGCGAGGGCCGGCCCATCCCGCGCGACATCCTCAACCGTCTTGTCGTGCGCTACGACAGCGAGGAGATCTTCAGCGCCGACCTGTTTCCTGGCGTGTCGGCCAACCCCTATGTCGCGTTCACGACGGTTGCGACCACGTCCGGCGAGATGACGTTCGCCTGGACCGACGATAGCGGCGCCACGTACACCGAGAAGGTCGCAATCAAGGTCGTTTGATGCGTGCGCCTGCCACAGCCGGCTTGGCAATCGTTCTGACCGCATTGCTTGTGCTGTGTGCTGTGCAGGCGCGGAGCCAGGCCCCGCCCATCAAGCCCGAAGACAAACGGTCCGGCACCACCTTCCTCTCCCCTGACCTCAAGGCGCAGCAGGAGGACGAGGGCGCCAACCCAGGGATGCTCTGGGTTGCCGAGGGAGAGAAGCTCTGGAGAACGCCAGCAGGCAGTGAAGGCAAGTCGTGCGCCACATGCCATGGCGACGCCGAGGCCAGCATGAAGGGCGTCGCGACGCACTATCCACGCGTCGATCCGCTGACCGGCAAGCTCCAGAACCTCGAGCTCAAGATCAACCAGTGCCGCACCGAGCGGCAGGGCGCGCCAGCGATGCCGTGGGAGTCGCAGGACCTGCTCGGCGCTACGGCCTATGTCGCCTATCAATCCCGCGGACTGCCGATCAAGGTCACGATTGACGGACCGGCGCGACCATACTTCGAAAAGGGCCGCGAGCTCTTCAATACGCGCCAGGGGCAGCTGAACCTCTCCTGCAGCCAGTGCCACGACCAGAGCTGGGGCCACCGCTTGAGGGGCGACACCATCAGCCAGGGGCAACCCACCGGCTTCCCGATCTATCGGCTCGAGTGGCAGTCGGCCGGCTCCCTGGATCGGCGGCTGCGCGCCTGCAACTTCGGCGTCCGCGCGGAGCTGCGGGAGCATGGTGCGCCCGAGTATCTCGCCCTCGAGCTCTATCTCGCCTGGCGCGCGGAAGGACTGCCGATCGAAACGCCGGCAATCCGCAGGTGAGCAGGCAAATTGTGGCGCCGGTCGCAGTCGCTCGGCCACACCTCCATCCGTGTTGACAGATATGCCGGAGGGCACCGACTATTGGCTGCAGGAAAACAAGCGTGGGACGGAGGAAAAGCCTATGAGGTCGTTGGCGCGTCGCGTGCTCGAGGGCTTGTGGCCCGCGGCACTGGCGCTCGGTCTGCTCTTGCCGTGTGGTGCCGTGTCGGCGCAGAGCTGGGACGACGTTGTCGCGGCGGCGAAGAAGGAGGGAAAGCTCACCCTCTATCACAATATCCGGCCCGCGGGCATCGAGGTCATCCTCCAGAAATTCCGCAAGGCGTATCCCGAGATCCAGACCGAGCAGATCAGGCTCGGCTCGGGTCCGCTCAACGAGCGGTTCTCGACGGAGTTCAACGCCAACCGCAATCTTGCGGACGTTCTCATCACGTATACCGAGGACAAGATCGTCGAGAACCTGCAGACGTGGTTCGTCAAGTGGCAGCCGCCGGAGCTCAAGAACTTCCCTGCCGGCACCAGCAAGGATGATCGTCTGTTTGCGATCCAGCAGGCCCGAGAGGCGATCGTCTGGAACAAGAACCTCGTGAAGGATGCGGACGCGCCGAAGGAGTGGGGCGATTTGTTCGATCCGAAATGGAAAGGCAAGGTCGCTCTCAACACGCCCTGGCGCTCGATCTCTGTGCAGCAGATGTTCCTGTACTGGGAAGACCTCGGCTTCAAGAACGCAGCAGAGCGCATGAAAGCCAACGAGGTGAGGTTCTTCGAGGGCTCGAGCGGCGTCATCCAGGCCATCATCCGCGGCGACGTGGCCGTCGCGCACATGACCGACATTCCGCTCAATCCCATGCTGCAGGATGGCGCCCCGGTCGGCTTCACCTATCCAAAGTCCGGCACGACGCTCGCGAGCGCGTCGGCCGGCGTCTCCGCGAAGGCGCCGCATCCCAACGTGGGCAAGGTGTTCGTCAACTGGATCATGACCAAGGAGGGTCAGACGGAGCTGCTCGAGCAGGGCGGGCTTTCGGTGACGCGCAACGACGCACCTGCGCTCTCGCATCTGCCGGCAACCCGGGACCTGCCCAAGACAGTAGACGGCTTGACGCTGTTGACGCCCGAGCGCCAGAAAAAGCTGATCGAGCACTGGCGCACGGTCTTCGGCGTCAAGTAGCCGATCGTGCGTGCCGCAAGCACGAGACCTGAACCCATCGCGCGGGTGATGCCGTGGCCCAAGGGACCATGAGCACCGGTGTCGATTCGGCATCGGCTGGCTCTGCGCTCGAAGCACGGACGGCGCCGCGCGACGTCACCATGTCGGTCGTCTACGCGCTGGTGTTTGCAATCACCGCGGCGCTGGTGACGATCCCCCTTGCAGCGCTGATCTACGGCAGTCTGCGCACCGGCGCGCCGGGCCTACCCGGCGACTGGACCTTGCAGAACTACGCCGGTCTCGCCTCCCCCGGCGTGATCGGGGTGATGGTGCAGACGCTGATCATCGGCATTGCGACTGCGGTCATCGCGGTGGCTTTCGGCACGCTCATCGCCCTCATCGTCCACCGTACGGACTTCAAATATCCGAACCTGATGACCGCCCTGGTCGGGCTGTCGTTCTATTTTCCCTCATTCATCCTGGCCATGGCCTGGATCATCATCGGTTCGCCCGGCGGCATTATCAATTATGTTCTCGGCAACGTCTTGGGAGCGTCATCGAAGGTCGACATCTACACGGTGCCGGGCATCATCTTCGTCATGGCGCTGCACCAGGTGCCGTTCGTTTACCTCACGATGCGCGGCCCCATCATCGGCATGGATGGCATCTACGAGGAGGCGGCTCGCACATCAGGCGCCAAGCCGATCCAGGTGCTGCGTCGCGTCACGCTGCCGTTGCTCGGCTACTCGGTCGCCTCGAGTGCCATCCTGACGTTCATCACCTCGATCGAGCAGTTTGCGATCCCCGCATTGATCGGCTCGCCGGGACGCATCAACGTGCTCGCAACCCAGCTCTATCTGCTCGTGCGCTTCTCCCCTCCGGACTACGGCCTGGCGGCGACCATCGGGCTCACGCTCTCGGCCATTACGGCCCTCGCGATCTGGCTGCAGCGCAGGATCGCACGCGGCTCGCGGCTTGCGACCGTCACGGGCAAGTCCGGCCGGCTGGCGCCAATTCCTCTCGGACGATGGAAGTGGCCTGCCTACATCGTGACCTTCGGTTTCGCCTTCCTTGCTCTCCTGCTGCCGGCGTTGATTCTGATCTACACGTCCCTACTCAAGTTCTTCGTGGCCAACCCGCTGACGGGCGCCTACACCCTTCGCAATTACGTCTTCATTTGGGAGAGCGCCGCCACCCAGTCGAGCTTCTGGAACACGCTGGTCGCGTCCGCCACGGGCGCGGCACTCGGAGCGGCCCTCGGCTTCCTGGTGTCCTACTTCACGCTCCGCCAGCGCCCCAAGGGCCACCGCGTGCTCGATTTCGCCGCCAATCTGCCCTTTGGCGTGCCTGGCGTGGTGATCGGCCTCGGGTTGCTGTGGGCCTACGCTTACCTGCCTCTGCCCTTGTACGGCACGCTCGCCATCATCATCATCGCGTACATCACGCGCTATCTGCCTTATGCCACCGAGACCATCGGCGGGCAGATGGTGCAGGTGGACAAGAGCCTCGAGGAGGCCGCCTGGATCTCCGGCGCCACCCGCATGCGTACGCTGTCGCGAATCTTGCTCCCGATTGCGCTGCCTTCGGTGCAAGGCGCCTTCTTCCTCCTTTTCATGGCCTTCTTCCGCGAGATCTCCTCGGCGATCCTCCTGTTCACGGCCTCGACGATGGTGATCTCGATCTCCATCTGGTCGTTCTTCGAGCAGGCGAACTGGGGCCTTGCGAGCGCTCTGTCGGTCGTCGCCACGCTGATCATCTTTCTGGTCATGACGCTGGTGCTGTGGCTGTCGCCCTACGCACGTCGTCGCCTGACATGAGGCTTGCACCTTGAGCATTAGCGTCAGCAATCTCACCAAGGTCTTCGGCCCCAGCCGGGTTGTCGACGGCGTCTCGTTCGAGGTCGCAGAAGGAGAGTTCGTTTCGCTCCTCGGACCGTCCGGCTGCGGCAAGAGCACGACGCTCAGGTGCATTGCCGGGCTCGAGGAGATGGCCGCGGGCTCGGTCTCGATTGACGGCAAAACCGTGTCGGAGCCCGCGCGCGGCATCCTGGTTCCGCCGCATGAGCGCGACATCGGCATGGTGTTCCAGTCGTACGCCGTTTGGCCGCACATGACGGTGGCCGAGAACGTCGGCTTCCCGCTGTCCGTGCGCAGGGCCCCGGCCAAGGTCATCAAGGAGCGGGTCGACTGGGCGCTCGGCGTCGTCGGCCTAACGGGGCTCAGCGATCGCCACCCCTCCCAGCTCTCCGGCGGCCAGCAGCAACGTGTCGCGCTCGCCCGCGCCATTGTCGGGCGCCCGCGGGTGCTGCTCTTCGATGAGCCGCTATCCAACCTCGACGCCAAGCTGCGCGACCAGATGCGCGCTGAGATCAGGCGGCTGCAGCGCGAGCTCGGCATTGCCGCCCTCTACGTGACGCACGATCAGGCCGAGGCGTTGTCCATGTCGGACCGCGTCATCGTCATGGATCTTGGTCGCATCATGCAGGAGGGGGCCCCGAAGGACTTGTATCGGCGCCCGGCCAATCGGTTCGTGGCGGATTTCGTCGGCGTCGCCAGCTTCATCGACGCAACGCCCGTCGGCGACGGCCGCACGTGGCGCCTCCCGGACGCCTCGACGGTCGTTGCCAGCGATGGGCCAGCCAGTGCGCCTCGCGGCTGCCAACTGGTCTTGCGGCCCGAATCGGTAATCATCGCTGAGGCCGGCGCGCCGCCTCAAATCGCGGGCAGCGACGTGCAAACTCTGCCCGGTCGCGTGCGCGAGGTGCACTATCTGGGTCCCTATTCCGAGTATGTCGTGGAGGCGGGCGGCGGTTTGATCCGCGTGCACTCCGAGCAGGACATTCCCGCCGGCTCGGACGTCGCGGTCAGCTTCCACAGCGCCGATGTGCGGATCCTGGCCAACGACTAGTCGACTCAACCGACGGCTTTGGCTCAGATTGCGCGTTACATCGACGTTTCGCATCGCACTAAATTGGGGTAGCCGGGACCAGCCCGCGTCGCTATAAGACTGCCCGGCGAGGAAGGCGAACGGATGCCTCACCCAGGGGCAAGCCAGCAGCCGCAAGTGGCTAAGCATTCCCGCCGGTAAGGCTTGCCGAAGACGCGAAATTCGCTAAGAGATTGCAAGTCGCGCGTGCCGCCTTAGCTCAGCTGGTTAGAGCACCAGATTGTGGATCTGGGGGTCCGTGGTTCGATCCCACGAGGCGGTACCAATAAAATCAATGAATTATACTGATTGTGCCGGACCGGGGCTGCTGCGAGCCCCGACTAGCGTTACCGGCCGGCGCGGAGCCAGCCCGGCACTCCCATGCGCACCAGCCTCAGCCCAGCGACGGCAGAATCGCCTGGGTGGCGAACAGATCGAGCGGCTGTAGACGCGCCACTGCGGACGGAGCCGGCTCTTGCACGATGGCGTCCTCCTTTTGCGGCCGCTCACAGCGGCTCGAGATCACCCAGCATGGTGGGCAGGAGCTCCGACACGGTCGGATGGATGTGCATGGCGCGCTGCATCACCGTGTAGGGAGCCTTCGCGTACATGAGATCGAGAATGGCGTGGATCACCTCGTCGCCGCCGACACCAAGGATCGACGCGCCCAGGAACTGCTTGCTGTCGCGATCGACGAGGATCTTCATGAAGCCCTGCGTCTCACCCTTCTCGAAGGCGCGGCTGACATCCTCCATCGTCATCTTGGCCATCAGCGCCGGCCGGCCCGACTTGCGCACCTCGGCCTCCGTCATGCCGGCGCGGCCCAGCGGCGGATCGGTGTAGAGGTTGTAGGCCGTGATGCGGTCACTGACCCGTCGCGGATCGTTCTCGAGCAGATTGGCCGCCACGATCCCGAAATCGTTCCAGGACGTGTGCGTGAAGGCGCCTTTGCCATTGCAATCGCCAAGCGCCCAGATACCCGGCACGCTGGTCCGCAACTGGTCGTCGACCTCGATGTAGCCGCGCTTGTCCGTGGCAACGCCGGCTTTGTCGAGCCCCAGGTCGTCGGTGTTGGGCCGCCGGCCGACGGCAAGGAGAAGGTGCGAGCCGGCAACCTCCGCCGGCCCTCCCTCTGCCGCGAAGCTGACCGTCACGTCTGCGCCGCGCTTTGCCACTCTGAGATCGCGCACGCTGGTGCGGACATCGATGCCCTCCGCCCGGAGAATGCCGGCAACCGCTGTCGAGACGTCCTCGTCCTCTCGCGCGATAAGACGCGGGGCCATCTCCAGCACGGTCACCCCGCTGCCGAAGCGGCGGAAGATCTGCGCGAACTCCAGGCCGACATAGCTGCCGCCGATGACGATCAGCCGCGGCGGAAGAAAGTCCACGTCGAGCAGCGTGCTGTTGGTGAAGTACTCGACGCCGTCCAGCCCGGGTATGGGAGGAATGGACGCCCGCCCGCCGACGTTGATGAAAATCTGCGGCGCGCTCAGCACGTCGGCGCCGACAGCGACCTCGCGCTCCGAGACGAAGTGTCCATGCCCGGTGTAGACACTGATCTTCGGGTTCTGCCGCAGGCCGCGCTCGATGCCGCGCGTCGAAAACCCCAGCACGTAGTCTTTGCGCGCCTTGACCTTCTTCATGTCGACGCTCACGGGGCCCTGCACCTCGACGCCAAAGTCGCCCGCACGGCGGGCCAGGTGCGCGGCGTAGGCGCTGGCCACGAGAGTCTTGGTAGGCGTGCAGCCGGTGTTGACGCAAGTGCCCCCAAAGCGGTGCCGCTCGATGATGGCAACGCGCTTGCCTGCAGCCGCCAGCCGGTGTGCAAGCGACGGCCCCGACTGCCCGGTGCCGATGACAATGGCGTCGAATTCGGTCATTGGCCTTCTCCCTTGCTATGGGCCCGGCGTGAACGATCTCGACCGCATCTCGTCAACCGGCCGGCCGGGCAGTGCTGGCCGCTTCGGCGTGGCGCGCTTGTGCGGCAGGACCCATGGCCGAGCTTGACACGGTGTCCATACAAACCTCGTCCTTTGGCTCGTGCAGAACGACGCCGTCGAGCGGCCCGAACTCGCCCTCCCACGGCGCCTGCTGGATCGCACGCTGCGCATTCGCATAACCGGCCGCCCATCGCTGGCGGATGCCGGACGGGCTGAAGTCAACGTTCTTCGTATGATCCTCGTTGCCGAGCCGCGGTGCCAGCAAGCGGACCACGTGCATGCGCGTGAGACAACCCCATCCGGCGAGCTCGCGGATGACATGCCGCAACTGATGGGACTCGAGCTGGCGCGCGATGTGGGCGGCGACGCGGCTCGAATATTGAATGTCCTTCTGCCGGTGCAGCACCTCCCACATCGTCTCGGGCTCTGGCCAGACCGGGTTCCACATGTGCACGGCGAAGATCAGTGAGTTGCGGCGGGGGTTCTCCTCGAAGATCACCTCGGTCGGCGTGTTGGAGAGAATGCCCCCGTCCCAATACAGCTCGCCGTCGATGCGGACCGCGTTGGTCCTGCGCTCCGACGCGCGGTCCACAGCCCGGAGACCTACGAGGTCATCAGGCTCGTGCTCTTATTCTTTCAGATGTTCGCACTTCCAACCGCCGCGGTCACCATGGCATGGCTGACCCGCTAGATCCTGTTAGCGCTGCAATGCAGCCTCACCTGGGCGAGCAGATGCGGCCGCGACGGCCTGATCGCGATCCAGGCAGCATGAAAATGAGGAGCACCCAAAGCACAGCCAGGACTATCAGCTCTAGTGTCATCGTGTCATGCCGCCCGATCTACGTGCTTCCCAGGACATCGCACCACAATACAACGTCCTTTGACGGATGCAGAGGGCTTCGTGCGATCGCGCTTCCCGCACAAGCCGACCGACACCTTCAGTGTCGGACCGGTCTGTCGATGATTTGCCCGCAGACAGGGGCTCAGCGATGGCGATGCTTCTTTGCGCGGTGCACGCGATGCGGCCGCTCGGCGCGGTATCCGAAAATTATGCGCCCCGGAGGGTTCTCGAGCCAGGAGTCGGGCACGCGATCTCGGGGAGCGGTGAAAGCGTTCGCCGCCCAAGCCGGGTAGCCGCAGAATTCGCCGCGAACGTTGCAGACCGCTTGGGCCTGCGCGCTCATGCCACCAATTCCCGCGACCACGGTTGCAACCAGAAGGACGCCGCGCATCTTTTTTCTCTCGAGCTGCCGTTGCTGCTTCAGCAATTGGGGACTACCGGCCGCCGCTGCAAGCGCACGCAGCCGTTTAGCTGGCAGTTCAACCAGGCGCTGGCCGAACCCTGAGCGCACGGCCGCGCTCCGCCCACTTCAGGTTGCAACGCCGGCGGTTAACAGCGGCCTACCGAGCCAGCCTCAACGTGCCTCGGCGAGCCTGGCGAGATCGTCGGTCACGGCATCCAGGGCGCGGGCGTAGCGCTCGGTCGCCTCGTCCGCCTCCGACTTGTTCATGCTCAGCGGTGGCGAGAACGACGTGACCTCGATGAACGGAAGCGCGCGCGACAGAACGCCATTCTCGAAGGCCTTGGCCGCCAATAGGCGATGCGCGCCCGCCTTGGGGTCGAAGAACCGCCGCGCTGCCTTGTCGGCGACGAGCTCGACGGCGATCATTTGGCCCATGCCTCTCACGTCGCCGACGAAGCGATGGCCTCCGACGCGCTGCTTCAAGCTTCTGAGGAAATAGGCTCCGATCTCGGCCGATTGCTCGATCAGGCCTTCGCGCTCGAGAATGTCGATATTGACGAGCCCGAGCGCGCCACCGACAGGATGCCCGGAGTAGGTGAAGCCGTGCATCACGGGACCCATCTCAGGCGAAGCGTCCGCCAGAACGTCCCAGACCCTCTTCGACAAAACTGATGCCGACACGGGGAAGTAGGCGCTGGTGATGCCTTTGGCGAGCGTCACGATGTCGGGCCGAAGGTTCATCCCGCCCGTTGCGAACCAGTGCCCCGTGCGGCCGAACCCGGTGATCACCTCGTCCGCAATGAACAGCACGTCGTGCCGGTCGAGCACCACCTGCAGCTTCTCGAAGTAGCCCTTGGGCGGGATCAGAACGCCACCCGTGCCCATGATCGGCTCGGCGATGAAGG
Organism: Bacteroidota bacterium; assembly: GCA_050260355.1. Lineage (GTDB taxonomy): Bacteria > Pseudomonadota > Alphaproteobacteria > Rhizobiales > Hyphomicrobiaceae > CADEFX01. The sequence continues at coordinate 43,591 of JBLNBZ010000069.1, read as the reverse complement.
CCGCCACCGTCTCCGGTCCTTCGCGCAAGATCAGCGCCTCGATCTCCGCGACGAGGCGATCGGCATACGCCTCCTCGCTCTCGCCGGGCTGGGCGAAGCGGAAATAGTGCGGGCACGAGACATGCAGCACGCCCGGCACCGGCAAATCGAAAGCCTTGTGGTAGACCGGAATGCCGGTCAGGCTGCCTGCAGCGTACGTGAGCCCGTGATAGGCGCCCTGACGCGATATGATCTTCTTCTTCTCCGGCTTGCCGCGCAGATTGTTGTAGTAGCGCACAAGCTTGAAGTTGGTGTCGTTGGCGTCCGAGCCGCCCATGCCGAAGAACACCTTCGACATTTGCGGCGCATTGCACTTGTCATGGAAGAGCCCCAAGACCCGCTCCGCCAGGCGGATGATCGGCTCGTTGGAGGCACCGCCGAAGATATGATGATAGGCGAGGCTTTCGATCGCAGACTTGGCCGCCTCGGCCATCTCCTGCCGGCCATAACCGATGTTCACGCACCACAGGCCGGCGCCACAGTCGATAATGTCTCGGCCCTTCTGATCCTTGATGCGGACGCCGCGGCCATCGGAGAAGATCACAGGCCCCTTCTTGAGATGGTCCGCGATGGACGTATTGGGATGGAAGAGGCACTCGCGGTCGATATCCTCGAGCGAGATATTCCGAGCCAAGCCTTCCATCCGACGCTCCCTCGTAACTGTCTGGCCGTCTATTGGCACGTCCGTCGCGGCCTGCCAGGAGCCTGTTCTAGCGAAACTCGGCATCGCGGTCACGGCTTTTAGACCGGCGGTCTTGGCCGTATGGTTGCGGCCGCCCGGGCTCGGCCGGTGTCACCCGGCAAAAGAACCGTGCTCGGACTTTGAGCAGACGGTAGTGTCTCAGTTTGAAATTTGAACCGGCTTTTTCTGGTAGACCTTGGGCCGGTTCGGTGCTGGGGCCGCGGCGTCCATCAGCGCCACGATGTCCTCGAACCCCATGAGCTTGTCCGTAAGGCCGGACGCCATGGCTGGCGTAGTCCGGAGCGTCTTGTGGATGCGCACCCAGTTGTACCAGACGGTATAGAGCGCAACCATGTGGACATAGCTCAGGAACTTCTTGGAGAAGGCATTGGTGAGCCGCGTGAAACGCCGATTGTGCATGCGCAGCGTCAGGTTCGACCGCTCCACGTATGACGTACTGATGTGCTTCGGATCGGGGTTGCCCTCGACGACCTTGGTCTGCGTGCCGATGCACTCGGCTGGGCTGTAGCGCTTCTGGCCTTCGACCGTGGCCCCGTAAATCTTCTGCAACATGGCGTAGTCGATATCGCCACCGAACGCGCCCTCCACAGCCTCAAGGTAGGGCCGGTGGCCGTCGCTGGTGAGCTGCACCCGGTTAACCAGCCGCGATGCCAGATCGTCAATGAACACCTCGGCCGTCTCGCCGCTGCGATCGCCGACGTGCCATTGAATAATCAGCTTGCTGTCGGCATCGAGGGCGGTCCACGTCCACACGTCGCCAGCGCCATCGACCGGCTTCCTCATCCCGGGTGATCGCGTCATTCGTCCTTGGCAACTTTGCGATACCCGCAGCCGGACGGCTGAAGGCGATGGTTCAAATTGGCGAGAAAAAGATCATTGCTGGCGCGCTGAACATAAAAGTATCCGCCCCAAAATCGGACTCTACTTAGCCCACCTCTTTCGTGCGGCACTCTTGGCGATTTCTCTTTTTCGAGCGCTGCTCAACTTTGCAGCGCGCGCCTTGCCGCCCCGGCTGCCGAGCGCCTTGGCGGCTGGGTCCTTGCCATCGTCCGCCGAGAAGTCCTCTTGTTCCTCGCCCGTGGCGATCCGCATCACCTTGACGGCGTTGCCGATTACATCAGCGGGGCGCTTCTGGCCTTTGGGGCCTTTAGGCATGGGTGCTCCGGTAATAGGTCAGTTTGACCAGTATATAGTGCGTCGGCGCTCTGGGCCATGCTTAGCGGTAAGGAGTGTGGGTTAGTTGGGGACGGAACCGCCCTTAGTGTGGTAGGTTGTCCAAGTACGCAGCACCGAGCCCGCCTTAGCTTCACGGGCTTTGCCTCAGTAGCCGGTCATTACGCTTGCTGCGCGTGAGAGGATTGACCGGCGCTTGGGATGTCGCGGCCGGACACAAACAGGGCCGCCCTACCTCAGGTCACTTGCGCCTAGCCGCGCGAAGGACCTTTCCGTGTCATACCCTCACCTGCAAGGCTGCACCATCCTGGTCGTCGAGGATGAGCCTCTGATCACATTGGACATCTCGATGGCTTTCGAGAAGGCCGGCGCGCATCTGACGACCACGAACACCGTTAAGCACGCTAGACTCCTGGTCGAGCACGACGGATTGTCGGCCGCCATTCTGGATCACGCCCTACCGGACGGTGACGCCACCAGCCTTTGCAAGCGGCTTACCGAGCGTGGCATCCCCTTCCTCATGTATAGCGGTATCAGCACGACCGACGACGCCTGCAAGCATGCGCCCCGCCTTGACAAGCCCGCGACCCATGAGCAGTTGCGGGATGCTATGGAGGCCCTGATCCGGGGCCATAAAATTTCAAACTGAGACACTACCGAGCAGACCCCTCCCTTGCGCGGCACCCCTTCTTGGTGGATTGTTACCCGCTCCGTCAGAGCAATTTAGAGAATTGGGAGGGTGAGTATGCGCTGGAAGTCTGCCGCAACATTGGTTGCGGGTGCCGTGTTGTTTTGTGGGACTGCTCAGGCGCAGCAACTCGACAAGAAAGAGTTCAACGTCATCGGAACGTGGAACTTTCTCACCAACTGGCAAAAGCTCGAGCAGCCTCTCTGGACGACAGACATTCCCACTGCCTCCGGCGGCAGCATCAAGGGCAACATCAAGTCGATAACCGAGGTCAATCTCAAGGGCACTGAGCTCCTGCGGCTGCTCAAGCAAGGCGTGTTCGACGTCGCGGCTGCCCTCCCGATCTACGTCGAGGACGGTGGCGCCGTCATCGAGGCTTCCGACATCGCCGGCGTGGCAAAGGACTTCAAGATGGGCCGCGACATCGCGGCCGCTTGGATGCCGGAGATGCAGAAAATCATGAAGGAGCGGCACGGCGCCCTAATCCTGGCGACGTTCCCCTTCCCGGAGCAGGTCTTCTTCTGCCGGGGCGACATAAATAGCATCGAGGATCTCAAGGGTAAGAAGATTCGCGTACAGGGCACTTCGCAGGCGGACTTCGCGGCTGCTGTCGGCGCGTCCGCGGTGACCATCGCATTCGGCGAGGTTGTTCCCGCCCTCGAGAAGGGCGTCGTCGATTGCGGCATCACCGGAACCATGCCGGCCTACAAGGCCAAGTGGACCGAGGTCGTCAATACGCTCTACCGCCTGCCGGTCGGCTACACGATCGGCATCTGGGTTGTCAGCCTCAATGCGTGGAACAAGCTCTCCAAGAATACGCAGGATTTCCTCGAGAAGCAGATGAAGGCGCACGAGGACAAGGCCTGGAAGGTGATCGAGGACGAGACGGAGGAAGGCGTTGCTTGCGACACGGGCTCGGGGGCCTGCTCGGTAGGCGCGCCAGGCAAGCTCAAGCTCGTCAAGCCATCCGACGCCGACCTTACCGCTCGCGAGAAGGCGCTGAATGAGGTCGTGCTGGCGCGTTGGGCCAAGCGGTGCGGGGACGCCTGCGCCGCCAAGTGGAACGAGCTTGTGGGCAAGAAGTACAACCTCACAGCCAAAGCCAACTAACGCTGCCTCTAGGGAGGGAAAGGGCCCGGACTTGAACGCCGGGCCCTTTTGAGTGCGATGGAAATGCTTTGGAATGGTGTGGCCGCCATCGCGCGGGTCGCAGTATGGCTCGGTGGCGCCATGCTGTTCGCAGCGGCGGGAATCGTCACGGCGGAGGTCCTGCTCCGCAAAGGACTTGGCGCCGTCTTCGGCACGACCTTCGTGTTCTCCGGCTCCGACGAGATCTCCGCCTATCTCTTCGCCGTCGGCACGAGCTGGTCGATGGCGCACGTGCTCGTGTCGCGAGGTCATGTACGCATCGATGCGTTGTATGGCCGCTTCGGGCCACGCACGCGCGCTCTTCTCGATATCTTCGCACTTCTCGTAATGGGCCTCTTCGTGGCCGTCCTGCTCGAGCGCGCCGGAAATGTGGCCTTCACGAGCTACAGCGAGGGCATACGCTCGAATACGCAGCTCAGGATCCCGCTCGCCCTCGCCCAACTACCCTGGTTCGGAGGTATCGCCTTGTTCGCGATCGCCTTGCTGCTGGCACTGATGCGTTCGATCGCAGCGGTGCTGCGCGGTGACTACGCCGCCGTGGGCGCCATTGCCGGCGCGTCGACGCAAGACGAAGAGATTCAAAGCGAGCTCGAGGGCTTGGGTATTGCCACCGACAAGCCCGGCACGAGGAGCTAGAGATGCTCGCTACGACACTCCTGCTCCTCGTCGTTCTGCTCGCGGTCAGCGTTCCCGTAGCCGCGGTGATGGGCGTGCTCGGGCTGGCACTCAGCCAGTTCTTCTCGATGATGCCTCTGCATCGCGCCATGGGCGAGATCATCTGGAACTCGTCGAGCGAGTACATCCTGATTGCGATTCCGCTGTTCGTCATGCTCGGCGAGATCCTGCTGCGCGCCGGAATAGCCGAGCGCGTCTATAACGCCATTGCACAATGGCTGTCCTGGCTTCCTGGCGGTCTCATGCACGCCAACATCGGCTCGTGCGCGATGTTTGCCGCTACGTCCGGCTCGAGCGTGGCAACGGCCGCCACCATCGGCACCGTCGCCCTGCCCGAGATCCAGAAGCGCAAGTACGACGAGCCCCTGTTCCTCGGCACGATCGCCGCCGGCGGCACGCTCGGAATTTTGATCCCGCCCTCGATCAACTTCATTCTCTATGGCCTGCTGACCAATTCCTCGGTCCCAAGGCTCTATCTCGCCGGCTTCATCCCAGGCTTTACTCTCTCGGCCTTCTTCATGGTGATCGTTTTGGTCGCCTGCCTGGCAAATCCGCGCAAGGGCGGCATTCCCATCGAGACGACATGGAGCGCCCGGCTTCGCGTCCTGCCAAGCCTCATTCCGCCGACGTTCATCTTCCTGGTCGTGGTGGGCTCGATCTACGCCGGCGTAGCCACGCCGACCGAGGCTGCCTCGCTTGGCGTGATTGCGGCCCTGCTGCTGGCTGCTTGGGAGCGGCGCGTCTCGTTGCCGATGTTGCGGGCGGTCGCCGAAGGCACCATGCGCACCACAGCCATGATCATGCTCATCATCATGGCCGCGCAGTTCCTGAACTTCGTGCTGGCGGCCATCGGCGTCACCGACGGGCTCGGAAAAATCATCGAGGATCTCGGGCTCGGCAAGTACGGTACGATGATCCTGATCGTGATCTTCTACCTGATCCTCGGCTGCTTCATGGAAACCATCTCCATGATGATCCTGACGACGCCCTTCATCGCGCCGATCGTCTTCAAGCTGGGCTGGGATCCCATCTGGTGGGGCGTCGTGCTGACCATTCTGATCGAGGCTGCGCTGATCACGCCTCCGGTCGGACTCAACCTCTACGTGGTCCAGGGCATGCGCACCCGCGGCTCGATCAACGAGGTGATCCGCGGCGCATTGCCGTTCGTCTTCGCCATGGTCGCGCTGATAGCGCTGCTCATGATCGCGCCGGACGTCGCGCTCTGGCTGCCGCGATACATCATGGGCTGAGAGGCAGGAAGCTGCGCTATCCGCGCTTGAACCACCGCCTCCAGCGGCTCTCCTTCGGTTGGGGCGGCGCACCGTCGGGCGCGGCCGCCCCCGGCTCCTCTACGCCTCCCAGCTCAGCCGCAAACTTGCCGAAGAACTCGTCGGCAAGCTTCTTCGACGTGGCCTGGATCAGGCGGCCGCCCAGCGTTGCCAACTTGCCCCCGACCTCGGCCTTGGCGGTGTAGCTCAGCGTGGTCTCCTGCCCCTCCTCGGTCAGGTCGACCTTGGCCCGGCCCTTGGCGAAGCCCGCGGCGCCCCCCTGGCCCTGACCGACAATCGTGTAGCCCGCCGGCGGATTGAGGTCCTCGAGCGTTACCGCTCCGCTGAAATTGGCGGAGATCGGCCCGATCTTCAGCGCCACCTTGGCCGCGAACTCGCGGTCCGAGCGCTTATCCAGCTCCTTGCAGCCAGGGATGCAGACCTTGAGCACCTCTGGATCATTGAGCGCCGCCCAGACAACGTCACGTGGAGCAGCGATCCTGTATTGGCCGGTGATGTCCATGGTTCGGCCTCTCGGTTGCAGGCATCGATCGCCCCCTAGGAGATGTTGTCCCCCGAACCGGTGCTCGCCGCAAGGCGCGTCACTCGCCAGCCTCTTCTGGATCGCTCGACGAGCAGTGGCGTGCAGTTCGCGTAATCGGCCGTCTCCAGCTCCAGACCAAGGCTCGCCGCTAGCACATAGAGTGTGCCACCATGCGCCACCAAGACCGAAAAGGCTGCCGGCTTCAGCGCCTCCACAAGACCGCGCTGCGTGCGCTCCACGAACACCGCCAAAGGCTCCCCATTAGGGGGACTGTTGCGCCAGTCGTAGTCGGCCGACGGCGTCCCGACCAGGTCCCCGAACCAACGCTCGCGCAACCCGTCGACTGGCTCCGGCATCAGCCGGTGGGGCTCAGAGACGATTTCGGCAGTGTGCCAGGCGCGGCGCATGGTGCTGGCCGCGATACGCTCGAGCCGGTGGCCAGCAAGACATTCCGCGGCCCGCCTCGCCTGCTCCAGCCCCCGCGCATTGAGCTGCTGCTCGGCGGTCTGGAAGATCTTGGTGAAGTTTCCGTCCGTTTCGCCGTGGCGCAGGAACACGAACTGGTCCTGCTCGATCGGCAGAGGCGTCATACGCGCCAGGCGGAACAGCTCTTCCAGACCGCGATGACGGTACCCGGGCGTGGTGACGCCCCCACTCGAACTTGCACTCATCAGGCAATCTCGAACAGAGCAGCCGCGCCCTGCCCTCCGCCGATACACATGGTCACCACGGCGTATTTCTCGCCGCGCCGCTTCGCCTCGATCAGTGCGTGGCCGGTAAGGCGCGCGCCGCTCATGCCGTAAGGATGGCCGACCGCGATTGCGCCACCGTTGACGTTGAGGCGCTCCCAAGGAATGCCGAGCCTGTCACGGCAATAGACCACCTGCACGGCGAACGCCTCGTTGAGCTCCCAAAGACCGATATCCTGGATGCCGAGCTTGTGCTTCTTGAGCAGCTTCGGCACGGCGAAGACGGGGCCAATGCCCATCTCGTCCGGCTCGCAGCCCGACACCTCGAAGCCGCGATAGATTCCAAGTGGCTTCAACCCGCGCCTCTGCGCCTCCTTGTCGCTCATGACGACGCACGCCGAAGCCCCGTCCGAGAGCTGGCTCGCATTGCCGGCGGTGATGAAGTTGCCTTCGCCCATGACTGGCTTGAGCTTCGCCAACCCCTCCAGGTTGGTGTCGGGCCGATTGCCTTCATCGCGCTTCAGCTCGAACATTTCGGTGCCGGTGATCTTGCCTTCCTTGTCGAGCAGCAGCTTCTCGGCCTTCAGCGGCACGATCTCGTCGTCGAACTTGCCGGCCTGCTGGGCCGCCGCGGTGCGACGCTGGCTTTCCAGCCCGTACTCGTCCTGCACTTCGCGGCTGATCTTGTAGCGCTTGGCCACGTTGTCGGCTGTCTGGATCATCGACCAGTAGATGGCGGGCTTCTTCTCGACCAGCCACTCCTCCTTGGCGCGAAACTTGTTGGCATGCTCGTTCTGCACCAGGCTGATCGACTCCAAGCCGCCCGCGACGATGATGCCCGCATCATCAGAGCGGATGCGTTGCGCAGCCATTGCGATGGTCTGCAATCCCGACGAGCAGAAGCGGTTGACCGTCACCCCGGCGACCGTCACCGGCAGTCCTGCGCGGATGGCAATCTGCCGGGCAATGTTGCCGCCGGTGGCACCCTCCGGCATGGCGCAGCCCATCATGACGTCATCGATCTCCGCGGGCTCCACCTTGGCCCGCTTGACGGCCTCCGCCACCACATGGCCGCCTAACGTGGCGCCATGCGTGTTGTTGAATGCGCCGCGATAGGCGCGGCCAATGGGCGTACGCGCCGTCGAGACGATGACTGCATCAGCCATGGGCGTTTCCTTTCTTACTGCCGGTCTCACACCAAATTAGGCCGCCGCAGCGGTGAAGGCGAGCCGCATTGCGCCGCCTTCCACATGGGCCGGCACCGCGACGGCTCCATGCCGGCGCGCACGACCCCGCGAGACCCAGGAATGGTGTGGCGATTGTGTGGCGAACGGGGGGTCTTAGTCATAAAAGCTGTCGTCTGACGAACGGCTTTTGCCACGGTCCCGCCTCTGTGCCGCCCGCCTGATCGTATTGGATAAGGATGGCCGGAGCGCGAGACAAGCACGATAGGCTGCGGCTGTGGCGTCAACAAGCGTCGTCCCGGCGGGGAGGGGCGTTTATGCGTGGTGTGGTGGACTGCAAGTATAGTCTCGTGCTGTCCGTATGGCAGCGCGTCGTCGGTGATCGCGTACAATGGTCCAGTGACAAGGATACGGCCTTTCGAGGCCTCCTCCACCTGGCTGTGGATCGCATCGGCGCGAAGCTGCGGATGGGTGAGCCGGTCGAGAGCTCGTTCTCTATCGATCTCGATGGCTCCGTCCTGAGCTGTCTGGTGGGGCGTCGCGGGCAGATCTACGACATCATCGCGATCAGCTTCTGCCACCAATGCGCTGCACCACCGGCGAGCATCGATCCGGGAGCCCTGCTCCATGAGGCAAGGCAGACGCTGGCCGTGCTCGCCGTCTATTGGCAGGGCCGCGCACTCGTGATCGAGGTCGTCAAGGGGGATGCGCTCAACCGAAGGCGCCCCCGGCTGACGCACGAGGCGCGCCCCGGACCGCGCTCGGCATTCCGCAAAGTCGACATCATCTGCTGAGAGCGGCTCAGTTCGCCGCAATTGCCGGTTCCGTGACGAATCCCGCGCATGGCTTGATGGCCGGGGCGCATGGCAACCCATGGCGCCCCGCCTCGCGCTCGCCTAACATTCCCTGCGTTGCCGTCAGGCTCGACAGGAGACCGTCAGGATGAAGCGCATTCTCGTCACCGGAGCGGCCGGTGGTATCGGCACGTACCTGCGCAAGCTGCTCAAGCCGGTCTACCCCGAGCTCGTTCTCTCCGATCTGAAGGCACCGCCCGACCTCGAGCCGGATGAACGCTTCATCCAGGCGGATTTGACCAAGCCGCACGAGATCGAGGCTGCGTGCCAGGGCGTCGACGGCGTCGTGCATCTCGGCGGACATTCCGTCGAAGGCCCGTGGGAGACGATCCTCAGCGCCAACATCATCGGCTGCTACAATCTGTTCGAGGCGGCGCGCAAGGGCGGCGTCAAGCGCATCGTCTTCGCCTCGTCGAACCACGCCGTGGGCTTCTATCCTCGATCCACCACGATCCCGACGGCCGTGGTGCCACGCCCTGACAGCCGCTATGGCGTGAGCAAGCTGTTCGGCGAAGGGCTCGGCGCGCTCTACGCCTACAAGCACGGCATCGGCGTCGTCAGCCTGCGCATCGGCAATGTCAACGACAAGCCAATCGACGTGCGCCGGCTGTCGATCTGGATCAGCCCCGAGGATCTCGTTAAGCTCATCCGCATCGGCCTCGAGCGGCCCGGGATCGTCTACGAGGTGATGTACGGCGTCTCCGACAACGCCCGCTCCTGGTACGACAACAGCCGTGCCGCAGAGCTCGGCTACAGGCCGGAGGGCCGAGCCGAGGACTACCGGGACGAGGCTCAGGCAGCGCAAGCCAAGCTGGCGAAGGACGAGGTGGGAGATTTCTACCAGGGCGGCTCGTTTTGCTCGTCCGAGTATTCGGCCGACTTCGCCAAGATGAAGCAGGAGGGGTAAGCCGACATGCCGAGCGCCAATCCCGAGCGCGTGCTGGCCAACCTGCGCCATCTGGCCGGCATCGGCCGATACAAGACGGGCGTGCACCGGCCGTCGCTGTCGCCCGAGCACGTTGCAACACTGCACTGGCTGAAAGGCGAGCTCGATGCACTGGGGCACGACGCCCGTATCGACGGCATCGGCAATGTGCTCGGGTTCTCCCGCGCGCCGGGGCCAAAGATCCTCGCCGGCTCACACCTCGAGAGCCAGAACCATGCCGGGTGGCTCGATGGGCCTCTCGGCGTCGTCTATGCGCTCGAGGCTGCGCGCGCCATCAAGGCGGATCCCGCGTTTGCGCAATGCGGCGTCGATGTCGGCGCCTGGTGCGACGAGGAGGGGCATTTCGGCTTCTTCATGGGCAGCCGGTCGGCCTGCGGCGAGCTGACCGAAGCCGACATCGATCAGGCGGTGGACCGGACCAGCGGCAGGCGGATGCGCGACGCGCTGAACGCCGCAGGACTTGCTGGACAGCAGCGCATCGTCGTCGATCCCGGACGGTACCTCGGCTATCTCGAAGCTCACATTGAGCAAGGTGACTGGCTGGAAGCGAGCAATCTCAAGCTCGGCATCGTCACGAGCATTGTCGGCATTCGACAGTTCCGCGTCACCTTCGAGGGCGTGCAGAACCACGCCGGCACGACCCGCATGGCGATCCGCAAGGATGCCGGACTGGCGCTGGCACGTTTCGTGGTCGACATTGACAATCACTTTCCCACGATCGCCGGAGACCGCACCGTCTGGACCACCGGCCGCATCGTGCTCGACCCCGGCGCACAGAGCATCATTCCGGGGAGAGCGGAGATGCTGTTCCAGATCCGGGATGCAGAGACCGCGGTCCTGGATCGGCTCGAGCATGCCCTGTTCGAGATGGCGTCCCGCGCCGACGCCAAAGGCCCGTGCCGCGTGAAGGTCGAAGCCCTGCGCAAGAGCATTCCCGCGATGATGGCGGAGCCCTTCCAAGCGGCCCTCGAGGCCGCGGCTCAAGCCCGCGCGCCGGACAAGCATGTGCGCATGCCAAGCGGGGCCGGGCATGACGCGCAAGTCTTCGCCAAGCACATGCCGGCCGGAATGCTGTTCGTTCCCTCGATCGGCGGCATCAGCCACCACTGGACCGAGAACACGTCGGACGAGGACATCGCCCTTGGCGCACAGGCATTTACGGATGCGGTGGCACGCTTGCTGGCGAGCGCTCGGTGAAGGAGCTGCCTAGCGCCGGAACATGCCGCCGCCGTCCATGTCGATCATGGTGCCCGACAGGTACTCAACCTGCGGCGCGCACAGCATCACGGCAAGCGCCGCTACCTCTTCCGGCTCTTTCAAGCGGCCGAACGGCAGATTGGTCAGCGTCTCCTCCCACCGCGACTCGTCGCCGAAGCGGGTCAGGGCCCGCTGGCGCGACAACGTCATGATGCGCTCGGTGCGGGTTGCCGCCGGATTGATGCCGAAGACGCGAATGCCCCAGTCGACGGAGCGCGAGCCTACGGCCTTTGTGAATGCGTTGAGGGCGGCGTTCCCGGTCGAGCCGCAGATGTAATCCCAGGTCGGCGCCGGACCGGCCATGCCGACGATGTTGACGATCGTGCCAGCCTTGCGCGGCTGCATCGCCTTGAGGGCAAGCTGCGTCATGTGCACGTAGCCCATGACCTTCAGATTCCACACCTCCTGCCAGCGCTCCATGGTGAAATCGAGCAGGCTGCCCCCGGGGATCGCGCCGGCGTTGTTGACGAGGACGTCGATGTCGGAGAACCGCCCCATGGTCTCCTCGCGCGCAGGGCTCGCCGACAGATCGGCGACATGCGTCTCGACCGAGACCTGGTGCCGCGACCTGATCTGCTCGGCGGTCTTCTTGAGAACGTCGGCCGTGCGCGAGACGAGGATGACGTTGGCACCCTCGGCCGCGAACGCCTCGCCGAGGGATGCACCGATCCCCTTCGAGCCGCCGGTGATCAGAACGCGCTTGCCATTGAGGCCCAAATCCATTGTACGTCTCCCTGAGTTGTGCCGGCCATGGCCGCCGGTCACCGCATTCGGTATGTTTGTCATCGGCCCGACCCGGCCACGCCGTCCAGCAACGACACCGGTGAGCATTCCATGTCGCAAAGCGCAAGCCAAGCTCAGCCGCGCAGCCTCAGGCTCAACGCCAAGGACAACGTCATCGTCGCGGTGGACTCGATCCCCGCCGGCGTCAAGGCGCAGGACATCGCCGCAGTGGGACGGATCCCGCGTGGTCATAAGATGGCGATCCGGCCCATCGCCAAGGGCGAGCCGGTGCTCAAGTTCGGCCAGGTGATCGGCTTCGCGACCGAGGATATTGCGCCGGGCTCGCATGTGCACACGCACAACTGCGGCTTTGCCAGCTTCGAGCGCGATTACGCGTTCGCCCAGGATGCGCGTCAGGAGAAGATCCTCCCTGTCGAGGAGCAGGCAACATTCCAGGGCTTCCGCCGCGCCAATGGGGCCGCTGGCACGCGCAATTACATCGGCGTCATCACCAGCGTGAACTGCTCGGCGACGGTCGCGAGGTTCATCGCCGAGGAGGTCAACCGCTCTGGCCTGCTCAAGGACTATCCGAACGTCGACGGCGTCATCCCGCTCGTGCACTCGACCGGCTGCGGCATCGACAGCGACGGCGAGACATTCGAGGTCTTGAAACGCACGACATGGGGGTATGCGACCAACCCGAACATGGCCGGTGTTCTGGTCGTCGGACTCGGCTGCGAAGGATTCCAGATCGCCCGCATGAAAGATGCTTACGGCCTGGTGGAGAGCGACACGTTCCGCACATTGACGATCCAGGATACCGGCGGGACCAAGAAGACCATCGCCGCCGGCGTCGACGCCATTCGCAACATGCTGCCGATCGCCGCCAAGGCGCGTCGTGAGACGATACCGGCATCCGAGCTCATGTTGGCCCTGCAGTGCGGCGGCTCGGACGGCTATTCCGGCATTACGGCCAATGTCGCCCTAGGTGTCGCCGCCGACATGCTCGTGCGGCACGGAGGCACGGCTGTACTGGCAGAGACGCCTGAGATTTACGGGGCCGAGCACCTGCTCACGCGTCGCGCTGCGACCCGCGAGGTCGGCGTGAAGCTGGTCGCCATCATCAAGTGGTGGGAGGACTACACCTCGCGCAACCGGATGAGCATGGACAACAACCCGTCGCCCGGGAACAAGGCGGGCGGGCTCACCACCATCCTCGAGAAGTCGCTGGGCGCCGCCGCCAAGGGCGGCTCGACGACGCTCAATGCCGTCTATCATTATGCCGAGCCGATCAAAGCCAAGGGCTTCGTCTATATGGATACGCCCGGCTACGATCCTGTGGCGGCGACTGGCCAGGTGGCCGGCGGCTGCAACATCCTGTGCTTCACCACCGGACGCGGATCGGCCTACGGCTGCAAGCCGACGCCATCGATCAAGCTTGCCACCAACTCCGACGTCTATCGCCGCATGATCGACGACATGGACATCAACTGCGGCGACATCCTCGACGGCGTCAGCATCGAGACCAAGGCGCAAGAGATCTTCGACACCATGCTGCGCGTTGCCTCCGGGGAGAGATCGAAGTCCGAGCTGCTCGGCTACGGCGATGCGGAGTATGTGCCGTGGCAGATCGGCGCGACGATGTGAGGCGAGTGGCGAGTACCGCTCGCTGAAGGCTTCATGCCGCAGCCCGGCCGCCTGATGACAGCCGCCGGGTGGTTACGGCTCCGATATGCGCCACGATCCGAGCGTTGGCCATAAGGAGGCGAGTTGTTAACCAGGCGGACGAGCGGCGCTGTTCCGTGCGGGAACACCGCTCGGAAAGGGCCGAGAAGAAGACGGACGCGACTGAAATGACGTCAGCCGGGCGTCACACGCCGATCGCGCCAATGATGGCGCCCTGTAGCAACAGCACGCACAGCCAGTGCGCACCATCGATAACGGTCAGCATGGGCCTGGCGTCCTGAAATCCGTGGTTGACGACCAGCGTCGTCACCACAAAGCCAAGCCAAATAAAGCCACCGGTGATCACACCGTTCTTGAGCGTCACCTGGCCGGGTCCAAGGTGACCGATCGTGCCCGCCAGAACCCACGCCATGACGAGCAGCGCCACGAAGGCGACCGCAAACAAGCGTGGCGACGGGCCCGAGGCCTTGATCTCCTGCTCCGTTCTGCCAACCGCTTCCAGCCATGGTTTTCCCAGGACGCTGTACCAGGCCGCTCCGAACACAAATCCCGCGATTGCGGCGATGACGATCGCCCAATAGTTCATGCCGGCGAACTGCATGCATCTTCTCCGAATGGCAAGGCACATGTTTCGGGTCGCGATGCGACCGCGACGCCGCTAGAGACGCGGCAGTCGTGGCAACCTCGCCCAAAGGAGCGCCCATGTCGATCCGCTTCGTCGCACTCGAGACCTCGATCGTTCGGGCCTTGCAAAATGGCGAGGCTGATGCAAACGGCCAGACGTCCGAGCGCCAAATCTCCGACGGCAACGGCATCCCCTGCCGGCACTGCCTCGAGCACGTGAAGGCCGGTCAACCCTATCTGATCCTGGCGCATCGCCCGTTTCCCGAGCCGCAACCCTATGCCGAGATCGGCCCGATCTTCCTGCATGCCGATGCCTGCGCGCGCTATCAGGCGAGCGAGACGGTTCCGCCGATGCTCGCATCGCCGCAGTATCTGATCCGCGGCTACAGCGCCGGCCATCGCATCGTCTATGGCTCCGGTCGCATCGTCCCGACTGTGGCCATTCCGGATGCGGCAGCCGACATGTTCCGCGACGCGCGCATCAGCTACATCCATGTGCGCTCCGCCAGCAACAACTGCTATCAGTGCAGGATCGACCGCAGCTAAGGGGACGGCCGCAAGAGGCGCCACACCGCGGAGCGCTTGATCTCCGCGTCCTCGAGCTCGCGCGTCACCGGCACGCGGTACTCCGCCGCCATGGCAAAGCGGTCCACCGGAAAGTAGTTGCGTCGCGGGTCGCCGACCAGCACGTGCGCCCCACCGGCCACCGCTGCGTCGAGGAACGCGAGCGTCCGTGCGGCAAGATCGCGCTCGTAAAACAGGTCTCCGGCCAGAACGACGTCGAAGGCTTCCAGAGAGCCGCCGAGCAGGTCGCGATCCGTCACCTCGACCGTCACCCCGTTCGCCTCGCAATTCAATGCGATGGCCGACAGCGCAATTGCGTCGATGTCCGATGCCAGGGCGGAAGCGGCGCCGGCCAGCATGGCCGCAATGGCTGACAACCCCGAGCCGCTGCCGAGGTCGAGCACGCGCTTGCCCGCAACAAGCTCGCGATTGTCGAGTACGTGGCGCGCCAGCGCCTGGCCGCCGGCCCAGGCGAACGCCCAATAGGGCGGCGCCACGTTCATCTCGCCGAGCTCCTCCTCGGTCTTCCGCCAGATCGGCAGCGACTCTTCGGCGAGGTGGAGCTTGATTTCCGGCACCAGCGGCGGGGCCAGCAGACACGTATTGTCGAGAATGAAGCTCCGCCAATGCGTATCCTGGGTCATGCTTGGCGCTCTGTGCCTCCGAGCCGCCAGACGCGTGCCGACTCGAAGTGGCTTTCCTCGAGGGCCGGCAGCAGCGGTGCGCGGTATTCCGACAGAAAGACGAATGGCAGCGCCGGGCGCCGAGCCGTGGTCCGATCGGCCCAGATGACGTCGATCCCTTTGGCATAGGTCGTCTCGAGCAGCCGGGTCACCCGCGTCGCCAGCTCAGGCTCGTAGACCAGGTCGCCGATCAGGACCATGTCGGCGTCCGGCGCGGCCCCGAGTACGTCCTGCGTCACGACTTCGACGTCAACCTTGTTTCGAGCCGCGTTGATGGCGATCGCCACGCCCGCCATTGGATCGGGGTCAGCGGCGATAACGCGGCTGGCACCGGCCATGCCGGCTGCAATGGCACCCACGCCGGACCCGGATCCGAGATCGAGCACGCGCTTGCCGGCGACCAGATGCGGATTGTCCGAGATATAGCTCGCCAGAGCCTGCCCGCCGGGCCAGGCGAATGCCCAGTAGGATGGCCACCCGTTGCCGCCGCAGAACGTTTCCGTCGCCTGGAAGATGCCGCGCGCGTCTGCGGCGAGATGCAGCTCGATCTGGGGAGAGAGCGGCAGCGCCATAATTGTGGTTTGAGCGCGAATGAACCCTTCGATTTCCCCGGCCTCTTTCACGGCTTGATCGACTTCGGGTCGAGCCCTCCCATGCGGCAGACCTCCACCCACTCTTCAGGCCTCACCGGCTGCACGGACAGCCGGGCGCTTTTGACCAGCGCCATGTTGGCAAGCTTCGGGTTGCTCTTTACCGCCGCCAGCGTCACGGGCCTCGGCATGTCGCACACCGCGCGAACATCGACGCACTTCCACACGCCGGTCTCATCCTTCGGATCCTGGTGAGCCAAGGCGCAAACCTCGACGATGCCGACGATCTCCTTGCCTTCATTGGAGTGATAGAAGAAGCCCAGATCGCCGAGCTTCATCGCCTTCATATTGTTTCGCGCCATGAAATTGCGCACGCCGTCCCATGGCTCGCCCTTCTTGCCGCGCGCCTTCTGCATCTCCCAGGAGTGCGAATCAGGCTCCGACTTGAACAGCCAGTAAGCTGGTCCTTCCCTCCTGCTTGCTTCGCTCTTGCTCGGGGCTTGCTTCCCGGGTTTGGCGGCAGCTTTCCTTGCCATCTCCTCGTTCCTCCGCTCGCGCATCGGCACGCTGCTAGGCCTCGGCCTTGAATGGCCGGGCCAGGAGCGCATCGATGGCAGCATCGATGGTGAGCCGGCCTTCGACAATGCCGTGCACAGCCTCGCAGATCGGCATCTCGACGCCCTTCTCGCGAGCGACCTTCACGATCGCCGCAGCCGTGTACACGCCCTCGGCCACCGATCGCCGCGCACCCAATACCTCGGAGAGGCTCTGCCCCTGCGCCAGAGAGCGGCCGAGGCTCATGTTGCGCGACTGGGTGCTGCCGCACGTCAGGAGCAGATCACCGAGACCCGACAGCCCGATCAAAGTCTCCGCACGCGCCCCGAGGCGGGCACCGAAGCGCTGCAGCTCCGCGAAGCCTCTCGTGACCAGCGCGGCATGGGCGCTGGCGCCGAGCTCGCGGCCCTCGACGATGCCCGCGGCGATCGCCAGGACGTTCTTTACAGCTCCTCCGAGCTGCACGCCGACCATGTCGCTCGTCCAATAAATCCGAAAATGGCGGTAGCCGATCGCCTGTGCAAGCTGCTGCCCGATGGCCTCGTCCCGGCAGCCGAGCGTCAGCGCGGCCGGCAGGCCCCGTGCCACCTCGGCGGCGAAGCTCGGACCGGACAGCACGGCCTGGGTGGCCTGCGGCAGGACTTCATCGAGCACCGTGCCCATCAGTTTTCCGGTCGCCTGCTCCAAACCCTTGGCGCAGATTACGACCGGCTTGCCCGCTGGCAGCTGAGCGGCAAGCTCCACAGCCACGGCGCGCACGTGCTGGGCGGGCGCAACCATGAGGCAGGCATCGGCCGCCGCGATGCGGCTGAGATCGTCCGTCGCCTCTAGTCCAGGATCGAGCGCAACGCCGGGCAGAAACGCCGAGTTGACGTGGCGCGCGTTGATGTCCTCGACCACCTCGGCCTCACGCGCCCACAGCACCACATCGCAACCTGCGAGTCGTGCCGTCTGCGCCAGCGCCGTCCCCCAGGCGCCGCCGCCGATCACGCCGATCCGTCGTATCTCTGCTCCTATCATCGGCGAGAACATAAACCACGCTCGCCGCGACTGCAGGCAAAAATCTAGGCCCGGTCCTGGCATCTGGAGTCGCTTGACAGGCGGGGCCGACGTCGCAAATGATTCCGCCCTCGGACGGGCTGGCTCGCAGGCTTTCACCTAATGACCAGGTTCCTTGGCGGGCGGCTTTCTCCGCAGCGCGCTGCCTTCCTGGCACTGATTGCGGTCGCCGCTGTGGCCGTGGGGTGCGTTGCCCCGCCTGCCGACGCACCCAAAGCCATGATCGGCTTTGCCATCGTCCTGGTGTCGGTGGCCCTGTGGGCGACGGCCGCGGTTCCGACGCTTATTGCAGGCCTCATCTTCTTTGCGCTGGCACTGGGGTCTGGCGTCGCGCCGCCGCTGGCCTTGCTTTCCGGGTTCTGGTCCAACGCCGCCGGCCTTGTAATCGGCGGCTTTGTCATTGGCGCGGCCGCCGAGCGCTCGGGCCTCGGCCGCTATGTTGCCCGCGGGCTGATGCAGCGGTTCCGCTCGTCCTACCCCCGTTTCATTCTCGGCATACTGATCGGGACGGGCGCCTTGAGCTTCCTGGTGCCATCGACCATGGGCCGGCTCGCCATCACCCTGCCAATCGTCATGGCAGCGACCAAGGAAGCCGGCTACGCGCCAGGCAGCAATGGCTATATCGGCGCGGTCGCGACGGCAGTCGCGGGCAACTTCCTCACCAGCTATGCCATCCTGCCCGCCAATCTGACCAACATCATCGCGCTCGGGACGATGGAAGGTGCCCACGGGATCCACCTGCAATACGCCGAATACCTGCTCCTGTGCGGCCCCGTTCTCGGCTTGGTCAAGGGACTGGTCTTCTGGGGAAGCGTCGTGACGTTCCTGCCGGCTCCACTTCCTGCGCCCGCAGCGGAGACTGCCGTGCCGCTCCCCCTGAGCCGGCCCGCGCGCCGGCTCGCCATCCTGCTCGTGCTGACCATCGCGCTGTGGGCCACGGACTTCATCCACGGTATCAAGCCTGGCGCCGTTGCGATGCTCGCCGCCGTGCTGTGCTTACTGCCGCCGGTCGCGCTGGCCAGCCTGCGGGAGAGCTTTGACCTCAACAAGCTCACCGCCATCCTGTCGCTCGCCGCCGTGCTCGGCGTGGCGACTGTGCTGAATTATTCGGGCGCAGGCGCACTGACCGCGCACTCCATCAATACTCTCGTTCCGCTCGATGGCCGCTCCGCTGCCTATGGATGCGCCGTTGTCGCGGTGCTCTCGATGCTCATCGCCGTCCTGACAACGGTCGTCGGGTGTATCGCAATCATGACGCCGGTCCTTGGCAGCGCCGCCGCCTCGACCGGCCTCCCGGTTGAGATCGGCATGCTCGCGATGCTGACCGGCTTGCAGATGATCCTTTTCCCTTACCAGACCGTGCCGATCATGGTCGGGCTGACCATGGGCCGCGTTGCGGCAGGATCCGTCCTTTGCCTTCTTATCCCTGTCGCGCTCATCAGCCTGTTCACGGTCCTGCCGCTGCAAATCGCCTGGCTCGAGCTGATCGGCTACCTGCCCTGAAGCGATTGGCCGGCAATTGCCAATGGATGGCGGAGCCGAATTGGGACTACTCTATCGCAAGCAGCAAGACCCCATGAGGAAGGGAAGGAAACCAGCCCATGCTCGAAGCCTACATTTATGACGGCGTGCGCACACCCTTTGGCCGCCACGCCGGAGCGCTTTCCCGGGTGCGGCCCGACGACATGCTCGCCGGCGTCATCAAGGAGGCGGTAAGGCGCTCGGGCTTCGCTCCGGAAACGATCGACGACGTCGCGGTCGGCTGCGCCTCGCAAGCCGGCGAGGACAGCCGCTGCGTTGCGCGCCACTCACTGCTACTTGCGGGCCTGCCGATCGAGGTGCCCGGCGCCGTCTACCAGCGCAACTGCGGTTCCGGCATGAATGCCATCATCGGCGCAGCCCACGCGATCACGTGTGGCGAGGCGGACGTCGTCGTTGCAGGTGGCGTCGAGAGCATGACGCGCGCGCCGTTCGTCGTCGGCAAGTCCGAGCAGCCGTTCTCAAAGGACTTTCGCGTCTTCGACTCCTCGCTCGGTGCACGCTTCGCCAACCCCAAGATCGAAGGCCAGTTCGGCGCCGACACCATGCCGCAGACGGCAGACAACCTTGCTCGCGACTTCCAGCTCTCCCGCGAGGACTGCGATGCCTTCGCGCTCGGCTCGCAGCAGAAGTACGCCAAAGCCAAGGCAGAGGGCTTCTTCAAGGATGAGATCCAGGCGGTGACCATCCCAGGCACGCGGGGCAAGCCGGATACGATCGTCGCCGACGATGAGCATCCGCGCAGCGAGACGACGCTGGACAATCTGAAGAAGCTCAAGCCGCTGTTCGAGGGCGGCGTCACCACGGCCGGCAACGCTTCAGGCATCAACGACGGCGCGGTCGCCCTCATCGTCGCCAGCCGTGACGCAGGTGCCAAGGCCGGCGCCAAGCCGATCGCCCGGGTCGTGTCCTCCGGCGTCGCGGGCGTTGCGCCGCGCATCATGGGCTTCGGGCCCGTGCCGGCGGCAAAGAAGGCGCTGGAGCGCGCCGGTCTCACCCTCAAGGACATGGACGTCATCGAGATCAACGAGGCGTTCGCCGCGCAGGTGCTGGCCTGCGCCAAGGGCCTCGGTCTCGACTTCAAGGACAGCCGCCTCAACCCCAACGGCGGGGCCATCGCGGTGGGCCATCCGCTCGGCGCATCAGGTGGGCGCATCACCCTCACGGCCGCTCGTCAGCTTCAGCGCACGGGCGGCAGGTATGCCCTCGTCTCCATGTGCATCGGTGTCGGCCAGGGCATTGCCATGGTCATCGAGCGGACGTGAGCCGCGTCGGGGTCGCCGCAAGGCGACCTCACCCTGCCGGGATCTCGTAGCCGAACTCGGCGGCGCTGACACACAGCCACTCGAAGAAGTCCTCGGCAAGCGTCGACGGCACGATCAGATCGAAGGCCGGTGTTGCGTCGACCTGCTGCACGACCGCGGGAATGTGCGCAATGGGAGTGACAGCAGCGCGCGCCGGCCCAAACACCCGCGGATGAAGGTCCACTCGGCAGCCTTTGGCCAGAACATCGCGCGCCTTCGCTCCCGACATGCGCAGCACGATCTTGCCGGCCGACTGATCGACGACCGACGCCGACGTCCCGCATATGGCAGCCAGCCCGCGCGCCAGATCAGCAGTTGCCGACCAAGGGCGCAGCACGAGCCACGTTGCGGGCGCGATCCACACCGCTGTCACCTCTCCAGCACCCACGGCATAACCGGGCTCCGGAAGGTCCAGCCTCAGCGCATCGGCAATCTTCCGGATGACCGCGTTGACCTGCCCCTTGCGCGCCGTGACCTGCGCTACCGCCTGCCGCCGGCGCACAATCTGCACGGGTGACGCGCCCGTGGCGCCGAATTGACCCGGTGCCATGCGGCGGTCGATCGGGAACTGCAGCTCAGGCACGGACACGCTCGTTCTCCGGATCGACATGGTGCGGGCTTGTAATCTCGACCTCCACGAGCTCCTTCTTGAGCGGGAACACGGCGTACATGCGTTCGCCCATGCGTTCCGGCCCGCCGCTCAGCAGCGCGAGGCCAATCCAGCGCTCCAGCTCGACCGAACGGGTGACGCTCGTGACCCAGCCGAGGCTCTCCTTCGACTCCGGCCGCGCAACTAGATGCGCACCGCCGCGCAGGCGCCGGTCGAAGCTCGCATCCACCGCGCGGATGCCGACTAGCCTCTGGCGGTCAGGCGCCACAAGGCCTGCTCGCGTCGCGTTGATGCGCCCGATGAAGTCGCCATTCTTCTTGATCATGCGCTCGAGACCGAGATCCGCCGCCGTCGTCTGCCCGTTGATCTCGGGCCCTGCGACGTGGCCCTTCTCGATGCGCATGAGACCCATGGCCTCGATGCCATATGGAATGATCGAGTACGGCTCGCCGGCCTCCAGGATCGCCGTCCAGACGCGCTCGGCATGCCCGAACGGCGCCGCAATCTCGTAGGCGAGCTCGCCGGAGAAGCTCACGCGAAAAACGCGCACGCCGCAGCCCGCAATCCGCGCCTCCGCCACGGCCATGAACGGGAGCTTGTCGCCTGCCAGGTCCAACCCGTCGACGCAACGTTCGAGCACCTTGCGTGCGTTCGGTCCGGCGATCGCCATCTGCGCCCACTGGTCGGTGACAGAGCAGAATTGAACGTCCAGCTCGGGCCACACGACCTGCGCACAGTACTCCATGTGCTCCAGGACCTCGGCAGCCTTTGCTGTCGTTGTGGTCATGAGGAAGTGATGCTCGCCGAGGCGCGATGTGGTGCCGTCGTCGAACACCATGCCGTCCTCGCGCAGCATCACTCCGTAGCGCGCCCGCCCCACGGGCAGCGAGGAGAACTTGTTGACGTAGAGCCGATCGAGAAACGTTGCAGCGTCCGGTCCCTGGATATCGATCTTGCCGAGCGTCGAGACATCGCAGATCCCGACCGAGCTGCGCACCGCGCGCGCCTCCCGCAGGATCGGCTCCCAGCCGGTCTCCGCGCGTTTCGTGTAGTAGAGCGGACGCAGCCACAGGCCCGTTTCCAGAAACACGGCACCCGCCTGCACGTGCCAGTCGTGCAGCGCGGTACGACGTTTCGGCTTGAAATGCTGCCCCACCTCGCGGCCGGCAATGGCGCCGATGGTGACGGGCGTCACGTAGGGGCGAAACGTCGGCACGCCCACCTTCTCGATCGGCTCGCCGCGCGCCTCGGCCAGCACGGCGCTGCCGACGAGGCCTCCTGTCTTGCCCTGCTCGGTGCCCATGCCGTGCGTCGTGTAGCGCTTGGCGTGCTCGACATGACTGTAGCCCTCGCGCACGGCGAGACGCATGTCCTCCGTCGTGGTGTCGTTCTGCAGATCGACGAAAGCCTTGCCCTTGGCCTTCACCTCCCAGAACGCCTCGAGCGGCGTTCTCCTGCTTACGTCCGCCGCCGGCAGCCTGAAATCGGCCGCCGTTGGAAAGCCTGCAGCGGCGGCAGCAGCCGCGCCGGCCTCGGCCCCATCCTTCGCCGCCGCGGCAAGGTCAAAGATGCCGCGCGCGGCGCCGGCGGATTGCTCGGCCTGCATCGGCGCCCCGGGCACGAATGCGGCAAGCTCCGCGTTCCAGACGAGCGGCGCTCGCGTCATGCTGGCCAGATTGACGGACGGATTGAGACCACCCGAGACGCAGATAAGATCTGCCGCGAGCGTGTTCGACGCAGAGCCGCCGCGCCGTCGAACCGCAACCTCCCGCACGCTCTTGGCGCCCGCGACACCGATGACCTCGGCCTCACTCCACACGTGAATGCCGCGGGCGTCTGCCGCGTCAGCCATCGCCGGCTCGCGCCGCACATCGACGATCGCCGCGACGTCGGCGCCTGCGTCCTGCAGCGCGAACGCCGCCTCGTAGGCGTGGTCGTTGTTGGTGAAGACCACGGCGCGGCGCCCCGGCAGAACGCCGTAGCGTTGCACGTAGGTCTGTGCCGCCGACGCCAGCATGACGCCGGGACGGTCATTGTCGGGAAACGCGATCAGCCGCTCGATGGCGCCGGTCGCCAGCACCACGCGCTTGGCCCGGATCACCCAATAGCGCTGGCGGACACAGTGCTCCGGCGGAACCGGCAGATGATCGGCCACCCGCTCCACAGCTCCGAGCACGTTGTGATCGTAGTATCCGAACACGGTCGTACGCGGCAGCACGCGCACGTCCGGCATCGCCGAGAGTGCCGACAGCATGTCGTTTCGCCACGCTTCGTGCTTCTGGGCGACGAGCAGCCAGCCTCCAAGCTCGAAGTCCTGCTCCGCCAGGATGACGCGCGCACCGGCTTGACCGGCAGCGCGTGCTGCCGACAACCCCGCCGCGCCTGATCCGACGACGAGCACATCGCAGTGGGCGTGGCAATGCTCGTAGGAATCGGGATCGGGCTCGCGTGCGGCACGCCCGAGGCCGGCCATGCGCCTGATCGCCGGCTCGTAGACCTTCTCCCAGAATGCGGGAGGCCACATGAAGGTCTTGTAGTAGAAGCCTGCCGGCAGGAACCGCGCAAACCATCCATTGACAGCGCCGGCATCGAACCGCAGCGAGGGCCATCGGTTCTGACTGGATGCTTGCAGACCGTCGAACAACTCGGCCACGGTCGCGCGCGTATTCGGCTCCAGGCGCGCACCGCTGCGCAGCTCCACCAGCGCGTTCGGCTCTTCCGGCCCGGCGCTGAAGATGCCCCGCGGCCGATGATACTTGAAGCTCCGGCCGACGAGCCGCACGCCGTTCGCGAGCAGGGCGGAGGCGAGTGTATCGCCGGCGTATCCTTCGAGGCTCTCACCATCGAAGCGGAAGCGCAGCATCCGGTTGCGATCGATGCGACCGCCGCGTGCCAGTCGGAACGGCTGCGTCATCGTCCAGGCACCCGCAGATCATCGGCCGGCGTGCCCGTCTCCGCAATCTCATGCGTGACGACGTTGCGCACGACCTTGACCCATTGCCGGCAACCGCCTGCATGGTGCCACCACTCCAGGTGCCAGCCCATCGGATTGTCCCGCAGATAGGTGAACTCGAAGAAAGCCTCCGCTCCGGCCGCCGGCTTAGGCCTGCGCACGGTCGCATCGCCTCGATACGTGAACTCGGCTTGATCGCGCACGCCGCACCACGGACACTTTATGAGATGCATCTCGCGGTCCTTCAGTGCGCCCAGGGCGCCGCGCCTGCGCCCTTCTCGTCAATCATGCGGCCGCGCTTGAAGCGATCCAGGCTGAACGGCGCATTGAGTGGATGCGGCTCGTCCCGGGCGATCGTGTAGGCGAAACACCAGCCCGAGCCTGGGATCGCCTTGAAGCCGCCGTAGCACCAGCCGCCATTGAGGAAGAGACCATCGATGGGTGTGCGTGCGATGATCGGCGAGCCGTCCATCGTCATGTCCATGATGCCGGCCCACTGACGCAGCACGCGCAACCGCGACAGCGCCGGGATCATGGCGACGCCCTCGCTCATCACGTCCTCGACAATGGGCAGGCTGCCGCGCCGGGCATATGAATTGTACCGGTCGATATCGCCGCCGAACACGAGCCCGCCCTTGTCCGACTGCGAGATGTAGAAGTGCCCGGCCCCGAATGTAACGACGCAATCGATCATCGGCCTCAGGCCCTCCGACACGAAGGCCTGCAGCTTGTGGCTCTCGATGGGCAACCGCAGGCCCGCCATCGCCGCCACGTGCGAGGTATGACCGGCGACCGCAATGGCGACCTTCCGCGCCCCGATGAAACCGCGCGTCGTCTCCACGCCGACCACCCGGTCTCCGTCGCGTTTGATGCCGATCACCTCGCAATGCTGGATGATGTCGACACCGTAGCGGTCCGCGCCGCGCGCGAAACCCCACGCGACGGCATCATGGCGCGCCGTGCCGCCACGCCGCTGCAACAGCCCGCCGTAGACCGGGAAGCGAGCATTGTCCATGTCGAGCACGGGCACCATGCGCGCCACCTCGTCGCGGTCGAGCAGCTCCGCGTCGATGCCTGACAACCGCATGGCGTTGCCGCGCCTGGCGGCCGCGTCACGCTGGCTGTCGGAGTGAAACAGGTTGAGCACGCCGCGCTGGCTCATCATCACGTTGAAGTTCAAGTCGCGCTCCAGCCCTTCCCAGAGCCGCAGGGACTTCTCGTAGAACAAATGATTTTCCGGATAGAGGTAGTTGGACCTCACGATCGTGGTGTTGCGCCCGACATTGCCGAGCCCGATCGCCCCCTTTTCCAATACCGCAACGTTGGTGATGCCATGGTCACGGGCCAGGTAGTACGCGGTCGCCAGCCCGTGACCGCCGCCACCGATGATGACAATGTCGTAAAACGCCTTGGGCTCGGGGTCGCGCCAGGCCCGTTCCCAGCCCCGATGCCCGCGCAACGCCTCGCGGAATACGCGAAACCCCGAGTAGCGTCTTCCTGACAGCGCCATTTCCGAAATGCGTTCCTGTCTGAGCGCGCGGCCAATTCGAGGGGCACAGATGTAGAGCAGGTGCCGGGCCCGCCGCAAGGGCCGCAGCGGCACGCCGCCCACTAGCAGGCGGTAGCGAACCGAGGCGGCAAAGCATAAGCTCGCGGCATGAATGTAGACACCGCCGCCACGCGCGCTCCGGCAATCGACCCGATTACCATCGAGGTGATCGGCAGCGCGCTCGCCTCCATCGTTGAGGAGATGGGCGAGACGCTGGTGCGCGCGGCTCATTCCACGAACATCAAGGAGCGGCGCGACATCTCGACCTGCCTGTTCGATGCGCAGGGGCGAACCTTATGCCAGGCGATGCACATTCCCATACACCTGGGCTCGCTCATCGGCATCGTCGAGACCATCATGGCGCGCTATTCGCTCGAGGACATCGAGGAAGGCGACGTGTTCATCGGCAACGACGCCTACACAGGCGGCGGGACCCACCTTCCCGACATCGTCCTGGCCGAGCCGATCTTCTTTCAAGGCAAGCTGCTGGGCTGGGCCAGCAATACGGCGCACCATGCCGATTTCGTGGATCGCAGCCACGCGCACATCTTCCAGGAAGGCATTCGCATTCCGCCGATCCGCCTGTACCGCCGGGGCGCGCTGGTCCAGGACGTGCTCGACGTGGTCCTGCTCAACCTTCAGGTCCCGCGGGAGCGGCTCAACGATCTGCGCGCGCAAATGGCGGCCAATCGCCTTGGGGTCCTGCGCCTGCAAAGCCTCTGCACGCGTTATGGCTTGCCGACCATGCTGGCCGTCCAGGACGCCCTCCTGGACTATGCCGAGCGCCTGACGCGGACCGGCATCAAGTCGATTCCGTCCGGCGTTTACGAGTTCTCCGACACGTTCGATTCCGAAGAGATTGCCGACATTCTCGACTTCAGAGTGCGCATCGAGGTGAAGGACGACGAAATCTTCCTCGACTTCGACGCACCGCCCCAAGTCCGCGCCGGCATCAACCTCGTTCGCACCGGCCTGCTCGCAACCGTCTACTACGCCCTGAAAACCGTAATCGGGCCTGATATCCCGCCTAATGCAGGCTTCTTCCGTCCAATCCACGTGACCGCAACCCGCGGCTCCGTGCTCGACGCAGTTGCTCCGGCCGCGGTGAATTCACGTCTCGACTCGGGTCAGCGCGTCGTCGATCTGGTGCTGGGCGCCCTTGCCCAGGCGATTCCCGAACGCGTGACGGCCGCACACAACGGCGCGTGCGTCTACGCGGACTTCAGCGGCATCGATCCGCGCACCGGCAACTACTATGTCTACGTGGAGACTATTGGGGGCGGCTTCGGGGCGCGCGCGACCAAGGATGGCCTCGACGGCGTGCACGTGCATCTGACCAATACGTCCAACCTGCCCGTCGAAGCGCTGGAGAACGAGTATCCGCTGACCATCGAGCGGTACGAGCTCATCAACGACAGCGGCGGCGCCGGCAAATTCCGCGGCGGTATGGGTCTGCATCGGCGCGTGCGCTCCGAGCATGACGGCTGCCGGACGTTCATCTTCGGTGCGCGAACCCGCACCGCGCCTTGGGGTCTGTTCGGAGGCAAACCCGGCAGCATGGCGCGCTTCGAGTATTTCGCGCCCGGGGAGGCGCCGAGGAACGCCAAGGCGCGTCTCGACAAGGGGTCGGCCGTCTCGATCAGAACGCCCGGCGCGGGAGGCTATGGCAATCCAGCCGAGCGCGACCGCTCGCTGGTCTTGCGCGACCTGGAGATGGGCAAGATCTCAGCCGACGCCGCGCACGACGTTTATGGGCTGCGCCGCTGATCCCAGCTTGCTTGTCGCGACAAGCCGCGTATCCTTCCGGCAGAAAAGAACCGGAGGAAACGATGGCAACGAGTAGGCGGTGGAAGAGCCGGCCCGAGAATTCCACTTGGGGGGACTACGGCCCGGATGATCAGCTCGGGCGCATGAACGAGCTCACGCCGGAGAAGGTGAAGCAGGGCATCGCTGAGGTCAAAGAAGGAAAGACGTTTTGCCTCTCTATGCCGCTCGACTATCCCGGCGGCTCGGCCCTCAATCCACGCCGGCATCCGCCGCAAATCCGGCCCACGTTGCGGAACGACAAGCCCAATTTCATCTATCGGGTCGAGTGGGACAGCCCGGGCATGACCGATGTCATCAATGACGACATGGTCCTCCTGCACCTCCAATACTCCACGCAATGGGACACGCTCGCCCATGTGGGCGCGCTGTTCGACGCGGACGGCGATGGCAAGCCGGAACCCGTGTTCTACAATGGCTATCGCGGCGGCGAGGACATCGTTGGCCCGACCGAGGCGAAGGATGCAGGAGCAATTCCCGGCACTTTCGTCGAGGCAAAAGGCACCTCATCGGCAAAAGCGCTCGGCGTCGAGAACATGGCGGTCAAATGCCTGCAAGGCCGCGCCGTGATGATCGATCTTTACGCCCACTATGGCCGCAAGCGCCATGCCGTCGGCTACGACGATCTAATGCGCATCATGGCTGCCGACGGCATCAAGGTGGAGCCGGGTGACTTTGTGTGCCTGCGGACGGGCTTCGATGATCTGATCCTGGAAATGAAGAAGAAGCCTGACGCCCATATCCTCGAAACGACCTGCACGGGGCTCGACGGCTCCGACCAGCGCCTGCAGCAGTGGGTGACGGAGTCGAAGCTGGTCGCGCTCATCTCCGACAACTATGCGGTGGAGATCCACAACGCGCCGCTGAAGCCTGGCCAATGTGCCATGCTGCCGCTGCACCAGCATTGCTTGTTCAAGACAGGCGTGAATCTCGGTGAGATTTGGCGCCTGTCCGAGCTGGCGGACTGGTTGCGCAAGAACAATCGCAGCCGCTTTCTCATGACCGCGCCTCCGCTGCGGTTGCCGGGCGCCGTCGGCTCGCCCGCAACGCCCGTCGCCACCGTCTGACCCTGCGGTCGCACCCCGTGCCGCGGGGCAGGCACGGGGTGCGTCTTGCGCCTATGCTGGTATCATGTCCATCGACAGCCTGAAGCCGTTCCTCGATCCCAAATCGATTGCCATCGTTGGCGCCTCGGAGAACCCGAACAAGATCGGCGGCCGCCCGCTGGCCTACCTCCAGCGCTTTGGCTTCAAAGGGCGCATCTTCCCGATCAATCCGGGACGCAAGGAAGCCCAGGGCATCCGCTGCTATGCCGGGCTCGCCGATCTGCCCGAAACTCCCGAGCTCGCGGTCATCGCCATTCCCGGCGATGGCGCGGTGGCATCGGTCAAGGAATGTGCGCGCCTCGGCATCAAGTCTGTCGTGGTGATCTCGTCCGGCTTCGGCGAGACCTCGGCGCCCGAGGGGCGCATCAAGCAGCTCGACATGGTCGAGACCGCGCGTGCCCATGGCATGCGTCTGGTCGGACCTAATACGCAAGGTCTTGCCAACTTCGCCAACGGAGCCGTGGCCAGTTTCTCGACGCTGTTCACGACATTGCCCGCACTTGATGGGCCAATCGCCGTGGCCAGCCAGAGCGGCGCCATGAGCGTCGTCCCGGTCGGTTTGCTGCGGCAGATGGGACTTGGCGTCCGCTATGCGCTCGCTACAGGCAACGACGCGGACGTCACCGTTGCCGAGATGGCCGCTGCGGCCGTCAGCGATCCCGATATCAAGCTGCTGCTGCTCTATCTCGAAAGCATTCCGCGGCCGGATCAGCTTGCCGAGGTGGCGCGCATCGCCCACGAACGCGGCGCGTACGTCGTAGCGCTCAAATCGGGGCGCACCGAGGCAGGCCAGCGCGCGGCGCGCTCTCACACAGGCGCCCTCGCCAACGAGGATCGCGTCGTCGACGCTGCGCTCGAGCGGCTCGGGATCTGGCGCGCGCCCGACATGGCAAGCCTCGTCAATGCCGCCGAGCTATATCTGAAGGGCTGGAAGCCGAGGGGCCGGCGCCTAGTCGCAATCTCAGGCTCGGGTGCGAGCTGCGTCATGGCGGCTGACGCCGCTACGTTCGCAGGGCTCGAGATCGCAACCCTGCATGCCGACACGCGCCAGGCTCTCGACAAGATCCTGCCCAGCTTCGCGACGACGACGAACCCGATCGACCTGACAGCCGCGCTTCTTACCAACAATCGCCTGCTGAGCGATATTCTTCCGGTGATTGCGCGCGACGATGCCGCGGATGCCTTCATGATCGGCGTTCCCATCGCTGGCGAAGGCTACGATGTGCCGACGTTTGCGCAGGATACCTCCGCCTTTGCCGAGGAGACGCGCAAGCCCGTCGTCGTCACCGCCTCGCAACCGGAAATCGCAGCCCAGTTCCGCGCCAAGGGCATCCCTGTGTTTGCGCTGGAAGCCGAGGCAATGCAGGCTTTGGGGCAGTTCGTGCGCCACAGCGAGCTGATCGAGCGCGTCCGGCAGCGACCCATACCACGCTGGCAACGACCGGCGCTGGTCAAACAGTCGGGGCGCACGCTCAACGAGGCCGACAGCCTCGGCGTGCTCGCACGGGCCGGACTCGGCGTCGTCCCGCACATGCTGTGCCGGACCGAGGCCGAGGCAGCCACCGCCTGGCGCAATCTGGGCGGACCGGTTGCCGTGAAGGGATGCACGTCAGACGTCACCCACAAGTCCGACCTCGGTCTCGTTCGGCTGGGCCTCGACGACGAGGACGCCATCAGGGCCGCCTATCGGCAATTCGAGAAGTCACTCGCCGACCGGGGCTATGGCTTTGATGGGGTCATCGTCGCCCGCATGGCGACGGGACAGCGCGAGATGATGATTGGCGCGCACCGCGACCCGATTTTCGGTCCTGTCGTGGTGATCGGCGATGGCGGCAAATACGTGGAGGCGATGCCCGACGTGCGACTGCTGCTGCCGCCATTCGAAGAGGCCGATGTCGTGCGCGCGCTGTCGACATTGAGGTGTGCGCCGATCCTGCGGGGTGTGCGCGGCGAGCCCCCGGCGGACGTCAAGGCGATGGCGCGAGCCGCAGTGCAGGTCGCAGGTCTGATGGACAGCGCCGAGCCCAAGATCTCGAGCCTCGACATCAACCCCCTGATCGTCGGCAAGGAGGGCAGCGGCTACGCGATCGTCGACGCCGTCGTCATCGCCGATAAGAGCGCCTGAGCGCAGTGCCTAAGTCGCACACCGAGGCGTTGGCGCGTCCTGCACACGCCTCCATTGGTACGTCTCGCTCAGAAACTTCAGACCCTTATAGCCCTTCACCTGCAGCACATCGGGGCCCACGAGGCGCAGCTCCACATCGAATTTCTCGCCCTGCTCGGGATCATAGATCCAACCGTTGTCCCAGGATCCGTCAGGCTGTCGCTTGAGACCACCGATGATCTGGAGCCCGCAGATTGTCTGTGCTCGCTTGACCCGGTCCTCGTTCTTCGCGTCGCGAAGTGGCTGACCGGTCTTGTCGCTCGGCTCCTTGAGCCAGACTATCCTGCCGCACAGCGCTTCGGCACACGGCACGATCTCAACGGCGCCCCGGCCTGTGTGATCGAGCCAAAGACCTGCCGGCCCCGGCAAGGGCGGAGGCGCCGATACCCCCTTGGGTTGCTGGGCCATCGCAGAAACGGAGGCCGCGGCGACCAAAACCGCGGCAGCGCAGAGTTCCGGAACGCTCAAACGACTGAGACGCATGAGATTTCACCTTCTTCAGTACGATCACCGGCACACCGGACGCCTCTGCTGCTACCGCAATCGGCCAAAATTGCGACCGCCAGCGACAAGGCGACGCAATGCCCCCGGATTGCCTTCATTTCGCCTCGGCACTGGATCACCGAAGCTCCTGACCGGGTTGCAAATAAGTCCGGCGTCTTTACTTTGCTACGGCCCCGAGTAGCGGCATCGGGCTCGAGAGCTTATATAGGGCGGAACTTCCTTGTGTAGCCTTCATGGCTGACGGTCCGCGTGGGTGCAGCGAGACCGGCGCAGTCAACCATTGCCATCGACCTGCGCCGCCAAGCCCGTAAGAGGACAACCTCGCAGTTATGGTTCTGACGCTTGCGTTTCGTAACCTGTTTCACGATCGCGTCCGTCTGGCTGTCACGGTCGTTGGCATCCTGTTCTCGATCGTCCTGGTCGCCGTGCAGCTCGGCCTCTATCTGGGGGCGCGCAAAATGATCGTCGGCATGATCGAGCATGCCGACGCCGACATCTGGGTCACCGCCTACGGAGCCAAAAGCTTCGAGGAATCCCCGCCGCTGACCGGTCAGGAGCGGCACGCGATTCTGGGGTTGCCCGGCGTTGCCAGCGTAGTTCCGCTGGTGGTTGCCTTCTCCGAGTGGCGCAAGCCCGCCGGCGGGTCGACGACCGTGGTCGTCGTCGGGGCGGACCCCGCAGATGGCGCACTCGAGCCCTGGAATGTCGTCGACGGCGACACACGGAGCATCATCCAGCCCGACGCGGTGGCCGTCGACCGCACGTACGTGGCCGACCTCGGCGTCGCAAAGGTCGGCGATACGGCTCAGATCGAAAGCACTCGGATCAAGATCGGTGCGCTGACGGAGGGTATCCGCTCCTTCACCATGGCGCCCTACGTCTTCACCACGCTGAACCGGGCACGCTCCATCCTCGGCTTCTCGGGCGAGCAGGCCACCTACTTTCTGGTCAAGCTCACCCCCGGTACGGACATCGAGGAGACCCGCAGCCTGATCAGGGAGCGCCTTAACGGTATCGAGGCCCTGACGACGGCGGAGTTCCGCGACCGAAGTCTCGATCAGTGGCTATATGCCACGGGTGCCGGCGTCGCCCTTATCGGTGGTGCCTTGCTGGGCATCCTGGTCGGGACCGTGATCGTAGCCCAGACGTTGTACTCGAGCACCAAGGACCACTTGAGCGAGTTCGCAACGTTGCGCGCGCTTGGATCGTCCAAAGGCTATATTCATCGCGTTATCCTGCTGCAGGCGGCCCTGTCCGCCATCATCGGTTACGCGCTCGGCATGGCGATCGCGATGATCGTCGTTGCGTTCAGCGAGCAGACGGCGCTGCCGATCATTATGACGCCGGAGCTGGCTTCCGGCCTATTCGCTCTTACGTTGGGAATGTGTGCGATCTCGGCGATGGCCGCGATCATGAAGGTCACGAAGATCGATCCTGTGATGGTGTTCGCCCGATGAGTGAGAGCGTCGTCCTTCAGGCGCGCGATATCGCCATGCAGCTCGGCCAGGGGGCAGGCAAGGTACGCGCCCTCAAAGGCGTGAGCATTACCCTCAGCGCGGGAGAGTTGACGCTGCTGATGGGGCCGTCGGGCTCCGGCAAAACGACCTTGCTCTCCATTCTCGGTTGCATCCTGACGCCGACGTCGGGAACAGTCTCGATCGCCGGAAAATCTACTCAGAACCTGGATCCCGAGCAGCTTGCGCACCTGCGCCGCCAGCACATCGGCTTCATCTTCCAGTCGTACAACCTCTTTCCAACGCTCACGGCCGAGGAAAACGTGCGGCTTGCGCTCGACGTGCGTGGCCACGCCCGGGGTCCGTCGCGGCAGATGGCGCGCGCCGCGCTGGTCTCAGTTGGGCTCGGCCATAAGCTGGGCTCATATCCATCCAACATGAGCGGTGGCGAGCAACAGCGTGTTGCCATTGCGCGCGCACTGGCGGGAGCGCCCTCGCTCATTCTCGCAGATGAGCCCACCGCCGCTCTCGACGGAGAGAATGGACAGGCGGTGATGGCGCTCCTCTCCGAGATCGCCAAGCGGGAGCACCGCGCCGTGCTGGCCGTCACACATGATCCGCGCACGCGCCCCTTCGCCGACCGTATCATCAGCATCGAAGACGGGCGCATTGTCGGAGAGAAGCGGCAGCGGCCGAAGTTCAACGTTGCCGGAAACGTCTCGAATCGGAAGATCAGGGCCCATGCCTAACGCGAAAACCCCAGTCGTCAGCATGATCGCTGCCGCCACCATGGCTGTCGCCATCGCGTGGACGGTGACGCAGATCAATTCGCTGCCCATGCCGAACCAGGCGACCGCCGTCGGTCGCACGCCGGCCGCAAAGCCCACGTGGACGGCCTCGGCGCCGGGTCGGGTCGAACCCCGCGGCGGAGAGATCAAGATCGGATCGCAAGCCGCCGGCCGTATTGCCGAGGTGGCCGTGAAAATGAACGACCGGGTGCGCACAGGCGACCTTCTCATCCGTCTCGACGACGAGGATGCACGGGCACGCGTTTCTGCCGCCGATGCCGAGGCCGCCGTACGCCGGCGCGAGCGCGACGCGGAGACTGTCAGCCGTCTCGCGCAGGACCGGCGCAATGCCGAAGACGCGGTAGCGGCCGCCGAGCGGGCGCTTACCCAGAGCCGGGCCGATCTCGACCGCGCGCTTCGCGCCAGCCGCGACGGTACGTCAAACGACAGCAACTCGGTCACCGCGGCACGCGCCGCTGT
This sequence comes from Bacteroidota bacterium, assembly GCA_050260355.1. Taxonomy (GTDB): domain Bacteria; phylum Pseudomonadota; class Alphaproteobacteria; order Rhizobiales; family Hyphomicrobiaceae; genus CADEFX01. Next base: position 9,663 of record JBLNBZ010000069.1, on the reverse strand, counting down.
AGCGACGGCGCAGGAGAAGCTGGAGCAGGAGCGTGCAGGCCTGCGGCGCGCACAGACGGCGTCGGGTGTCCCGCTGCCGACACGGCTCGAGGCGGCGCTCACCGCGGCGCGCTCCGAGTTGTCATTGGCGGAGGCGGCGCTCGAGCGGACCCGGATTCGGGCTCCATCGGACGGCACCGTTCTGCAGGTCAATGCGCGTGTCGGCGAGACCGCGACACCCTCGGCGGAGCAGACGCTGGTGGTAATGGGCGACGTTTCGGCGCTGCGCGTGCGCGCCGAGATCGAAGAGCGTGATACCGCCAAGGTGCGCGTCGGTCAGGCCGCAATCGTGCGTTCGGACGCCCACCCGGGCAAGGACTTCGAAGGCAAGGTGGCGACAATTGCGCAAGCTCTCGGCCCGACCAAGCTCGCCCAGCGCGGGCCTCGTCGCCCAAATGACGTCGACGTCCTCGAAGTCGTCATCGATCTCGATGGAACCCCGCCGCTCCTGCCTGGTATGCGGGTCGATGTCTTCTTCAAGCCTGACGCCACCGTTGAGAACGATAAGGCGCCGAAGAGCAACTGATCGCCCCCGTCAGCGCCCTGGCTTGCGGCCGCGCTTGCGTGCTGGGCTTGGGTCATTGGCCGGAATGCTGCGGGCGCTTTCGCGCAACGCCTGTTTCAGCGTGACCGGACGTCGATGCTTGCGCAGCAAATCGGCGAATGCCTCGTCTGCGAGTTCCTGAATCGACTTCATCGCATCGCGCGACAGCAGGCTCAGGGCGGACCACGTCTCCGGGTCGAACTCGATCAGCTTGCGGGTGGCACTTTGGCGCGCGGGCCCGGGCATAGGCCAACCTCCGAGACTCGAGGCAGCGGACGTTGCGCCGCCGATCAGATTTCCTCGTCGAAGCCTGCCTCCACGAGCGCGACGAGGGCGTCGATGGCCTCGGGTGCCTGAGGCCCCTCGGCCTCGATCAGAATCGAGCTGCCGGGACCGGCAGCCAGCATCATGAGGCCCATAATGGAGCCGCCGCCGACCGTCTGGCCATCGCGTGTCACACGCACGACGGCATCAAAGCTTTCAGCGCACTTGACGAATTTTGCCGACGCCCTGGCGTGCAGGCCCTTTTTGTTGCGGATCGTTACTTCGGCTCTCGGCTTGTCCGATGCGGTCACGCTCGCCCCCGGCAGCAAAGCGAGGCCTACGCCTCACCGGACAAGACCTGGCTGGCTACGCTGATGTACTTGCGCCCTGCATCCTTGGCGAGATCGACCGCCGTGGCAATCGGCTTGTCCTTGCGAACGCTTGCGAGCCTGATCAGCATCGGCAGGTTGACGCCGGCCAAAACCTCGGCCCCCGTATCCTCCATGACAGAGATAGCAAGGTTCGAAGGCGTGCCGCCGAACATGTCCGTCAGGATGATGACGCCGAGCCCTTGATCGACGCGCCGGACGGCCTCGATCAGCTCCTTGCGGCGCAGCTCCATGTCGTCCTCGGGACCGATTGAGATCGTCTCGAGCTGGCCTTGAGGCCCGACAACATGCTCAAGCGCGACGCGGAACTCGTGTGCGAGCCCGGCGTGGGTAATGATGACGATGCCGATCATCGGCCTGGCACCTCGTGCCCTGTGGTATACATCCCCCAGCAGACCTAGGCAGCCTGCGGTTCCCCCGCCCGTGGTGATCTTATGTGGCCAAGCGTTCGACCCTTGTCCCCGGCCGAATCAGGCGCGTTGAAGGTTATCACCCGAGCCGGCCGATTGTCGGCAAGTTACTATTGTTGGCAAACGCCATTTTGCCGCGTATGTCCATCCGATCCGCCTCAGGGACGCCCCTTCAAGAGCCGCTCGGACACTGCCCCGCCCCGGCGAGGGCCAAGAGCAGCTTGTACGGCGCCGAGGCTTCGAAGGCAGCCAACAACAGGACCGGAAGCCTAACGCCGAGCAGGTCTTCCTGGGGCCACGGGTCGGGCAGGCGTTCGATATCTTTCGGAGCCGCCAACCTCACGATCAGCGTCAAATCCGCCTCGAGCACATGGGGAACCTCGATGATACCGAGGCCCCGGACCTCCAGCTTGCCCCGGATCGCCTCCGGGGGGCGCACTCTGAGCCGACCCCCACGCCGCTCGATGAGCACGCCATCGTCTGCCACAAGACCCGCCTGCCGGGTCCGGCCATCGAGCACGAATGGGGTGGTAATGCAGCGCAAGGCGAGGTCGGACTTGCCAGATCCAGACGGCCCAAGGATCACGCCGGCCCGCCCGTCGAGGGCGATGCACGTTGCCTGCAGGAAGCTAGTGCCGTCGTCCAAAGCCCGGCTGTCCCTTGACCGCGCCGCCTTGCGCCGCGGGCAGTCTTACCACAAACCGGGCACCGCTAGAGCCCGAGACGGGGTCCCGGTTCTCCGCCCAGATCCGCCCTCCGTACGCGGTGACGATCTCGCGCGAGATGCTGAGGCCGAGGCCCGAGTTCTTGCCCCTGGTCTGGTCGCTCTGTGGACGGTCGGAATAGAACCGCTCGAAGATCGTTTCGAACTTGTCGGCCGGAATGCCCGGACCCTCGTCCTCGACGGCAAATTCCACCTCGGACCCGGCTCGTCTCAACCGCACGGACACAGTGGCTCCCGGAGGCGAGAAGGATAGAGCGTTATCGATCAGGTTCGTGGCGACCTGACCCATCCTTCCCTCGTGCGCTCGAACCACGTACGTGTCGGCCCCATTGGGGAAGCCTGCAACGTCGAGCTGCAGCTTGCCCGCATCGGCCGAAAGCATCTCGTCGAACACGCCAGCGACCCCGCGCAGAACGCTGCGCATATCGATTGGCTCGGTCCGCTGCCGCGCCAGCTCGGCATCGAGCCGCGAGGCGTTCGACACGTCGGTGATCAGTCGATTGAGGCGCCTGAGCTCGCCTTGAACCTGTTCCACCAGATGCTGCCGCTCTTCCTCAGTCTTCGCATAAGCAAGAACATCGGCGGTGCTGCGCGCGGCCGCCAGAGGATTTTTCAGCTCGTGCGCCACGTCGGCGGCGAACTTCTCACTGGCCTCGATGCGCCGATAGAGCGCCGCGGTCATGCGGCGAAAGGCACCCGCCATTTGGCCGACTTCGTCCTTTCGATCTTCAAAGTCGGGCAGCTCGGTGCGTGCCGTGAGGCTTTGGCTGACCTGCTCGGCGGCGGCCGACAATCGGCCCATGGGACCGGCGATGGTTCTGGCCAGCAGGACCGATGCCAGCAGCGTGGCAAACAGTGCAATCAAGGAAAGCACGAGCATCAGCCAGCGCTCCTTGCCGACGATCTCGTCGAGCTCGCCAGGCCGCGTTGACAGCAGCAGCACTCCGAGAATGGCATTGCGCCGCTGGATTGGAACGGCGTGCGAAACGATCTGCTTGCCCTCGTCGGTCAGCAGGAGCATGGGCGGCAGGGTCACGCCGCGCAGCGCTTGCCGCACCTCGGGATAGTAGGTCCCGTTGGCCGCTCCGATCTCCCGATAGACCGGCAGGTCCGACCCGTCGAACCAGGCCGACAGGCGCGTCCAGAACGTCTTCACGCGCACTTTCTCTTGCGGCATCGGACCGTCGACCCCGAACGACATGCTGCCAACGGTCTCGTTGGAGTCGAAGATCAGCGTGCCCTCACGCGTATAGATGCGGGCGCGTGTGTTGTGGGTCGGCAGGATCAATCGCCGCAGGACCGGCGCCACTCGGTCCGGGCGCAACGACAGCTCCATGGCTGCGAAGCCGTCATCGCGGTGCAGAATTCGCCTGCCGTCGGCCTCCGGCAGCCTATCCTGGTCGAAAGCCAGCCGGTCGGTATCGATCGAAGCATTGGAGGCAATCGCCGCGGCGATGATCTCGCCCTGGATCTTGAGGCTTTCCACCTTGGCGCTGATCAGGAACGCCTGATGCTGGCTGAGCCACAGCATGCCGCCGACCAGCACCACCAGGCCCAAAAGATTGGAAACGAAGATGCGCCGGGCGAGGCTTGCTGAGACGAAACGGACCGGAACGGTCGATCGTAAAGCGGTCCAGGCTGCTGCGGCGGCGTCCTGCACTTTACGCACCAGACGTCCCGATGCGGACGTCCAGCCCGCCATGGCATCCCCACCCGCTAGGCGTCCGCTATCGGGCGCCAAACGATCCGTTTCGATGGCCATCCCCGGTCGCCTTCGCCCCTACGCCTCCTTGAAGCGGTAACCGACACCGTATAGCGTTTCGATCACGTCGAAATCGTCATCCACCTGCTTGAACTTCTTGCGCAGCCGCTTGATGTGGCTGTCGATCGTGCGATCGTCCACATACACCTGATCGTCGTAGGCGGCGTCCATCAGCGCGTCGCGCGTCTTGACTACTCCGGGTCGAGACGCAAGTGCCTGAAGAATCAGGAACTCCGTGACCGTCAGGGTCACGGGCTTGTTGTCCCAGTGGCACGTGTGCCGCTCCGGATCGAGCTTCAGCTTGCCTCGCTCCAGGATGCGTGCGGCCTCGGTCACGGCACCCTGACCGTCCTTCGGCTGGAACCGGCGCAATACCGCCTTAACGCGCTCGACCACCAGGCGCTGCGAAAACGGCTTCGCGATGTAGTCGTCGGCGCCCATTTTGAGGCCGAACAGCTCATCGATCTCCTCATCCTTCGAGGTGAGGAAAATGACCGGCATATCCGACTGCTGGCGAATGCGGCGCAATAGCTCCATTCCGTCCATCCGCGGCATTTTGATATCGAATACCCCGAGGTCGGCCGGCTCCTCGGTTAACGCTTCGAGCGCGGAGGCGCCGTCGCTGTAAGTGCGAACCTTGTAGCCCTCCGCCTCCAGCGCCATTCGCAGCGCGGTTAGGATGTTTCGCTCGTCATCGACGAGCGCGATCGTGCTCTTTTCTTTCATGTGCCTGACGTCCCCGGCGGCGCTCGCTTCGTCCTCGACGCCGCTCTATGGCCCCAACGTGAGCAAAATGTGACAGGTGACGTTGGGAGCGATGGCCTGAATGGTAGCTGAATGTGGCAGTAAGTAAAACCCGCAGCTGGTCAGAGGTCTGATCCTTCTTATCCGGATCAACCTCGCCGAGGCGCGCAGGCGGAGCGGGGCAAAAGCGCACGAGCGGCCCAAGGCTTCCACTCGATACAGCATGGGGCCGCAACAGCAGCGTCGGCCGCCAGCGTCCGCGAAAAGGTTGCAGGGACAAACACAACCTTGAAATTAAACGAGAATGTGGCACGAAGCTTGAACGCGAGCACCTGCGAAGTAAAGGACTATCTTCCGTCAACGCAGAATGCGACCATGCGTAGGCTTGAGGAGTTGACCGGGGGCCCTTAGCATCGACTGCTCGTGCGTGGCTCCGGTTGCTGCTTCATCCAGCCACAGCGCGGCCTACGACCTCGCGCCCTGCGAGGAACTTCTGCGACAATCGAGGATCTTGCTGGTGGCAATGGCTGAACAATGATGAAACACTCCTTTTCTCTAACGGTCCCGCAGAAGGTTCACCACAACACCAGCCACCTCGACCTTATTGAGTTTTCCATCCGCCGCGGCGAGGGAAAGTTCGCCTCCACGGGAGCGCTCGTGTTCGAGACGGGCGCACATACGGGCAGGTCGGCGCAGGACAAGTTCACCGTACGCGACGCAACGACCGAGAAAGCGGTTTGGTGGGACAACAATAAGCCGATCTCGCCTGAGCAGTTCGAGCTCCTCTATTCCGATTTCGTGGAGCAAGCCAAATCGCGTGAGCTGTTCGTCCAGGATCTCTACGCCGGTGCCGACCCGCAGCGCCGCCTGAGAACCCGCGTCTTCACCGAATACGCATGGCACGCCCTCTTCATCCGCTGGCTGCTGCGCCGGCCCGAGGCGAGTGAGCTGGCCGGGTTCGTGCCCGAGTTCACCATCGTCAACCTGCCGAGCTTCAAAGCTGACCCGAAACGGCACGGCGTCCGGTCCGAAACGGTGATCGCGTGCGACTTCGCCAAGCGCCTGGTCTTGATCGGCGGCACCTCGTACGCCGGCGAGATCAAGAAGTCGGTCTTCACATTCCTGAACTATCTGCTGCCCGAAAGCGGCGTCATGCCGATGCACTGTTCGGCCAATGTCGGCCCGAACGGGGACGCTGCGGTATTCTTCGGACTGTCCGGGACGGGCAAGACAACCCTCTCTGCCGATCCCAAGCGCACTCTGCTCGGTGATGACGAGCATGGCTGGTCGGAGAACGGGATCTACAACTTCGAGGGCGGCTGCTACGCCAAGACGATCCGCCTGTCCAAGGAAGCCGAGCCCGAGATTTGGGCGGCGTCCAATCGTTTCGGTGCGGTGCTCGAGAATGTCGTGCTGAAGCCCGGCAGCGGCGAGCCCGATTTCGACGACGGCCGGCTCACGGAGAATACGCGCTCGGCCTATCCCCTCGACTTCATCTCCAATGCGAGCAAGTCGGGCACGGCAGGACACCCCAAGAACATCGTCATGCTGACGGCCGACGCCTTCGGTATCCTGCCGCCGATCGCGCGGCTGACGCCCAGCCAGGCGATGTATCACTTCCTGTCCGGCTACACGGCAAAGGTCGCCGGCACGGAGAAAGGCGTAGGCAGTGAGCCGCAAGCCACCTTCTCCACGTGCTTTGGTGCGCCGTTCATGCCTCGCCATCCGACTGTCTATGGCAATTTGCTGCGCGACCTGATCGCCAAGCACAATGTCGACTGCTGGCTCGTCAACACCGGTTGGACCGGCGGCAAGTACGGCGTCGGGCATCGCATGCCGATCAAGGCGACGCGAGCGCTGCTCGATGCGGCACTATCGGGTGAGCTCCGCAATCAGCCCATGCGCGTTGATCCGGTGTTCGGATTCCAGGTGCCGACCTCGCTCGCCGGCGTCGATCCGGGCATCCTGAGCCCGCGCGATACGTGGGCCGACAAGTCGGCATATGACGCGCAGGCACGCGCGCTCGTCGACATGTTCAACAAGAACTTCGCCAAGTTCGAGGTCCATGTCGACGCGGACGTCAAGGCCGCCGCTCCAGCCCTGAAACAGGCTGCCGAGTAGAGCCGGACGTCAGCGAAAATCGTCCACCGTCAGCAGCGGGGTGAACAACAGCCCCGCTTTTGCAAACGTCTCGGCGGCTCCCTCGAGCCGGTCGACCACGGTCAGGACGCGTACGACGCTGCCGCCTTCCGCCCTGACCGCCTCGACGGCCTTCATGGAGGAGCCGCCGGTCGTCGTCACGTCCTCGACGATGACGACGCGCTTGCCTTCGATCGTCTCGCCTTTGACGAGGCCTTCGATGAGCGACCTGGTGCCGTGCTCCTTGGCCTGTTTGCGCACGAAGAAGGCGGGCAGCGGCCTGCCCTTGGCGAAGCTCACCGCCGCCACCGCGGCCGCGATCGGCACCGCGCCCATCTCGAGCCCGCCGACAAGATCTGCCTCCCCGGGCGCGATCGCATCGGTGATCAATGCGCCTATGAGATACGCGCCCTCCGGGTCCAGCATCGTCGGCTTGAGGTTGAAATAGAAGCTCGAGATCCGCCCTGAGGCGAGCTTGATCTCGACGCCCGTGCCATAGGAACGGCGCCGGACAATATCGATCAGACGGGCTCGGTCGGCGGCGCTCATTGACGTATCTCCTTGGCGTTCCAGCCAACGCTGGCCACAACCCAATGGAACGTGTCAAGACCGCTGCCGCGTGCTAATCAGCCCCGTCCACACTGGAGATGCAGCGATGTTCAACCCCGAAACGCCGCCGGAGCTCAGCGTCACGCGCTGGTTCAATGCCGACAAACCGGTCACGCTGGCGGGTCTGAAGGGCAAGGTGGTGGTGCTGACGGCCTTCCAGATGCTGTGTCCCGGTTGCGTGGAGCATGGCCTGCCGCAGGCTCGCCGCCTGCGGGCGCAGTTCAATCCCGACGAGGTCGCTGTCGTGGGATTGCATACGGTCTTCGAGCACCACGACGTGATGACCGAGGACGCGCTCGGGGCCTTCCTGCACGAGTATCGCTGGCCGTTCCCCGTAGGCGTGGACGAGGCCAACGGCAAAGGGTTGCCGAAGACGATGGCCGCGTACGAGATGCAGGGGACGCCGACGCTTCTGCTGTTCGATCGCGAGGGCCGGCTGCGCCGGCACTACTTCGGCAAGCCCGACGATATGCTGCTGGCCGCCGAGATCATGGCCCTGGCGATCGAGGACCAGGGCGCGCCGCGCGAGCAGGCCGCGGGCATCGAGCGGAAACTGGCGCGCACGCTCGCTTCGCCGGGGCGCGATCATGATCACCATCACGAGCATGGGGACGACTGCGGCTGCGGGCACGATCACCACGATCATGGCCATCATCACCACCACCCGCACGGCAAGCACAGCTGATGTCCGACGACCTGCGACGCCGATTTCCGCACGCGGCGTGGATCGATCCGACCGTCCGCATCACCGGCGACGTCTCTATTGCCGAAGGCTCGAGCCTTTGGACCAATGCCGTGATCCGCGCCGAAAGCCTGCGCGTCGTAATCGGCCGCTATACGAACCTGCAGGACCACGTCATGGTCCATATCGGCTATTCCAGCCCGACGGTAATCGGCGACTATTGCTCGATCGCCCATCGCGTCGTGCTGCATGGCTGCACCATCGCCGATAACTGTCTCGTCGGCATCGGCGCGACGATCATGGATGGCGCCGTGATCGGCGAGAACTCGATTGTCGCCGGCCACTCCTTCGTGCGCGAAGGGACGATCATCCCGCCGAGCTCGATTGTTATGGGCACCCCCGCCAAGGTTGTGCGCACGGCCAACAACTGGGTCGCCAACCGGCTCAACGCCTGGCTCTATCACCGCAATGCGCAGCACTACGCGCGTGGGCATCACCGCGCCTGGGACGGACCGGAGTACGAGGCTGCGAGAACCGCAGAGCTGGCGCGCCTCGACGCGGAATTCGAAAGGCTCTATGGCAGCAAGAGATGAGCCGCGCGGCGGAGCGGCCATTCACTTGCGGTAACCCAGCTCCTTGTCACCGAGGTCCCAATAGATACCGGTGACATGGCGCAGGCCTTCCCGCATCAGCGGCTTCAGAATGTGCTCGTTGGGCGCATGTTGCGAGCATCCCGCATAGCTGAGCGGGAACCAGGCACAAGGCATGCCGACGATGTACTGCATGATATAGGTCATGTTCGAGCCGCCGCCGTTCGGCATCACACCGCAGGCGTGGTTCGAGTTGCGCTCGACCGCCGATTTGACCCATTGCGCCCACGGGTGCCGCGGATCCGTGCGGCTCGATCTGAACACACCATTGTTGCCGCTCAGCGGTGGCGCAATACGGACCCCAGAGAACCCGCGCACATCGAGATGGCGCCGCAAGTTGGCCTCCAGCGCCGCTTCATCGGTGCCATCGACATAGCGCAACTGACACGCCGCACGGGCCCTCGGGGGGATGGCGTTCACCGGACGCTCCGGATTGCCGGTCTCGAAGGCCAGCACCTCGAACGAGTTCCAGCCGGTGACCTTCTCCACGCGCGTCAGTCCAGGCTCGCCCCAATCGTCGTCGATCTTCGGTGACTTCGGCCCCGCTTCGCGGTCCAGGCCGCGCAGCGCCTCGCGCACGTAGTCCGGCAGCGGTGGCCGCCAGCCCTCGACCAGGATCTTGCCCTTCGCGTCGGTGATCGAGGCGATCGCGTGGGCCAGGATGATCCCGGGATTGGCGAGCAAGCCGCCCCAATTGCCCGAGTGGT
>JBLNBZ010000068.1:0-60575 GCA_050260355.1 Bacteroidota bacterium | reverse complement strand
GTCGAGGCTCAGTCGCTGCGGAGGCTCGGTTTCCGCCCGCGGCTCGTCGGCGCCGCCGACCGCCACCTCACTCGAAGCGGGCATTAGTCTCTCACCTGGCCCTGTTCGGCCTCCCTTTGTCCTGGTCATTGTCGTAGGCTTCCACGATCCTTGCAACCAGGTCACGCCGCACGATGTCCATCGTCGAGAACCGAATGGCGTCGATTCCTTTGACGCCTTCTAGCAGGCGCACGGCCTCGATAAGGCCGGACGTCTGGCCCGGCGGCAAGTCGATCTGACTGGGATCGCCGGTCACCGCCATCTTCGATCCCTCGCCCAGTCGGGTGAGGAACATCTTCATCTGCATGCTGGTGGTATTCTGTGCCTCGTCCAGGATGACGAAGGCGTGCGCCAGCGTTCGACCGCGCATGAAGGCCAACGGCGCGATCTCGATGACGCCGCTTTCCAGGTCGCGCTCCACCTTCTCCGGCGGCAGCACGTCGTAGAGCGCATCGTAGAGCGGCCGCAGGTACGGATCGACCTTCTCGCGCATGTCGCCCGGCAGAAAGCCCAGTCTCTCGCCGGCCTCGACCGCCGGCCTCGACAGGATGATCCGCTCGACCATGCCGCGCTCGAGGCACGAGGCGGCAAATGCGACCGCGAGATAGGTCTTGCCGGTGCCCGCGGGTCCCGTGCCGAACACCAGATCATGGCGCTCGAGCGCGCGAATGTAGGAGCTTTGTGTCAGCGAGCGGGCGGTGACGATGCGCCGCCGCGTGCGGATCTGCGCCATGCCGTCCTGGCGCGGCGCGCCCGAGCGAGCATGCCGGATGACGCCGTCGACGTCGCCTGGCGCAATCGGCTCGTTCCTGGCCGCACGGTCGTAAAGCGCGAGCAGCACGTCGCGAGCGGTCTCGTTTGCGCTTGCCGGGCCCGTCAGGGTCACGAGGTTGCCGTGTGCGTGGGCGTGGACCCCGAGCCGCTCCTCGATCAGGGCGAGGTGGGCGTCGTACTCGCCCAGGACCTGCATCAGGAGCCGATTGTCATCGAACGGTACTACAAGGCGTCCACCCGCTTCGCCCTGCCTCGGCGACTTGGCCGCATTCGGCACGGCCGATCCTCGCGCGCCTGTCAAATTCTGGTCTCCCGGCAACCGAAGTCGCGGTTAGCTGAACCGAATCTCAATCTAGCACATCTGGTAGGCGAGACGGATACCCGCACACAACCCCTGGATTACCTGCAACTCATGCCACCTTTATGACGCCGGACAAACTATTGGGTCCAGCGCCGGCAATTTCAACGGGCAAGATGCGGCCGAGGAGCTCGGGCACCGCTTCTGCGTGCACGGCCTGCAGATAGGGCGAGCGGCCGATCAGCTGCCCCGCCTTGCGTCCAAGTCTCTCGAAAAGCACTGGAAAAACCTTGCCCACGCAGCCGGCATTGAACATCGTTTGCTGGCGATCGAGCAACTCCTGCAGGCGTGCCAACCGCTCGCTTTTCACCTCTTCGGGCAATTGCTCCATGTTCGCCGCCGGCGTGCCGGGCCTGGCGCTGTATTTAAACGAGTAGGCCTGTGCGAATCCGACCTCGCGCACGACTTCGAGGGTTGCCTCGAACTCGGCATCGGTCTCGCCGGGGAAGCCGACGATGATGTCGGTCGAGAGCGCGATGTCCGGCCGCGCCTGCCTGATCCGCTCCACCAGCCGGAGGTAGTCGCGCTGCGTGTGCTTGCGGTTCATGGCGCTCAGGATGCGATCCGCGCCGGCCTGGAACGGCAGGTGCAGATAGGGCATCAGCTTGGGCTCGTCACGATGTGCGGCGATCAAATCATCCGCCATGTCGCGTGGATGGCTCGTCGTGTAGCGCAGCCGCTCGAGGCCCTCGATCCGCGCCAGCGCGGAGATGAGCCGGGCCAGCGGCCAGGCGCTGCCGTCCGGACCCTGGCCATGATAGGCGTTGACGTTCTGTCCGAGCAGCGTGATCTCGCGCACGCCCTGCGACACCAGCCGGCGCGCCTCCGCCTCGATGGCCGCTACGGAGCGCGAGTACTCCGCGCCACGCGTATACGGCACCACGCAGAATGTGCAGAACTTGTCGCAACCTTCCTGGACTGTGAGGAACGCGGTGGCTGCGCGCGCACCCTGGCGCGGCGGCAGATGATCGAACTTCTCTTCCTCGGGAAAGCTCGTCTCGATGACGTGGCCGCCCTTCGTCTTGGCGCGTGCCACGATCTCGGGCAGGCGATGGTAGCTCTGCGGTCCGATGACGATGTCGACAGTCGGCGCGCGTTTGACGATCTCGATGCCCTCCGCCTGCGCCACGCAGCCGGCGACGGCGACGAGCGTGTCCTTGCCTGCCGCGCCGCGCTCCTCCTTCAGCTCGCGGATGCGGCCGAGCTCGGAATAGAGCTTCTCGGCGGCCTTCTCGCGAATGTGGCAGGTATTGAGGATGACGAGATCCGCCTCGCTTGCATCGGACGTCTGAGCATAGCCGCGCGCCCCCAGCGCCTCGCTCATGCGCTCGGAGTCGTAGACGTTCATCTGACAGCCGAACGTCTTGACGAATACCTTCTTGGACCCCGGCTCTGCGGTGGTCGAGGCAGCCATCTCACTGCTGTCGGCGGGACGATCCATAGTCGCTCAAAGTCGCTGCAGGTCGGGCATCGAGGATGCTCGTGCGAGACTTATGCCAGTAAATGTTGCACTGCAAAATAACAATTCGTCAAAAGTCCTTACGGCGAACACCGCGTTAAGCAATCCTGATGTGGCCCCTTGTCAATAGGCGAGGCCCCACAGAAAAAATCATCGGGGCTCAGTCGTCGCCGTGTCGAATCGGCACACCGAACAGCTGCAGCCGGTGCCCGACCAGCTTGAAACCGTGCTCGCGGGCGACGCGCTCCTGCAGGCGCTCGATCTCCTCGTTGCGGAACTCGATGACCTTGCCGCTTTCGACATCGATCAGGTGATCGTGGTGCACCCGCGGTGTCTCCTCGTAGCGCCGCCGGCCGGCGCCGAAGTCGTGACGGGCGAGAATTCCCTTGCGCTCGAGCAGGCGCAGCGTCCGGTACACGGTCGACAGCGAGATGCGCTCGTCGATGGCGTTGGCCCTCCGGTAGACCTCCTCGACGTCGGGATGATCCACGGCTTCGGACAGAATGCGGGCGATGACGCGCCGCTGCCCGGTCATCCGCAGGCTGTGATCGGCGCAAAGGCGCTCGATGCGGCTCAAGGAAGGATCGGACTTTGCGGGCATCGAACCCCGATTGAACCTCCGCTATCGAGACGCTTGCCTTATAGGAGACGGGGGGCGCCGCGTCCACGCCCACGGACCGTCTATCCTCGGCTCAGGCCCTTGGCCTGCAGCTCCTTGAGATACTCGGCCCAGCGCTTCTCCTTCTCGGCGCCGAGGAGCTGCAGATAGGACCAGGTATAGAGGCCGGTATCGTGGCCGTCGTCGAACACGATCTTCACGGCATAGTTTCCAACCGGGCGCAGCTCTTTGATCTTCACGTTGCGCTTCTTGGCAACGGTGACCCGCTGCTCCGCCGAATGACCCTGCACCTCCGCGGACGGGCTCATCACGCGCAGCAGCTCTGCTGAAAGCTCGACGGGGCCGCGCCCGTCGAATGTCGCGCGCAGGGCGTCCTTCGCATCGCTGAGCTCGAGCTTGGGCGGCTCAGGTCGCAAGCCCTGTGCGGCCTCGAGCTCCCCCCACGCCCTGGCGGCGATATCACGGAAAATCTGCGCGTGCAGGCTCTCAGGCTTGGTCGCCACAATCGGCCGGCCGCTGTCGGAGTTGGCGCGGATGTCGATGTGCAGCGGAATTTCACCGAGGAATGGGACGCCGAGCCGATCGGCCTCCTCGTGCGCGCCGCCGTGGCCGAAAATGTCGGACCGCTCGCTGCACTTGGGGCAGACGAAGTAGCTCATGTTCTCGATGATGCCGAGCACCGGGATATCGACCTTGCGGAACATGTTCAGTCCCTTGCGCGCATCGATGAGCGCGAGGTCCTGCGGCGTCGATATGATGATGGCGCCCGACAACGGCACCTGCTGCGCTATCGTGAGCTGCACGTCGCCGGTTCCGGGCGGCATGTCGATGACCAACACGTCGAGCTCGCCCCAGGCAACATCGCGCAGCATCTGCGTCAGCGCCGAGACCACCATCGGTCCGCGCCAGATCACCGGCGTGCCTTCGTCGATCATGAAGCCCATGGACATGGCCTTGAGGCCGTAGCCCTCCATCGGGCGCAACGTATTGCCCTGCAGAACCTCCGGCCGGCCCGACAGGCCCAAGAGCCGCGGTTGCGAGGGACCGTAGATGTCGGCGTCGAGAATGCCGGTCTTGAGGCCGATGGCCTGGAAGCCGAGCGCCAGGTTGACGGCCGTCGTCGACTTGCCGACGCCGCCCTTGCCCGAAGCAATTGCGATCATGTGCTTGATGCCGGGCACGCCTGTGAGCTGGCGGCCGGCGCCGGGCTGGGCTGCCTGTGGCCGGCCTCGATCCCGAGCCGCGCCTTGTGCGCGCGCCTGGGTCACGCGTGGGCTCTCGGGAACGGGGCTGCGCTGCGCAGGCGCGGCGGCTGTGCTTGCGGCGCCCCTCGGCTTCTCGGCGGTCAGCACCGCCGTGACGCTCTTCACGCCGTCGATTTCCTTGACGACTTTCTCGGCCGCCTGCCTCAGCGGCTCGAGCTCGTCCGCGCGCTCGGCCGGAATCGTGATCGAGAAATAGACGCGGTCGTCCTTCAGCAGGATCTCGGAGATGAGACCCAGGTCGACGATGTTGCCTTCCAAATCGGGGCCCTTGATCCGGCGCAGGCGCTCGAGAACTTGGGGCTTCGTTACGGGCATCAGAGCATTGCTCCTGGGGCGGGGGGAAGCCAAGCAGGCTTCCTGCTGAAGATGGCCCCGTTCGCTTTCTGGTGAAAGGGTTACCTGCGCGCAGGCGGCGATTTTCGGGGCGGTTTATGGCAGAAGCGATGGCCGAAGTCACGGGGAGGGCGTCTTGGCGCCGAGCGAGCAGCTCGGGCGCCCTTGTGTCACCCGTGTCCCCTGTTTAAATGCCGCTCAGCCGCCGATGCGGACACACCTGGGAGCCGTGTGGTGCAAGGGTCCAGATCGGTCTCGAGTTCGATGTTCCGCGCCTGGCCGCGTCGGCAACCGATCCCGGATGGTCGCGGCAACGCCGCCCCGACCAAGGCGGTCAGTTGATGGCCAACCTCGACCAGGTCGCAGGTGTGATCCTTGCCGGCGGCCTGTCGCGGCGCATGGGCGGGGGCGACAAGGGACTGCTCGAGCTTGGCGGCAGCACCATGCTCGGACACGTCGTTGAGCGGCTTCGCCCGCAGGTCTCCCGCCTCATTATCAATGCGAACGGTGACCCGTCTCGCTACGCGCAGTTCGGACTGCCGGTGGTGGCGGACACGATCGGCGGCTTCGCCGGACCGCTGGCGGGCATGCTGGCCGGCATGCGCTGGGCCATTGCCGAGATGCCCGACGCGCGCGCGATCGCGACGGTCTCGTGCGACACGCCGTTCCTTCCCGCGGACCTCGTGTCTCGACTTCAATCGGCCGCCGCCAATCGTCCTGGCGCGATCGCGCTGGCGCAATCGCAGAGCGGCGTGCACCAAGTCGTCGGCCTGTGGCCTCTTTCTCTGATGGACGAGCTGGAGCGCCAGCTCCGCGCCGGTCTGCGCAAGGTGCTGCAGTGGACGGGCCAGCATGAGACGATCCCAGTCCCGTTCGGGCCGGTCGATGTCGCCGGCCGCATGATCGATCCGTTCTTCAATGCCAATTCGCTGGAGGATCTGGCGACCGCGCGCGCCCTGTTGGCCGGGGCTGCATCATGAAGCCTTTCACCGGCCGCAGCGGTGCGCCTGCAATGTGCGTGATCGCCGCGCTTGTGGCGATTGTCCTCAGCTTTCGGCCCTTCCCTGCGCATTCGCAAGCTGGCTCGAAGCCAAACGTGCCGCCCGGCACCGACCCCGGCGGTATCGCCGTCGGCATGATCGGCTTCGGCATCGACTATACCGATCCGGGGATCGCGCCGAGACTGGCGCGCGACGGCGAAGGCGAAATCATCGGCTGGGACGTCATCGATGGTGACCGCCATCCCTATGCCTCGGCCCGCGACCAGACCGGTTCACGCGCCGATCGCGGCGGCACCGCCCTGGCGAAGCTGATGCTGTCCGCCTATCAACGGGCTCGTCTCGTCCCGGTCCGCGCCAGGCTCGACGATCCGCGCTCAATGGCGCAGGCAATCGGCTTCCTCATCAAGACTCCGGCGCGGATTGTCGCCCTGCCGACGCTGGACCCACGTGGCGAGACGTTCGAGCTCCTGCGTCAGGCAGCCGGCGCCGCCGGCAAGCTGCTGTTTGTTGCCGCGGTGGACGCGGACACCGCTGTTGTCGTGCCGAAGTTCGACAATCTGGTCGTCGTCGGCGTGGCCTCGCAAGCCGACCGTGCTTCTACAACCGCCATGGTGGCGATCGATGCCTGGGTCGTACCGCGTGCCTCGACCATGGTCGGCGCCCGCGCGGGAGCTGCGCCTTCGAGCGCGGCGGAGGCGGTCGCGCTCGCTGCGGGGCTCGCCGCGTGCGCGCACCATCGTCGGGATTTGACGACCGGGGCCGCGGCCAAGGCGGCATTGCTCGCGCTTGCCGCGCCGGCGCCGGCCTATCCGAACCTGGCAGTTCTGGATCCTCTGTGCCTCTACGGCGGGCAGCGATTCTAGGCTACCCAGGCGCCCGAGGCATGCCGCTTTCCAATGCGTTGATGCGCCGGGAAACGGCTGTCCATTTTTCGAGCAGAATGCCTGGAAAATGGCGTAGCCCGGCTGATCGGCTTGTGGTCGATTCATGGAATCAGTCGACCTCGAGTGGGTAAGGCCGATGGGTGACAGGCTAGAGCGAAGCAGGCTGCTGCCCCCGCGTTTCCGGCTCGAGCTGGAGCTGCGGCCGCCTCATGAGATGCTGCAGTGGGGCCTGCCCGCCCCGATCGGTCATAACAACGGCCCGCCGCTGGACGATGAGGTCAACGACGCTTTCGTCTCCTGGCGCTGGCGCAAGGCGCATCGCGAGGTGTGGAAGAACCCCTCCTTGTCGATTCTCAAGTTCCGCGTTGCCAGGGCGGAGGCTGCGGGCGTCAGCTACCACGAATACATGCTCGAGCTGTTGGACAGTGGGCGCCATCTCCAGGCCGAGGACGTAGCGCGGCGCAAAGCGAAGCAGGACCCAAAAACGTGATCTGCAGAGCGTGAGACGGCGAGCCCACCTGGGCAGCTTGCCGCAGCTCATCTCCCCTAGCCGAAGCACGCGAGCACGCCGGTGCGACCCGACGCGATGGCCGGTCTGCGTGCCGCCACGAGGCCCGCAGAGCCGCTTCTCTCACCCCTTTTTCGCCGCCCTGGCTCGAGGCTCCGCTGGCTCTCTTTTTCGCGATCGCGAAGCGCCTTTCATCACGATAAGTGCCTCATTTTTCAAGCCTCGTCACGCATGTGTGAGAGCGTCTTTATGCAATGCAACATCGACCCATATGCCCATCAGAGCCAGCGTGGCTCGACGAAATTTCTTCAAGGAAGGACACGACATGAAAACCCTCATCTCAGCTTCGATCCTTGCGCTCGGTCTGTTTACCGCCTCGGCACAGGCCGCCCCCAGGGATGTGTTCACCGACATCAACCAGACGGCGCCGCTTGCCAGCACCTTCGAGGACCTGAACCAGACGGCCCCGAAGGGCGTCTTCGACCAGCTGAACGACACGGCTCCGCGTTCGGACGGCGTCTTCGGCACGCTCGAGAACGAGGCGCCATAACCGGCTGAACAAGTCGCTGAACAAGTCTAAGTTTCTTTCGATACGAACCCGGGAAGCTCGCTTCCCGGGTCGTGTTTTTTTGGAGTCTCCTGCGACCGAAGGTCCATACAAGCTGTGATCGGAAATCCGGCAGTTTGCCCAGGGCTTCATTGAAAGATGGGAGCGACGGTCCTAGTATTGGCGTGGGCGGCGACTGGACCATCCGGCCGCCCTGCGGAGACAACCCCGACATGGCCGACACCCGAGACCAGGCCGCAGCCAGTGAGCCGTTGATCGACCCGTTCGGCCGGCACGTGACCTATCTGCGTGTGTCCGTGACGGATCGCTGCGACTTCCGCTGCGTCTACTGCATGTCGGAGCACATGACCTTCCTGCCGAAGCGGGATCTGCTGACGTTGGAGGAGCTCGACCGGGTCTGCTCGGCGTTCGTCGCGCGAGGTGTGCGCAAGCTGCGCATCACGGGCGGGGAGCCGCTCGTGCGCAAGAACATCCTCTGGCTCTTTCAGGCGCTGTCACGGCACCTCGCAACCGGTGCGCTCGACGAGCTGACGCTGACCACCAACGGCAGCCAGCTTCCCAAGTATGCCCAGCAGCTCAAAGACCTGGGCGTGGAACGCGTCAACATCTCGCTCGACACCTTGAACCCGGAGCGATTCAAGGCCATCACCCGGTGGGGCGACTTCAGCCAGGTCATGGCGGGTATGGAGGCCGCGGAGCGCGCCGGTCTGAAGATCAAGCTCAACGCCGTCGCACTCAAGGGCGTCAACGAGGACGAGATCGTCGATCTGCTTCGCTTCGCCCACGGCCGCGGCCACGATCTGACGCTGATCGAGACCATGCCGCTCGGCGACATCGAAGGGGACAGAACCGAACAGTATCTGCCGCTGTCCATCGTTCGGGCGCGCCTGATGGATCACTTCACGCTGAAGGATATCCCCTACCGCACGGGCGGCCCCGCCCGTTACGTCGAGGTTGCCGAAACCGGCGGCCGCCTGGGCTTCATCACGCCGATGACCCACAATTTCTGTGAAAGCTGCAACCGCGTACGGCTGACGTGCACCGGAACGCTCTATATGTGTCTTGGCCAGGATGACGCGGCCGATCTGCGCGTCCCCCTGCGCGCCAGCGCAGACGATGCGCTTCTGCATGCGGCGATCGACGAGGCGATCTCGCGCAAGCCGAAGGGCCATGACTTTGTGATCGACCGCCGCACCCGGCGGCCCGCCGTGCAGCGACACATGAGCGTCACGGGCGGCTGAACCTGAGAACGGCCGCGAGGCCCGCAGTGGGGGAGACGAAGGGGTGGGGGAGCGCGGGAGCGACGACCTGCGCGCGGCTGGTCATCTGGACGCTGCTCACATCGCTGCCGCCAATCTCAAGGGCATCATCGCCATGAGCGTTGCCATGGCGTCGTTTGCCTGCGGCGATACTCTGATGAAGATCGCCTCCAGCAGCCTGCCGACGAGCGAGCTGCTCTTCTTCCGCGGCCTGGTGGTTACGCTGATCGCAGCCGGCGCCGCGCTGGTCATGGGCGCCTTCTTCGAGCTCAGGGCCGCCATGAGCCGTGCCATGGCGGTGCGGGCCATCGGCGACGTCGGCGGCGGCTGGTTCTTTCAGTCCGGGCTCGCGCGCCTGGCCTACGCCGATCTGACGGCCATCACGCAGCTTGGACCCCTCATGATCACGGCCGCCTCGGCGCTGTTCCTGGGCGAGAGGGTCGGCTGGCGGCGCTGGAGCGCGGCAGTCGTCGGGCTGATCGGCGTCCTGATCATCATCCGGCCCGGATCGGATGCGTTCAACTGGTGGGCGGTCGCCGGCATTGCCTCGGCCGTGTGCTCCACGATACGCGATCTGGCGACGCGTCGCATCGATCGGCGCGTGCCGCCGGTGCTGATCATGACCATCTCCGCCGGGACGGTGACGGTAGCCGCGCTTTGTGTGGCGCCTTTCGCCAAGTGGGCGATGCCGACCGGCGGGCTCTTGCTCATGCTGGCGGCGGCAGGCGTCTTCTCTCTTTTCGGTCAGCTCTGTACGATCGTGGCCATGCGCACGGGGGAAGTTTCGGCCGTGGCGCCGTTCCGCTACACCATCATCCCGTTTTCCATCCTCTCAGGCATGATCGTGTTCAACTACCTGCCGGACGTGGCGACGCTGATCGGCATCTGCATCGTCGCCGGGGCGGGCCTCTACACGTTCTTCCGCGAGCAGACGTTGCGGCGCATGGCCAGACGATCTGCCGGGTTGGCCTGACATGGCTATCGAGGGGGTGGACAAGCCGCAGCAAGGGGTCGTCGCTGCCTCGCGTCAGCCAGAGGCGAAAAGCAATCTCCTCGGCATCGCGGCCGTGGTCGGCGCCGGCGCCGCCATGATCTCGGCCGATGCCTGCTTGCGCGGCGCGGTGCGCGACATCGGGCTTGGTGCTGCGATAGCCGGCCGTGGCCTGCTGGCGTGCCTCCTGCTGACGCTCGTGGCCTTCTCGCAGCGGGCCCAATCGTCGCATCCGGGCCTGATGTCGGCGCCAATGGGACTCCGGATTGCAGGTGAGGTCGGCGCGGGGCTCCTGTTCAACGCGGCGCTGCAACGCATGCCGATCGCCGACGCCAGCGCCATCCTCCAGTTCATTCCGCTCGTGACGACCGTCGCCGCCGCGTGGCTGTTCGCGGAGCGGGTGGGCTGGCAGCGCTGGCTCGCGGCGCTCGCCGGGCTGATCGGCGTATTCCTGATCCTGAAACCCGGCACCGCAGGCTTTACCTGGTGGTCGCTGCTCGCCGTCGCCGCGATGCTGTGCATGTCCATTCGCGACCTTGCGACCAGCCGCATCGACCGCGCGACACCGACCTTGCCGATCGGCGCCGTGTCCGCCGGTTTCGCCAGTCTCTCGGGCCTGGCGCTCCTGCCGTTCGGATCGTCGCCGGCTTTGACCGCGTCGGCCCTGGCCATGGTCGTGGGCGCGGCCGTGCTCCTTTCTGCCGGGTTCATCTGCCTTGTCGTCGCCATGCGAAGCGCCGAGATGTCGGCGCTCGCGCCATTCCGCTACTGCGTCGTCCTATGGGCAATTCTGATCGGCGTGTTCGCCTGGAACGAGGTGCCGGACCTGCTCTCCGTCACCGGCATTGTCATTGTCGTTGCCGCCGGGCTCGCGACGTTCATGCGGGAGCGCAGGCTGGCCCGGGCCCGACGAGCATGATCATGCACGTGTGGAGCGCACGCGCATGAACGCCAACCTGCGCGGCATCCTGGCCATGGTAGCCTCGACGGCGGGGTTTGCCGTCAACGATGCCATCGTCAAGCTCGCGACCACCGAGCTGCCGACCGGCGAGCTGATCGTCATCCGCGGGATCATGGCGACGACGCTGATTGCTCTTGCCGCGTGGTACTTCAGCGCCCTGCGACCCATTAGCGTGCTCCTGCAGCCGGCAATGATGCTGCGCATCCTGGCGGCGGCCGTTGCCACCTTGTTCATCGTCGCCGCGCTGCGCTATTTGCCGTTGGCGATAACGTCGGCAGTGCTGCAGGTGACGCCGCTGCTGGTAACTGCGGGCTCCGCGCTTCTCCTCGGCTCCCGTGTCGGCTGGCAACGGTGGACCGTTTCGCTCGTCGGCCTCGCCGGTGTCCTGCTGATCATCAGGCCAGGCGCGAACGGGCTCAATGCGCACGTCTGGATTGCGCTCGCTGCGCTCCTCTTCACGACTATGCGTGACCTGACGACGCGCTTCATCGACCATTCCGTGCCGTCGTTGTTCGTAGCCCTTGCCTCCTCGGCGGTGATCACGCTTGCCGGCGCAGGGCTGGCGGCAACCGAGACGTGGGTGGTGCCGTCGTGGCGCGCGCTCGCGCTGCTCGCCGGTGCCTCGCTGGCCGTCTTCATCGGCTATCATCTTGGCGTCGTTGCCATGCGCACGGGCGAGATCGCTGCCGTGGCGCCGTTCCGCTACTCGACCATCCTGCTCGCTTTGATGCTGAGCTATCTCATCTGGGGCTACGTCCCCGACGAGATCTCGCTGCTGGGCATTGTCATCGTCTGCCTCGCCGGGCTCTACTTGCTCACGCGCGAGCGCGCCGCCGTTCCCACTGCATCGCCAATACCAACTTCAGTGAGCCGAACCCGATGAAGCCCAACCTGATGAAGGAAAAGATCGCGCGAGGCGAGTCGGCCCTCGGCGTCTCGCTCATGTTTCCCTCACCGCAGCTCGTGGAGATGCTGGGATACGCCGGGTTCGACTGGGTGCTTCTCGACTGCGAGCACGGCTCGCTCAGCCTTGCCGACGTCGAGGTGATGGCCATGGCGGCCGCAGCGGTCGGCGTCACGCCGATCGCCCGCCCGCGCAGCAACGCCGCAGCCGACATCCAGGCCGTGATGGACCGAGGTGTGATGGGCGTGCAGATCCCACACATCAACTCGGGCGAGGATGCGCGCCGCGCGGTTGCCTCGGTCAAGTTCGGGCCCGGCGCGCAGCGCGGCCTCGCGGCCGGAACCAGGCCCGATCAATGGGGACTTGGCGCCAAGATGCCCGACTTCGCTGCGGCGGCGAATGCGCAATCGCTCGTCTGCGTGCAGATCGAGCATGCCGAGGCCGTGCGCAATATCGACGCAATCCTGGCGGTCGACGGCATCGATGTCTTCTTCATCGGTCCGTCGGACCTGTCGCAATCGATGGGCTTTCCCGGCAACCCCAAGGCACCGCCCGTCGCTGAGGCGATCGAGGCGACGCTCGCCGCCATCCGTCGCGCCGGCAAGGCGCCGGGGCTGCCCGCCACGACCGAGAACGTGGCCGAGGTCGTCGGCAAGGGGTGCCGCTACATCTATACGCACCTGCCGCGACTTATCGGCAGCGGCGCGGCGTCGTTTCTCAGAGCGGCCGGCGGCTGATCGAGCTCGAGCTGCGTCAGGCGCCGAGCACCGCGCGGACCTCGGCACGGATCCTGTCGATCGGAAACGGCTTCAGCACCAGCCTGGCGCCGCGCGCTTCCAGGCCTTTGGCCTTGTCGAGAACGTCGGCGAAGCCGGACATCAGCACCAGCTTGATGCTGGACCCCATGTCCGCTGCCTTCTCGGCCAGCGCGATGCCGTTGAGGCCCGGCATGTTCACGTCGCTCACCAGCACGTCGAAGCTGCCGCCGCTCTTGAGCTGCTCGAGCGCCTCGTTGCCGTCCTGCGTTGCGATCACCACGTGGCCATCCATCTCCAAGGCGCGGCGCACGAAGTCGAGCGATCCCTGATCGTCGTCGGCAAGAAGGATGCGTGCCATCGAGCTTCTCCCCTTCCAGGTCCATCGTCGTCGATGGCTGCACCGTCCTAGGGGTCGTTGACGACCCGGCCGACGAACGGAAGCTCGCGGTAACGATGCGCCAGATCCATACCATAGCCTACAACGAAGACGGGCGGGCACTCGAAGGCCACAAAATCCGCCTCGATGTCGACTGCGCGCCGCACACGCTTGTCGAGGAGCACGCACGTGAGAACGCGTCGCGCCTTTTGCGCCGCGATCATGTCCCGGGCGAAAGCAAGCGTGCGGCCGGTGTCGAGGATGTCGTCGACGAGCAGGATGTCCCGCCCTTCCACATCGAGCTCGACATTGCGCAGGACCTCGATGCGGCCGCTGGGCTTGGTGTCGTTGTGATAGCTTGACAGCGACACGAAATCGACCTCGGGAGCCAGTCCGGCGCGGTAGAGCCCGCGCAGCAGATCGGCTGCGAACACGAAGCTGCCGGTCAGCACCGAGACGACCATCAGCTTGTCGAGATCGGCAGCCGCGATCTCGCGGGCGAGTGCGTCGATGCGCGCGGCAATGGCTTCGGCCGAGAAGAGGACCTCGACCCTTGCGCCCCCTTCTCCGGTTTTGCTCATCAAATTCCGCCCACGCTTCCCGACCGGACCGTCATATCAGATCGGCCGCGGGACGCGAAGCTGCCGCCCGCCTCGGGCCCCCGAAGCTGGCGGCGTCCCCAGGTTCCACACTCCCACGAGCCCGCCACATTCGTCGGTGATTGATCCTCCCCAGTCATCTCGCATAAACAATGGGGGACGGGGACATCTCGGGGACCCTTGTGATCAGGCTGCAGAACGTGGGGCTCAGATATGGGCGCGGGGCCGATGTGCTGCGCGACGTGAGCTTTCACTTGCGACCCGGCTCTTTCCACTTTCTCACCGGCCCTTCCGGTGCCGGCAAGTCGTCGCTGCTGCGGATGATCTTCATGTCGCTGCAGCCGACGCGCGGCAACATTCAGCTCTTCAGCCAGGACGTAAGCCGGATTCAGCCGGCGCGCCGTGCGCAGTTGCGGCGCCGGATCGGTATCGTCTTTCAGGATTTCCGCCTGCTCGATCACCTCACCACGTGGCAGAACGTGGCGCTGCCGCTGCGTGTCATCGGCAAGAAGGTGACCGACTACAAGGAAGATGTGACGGACCTTCTGCAGTGGGTCGGCCTCGGCGAGCGCATCGACCATTTTCCCTCGGTGCTCTCGGGCGGCGAGAAGCAGCGTGCCGCTATCGCGCGCGCAGTCATCGGCAAGCCCGAGCTGCTGCTGGCGGACGAGCCCACGGGCAACGTCGATCCGCAGATGGCGCGCCGTCTGCTGCGGCTTTTCATCGAGCTCAACCGGCTCGGCACCTCGGTGGTCATCGCCACGCACGATCATCAGTTGATGCGGCAGTTCAAGGCGCCGCGGCTCGAACTTCATGATGGCCATGTCCGGATCGTTTGACAGGCCATCGGGTGCGCGCACGCTGCAATCGCAGGCGGCGCTCAGGGCGAGGGACGAGTTCGACGATCCCGCCGATCCGCCCACGACCGTGCGCACGCATGCCACGGAGCAGGCAGGCCGCAGGCCCGGCGCTCCGCAGCTCCATGGCGAGCAGCGCCCGTCCACAAGTGTGAAGCACCAGACCAATGCGCCGATCGTCCCTGCAGGCTCGGTCACCGGGCGCTCGCTGACCATGGTGGTCACGATCATGTGCTTCCTGGCCTGCCTCACCGCTGGCGCCGTCTACATGATCAACCAGTCGGCGTCGGCCTGGTTGAAGGACATCGCCAGCGAGGTGACGGTGCAGGTCGAGCCGCGCGAGCGGGGCGACAACGACCGGCTGGTCAAGGACGTCACCGCATTTCTCGTGAACCAGCCGGGGGTGCGCAGTGCGCGACCGCTCAGTCTGGATGATGCGGCTGCCTTGATCGAGCCATGGCTCGGGAAGTCGGACGTGCTGAAGTCGCTGCCGGTGCCGCGGCTCATCGCTGTCGAGCTCGATCGTTCGGCGCCGCCCGACTTTCCGGCCCTGCGCGAGCGTCTGTCCAGCGAGTTCAAGGGGGCCACGCTCGATGATCACCGCCAGTGGCAGCAGCAGATCCGCACCGTGACCCGTTCCTTCGGGCTTGGCGGCCTCGCGATCCTGATGCTCGTCGGCGCAGCTACGACGGCGATCATTATCTCCGCTACCGGCAGCGCCATGGCCTCCAATCGAGAGATTGTCGAGGTGCTGCATTTCGTCGGCGCCACCGACCGTTTCATCGCGCGCGAGTTCGAGAAGCATTTTCTGAGCCTTGGCGTGAGAGCGGGGCTCGTCGGTGCTTTCTCGGCGATGCTGGTCTTCTTCCTGATGCCGAGCATAATGGAGCTGCTCGGCGGAGGTGCGGTGACGATCGCGGAGCTCCGCCGCCTCGTCGGTGCAGGCACGCTCGATGCGACGGGCTATGCGCTTCTCTGCCTGGTGGTGGTCGTGATTGCCGCTCTGTGCATGCTGACCTCCCGCTTCGGCGTGTACAGGATTCTTCACAGCCAGCATTAACTTTGGGGCAGGTACGCCTGTCGATACAGGACTATGGCCGCGTCACATCACTGGCGAATTGGGATAGAATATTTAAGGGATTCGGCCGCTAATCCGGCCGGACAGTAATCGCCAGGAACCCACTCCGATGGCGAGGTCGGCTCGGCTCATTGTCGCAGGCGTTGGCGTTGGCGCTCTCGCGCTGCTGACGGGCTTTGCCGTGTTCGCCAGGTCGATCAACTGCTCCCCGCCCGCTGCCGTGCCATCCGCCGACGCTATCGTCGTCCTCACTGGAGGCGAGAACCGTATCGAGGCGGGCATTCGGCTCCTGTCGCAGGGAAAGGGCCGGCGCCTGCTGATCTCCGGCGTCAACCCAGCCACGAAGGCCGCGGAAATCGGTCGCCTCACGGGGCAGGACAGTCAGCTTTTCAAATGCTGCATCGACTTCGGCTATGCGGCGGTGGATACCAGCAGCAATGCCGAGGAGGCGCGGGCCTGGGCCGCGGATAAGGGATACTCGAAGCTGATCGTGGTGACGTCGAGCTATCATATGCCGCGCAGCCTGACTGAGTTCGCCCGCGTCCTCCCGCATGTGGAGCTGGTGTCCTACCCGGTCGCCTCCCGCCACTATGACGTGGAGGCGTGGTGGCAGCATCGGGCGACGGCGCGGATGCTCGTGGTCGAATACATCAAGTTCCTGACCTCGGCGGCGCGGCTTGGCGTGGCCCGCGTTCTGGGCTCCTGGGACCAGCGCGTGGTGGCGGGCTCATCCGGCGCCCCGCCCCGGCGGACCTAGATCGGGTCGAGACGGCATGCTGCGCTCCCTGCTGTTCCTTGCGGCCTTCTACGTGGCCACTGCCCTGTTCCTGCTCTGCGGAAGCTGGCTCTTCTTCGCGCCTCGCTCCTGGGCCATGGAGGGGCTGAGGCTCCATGGGCTGTTCTGCACATGGCTGCTCAAGGTCATTTGCGGCACGCGCATGGAGGTTCGCGGCGCCGAGAAGCTGAAGGAGCGCCCCTGCCTGGTCGTCTCCAAGCATCAGTCGGCCTGGGACACCTTCGCGCTCATTCCGATCTTTCGAGACCCGGCCATCGTGCTCAAGGAGGAGCTCAAGTGGATCCCCTTCTACGGCTGGTTTTGTCTCAAGTTCGAGCACATTCTGGTCCGGCGCGATCGGGCGGCTGTGGCGCTGAGGCAGCTCGTGGCCGACGCCAAGCAGCGCGCAGCCGAAGGCCGCGAGGTCTTCATCTTCCCCGAGGGCACGCGCAAGGCGCCAGGCGCGGACCCCGACTACAAGCCGGGCTACGTGGCGCTCTATGAAGGGCTGGGGCTGACCTGCTATCCCGTGGCCTTGAACTCAGGGCTTTTCTGGCCGCGGCGCAGCCTTCACCGCTACCCTGGTACCATCATCGTCGAGATCCTCGATCCCATTCCCCCCGGACTTCCGCGCGCCGAGTTCCGCAGTAGGCTCGAGGCCGCGATCGAGGCTGCGAGCGATCGTCTGCTGCTGGAGGCCGCTGACAGCCCAGCCCCGCCGCCCTTGGGCGAGGAGGCGCGACAGCGCGCCGAAGTCTTGAGATCAAAGAGTGAACATAAAAAGAACATTTCTTGACTTTTAAGCCAGCCTGGCCTATCTTTTCTGCGATTGGCCCTCGCTCCCTGGCGCGCAATGTCGAGTTCGCTTCCTCTCCCGCCCATTTCCGAGCAGATCTGGGACGAGAAGTATCGCTTGAAGCGGCCGGACGGCACGGTCGTCGACCGGACGCTGCCCGACACCTGGGCGCGCGTCGCCGAGGCCGTCGCCGGCCCTGAGCGCGAGGAGGCCCGCACCGGGTGGGCGCAGCGCTTCGAGGAGGCGCTGGCTGACTTCGCCTTCCTGCCGGCCGGCCGCATCATCGCCGGGGCCGGCTCGCAGCGTCAGGTCACGCTCTTCAATTGCTTCGTCATGGGTCGCATCGAGGACGACCTGACCTCGATCTTCGACAGCGTCAAGCAGGCCGCGCTGACGATGCAGCAGGGCGGCGGCATCGGCCACGACTTCTCCACGCTCAGGCCTTCCGGTGCGCTGGTGCGCAGCGTCGGTGCAGGCGCCTCGGGGCCGGTCAGCTTCATGGATGTGTGGGATGCCATGTGCCGCACCATCATGTCGGCCGGGCAGCGCCGCGGCGCCATGATGGCGACGATGCGTTGCGATCATCCCGACATCGAGACCTTCATCGATGCGAAGTCGGACCCGCGCCGGCTGCGCAACTTCAATCTGTCGGTGCTGGTGACGGACGCGTTCTTGCGCGCCGTGCGCGACGATGCTGCCTGGGATCTGATGTTCGACGGCACGGTGTTTCGGACCGTGAGAGCACGCGCGCTGTGGGACCGCATCATGCGCGCCACCTACGACTATGCGGAGCCTGGCGTCATCTTCATCGACCGCATCAACGCGATGAACAACCTCGCCTATTGCGAGGAGATCAGGGCGACCAACCCGTGTGGCGAGCAGCCGCTGCCGACCTATGGCGCCTGTCTGCTCGGATCGATCAATCTGGCTCGGCTGGTGGACAAGCCGTTCGCGCCCGATGCGCAGCTCAACGAGGCCAGGCTCGCCGAGCTAGCGGCGCTGGCCGTGCGCTTCCTCGACAATACCATCGATATTTCGGGCTATCCGTTGCCGCAGCAGCGGCAGGAGGCCATGGCCAAGCGGCGCATCGGTCTCGGCGTGACCGGCCTCGCCGACGCGCTGATCATGTGCGGCGTGCGCTACGGCAGTCCTGCGGCCGTCGCGCTGACCGAGCGCTGGATGACGGCCATCGAGCGCGCGGCTTATCTCGCCAGCGCAGAGCTTGCCGCGGAGCGCGGCGCCTTTCCTCTGTTCGATGCTGCATCCATCCTCGCTGCGCCCAGCGTGGCGCGGCTGCCTGCCGACGTGCGCGAAGCCATTGCTCGCCACGGACTTCGCAACGGCTGCCTGACCTCGATCGCTCCGACCGGGACCATTTCACTTCTGGCCGCCAACGTTTCGAGCGGCGTGGAGCCGGTGTTCGATTTCCGCTACACGCGTCGCGTGCGCGGCGCAGGCGATCACGTCCGCGAGGAGGCGGTCGAGGATTACGCGCACGCGTTGTTCCGGCACACGTTCGGTCCCGACCGTCCATTGACGGACGCGTTCGTGACCGCGGCCGATCTTTCGCCACGCCAGCACCTGGAGATGCAGGCGGCCCTGCAGCGGCATGTGGACAGCTCGATCTCCAAGACCATCAACTGTCCCGAGAGCATCTCGTTCGAGGCCTTCAAGAGCATCTATCTCGAGGCCTACGATCTTGGGCTGAAGGGGTGCACCACCTTCCGGCCCAACGCGGTCACCGGCTCCGTCCTTGCCTCCCCCGCGCCCCCCGCGGGAGCGGACGTCCCCGCCGAGCTCGAGGTGACGACCGAGGACGCCGCCGCAGCTCCGGAGACGGGCCACCGGCATCTGCCGGCCGAACGTGTAACAGTGCAGGCCGAGCGGCAGGGCGACGTCGTCTACATGGCCAAGCCGCTCGAGCGCGATGCCGTCCTCGGGGGCTTCACCTACAAGCTCAAGTGGGGCGTCAGCGACCACGCGCTTTACGTCACCATCAACGACATCGAGCGGGAGGGGCGCAGGCGCCCGTTCGAGGTCTTCATCAACACGAAGAACCTCGAGCATTACGCTTGGACGGTCGCCTTGACGCGAATGATCAGCGCCGTGTTCCGGCGCGGCGGCGACGTGACCTTCGTGGTGGACGAGCTCAAGGCAATCTTCGATCCGCAGGGCGGGCACTGGATGAACGGTCGATATGTTCCGAGCCTGCTGGCCGCCATCGGCGAGGTCATCGAGGCGCATATGCTGCGCATCGGCTTCCTGCAGCCGGCGGATCAGGACGTCGCCGAGCTCACTGCTCTGGCTGCGGATGCCGCGAGCGCCGAACCCCGGCCGGCGGCCCCTTTGCCGGAGGCCTCCCCGCGGACCCAGGCGCGCGCGCCACGCCGCTGCCCGCGCTGCCAGGCTGCGGCATTTCTGTTTCGCTCCGGCTGCTGGATTTGCCGCGACTGCGGCTACTCGAAGTGCGGCTGATCGCGCCGGTCCTACTCTTTTCGCCTGCTCACGGAACCGCGGCCGCGGTGTTAACGTTTGCCTTCAAATGTCTGCGAGCAGGTCATATTTCCGCTTGAAATAAACAGTAACAAG
The DNA here is from genome assembly GCA_050260355.1 of Bacteroidota bacterium. GTDB lineage: Bacteria > Pseudomonadota > Alphaproteobacteria > Rhizobiales > Hyphomicrobiaceae > CADEFX01. The sequence goes on along the minus strand of JBLNBZ010000068.1, from coordinate 40,824 downwards.
ACCATGTGAGCGACGGTTCGAAGGCGGCCGACCGGCGTCTGGTTGCGGGGTCTCTCCGATGAGCATAAGTGCCCGAATTGCTGAACAGATCGGCCCCGATATCGAGCGCCCCGATCTGCGCGATACCCTCAACAAGGCCGAGCCGCTGCGCCTCGAGGACCGGACCGGCCGGTCGGGCAGGCACTATCTCCACCTCGTCTACGGGCTGATCGAATGCCCCGTGGTGCCGAAGACCAACTACGCGCTGGTGCGGCGAGCTGCCGACGGCAGCGAAGCCGTTCTCAGGGTAGGCCGGGCCTCGCACGACGCTCCCACGCTGAACCTCGCCCAGATTCGCCACGAGGGCGCCCTGCTCGGCGCGAACGAGGTGCACCTCTACATCCTTGCCCGGACCGAGGCAGAGCGCATCCTGGTCGAGTTCGACCTCGCTGCCGGTCTGCTCGGCGACGCCGAGGTCGCCCCCGCCGAGGAAACCTGGCATTAAGGCCTAAGCGCCCACCCCTTCAACGCGACGCTGCGATCCGTCTGTGAGCCGCATGCGGTAAAGGAAACGCCGATGCTCGGCCGGGCGTATGCGCCGCACATCGACTGATTTCCGTTGCCACGCCCGCAGCAGCGCCACCGCGCTCGGGCTCGTGGCCGCCGCGCCAGGACGCCGCGCGAGAAAGGGTGCGGCCACCACCATCAAGCGCTCGATGGCGGGCTCGCGTATGCCCAGCTCGGCAAGGTGGCGCACTGTATTGGCCAGATAGTCCAGGTTGGTCCCCGAGACGCCCCATGCGCCGCGTATGAGGGCAACCTGCTCCCTGAGGGACAGCGCTCCGGCATACGCCGGATGAGCCCTTTCGACGATGAAAGCGAGCGCACGCACCTCGCGGTGCAAAGCCCCCATCAGCAGCACCGGCACCGTCGCCTCCCGGTACACGCCGTAGATCAGCTCGCGTTGGCGCAGGTATCCGACCACGGCCTCCCTGTCGGCTGCAGCGATGCGGTAGGCCATCCCGTCGCAGGCGCCGCCACGGTCGAGCCCAAGCACGAGACCGGGCCGCTGCGGTTGGCCGCGGTGATGCGTCGAGTAGATGCAGAAGCTGCGATGGAATCCGTTCAGCCGCGCGCGCTGGGCCTCGGCGAAGGGAAGGTCCGGACGCCACATTAGCGAGCCGTAGGCGAAGATCCACAAGTCGCCGCTGTCTTCGCGGCAGGGTTCTGCTCGATCGGCGGCCATTTGCGTATGCTGAGAGGCGCTCCGCGGCTCTATGTCTTGCCTTTCGCGGGCGCCGGGGCAGGAGCCTGCGTTGCACCATGCGGCCGGCCGAAGTCGGCCGCCTCCGTATCCTGGCCGGCCTGGATGATGCCGCGCCGGATTTCGCGCGCCTCGGCGAACAGGCGGAACAGGGTCTCGCCGTCATCGAAACGGATCGCGCGCTGCAGCGCCGTCAGGTCCTCGGTGAAGCGGCCCAGCATCTCGATCACTGCCGCCTTGTTGTTGAGGAACACGTCGCGCCACATGGTCGGGTCGGACGCGGCGATGCGCGTGAAGTCGCGGAAGCCTCCGGCAGAGAACTTGATCACCTCGGATGCCGTCACGCGTTCGAGGTGCGCTGCGGTGTTGACGATGTTGAAGGCGATCAGGTGCGGCACATGGCTGGTGATCGCCAGCACCATGTCGTGGTGCTCGGGCGCCATGATCTCGACATTGGAGCCGAGCGCCCGCCAGAATGCCGCCAGCCGATCGACCGCGGACTTGTCCGCCCCGGGTGGCGGTGTCAGCACGCACCAGCGACCGTCGAACAGCTCGGCGAAGCCCGATCGGGGCCCCGAATGCTCGGTGCCCGCGATCGGATGACCAGGCACAAAGTGAACGCCCTGCGGCACGTGAGGCGAGACGTCCCGCACGATGGCGCCCTTGACCGACCCCACGTCCGTCAGGATCGCGCCGGCCTTGAGCCTTCCCCCGATCTCAGCGGCAACCTCCCCGCAGGCGCCGACCGGCACGCACAGAATGACGAGGTCGGCCTTGGCAACAGCGTCGGACGCCGACGCAAAGGCTTCGTCGATCAGGCCGAGCTCGAGGGCGACCTCACGCGTCGACGCCGTCTTGGCGTGGCCGACGATGCTCCGCGCCAGCCCTCCGCGGCGAATGGCATGGCAGATCGACGACCCGATCAGGCCAATGCCGATCAGTGCAACTCTATCGAACAGGACGGTGCTCATCGGAAATTCAGCCGCACGAACTCGGCGAGCGCTGCCGCCGTCGTGCGGTTCTCCTCCTCGGTGCCGATCGTCATGCGCAGGGCGTTGGGGAGCCCGTAGCCTGCCACGCGGCGCATGATGATGCCTTTCGACTTCAGGAACTCGTCGGCTGCCGCCGCACCTTTGCTCTTGTCCTCGGGGAAGTGGATCAGGATGAAGTTGCCGACGCTCGGCGTCACCTTCAGGCCGAGCTTCTCCACCTCGCTCGTCATCCACGGCAGCCACGTGTCGTTGTGAGCCACGCCCTTCTCGACCCAGGCCCTGTCCTCGATCGCCGCGATGCCGGCGGCGATCGCCGGTGCCGTGACGTTGAAGGGTCCGCGGATACGGTTCAGCACCTCCGCAATCGCCGCGGGGCAATAGACCCAGCCGAGCCGCAGGGCCGCCAGGCCGTAGATCTTGGAGAACGTGCGCGTCATCACCGTGTTCTCAGTGGTCGCCACCAGCTCGATCCCGGCCTCGTAGTCGTTGCGGCGGACGTACTCGCTGTAGGCCGCATCGATCACGAGCAGCACGTTGTCCGGCAAGCCGCGCCGTAGCCGCCGAACCTCGTCGAATGCAATGTAGGTCCCGGTCGGATTGTTGGGGTTGGCGATGAATACGACCTTCGTGCGCGGCGTCACGCGCGCCAGGATCGCGTCGACGTCGGTCGTGTAGTTCTTCTCCGGCGCCACCACCGGCGTCGCGCCGTTGCCGAGCGTGACGATGCGGTACACGAGAAAGCCGTGCTCGGTGAAGATCGCCTCGTCGCCGGGCCCGAGGTAGGCATGGGCCAGCAGGTTGAGGAGCTCGTCGGAGCCGCAGCCGCATACGATCCGCGCGGGATCGAGCCCGTAGACGCCGCCGATGGCCCGGCGCAGCTCCGTGGAGGCGCCGTCCGGATAGCGTTCGAGGCTGTCGGCGAGGCTGCGATAGGCGTCGATTGCCTTCGGGCTCGGGCCCAGAGGCGTCTCGTTGGAGGAGAGCTTGATCGGCTTGACGTTGCCCGGAACGCTGCTCTCGCCCGGCACGTAGGCGTTGATATCCAGGATTCCCGGCTTCGGAGCTGGCATGCGATTCGACATTGCGGTTCTCTGGGGGCGGGCTATCGCTCGGGCGGTCAGGTTTATGCGCCTTGATTGGTGAAATCAAAGAAAAGATTGACTTTCGCGCACGCGGGCCTAGCTAACCGTTCCAGATCGCGTGGGGCCGGCGTTAGATCGCATTCCAGATACTCCGGGGCACGCAGAGGTCGGAGCTCAGACAGCATGAACACGCTGACCCATGCGGGGTTCGATGCGAGCGTTAATGCCCGCGTTGCCGAGGCTACGTGCCCCAGCAGCGAGTATGTCGACTTTCCCGAGAGCGAGCCGCTGCAGCTCGAGTGCGCGCAGCTGCTGGCGCCATTCCGGGTCGCATACAAGACCTATGGCGCGCTCAACGCCGAAAAGTCGAATGCCATTCTCATTTGCCACGCGCTGACGGGCGACCAGTACGTCGCGAGCGACCACCCCGTCACCGGCAAGCCCGGCTGGTGGGAGACCATGGTCGGGCCCGGCAAGCCGATCGACACCGACCGCTTCTTTGTCATCTGCCCGAACATTCTTGGCGGCTGCATGGGGTCGACCGGGCCGGCTTCGATCAACCCGAGGACCGGCAGGGCCTACGGCCTCGACTTTCCTGTGATCACCATTGGCGACATGGTCGACGCCCAGGTCAGGCTCATCGATCACCTGGGTATTCAGCAGCTGTTCTCGGTGATCGGCGGCTCCATGGGCGGCATGCAGGTGCTCGACTGGGCGGCCCGCTACAAGGAGCGCGTTCTCACCGCAGTTCCGATCGCGACCGCGGCGTGGCATTCCTCGCAGAACATCGCCTTCCACGAGGTCGGGCGGCAGGCCGTCATGGCCGATCCGGATTGGTGCCACGGCCGCTATCTGGAGGAGGGCAAGGTGCCACGACGCGGCCTCGCGGTCGCGCGCATGGCCGCGCACATCACCTACCTTTCGGAGGAGGCGCTGCACCGCAAGTTCGGCCGCAACCTGCAGGATCGCGATCGCAAGACCTTCTCGTTCAGCGCCGACTTCCAGGTCGAGAGCTACCTGCGCTATCAGGGCTCCTCGTTCGTCGATCGCTTCGATGCCAACAGCTACCTCTACATCACGCGGGCGATGGACTACTTCGACCTCGCAGCCGGGCACGGTGACGTGCTGGCCAACGCCTTTCGCGGCACCAAGACACGCTTCTGCGTCGTCTCCTTCACCAGCGACTGGCTCTATCCGACACGGGAGAGCCGCGAGATCGTGCATGCTTTGAACGCCGTGGCGGCCAACGTCAGCTTCGTCGAGATCGACAGCGACAAGGGGCACGACGCCTTCCTGCTGGACGAGCCGGAGCTGTTCGCCACGGTGCGCGGTTTCCTCAACGCTTCTGCGGCGCGCCATGGGCTCGCGGCGTGACCGGTGAGGCAGCGATGCTCGTGCGCACCAATCCCGGGTCCGCTCCGCCACGCGTGGACCATCTCTTCATCGCCGAGATGGTGGCTCCCGGCTCGCGCGTGCTCGACGTGGGATGCGGCGATGGCGCCCTCTTGCAGCTTCTGAGCGATATCAAGAACGTCGACGGCCGTGGCGTCGAGATCAGCCGCGAGCGCGTCAACGCTTGCGTGGCGCGCGGCCTCTCGGTCATCCAGGGCGACGCGGACCGCGATCTTTCCGACTATCCGGACCAAGCGTTCGACTACGCCATCCTGTCGCTGACGATCCAGGCGACACGCCATCCCAAAACTGTGCTCGAAAATTTGCTCCGGATCGGGCGTTACGCAATCGTCTCCTTTCCCAACTTCGGCCATTGGCGCGTGCGCGCGCAATTCCTCTTCACCGGCCGCATGCCGACCACGGACAACCTGCCGGAGCCGTGGTACGCGAGCCCGAACGGCCACCTCTGCTCGATCAAGGACTTCGTCAACCTGTGCGACATCGTCGGCGCGAGCGTTGTGCGCACGGCCGCCTTCAACAGCTCGGGTCAGCAGCTCGGCACGTGGATACCGCTCACGGCCCACAACCTGATCGGCGAGAAGGCAGTGTTCCTGATGGCGCGCCGCTCCTCCTGAAACCGCGAACGAAGCGCGGAGCATGCTGCAGTAGCGCCTGCGACAGGACAGGTCCTCCGCCCGCGCGCTGCGTGGCGCATCGGCGGAGCGGCCGGCTGCATATATTCGTTCATGCTCACATGAGCTCGCGCTCGGGCGCGTTCGCACGCGCTGAAGCCCCGCGCGCCGGAATGAAATCTTTCAGCACGCGCGACTTGGAGACTTTGCCGACCGGGGCGACGAGCTCTTTCTTCGCCTCGACGATGATGACGCCGGCAAACGCAGGCCACGCCCGCGCGCCCAACCGCTCCATGGCCATTGCCGAGCGCAGCACCAGCGGTCGGTCGACCGGGGGCAGATGCAGCGCCGATCCCCAGTCGATGGATGAGAACAGCGCATCTGCCAGCAGATGCTCGAGCTGGCCGCGACTATAGGGCCGGCCGTAGCCGAACGGCGTGGTGTCGAGGCGCGCCCACACGCCGCGGCGGTTGGGCACGACGATCAGCAGACGGCCTTCAGGCCGCATGACGCGCCAGATCTCGCGTAGCTGAGCGCGCACGTGATCGCTGGTCTCGAGGTAATGGACGGCGAGCAGATAGTCGACGCTTGCGTCCGGGAGCGGAAGGCTTTCACCCTCCACCAGCACCGTATGGATATAGCCGCTCGATGGCCACAGAAGCGCCCCCTGGCTCGCCGGCATCAGCGCACCGAGCCGCAGGGCCTCGCCGCGGAATGGCCCGAGATACGGCGTTGCGAAGCCCAGGCCCATCAGTGTCGCGCCGTGAACGCGCCGCCAGCGCGCGCGGATGCGATGCGTCAGCAGCCGCCGAACCATGCCTCCGAGAGGCCGGGCGTAGAAATCTCGTAGCTCGACGACATCCGGCTGCATCGATCCTGCTTCTTGCCAGGCGGCGATTCGCAATCGCTTGGCATACTGCACGCAATTTACCGCCAACCGCGGGCGGTTGAAATCGGAACCTCGGCTGCTAGGGTCTGTGCAATGACCCCCAACTTCCATGGAGCGCGGACATGCCGAAGCTCGAAATCCACCAGTTCATGTGTCTGAGCGACAACTACGGTGTGCTCCTTCACGATTCTGCATCGGGGCTAACTGCCTCCATTGATGCGCCCGAGCCCGTCGCCATCGGCAAGGCACTCAAGGAGAAAAATTGGAAGCTGACGCACATCCTGGTCACGCATCATCACGGCGATCACACAGCCGGGATCATACCTCTCAAAGCCGAAACCGGATGCACCGTCATCGGGCCGAAGGCGGAGGCCGGCAAGATCAAGGGGCTCGACAAGACTGTCGCAGAGGGCGATCGGTTCGACTTCGGCGCCTCGCCCGTGCATGTTCTCGATACGCCGGGACATACTGCGGGTCATATCACCTATTCGCTTCCGGCAGACGGCGTGGCCTTCGTCGGCGACACGCTGTTCGCCATCGGCTGCGGGCGCGTCATCGAGGGCGATGCGCGCATGATGTGGCAGTCGCTGCAGAAGATCGCCGCACTGCCGCCCGAGACCGAGATCTACTGCGGCCATGAGTATACGCTGTCGAACGCAAGGTTCGCGCTCACGATCGAGCCGGAGAACGAGGCGTTGCGCGCACGCGCCGCCGAGGTCGAGAAGCTGAGGGCCGCAAACAAGTTCACACTGCCGACCCGCATCGACATCGAGCGCGAGACGAATCCGTTCCTGCGTCCTCACGTGCCGGCCATCCGCAAGCGCTTGGGGATGGAGCAGGCGCAAGACTGGCAGGTGTTCGGAGAGATTCGCGAGCGGAAGAACAAGAGCTAGACGATGGCGGCCTGCACCAGCGCAGCCGAGATCATCCGCCTTCTCAGGCTCACGCCCCATCCCGAGGGCGGCCACTTTCGCGAGACGTTTCGCGATGCCGCCCCCGCAGGAGCGCGTGCCGCCTCGACCGCCATCTATTTCCTGCTGCAGGCCGGCGAGATTTCCCGCTGGCATCGCATCGACGCGGTCGAGGTGTGGCACTGGTACGCAGGCGCGCCGCTCGAGCTTGCCATGAGCAACGGAGCGCAGAGCCATGCGAGCATCCGCCTCGGCAACAATCTGGCCGAAGGCGAGAGGCCGCAGGCGATCGTGCCTGCCGGCCACTGGCAGCGGGCGCGAAGCCTGGGAGAATGGACGCTGGTCGGGTGCACGGTGGCGCCGGCTTTCGAGTTTTCCACATTTGAGATTGCCCAGCCCGGTTTCGATCCGGTCCGGCCGGCCTCCGGATCACGATGACGCAGGGGTGGCTTATCCACCACCAATTGACCTGCCGGTCGATTCCTAAGTGGCCCAGCCTGTTGATATTTCCGGATTGTTGGGCCCCCGCGTCCCGTCGGTCCTTGCCGCCGACTCGCGACTCGTAAAGAGTGCCAGAATTAAGTCGCATGGGCGCCAAGCGGGGGTTGGCCAGTATGAAGCAGGAGACATCAGGCGCGTTCTTGAGCGCGGTGTTCGTCGATTACGACAACATCTACTTGTCGCTGAAGCGCAAGAGTGAGGAGGCTGCGAAGCGCTTCGCGAAGGACGCTGCCCTCTGGCTCAAGGCGATTGAGACAAGCTACCTGATCACCCCGACCAACAGCCCCGCCAAGCCGGGCGTGCGGCGCATCGTCATGAACCGCTGCTACGGCAACCCGGTCCCGCGCCGGAACGCGACCGACAACTCGACGGATATGAACTCGTTCCCGTTCGTGCGCCATCATTTCCTGCGCGCCGGCTTCGAGATCGTCGACTGCCCGCCGCTGACCGCGCAGCTCAAGAATTCCTCCGATATTCGCATGGTTATGGACGTGCGCGACTACCTCACGCACGACACCTACTTCGACGAGTTCGTGATCCTGTCAGGAGATGCCGACTTCACGCCCGTGCTGCACCGCTTGCGTGCGCATGCGCGCCGCACCGTGATCTACGCCAACGACTACACGGCCGCGCCCTACACCGCGATCAGCGACGGCGAGGTGCGTGAGGCCGATCTGATAACCCTCCTGCTGGAGGGCCGCGTCGGCGATCAGGCAAGCCCCGTCGCCGGCCTCGAAAATCAGGACGAGGCGATCCGCCGCAAGATCATCGCCGAGGTTGCGGCAGCGGTGCAGGCCTCGCCGACGCCCGTTCCTCTGGAGGTCTTGGCCGACCGCGCGGTACGTGCGCTCGGGCACGAGCGGACGATCGGCACCGGCTGGGCGGGCGCTGGCGGTTTCCGCGAGCTGCTGATTCAGTCGTTGCCCGAGGGCCTCCGGCTGACCGAGCAAGCCCCATACCTCGTCATCGACAGCAAACGGCACCTCATCAGCCAGTCGCCGGCGCTGCACGAGCAGCGCGAGGCAAGAGCCGTGCGCCCGCCGGCGGCCCCCGGCGGCATCACACCATTCGTGCAGGAAGGCCTCGGCAGCGCGTCGCTGGGAGGCTCGCTCTCGCCGTACGCTGCTCAGGCCAGGCCAGCCCAGGCTCCGCAGCAGTCGCCTTACGCGACGCAGGCCCCCTACACGACGCAGGCGCCCCTGCAGGCGGAAGGCAGCCAGCCCTCTTATGCGCCGCGCGGAGGCCCTGCCGAGTTCCAGGCTCCGTTGCAAGCGCCGGCTCAGGCACAGCGCCCGAACCCCGGCCGGTCGTCCGATGCATCGGCCTCGGCGCAGGCAATGCTGCGGATTTTCGAGGCGTGCCAGGCGCCGCTGCTCGGCCCGTCGGAGTACCGCATCCTGCTGGAGGCCATCGCGCAGGAGATCGCTGAGAACAACATCAATGGCGCGCAGACCTACCTGAATATCATGCAGCGCGCCAAGGATCGCGGGCTCGAGGTGCGGCGGGACGACGTGCGCTTCGTGCTCGATGTCGTCAGCGAGACCGACCCCTGGTTCGAGCAGGGGGCCTCGGCCAACCTGTTTGCCGGCCGCTTCCGCAACTTCGTCGTCGCGCGTTGCCGCAGTCAGGGGCTCAACCTGTCTGCCGACGAGCTGGACCTGATCGATGCTTGGTTCGCCGGGAATGGGCCGTTGCCGACGACAGCCGCGCTGCCGCAGCACGCCACCGCGCAGCCAAGTTTCCAGGCCCAGGCCACGCCATTGCGATCGGCTGCCCAGCCGGTTGCGCAGGAGCCGCGGGCAGGTGACAGGCTCGGCTTCCTTGATGACGGGCAGCGGCAGGTCATGGAGCAGCGCGGCGCGACGCGGGATGGTCTGTTTCAGGCTCCGACACGCGCAGGGCTCGCGCAGGAAGCGACGCAGCTGACAGCACAGCCTGAATTCGCGACCGACGAGTTCCCGCGCATCGTGCGCACGCGGCTGAGGGGCTGACGCGCCAAGCTTGAAAACGAAACACCCCGGCGCATGCGTCGGGGTGTCGTGCTGCTGGGCCGCTCCGTGCCGGCTGCCGCTCAGGTGGCCATGTACTGGCCCCCGTTGGCGTCGAGGCACGCGCCGGTAACGAGGCCCGCCTCATCGGCGGCAAGAAACACTACACAGCGCGCGACCTCCACGCAGGTGCCGAGACGGCCGATCGGGATTTGCGGCAGGATCTTGGTCTCGAGCACCTCCTTGGGCACTGCCGCGACCATCTCCGTGTTGATGTAGCCCGGCGCGATGACATTGCAGGTGATGCCGCGTGCCGCACCCTCCAGCGCCACGGACTTCGCAAAGCCGACGAGGCCGGCCTTGGCCGCTGCATAATTGGCTTGCCCGAACTGTCCCTTGCGGCCGTTGATCGACGAGATGCAGATGATGCGGCCGAAGTTGCGCGCGCGCATGCCGTCGATCACCAGCCGCGTCATGTTGAAGACCGAGTCGAGGTTCGTGCGGATCACCTCGGACCATTGCGCCGGCGTCATGCGATGCAGCGCTGCGTCCCTTGTAATGCCCGCATTGTTGACGAGCACCTCGATCGGACCCAGATCACGCGTGATCTGCGCGACGCCCTTCTCGCACTGGTGAAAATCGCCGACGTCGAACTTGAAGACGGGGATGCCGGTCTCGGCCTGGAATTTCTGCGCCGCGGCGTCGTTGCCGGCGTAGGTGGCGCCGACTCTGTATCCTTTCGACTTCAACGCCACCGAGATGGCCTCGCCGATGCCGCGGGTCCCGCCCGTGACAACTGCAACCCGTCCCATACGTATCACTCCCCTGAGACAACTCGTCTTTTGAAAGCCTAGCAGGACTTTACTTCAAAACACTCAGCCCCGGACGAAAGTTTGGCCGTCCGGGGCTGAGCTTGCAAATCGACAATCTGGCCAGGATCAGTCGCGCGCGACACACATCGCCACGCCCATGCCGCCGCCGATGCAAAGCGTCGCGAGGCCCTTCTTGGCGTCGCGGCGCTTCATCTCGAACAGAAGCGTATTGAGAACGCGAGCCCCCGAAGCACCGATCGGATGACCGATGGCAATGGCGCCGCCGTTGACATTAACCTTCTCGGTATCCCAGCCGAGCCCTTTATTGACGGCGCAGGCCTGCGCTGCGAAGGCCTCGTTGGCCTCGATCAGGTCGAGGTCCTGCACCGTCCATCCGGCCTTCTCGAGCGCCTTCTTGGAGGCGGGAATGGGTCCCGTCCCCATGATCGAGGGATCGACGCCGGCGTGGGCCCAGGAGACGATGCGCGCGAGCGGCTTGATGCCGCGCCGGTTTGCCTCGGCGAGCGTCATCAGCACCACAGCGGCGGCGCCGTCGTTGATGCCGCTGGCGTTGGCGGCGGTGACGGTGCCGTCCTTCTCGAACGCGGGGCGCAGCTTGGCGATGGATTCGAGGGTGACCCCCTCCTTGATGTACTCGTCATCCGCAACGACCGTCTCGCCCTTGCGCGTCTTGATCGTTACCGGAACGATCTCATCCTTGAACTTGCCAGCCTTCCGGGCGGCCTCCGCCTTGTTCTGGGAGGCGACGGCAAAGCGGTCCTGCTCCTCGCGCGTGATCTGCCATTGGCGCGCCACGTTCTCCGCGGTCGAGCCCATGTGATAGCCGTTGAAGGCGTCCCACAGCCCGTCCTTGATCATCGTGTCGATGAAGGTGGTGTCGCCCATTTTGACGCCTTCGCGCAGGTGCACGCAGTGCGGGGCCTGGCTCATGCTCTCCTGGCCGCCGGCGATCACGATCTGCGAAGAGCCGGATTGGATCTGCTGTGCACCCAGGGCCACTGCCCGCAGCCCCGACCCGCAGAGCTGGTTCATGCCCCAGGCGGGCGCGTCGACGGGGATGCCGGCGGCGATCGCGGCCTGTCGGGCCGGATTTTGCCCGGCCCCGGCAGCGAGGATCTGGCCCAGGATGACCTCCGAGACATCGCCTGGCTCCAGTCCGGCGCGCTCCATGGCGCCTTTGATGGCTATCTTGCCGAGCTCATGGGCTGGGAGGCTCGCAAGAGAACCGTTGAACGAGCCGACCGGGGTTCGAGCCGCGCTGGCGATCACAATCGTGTTTTCAGGGCTCATGGCTCTCTCCTTGGATCGAGATGGCTATCCAACACCAGACATTCAGAGGGACGGGAGGCGTGGGATTTACTGCTTCGACGCTGTCCGAAGTCTCGGCGAATTCTTACACGATAGTGGTGCTTTTGTATCGGCAATCAATATGACCAGCGTCGAAGATGGCTCGCGACCGGTAGCGTAGCTCACTACGGAAATGTCGCGCTGCATCCATATGTTTCCTGTTGGACTGCGGCATGTTACTCTCACTGAGGCAACCCAGCGGGAAAACGGCCCAGGCGATGCTCAACAAGGCGGAAGCGCGGACGGAGAAAAAGGACCCGGTTGTCATCAAGAAGTACGCCAACCGGCGTCTCTACAACACGGAAACGAGCACCTACGTCACGCTCGAGGATCTCGCGCAAATGGTGCGATCGGAACGCGACTTCGTCGTTTTCGATGCAAAGACCGGCGACGACCTGACCCACTCGGTGCTGACCCAGATCATTGTCGAGCAGGAGAGCCGTTCCGGCGGCCAGACGCTGCTCCCGATTCCGTTTCTGCGCCAGCTGATCCGCTTCTATGGCGACGCCATGGAGCGGATGGTGCCGAGCTATCTGCAAGTCAGTCTCGAGGCGCTCGCAAAAGAGCAGGATCGATTCCGCAAACAATTCACGACCGCGTTCTCGCCGCAAGGTGCCTTCGAGGCCTATCAGGAGCAGGCGCGCAAGAACCTTGCCATTTTCGAGCAGACGATGGCGATGTTCACGCCTTTCTCGCAAGGCAAGCCGCCCGCGAAGAAAGATGAAGCCGGTGGGGCCAAGGAGCAAGCCGCCACTCCGGGGGCGGCTCCGGCTACCCCGCCATCTGCGGCTGGCGAGCTCGATGAGCTGAAGGCGCAGCTCGCCGCGATGCAGGCCAGGATCGAGAAGCTATCGCGCGACCGCGAGTAAGCGCGCGCAGCCCCCCGCCTGCACTCGGGTCACGTATCGTGGCCGATGCTGAGATCGCGCCGCGCGACGCGAATTCCGATCATGAAGCCGGCCACGACGTCGATGAGCACGGCCACAACGATGAAAAAGAACACCGACGTTGCGGCCTGCGGAACGAGCAGAAACTCGACGAGGCAGGCGATGAACACAACCATCGACAGGCCGTGATCGACCAGCGATGCAGACGATGTGTAGGTCGATTTGATCAGCTCGGCGAACAAGCAGATCATCGTGACCAGGATCACCAAATCACCCCAGGTGAAGCTCCACGTCGCGCCGCGCAGCATCGGCACGTGGAAGAACGCCTTTCTGAAAACCTCTTCCGTAGGGAGATCGCCGCTGAAGAGCGCCATCACGTTGTACAGGATGAACGATATGACGATCAGCGGAAGTGCCCGGAGCGACATTGCGATCTCCTCCTGACCGGCGGGCTGTTTCGGCTTGGCACCGTCCCGCGCTCCTCGGCGTCAACGCCGCGGATGGGACGGTCGAGCGGCATTGCGGCTAAGCTTCCGACTCGACCTCGAGGATCTGCCGGCCCCGATACTTGCCTGACTTGAGGTCGATGTGGTGCGGACGGCGCAGGTTGCCGCTGTCCTTGTCCTCCGTATAGACCTCTGCCTTCAGCGCGTCCGCCGAGCGGCGGAAACCGCGCTTCATACGTGACACTTTCTTCCTCGGAACCGCCATAATCTCCAACTCCTGCCTACCCGGCATAGCGACGTTTGGCAGGGCGCTCGGCGGTATAACCAGGCGACCCTTTGGCGTCGTCGGCCGCGGCGTCATGCTCAACATGCAAAGCCGCCATAGCGTATATATGGCGGCGACGTTCGGAGGCGCCTTATAGCCAGATTTTTGGGGCGTGACCAGACATATCGAGGCCGCGGCACGGGCACATCAGCCGCCGGCGGCGGGGCGGAGGTGCAAAGGGCCTGACCATGTTCGAGCAACGATTAACGGAGGTGAGCGGACTGGTCGAGCAGCGCATGGACATGCTGCTGGGCGGCGAGCTGCTCGGCGCGGCGCCGGCACGGCTCAGGGCGGCAATGCGACACGCCGCGCTCGCCGGCGGCAAGCGTTTCAGGCCCTTCCTTGTTCTCGAAAGCGCACGGCTGTTCGGCCTTCGGGCGGACCAGGCGATCGACGCGGCCGTGGCAATCGAGTGCGTGCATGCCTACTCGCTCGCCCACGACGATCTCCCGACCATGGACAATGACGAGGTCCGGCGTGGCCAGCCGACCGTCTGGAAAGCGTTTGACGAGGCGACCGCGATCCTAGCCGGCGATGCGCTTCTCACGGTGGCCTTCGAGATCCTGGCGCGTCAGGAGACGCATCCAAATCCGGCGGTGCGCGCCGAGCTGGTTCTGGGCCTTGCCCGGTCTTCCGGTGCCTCTGGTATGGCCGGTGGCCAGCAGCTCGACCTGGATGCCGAATCCGGACGAGGACAGGACCTGCACACGGCGGCCGGAGTGGCAAGAATCCATCGGATGAAGACCGCCGCGCTCATCGCCTACTCGGCACAGGCCGGTGCGGTGCTGGCTGAGGCTCCCGCACTCGCGCGTCACGCTCTTGCTGTGTACGGCAATGCGATGGGTGAGGCGTTCCAGATCGCAGACGATCTGCTCGACGCGGAGGGCGATGCGCACGCGGTCGGCAAGAATGTCCGCAAGGACGCAGCCGCAGGGAAGGCGACATCAGTCTCCACACTGGGTGTCGCCGGCGCGCGCGCCAAGCTTCTCGGACTAGAGGCCGACGCGATTGCCGCGCTCGAGCCGTTCGGTGCCACAAAGACGGGGCTCGCCGACGCGGTCAGCTTCGTGGTGCGTCGCCGACGATAAGCTTCCTCACTCGTGTGGCGATAGGCTGACATTTACCAGTTTGCAGAGCTTGCGCTGTAGAACAGCAAGTGTTGCTGATCGGGCACTTGGTATGGGATCGAACTCGCGTAGAGTACGCTGGGCTTTCCAAAGCCTGACGTGGGCCGTTCGAGGGTGCGAGTCGTGTCTGGCGTGCTGCTGCGTATCGAGTTCGACTTCTACCGCAAATCGCTTTGGTCGTGCCTGTTGGCCGCCCTGATCATCGCAGGTCCTTTCACTACGGTGGCCTCCGCCCAGATCTTCTTCTGGCCGTGGAATGACGGCTGGGGCGGCGGCCGGCGGCCCGGCGCCTCGGACTACCGCGGCAGGCCGGACTATATGCGGCGGGCGCCGCGTCCCGGAGCGTACGAGCGAGCGCAGAGACCTCGTCACGACGACGACGAGATAAGGGGCGACAGGGAGGCGGCTGCAAGAGGATCCCAGGGCCCTCTGGTCGCCATCGTGTCCTTGTCCGACCAGCGCATCTTCGTCTACGGCAGCGAGGGCCTTATTGCGCGGTCCGTGGTGTCGACCGGTCAGCCCGGCTATCGAACGCCGACGGGCGTATTCAGCGTCATCCAGAAGAACCGGTATCACGAATCCAACATTTACAGCGGTGCCCCCATGCCATGGATGCATCGCATCACCTGGTCCGGTATCGCGCTCCATGGCGGCGTCGTGCCCAGGTATCCGGCTTCGCATGGCTGCATTCGGCTGACGTACGATTTTGCGCCCAGGTTGTGGGCGATGAGCAGGGTCGGCATGCGTGTTATCGTAGCGCCACACGAGGTGGAGCCTGTGGCCATCACGCATCCGCGTCTGCCGCTGCCGGCGATGACTCCGATACCGCCGACGGCGTCGGGGGAGAAAGAGCCGCCGCGGTCGGCGGAGCTCGATAAGCCACCCAGGGTCCCGACGCAGCCCGTCACCTTGACCGACAAGTCGCCCATCGCCGCTGCCGCCGTGCGCATGCAGAATCCGCTCGAACGCGCGCGCGCGCTTCGGGCCAAGGCCATTGCTGCCGCTGCGGCGGCAGAGAAGGCGGCGACACCCGCCGTGGCGTTGGCGAGGCGGACTGCCGCCGAAGCGCGCACAGCCGCGGCCGCCGTGCGGCGTGCAAAGGCGACGGTCGCTTTGGCGGAGCGGAGGCTGGCGGCGGCTTCCCGTGACTCAGAGCTCGTCAAGACAGCGGGCGCCGTCGACGCGGCCACCAAGACCGAGGAGGCGGCCCGGCAGGCGCTCGACGAGGCAAGCAAGGCCCTCACTGAGGCAATGGCGGCCGAAGACAAGGCCTCAGCCGAGGCCTTTGCGGCATCCGCCGCCGCGCGGCAAGCGCTGTCGGCCAAGGAGGAGATAGCGGAGGCGCTGAAGGCCTCGGTTTGGGGGCTGGAGCCGGTCTCCGTGTTCGTGAGCCGCAAGGAGGGCCGCATCTTCCTGCGTCAGGGCTTCAACCAGCTGCTCGATGCGCCCGTCTCGATCCGCGATGCAGAGCGGGCTCTCGGCACCCACGTTTTCACCGCGATGGCCGCGGAGGACGGCGGCGCCACATTGCGGTGGAGCGTCGTCAGCGTGCCGGATGGCGGCTCTCATGGCGCGAGTGCGGCGGAGGCGCTTGACCGCATCGAAATTCCGAAGGACGTCGAAGACGAGATTGCCGAGAGGTTGTGGGCCGGCGCCTCCCTCATCATCTCCGATCAAGGCATCAGCAAGGAGACGGGGCAGGGCACCGATTTCGTCGTGCTGACCAAATATTGAGCTAGCCACCGGGCCATCGGCAGCCTAGTGCTGCCGGTGCCAAGCCCGGAGGTGCCTTATGCAACTCTCCTACGCTCAGCGGCTCGAGGACTATCATCTCGACCTCGTGTTCGCCGGCCAGCAGAGCGGCTTTTACATCGATATCGGCGGCGGCCATCCGGTGGCCGATAATGTCAGCTTCTGGTTCTACCTGAAGGGGTGGCGCGGGCTCGTCGTCGAGCCGCAGCAGGCCTTGGCCGAGATGTACGCCACAGCGCGCCCGCGCGACATTGTCGCCTGCACGCTGGTCGGGAACCGCGAGGGAGAGGCGGACTTCCACGTCGTGGAGCGGCTGCATGGACTATCCACCGCCGTGGAGAGCAACGCGAGGGCTGTCGCGGACTTCGGCGTGCACTACACGACAAAGCGTCTGCCAGTCCGCACGCTTGCCTCGCTCACGAGTGAGCACGCCATTGCGAGCGTCGATTTCCTCAAGATCGATGTGGAAGGTGCCGAGGCGGATGTTCTGGCGGGCGCTGACTGGAAGCTTTGCCGCCCGCGGGTCGTGGTGGTCGAAGCCGTGGCTCCCGGCTCCATGGCCGAGGCATGGCACGAGTGGGAGCCTGCGTTGCTGGCGCGCGGCTATCGCTTCGCTTTCTTCGACAGCCTCAACAGGTTCTACGTCGCCGATGAAGCATCAGACTTGCTGGCACGGTTCCCGTCCGAGCCTGCAGCCTGGGATGCCGTGCAGCACTTGTGGGACTTCGGCCGCGCCCTCGATCAACCGGGCCATCCCGATCACGCGCTGGCGCGGCGCCTGGTCGCGGGCTTTCTGGCGAGCTTGCCCGCGCTCGATCCCGCTCTCCTTGCCAGGCTGCTCGATCGCGGCAAGTCGTCGGACAGCAACGAAGCGCCTGATGCGTTGGCCCGTCTGCTGTTCGGCGCGGCCGAATATCCCGGCGCTTCGCCGCGTCCCGAGGGCAAGGATGCCGCGGACGACTTTACCCGGCTGATGGATAGCGATCGCTTTCGTGCAGCGCTGGCACGCATTGCCAGCGCTTACGACGGCGGCCACCTCATGGAGTAGGGGCGAGCTCGTCCTTGCGCCGGCCTACTCCGAAGCGCCGGTCGATGTAGTCCTCGACGATCTGGCGAAACTCAGCCGCGATGTTGGCGCCGCGCAGCGTCATAGCCTTCTTGCCATCGATGAAGACGGGGGCGGCCGGTTGCTCGCCGGTGCCCGGCAGCGATATGCCGATGTCGGCGTGCTTGCTCTCGCCCGGGCCGTTGACGATGCAGCCCATCACCGCAAGGTTCAGCGTTTCGACGCCCGGATACTTGCTCCGCCAGTCCGGCATGCGCTCGCTGATCATGTCCTGCACGTCGCGGGCGAGCTCCTGAAACACTGTCGACGTCGTGCGGCCGCAACCGGGACAGGCGGCCACCGTCGGCAGGAACGCGCGCAGGCCCATGGTCTGCAACAGCTCTTGGGCAGCGCGGACCTCGAGCGTGCGGTCGCCCCCGGGCTCCGGTGTGAGCGAGTAGCGGATGGTATCGCCGATGCCCATCTGCAAGAGCACGCCCATGGCTGCCGATGACGCAACGATCCCCTTCGAGCCCATGCCGGCCTCGGTCAGGCCCAAGTGCAGCGCATACCGGCAGCGCTCCGCCAGCATGCTGTAGACGGCAATCAAGTCCTGCACCGCCGACACCTTGGCCGAGATGATGATGCGGTCGGCGCCAAGCCCCAGCTCCTCGGCGCGCGCCGCCGACAGCAGGCCGGACTGCACGATGGCCTCGTGCATCACCGCCCGCGCATCCTTGGGCGCGGGGGACTTTGCGTTCTCGTCCATCAGGTGCGTCAGCAGCTCCTGGTCGAGCGAGCCCCAGTTGACTCCGATGCGCACCGGTTTGCCGTGCTTCAACGCCATCTCGATGATGGCCGAGAACTGGCGGTCCTTCTTGTCCTTGAAGCCGACGTTGCCCGGATTGATGCGGTATTTGTCGAGCGCTTCGGCGCACGCGGGGTTCTCGGCCAGCAGCTTGTGGCCGATGTAGTGGAAGTCGCCGACGATCGGCACGTGCACGCCCATCCGCGCCAGCCCGTCCCTGATGTGCGGGACGGCCTTGGCCGCCTCGTCACGATCGACGGTAATGCGCACGAGCTCCGAGCCGGCGCGAGCCAGCGCCGCAACCTGGGCGATGGTGCCGCGCACGTCCGCGGTATCCGTATTGGTCATCGACTGTACGACGATGGGGGCCGTTCCCCCGACCACAACCCCGCCGACGTCGACAGGGATCGATGCTCTGCGCGGTACCGTGGCGTTCATCATCTGCGATCTCCTGCCGTCCCGTGCTCAGCGGCTGCCCGCAAAAACGGCTCGTCCCAGCGAGAAGGTGGCAATGGCCGACAGCACGAGGACAATGCTTGGGCCGCCAGCAATATCATAGGTGCTTGACAGGAACATGCCACCTGCGGCGCCTGCGACACCGATCAGCGCCGCCAGGCCCACCATGGCCTCCGGTGTTTGTGCGAACGGCCGGGCAGCGGCCGCCGGCATGAGCAGAAAGGCGATGATGAGCAGCACGCCAACGATCTTCATGGCAACCGCAATCGTGAAGGCCAGCATGATGATCAGCGCGGCCTCCGCGCGCCGGGTGTTGAGCCCTTCGGCCGCCGCCAGCTCCTCGTGCACCGCGATGGACACGAGTGTCCGCCAGAGGCTCGCCACCAGGATGAGCACGCCGGCGCCGCCGATCAGCATCCACAGCAGGTCGGTATTTGTCACGGCGAAGATGTCGCCGAACAGGTAGCCCATCAGGTCGAGCCGCTGACCCGACAGCTTGGCGGCCGCAACCAGCCCTGCGGCGAGCGCGGCATGCGAAAGGATACCGAGAAGGCTGTCGACCGGCAGCATGCTCTGGCGCTGCAGCACTACCAGCAGGGCGCCGATGGCGAGCGACACGACGATGACGCCCAGGGTCAGGTCGATCTCGAGAAGGAGGCCCAGGGCGACACCGAGCAAGGCGCCGTGAGCCACCGTCGATCCGAAATAGGACATACGGCGCCACACGACCAGGCAGCCGAGCGGCGCAGCAATGATACCGAGGCCGATGCCGGCCAAAAGGGCACGCAGAAAGAACGGCTCCAGCATGCGTTGTCTGCTCTGATCTAGTCGATGCTCTTGGGTCTGGCTTCGCCGCCCAAGTCGTGGCTGTGATCGTGCGCATGGTGATACAGCGCGAAGGCGCGGGCGGTCTGGGCGCCGAACAGACGCACGTATTCGGGATGCTGCGCCACCGTCTCCGGCACGCCGGAGCAGCAGACATGCCGGTTGAGGCAGATGACGCGGTCGCTCTGAGCCATGACGACATGCAAGTCATGGCTGACCAGCAACACGCCGAGCCCTCGCGCCATGCGCAGCCGGCCGATGAGGCCATAGAGCTCTGCCTCGCCGACATAGTCGACGCCACGTACCGGCTCGTCGAGCACCAGCAGCTTCGGATTGCGCAGCAGCGCTCGAGCGAGGATGACGCGCTGCAGCTCGCCGCCTGAGAGCGCATAGAGCTGTTGATCGGCCAGGGAACCGGCGCCGACCTCCTCGAGCGCGCCGTAGAGGCTCGCGTCTGGGCCGGGCGCTCCGAGCTGCAGGAAGCGCCTCACCGTCAACGGCAGAGCGTGATCGCGATCGAAGCGCTGTGGTGCATAGCCCGCGGTGGCGTCAGGCCGACGCCGGATCGTGCCGCTATCCGCCCTTTCGAGGCCGAGCAGCACGCGAACCAGCGTCGTCTTTCCCGCGCCATTGGGCCCGATCAGCGTAACGATTTCGCCGGCCGCGATGTCGATATCGACATCCTCCAGGATCGGCCGGCCGCCGCGGGCGAGCGCGACGCCGCGCGCAGACAGCAACGCGTCGGGATCGTGGGGCGTCCGCTCGCGAGGAGCATGCGCATGATGGTGGTGGTCATGCCCGTCGCGCGGCCGATGCGCGTCCGGCGCCGGCGAGGAGCTTGCGGGTTGGGTGGAAACGAGTGGGGCCTCGTTCGTCATCGACAATGTGCCGCTAGGAGCCAGCACCGACCGAGCAGCGTCCGCATGCGCCTGCAACCTCCACGACCGAGCGCGAGGGTACGAACCCGACCTTGCGTGCGGCGCCCGCGATGCCATCGAACACCGGCTCGCCCGGGACCTCGGCAACCTCTCCGCAGCGCTCGCAGGCAAGCACGATCTGCCGGCGGTCGCCGGAATGGGGTGCGTGGCAGGCAAAGAACGCGTTGCGGCTCTCGAGGCGGTGAACGATCCCCGCCTCGAGCAGGACGTCGAGCGTCCGGTAGACCGAAATCGGCGCCAGCCGCGCGCCGCCTTTACGCGCGAGCCGCTCCAGGATCTCATATGCACCGATGGCATGGTGCGACCCGGCAATCTCCTCGAGCACACGCCGGCGCAGCGGCGTGAGCCGCAGGCCCAGGGCCTCGAAGCTCGACACCGCTCGCGCAAGCGTCTGCTGGAGGCAACGACCGTGATCGTGCTCGGGGCTCGGGAAGGCTTTCGAAGATCGCGCGTCGGTCATTCAGGTCCCCAACGCGATCCTTTGCGCCGCTCGCGTCAAACGGCCTGAGACAGGTTACATCATTACATTTATGCTTACTGTATGGGCGGACCTTTCGCCAAGATCAATGGCGGATATGGCCGGATCTCTTCGCGGTCGCACAAAACCGCTCCAGGCCGGCGGCGGGGAAATTGGCGGTGCCAGATTCTGCCAATTTCCTGTGATGGAAGGAACTTTGGCCGACTGTGATCCTTCTCCTCCCCACTGCGCACCCGTCCATTGTCCCGAATGAATGACCCGATGGTCGTGCGAACTGCCTATATCATCGCCGCGCGGAGGACCGCCCTGGGCCGCATCGGCGGCCTCCACAGGAGCCGCCGCGTCGAGGAGCTGGCGGCGCCGGTGATCGCGACTGCGTTGAAGGACGCTGGCGTGCCGGCTGACCGCGTCGACCAGATCATCGTCGGGAACTGCTCGGCCGGGTCCAACCCGGCCCGCCTCATCGCCCTGACAGCCGGTTTGCCTGAGACGGTACCGGCAACCACCGTCGATCAGCAGTGCGGCTCGGGATTGGAGGCCATCCTGACGGCCATCCGGCGCATTGGCACGGCCGAGGCCGATGTCATCGTGGCGGGCGGCGCCGAATCGCTTTCGACTGCGCCGTGGCGCATCGCCAAGCCGAAAAGTCTGTATCAGACCCCGCATTTCATTGGCATCGAGCCGCTGGCGGGCAGTGATGGCTACGAGCAGCGTCCCTTCGAGGCCTCCGAGCGGCTGGCACGCAAGCTCAACATCACGCGCCCGCAGCAGGACGCCTTTGCGCTGAAGTCGCATCTGAAGGCCGCCGCGGCACGCGAGGCGCGCCGGTTCGTCGGTGAGATCGTGCCGCTGCGCAGCGAGCCGGAGGAGGCGCGCGACCAAAGCGCGGTGGAGCCGGAGCTTGCTGAGCTCGAGCAGATGCTGCCGTTCCTGTCGTCGGAGGGCACGCTCACCCGGGGCAACACGAGCGCACTGCACGACGGCGCCGCCATGGTGGTCGTGGTTTCGGAGGCAGTCTGGAACGAGCTCGGCAAGCCGCCTGCGTTGCGGCTTGTTGCCAGCGCAGCGCAGGGTGTGGTTTCCGACGAGGAAGCGCTGGCCCCGGCCGCCGCCATGCAGAAGGTCTACACGCGCCTCAACGGCATCGACCGTGGCGCCATCCGCGTCGTCGAGCTGAGCGAGACGTCCGCGGCCCAGGCCATCGCCGTTGCTGACGCCATCGGGGTCACGGAAAGCCACATCAGCCCCGACGGTGGGGCCATCGCTCGCGGGCATCCGCTGGGGGCAGCCGGCGCCGTTCTGGCCGTGCGCCTGTTCTCGCGCATGGTGCGGGACAACGGTCGCGATGGCGCACAGTATGGAGCGGCAGTGCTCGGCGCCATCGGCGGTCTCGGTCTCGCCGCGTTGTTCGAGCGTACTTGACTCGCGCGGCCTCTCTCAAAAAAGACCGGGAGCCGCTGAGGGCTCCCGATCCTTCTCTCCCGTTGTTCCGTGCCCTGCGCTACTGCGAGAGCCGCAGCGAGGCCAGGCGAAGCGCGATGTCCCTGAACGCGAGCCTCAGCTGCTCACCGTCCTCGGCCTTGTAGAACTTGTCGGGCCCCGATGCGCACTCCTTCAGGGTGTCCTCCGCAGTCGGCGTGTCGAGCTGGAACCCGACCGTGTAGATCGTGATGCCCTTGGCCTTCATATTCTCGCACAGCGTCCGCGCTTGATTGGTGGAGGATCCGTTGTTGGCGTTGCAGTTGATTGCCGCGCCCTGCGAGTCCTTCGACGGCGCGCCGTTGCAGTACATGGTGTTGTACTCACCGTCAGTCATCAGGATGGCAATCTTGTCGAGCTTCTCCGCGCCGTAGGCCTCGGGGCGGTTGGCGCTGGGCCACAGGCTCGCCCAGTTGGGCGACAGCATGTACCAGGCCCAGGCCGTGCCCAGATGCCCAGCCGTTCCGCCGCCGGTCTGGAGCTTGTCGATACGACGCTTGAGCATGAGCTTGTCGTCCGACAGCGGCTGAACGGAATTTACCTCGGGGTCAGTGGTGCTTACGACCATGGAGCCACAGTTGCCCGCGCCATTGCCGCTCTCGAGGTATCCGGGGCCGACCTTGTTGGACTGCGTGTTGGGTGCAGCATCGCTGAAGGCCTCGTTGCCGATGCGCTCTGTCACGCAGCGGTCAGCAACCTTATAGGTGTTCGTCCCGCCGCCCGGCTTGTTGAACTTGTACCAGACAGGCGGTTTGCCCCATACCCAGCCAAGCAGCGTCTCGAGCAAGCCTGTAATCAGGTTCGTGCACGGACTGGTCTTGGAGAGGCAGCTCCCGCTCCGCGTCGGGCCGCGGACGGAATCGATGAGGGCGGTGCCTACGTTGACGACGTTCGAGAACGGAACCAAGGCAACGCGCGACTTGTACTCGCTCTGGTCGTCCCAGACGACGATATCGATCAGGTCCTTGGCGGCCGCCTTGAGATCATCGATCTTCGTGCACGGCTGACACATTGAGCCCGTGACGTCGAGCATCATGGCGATCTCGAGGCTGCGCTCGCCGTTGCCGCCGATCTTCAGCATGGCTTGCGACGATGCGCTGACCGTGTACTTCGGAATGCGAATGACGCTCAGGAACGGCGTCTTGACGTCGCCAGTTGCCTCCATCGAGATCGTGTTGTGGGTGAAGTCGGGCGTGAACTTGGAGACTTCACTGTCGATCTGCTCGGGCTTGTTGTTCTTGTAGTGCTCGAGGCCCTTCTTCT
The DNA here is from genome assembly GCA_050260355.1 of Bacteroidota bacterium. Lineage (GTDB taxonomy): Bacteria > Pseudomonadota > Alphaproteobacteria > Rhizobiales > Hyphomicrobiaceae > CADEFX01. The sequence goes on along the minus strand of JBLNBZ010000068.1, from coordinate 17,185 downwards.
GCGCCAGATCAATGTCGTTCTCGGTCTGCCAGACTCTGGCCGCAGCTAGCACCGCCGAATCGACAGCCTCCTGGATCTGATAGCGCGCGTGCACGGCGCGGCCGTAGTCGATCGCGCCTCCAACGAGCGAAAAGATGACCAGCATGGTGAGCGCGAACAGGATCGCCGTGGTGCCTGCCTCGTCCTTGCGGAACTGGCTCGGCGCGGACCGCATGGCGGCCACTGCCGGCTTCCCGGCCAGACTGGACATAAACGCCTCCTGAACTTTCTTCTGGCCGAGGAGGATGCAACCAATCCCTTTAGAAGAAGTAAAAATACTAAATAACACACCACTAGGTTTATTTTGTGCTGATTAGAACTCTATACGACGGATATTTGTTTCAAATTTTATCGATATGGTTAGTGATATGCCAACCAAACAACTTCCTATTTTCTAGGTTTACTTGGGTGTTAGTGGTGCGAGTCTGATTTCCGCACGAGTCGATCAAGACATAAGGATTTCTTTATATCCTGCTTGCGGAGCCCACCGTCGCAGGCTATAGAGGGCCGCCTCCGCGGCTCCTTCGCGCCTTGAGTGAAGGCTCAAGCGACGTTTTCGGGAGGCCGTGCCAGGGCACGCGAAGCATTGCGCCGGCCCCCGCTGAGCCGCTGCACAGTCCGACGAGAAGGGAACGACCGATGACCCGCGCAGGCGACTACATCGTCAAGGACATCTCGCTCGCCGAATGGGGCCGCAAGGAGATCTCCATCGCCGAGACGGAGATGCCGGGCCTCATGGCGACGCGGGAGGAGTTCGGCCCCAAGCAGCCGCTCAAGGGCGCCCGCATCGCGGGCTCCTTGCACATGACCATTCAGACCGCGGTCCTCATCGAGACTTTGAAGGCCCTCGGCGCCGACATCCGCTGGGTGTCTTGCAACATCTACTCGACGCAGGACCACGCCGCCGCAGCCATTGCCGCCGCGGGCATTCCTGTGTTCGCCGTCAAGGGTGAGACGCTGAAGGATTATTGGGACTACACGCTGAAGCTGTTCGAGTGGGGCGACGGCGGCATGCCCAACATGATCCTCGACGATGGTGGTGATGCAACCTTGTTTGTCCACCTCGGGGTGCGTGCCGAGAGCGGCGAGGCGGCTTTCCTCGACAAGCCCGGCTCCGAGGAGGAGGAAATCCTCTTCGCGCTTCTCAAGAAGACGCTGAAGGAGAAGCCGAAGGGCTGGTTCGGCGAGCTTGGCCGGGCCATCAAGGGCGTGTCGGAGGAAACCACCACCGGCGTCCATAGGCTCTACGAGATGCAGAAGAAGGGCACGCTGCTGTGGCCCGCCATCAACGTCAACGACAGCGTCACCAAGTCCAAGTTCGACAATCTCTACGGCTGCCGTGAATCGCTGGTCGACGGCATCCGCCGTGGCACCGACGTGATGATGGCGGGCAAGATCGCGATGGTCGCTGGCTACGGTGACGTCGGCAAGGGCTCCGCCGCCTCGCTGCGCCAGGCCGGATGCCGCGTGCTCGTGTCCGAGATCGATCCGATCTGCGCGCTGCAGGCGGCGATGGAGGGCTACGAGGTGACCACGATGGAGGATGCGGCCCCGCGCGCCGACATCTTTGTCACCGCGACCGGCAACAGGGACGTGATCACCATCGACCACATGCGGGCGATGAAGGACCGCGCGATCGTCTGCAACATCGGCCACTTCGATAACGAGATCCAGGTCTCGAGCCTCAGGAACTTCAAGTGGAACAACATCAAGCCGCAGGTCGACGAGATCGCATTCCCTGACGGCAAGCGCATCATCCTCCTGTCGGAGGGGCGCCTGGTGAACCTCGGCAATGCCATGGGCCACCCGAGCTTCGTGATGTCGGCCTCGTTCACCAACCAGACGCTGGCGCAGATCGAGCTGTTCACGAACCCCGGCAAGTACGAGAAGAAGGTCTATACGCTGCCCAAGCACCTCGACGAGAAGGTTGCCAGGCTGCATCTCGCCAAGATCGGCGCCAAGCTCACCACCCTGCGCCCCGATCAGGCCGCCTACATCGGCGTGTCGGCGGAAGGGCCGTACAAGTCGGACCACTATCGCTACTGAGCCTTGGCGGAAGGGCCTGGTCGGGTATGGCCAGACCCGGCGAGGCTGTTCATAATGCTTGCTGATTCGTTATCAGCTCAGCACGCAAGACAGGTCTTCGCGCTGTTCACGGCACTCGTGTCGCGTAGGCCATGAGGCGCCGGGCCCCGGTGGGGTTGCCACGGCTCGATGCGCATTGCCGGCAAGTTCAGCAAGGACACGAGCGCCAGCGCCCGCGTGGAGCTGCTGCTGTTGTTCGCCGCCAGCATTTGCTGTGCCGTGGTGCTGTCCGTGGCTGTGGGCGGCGCCAAGTCCGACACCCTTCCATCCCTCAAGCTCGTCTATCTCTTGGCCTTGGCGATTGGCGCGGGCTGTCTCAGCGTGCTCGCGCTCAAGTTCTGGCAGTCGACGAGCCTTGCGCGTCGGCTCGGCCGCCGAAGGCGCGAGGAGATCACCGAGCTGCGCAAGAACCTCGCGGCCGCGGAATCGATGCTGCGGGCAGAGCCCCAGGTCCTCGTCTATTGGCAGCAGGGCGAGAGCGTCCGCATCGTGTCGCACACGCTGTCAACCGTGCCGGGACTGCCGGAGGATCCTCAGCAGCTCCTGCGCTTTGGCCAATGGCTCGAGCCCGCGGGTGCGCACGAGCTCAAGGACGGCCTCGACGCGTTGTTCTCCGCCGGCCGTCCGTTCAGCATGCTGCTCAGGACTGTCGCCGGAGGTCATGTCGAGGCCGAGGGGCGTGTCTCGGGCGGACGCGCCATCCTGCGCCTGCGGGATGTTGCGGGCTATCGGCGCGACCTCGCCCGCATCATCGATCAGCATCGCCAGCTCGCTCGCGATATCACGCTGAGCAGGGCGCTGTTCAACGCCTTGCCACTGCCGGTATGGATCAGGGGCGCCGACGGCCGGCTCGAGTGGGTCAACAAGGCTTATGTCACGTGCGTGGAGGCCACAGACGAGGAGGAGGTGCGCGAGCGGCAGATCGAGTTGCTCGAATCGCGCCAGCGGAATGATGTGCACCGCTCGCTCACCCGCGGCGAGACCTTTCGCAAGCGGATGCCCCTCATCATCGGCGGCGAGCGCAAGGCGCACGATATCGTTGCCTTGCCCATGGGCGAGGCCAGCGTTGCCGCCGCCATCGACGCCACCGCCATCGAGCATGCGCAAGGCGAGCTCGAGCGGCAGATCGAAGCCTACGATCGCACGCTGCATCGCGTCGTCACCGCGGTGGCGATATTCGGGCCGGATCAGAAGCTCACGTTCTTCAACGATGCCTTCCGCAAGCTGTGGCAGCTCGACGCCGACTGGCTCGCGTCGCATCCGGCGCACGGAGAGATCCTCGATCGCCTGCGCGAGCTGTCGCGCCTGCCCCCGGTCGTGAACTACCGCGAATGGAAGAGCAAGGTGCTGGCGGGATACAAGACCGGCGCCGATCCCGAGGAATGGTGGCACCTCCCCGATGGCCGCTCGCTGCATGTCATGGCCGAGGGGCGGCCTGACGGCGGCATGACCTATCTCTACGACGATGCTACAGAGCGGCTGGCCCTCGAAAGCCGTTACAATGCCCTGATCGACGTGCAGCGCGAGACGCTCGACCACCTGAAGGAAGGCGTGTCGGTGTTCGGCACCGATGGCCGTCTCAAGCTCTTCAACTCGGCCTTCGAGCGCATCTGGAAGCTTTCCCGCCGGACTCTGCAGGACGGCCCGCACATCGAGGAGATCGTTCGCCAGTGCCGGATCCTGCACGATGACCCGCGAGGGTGGGATCAGATCGCGCGCGCCGCAACCGCCATCTCAGACAAGCGCCAGCCGATCGAAGGCCAAATGACGCGCGCCGACCAGAGCGTCATCGATTTTGCCGCGCTGCCGTTGCCGGACGGCGGCACGCTCGTGACGTTTGCCGACGTGACCGATTCCAAGCGCTACGAGCGGGCGCTGATCGAGCGCAACGACGCGCTCGTCGCCGCCGACCGGCTGAAGAGCCAGTTCATCAGTCACGTGTCGTACGAGCTGCGCACGCCGCTCACGAACATCATCGGCTTCAGCGAGCTGCTCGAGAGCCCGCGCACGGGCTCATTGAACTCCAAGCAGCGCGAGTATCTGAACGACGTCTCGGCTTCGTCCAAGACGCTGCTGGCCATCATCGACGATATTCTCGATCTGGCGAATATCGATGCAGGCGCGCTCGAGCTGAAGCTCGCGCCCCTCAAGGTGCGGCCGGTCATCGATGCCGCGGTGCTGGGCGTTCGCGATCGCGCCGCCCGCGCGCGGATCGCCCTCGATATCGTCGTCGCCGACGACGCGGTCGATCTGATCGCGGATGAAGGGCGCGTGCGCCAGGTGCTCTACAACCTGCTTTCAAACGCCATCGGCTTCTCGATGCCTGGCGGCCGTGTTCAGCTCATTTGCCGCCGTGAGGCCGGCAACATCGCGTTCACAGTTATCGACGAGGGCGTCGGCATTCCCCGCGATCAGCAGCGCAGTGTGCTCGAGCGCTTCGTGTCGCGTAGTCAGGGTTCCAAGCATCGCGGCGCCGGCCTCGGTCTGTCCATCGTCAAGAGCCTGGTCGAGCTGCACGGCGGCCACATGACGCTCGACAGCGAGCCCGGCCGCGGCACGTCGGTGACGGTCCACTTCCCCGAGAACGGCGTTCGCCCGGCGAGGACATCCGAACCCGTGGCACGACGCGCTTGACGGCGCAGTGCGGGCACTGTTCGCTCTCCGGCCATGACCGCAAGCCTGGTTCTCCCCTATATCGACGAGCAGGAGCTGCGCCTCCTGGCCGAGCTGCTGGCGCTCCACGTACGGCCGGGGGACACAATTGCCCTCAGCGGCGAGCTCGGCGCCGGCAAGACGACGTTCGCACGTGCCTTCGTGCGCGCCCTACTCGGTGACCCTGGGGCGGAGGTTCCAAGCCCGACCTTTACGCTGGTGCAAGTCTACGATGCCGTCCGGTTTCCAGTCGCGCACTTCGACCTTTATCGCCTGAGCAGTGGCGAGGAGGTTGCGGAGCTCGGCCTTGATGAAGCGCTGACCCGCGGCGTCGTCGTGGTCGAGTGGCCTGAGCGCGCATGGCACGCGCTTCCCGCCTCGCGGCTCGAGATTCGGCTGGAGGACGGCACGTCGCCCGAGCTGCGCAATCTCAACCTGGTCGCGCACGGCGGTTGGAGCTCGAAGCTGGCACGGCTGGAACAGGTGCTTTGCTTCTGCGCCGAGCATGTAGGAGCAGAGGCCCTGCGGCGCGCCCGTGTCACGTATCTACAGGGCGATGCGTCGCCGCGCGCCTATGCGCGGATTGCCCGAGATCAGTCGACGCTCGTCCTGATGGATGCCCCGCGCATGCCTGATGGTCCGCCGATCCGAGACGGTCTCCCCTACAGCCGCATCGCGCATCTGGCAGAGGATGTCCGCCCCTTCGTGGCGGTCGCGCGGGCGCTCACGCAGCGCGGCCTGGCCGCACCGCACATCGAAGCGCTCGATATGGACGCAGGCCTGCTGCTGCTCGAGGATCTCGGCGATCTGACGTTCGGCCGTGCCCTGGAGGCTGGATACGCGCAGGCCGAGCTCTGGCGCACGGCTGTCGACGCGCTGGTGTCGCTGCGTCGGAGCGGGCCGCCCGGGCCTCTGCCGCTACCCACGGGCGAGGTTCATACACTCCCGCACTACGATCGCCGGGCCCTCTCGATCGAGACCGAGCTGCTGCTCGACTGGTATTGGCCGGCGCTCGAGGGCGTGCCCGCGCCCGCAACGGCGTGGACGGAATTTCGCGCGCTTTGGAACGCCGAGTTCGATATGCTGCTGGATCTGCCGAAGGGCTGGATACTTCGCGATTTTCATTCGCCCAATCTGATGTGGAGACCGCAGCGTCAGGGCATCGGCCGCGTCGGCATCCTCGATTTCCAGGATGCGCTCTCAGGACCTTGGGCCTTCGATCTCGTCTCGCTGCTGCAGGACGCCCGCGTCGACGTTCCAGCCGAGCTGGAGGCCGAGCTGTTCGACTATTATTGCCGGCAGGTTGCCGCAATAGAGCCCGATTTCGACCGCACGAGCTTCGCTCATGCCTATTCCGTCCTCGGCGCGCAGCGCAACACCAAGATCCTCGGGATTTTTGCCCGCCTTGCCAAGCGCGACGGCAAGCCTGCCTATTTGCACCACATTCCTCGTATCTGGAGATATCTGGAGCGCGATCTCAGTCAGCCGTCGCTCGCGGCGTTGAGGGACTGGTACGATCGCAACTTCCCGCCAACCATGCGCACCCGCGTGCTCTCGCTATAGACTGTTGCTCGAAGGGGGACGATCGCCGATGGACTGGCACCCGCAGACCGCCATGGTGCTCGCTGCCGGGCTGGGCAATCGCATGCGTCCGCTGACGGATGCGTTGCCGAAACCGCTGGTTCGGCTGGGCGGGCGCCCACTCATCGATCACGTTCTCGATCGAATCGCGGCCGCAGGTGTCGCGCGGGCCGTCGTCAACGTTCACTACTTTGCCGAGCAGCTGGTGACCCATCTGGCTTTGAGGACATCGCCCGAGATCCTAGTCTCCGACGAAAGCGAGCTGCTGCTCGATACCGGCGGAGGGGTGAAGCGGGCTCTTCCCCAGTTGGGAAGCGAGCCCTTCTTGATTCACAATTCCGACTCGGTTTGGATTGACGCGGGCGCTCCGAATCTCGCTCGGCTGTTCAGGGCTTGGCGCGCGGATCGGATGGACTGCCTCATGCTGCTGGCCCCGGTCGAGACAAGTATCGGCTATACCGGCGGTGGGGATTTTTCGCTGGATGCTGAAGGTCGGATCACCCGACGTGTGAAAGGACAGCGGGTACCGTTCGTTTTTACAGGCGTGTCGCTGGCTCATCCGCGACTGTTCGCCGACAGCCCCGACGGAGCTTTCTCGCTCAATCAGCTCTGGGACAGGGCCATTGCGGTTAACCGGGTCTACGGCCTGACGCTAGACGGGATCTGGATGCATGTGGGCGACCCGGTGGCTCTCGAAAGGGCAGAAAGACAGCTCGATCGCGGCAGGGATGCCCGCGAGCCGGCCGGCTGAAACGCGATCAAAGCCGGACAAGCGCCCGCGTGTTTTCACGGTGCCGCCAGGGCAGCCGTTTCTCGACGCGCTGGCGCGAGCAATCCTCCGCGGTGAGCTGCCGGCTACGACGAGCGCGCCGCCGAGCCCGCTGACGCTGCCCTCATATACGCTTCTGCTGCCCACACGCCGCGCCGCGCGCGCCCTGCAGGAGGCCTTCCTGAGAGCGGGTGGCGGACGGGCCATGCTGCTGCCGCGCATCAAGCCGATTGCCGAGGGCGACGAGGATATGAGTCTCCTCGAAGGCGCCGTCAGTCCGGCGTCCCTCGGCGCGGATGGCGCCGACATCCCCCCGACGGTCAGCGAGCTGGAGCGGCGCCTCGTCCTGACCAAGCTGGTCATGGCGTGGTCGGCGGCGCAGCGGGTGGATACGCCTCAATCGCAAGCCAGCGCGGAAGTTGTCCCGGGCGCCGGGGCGCGAACGCCGGCGCAGGCTGTCAGGCTTGCCGCCGACCTTGCCGCCCTGATGGATGCGGTCGAGACCGAGAACGTCGATCTTGCAGGTCTCGAGGGGCTTGTGCCCGAGGCGTTCTCGGAGCACTGGCAGCGGACGCTCGACTTCCTGAAGATCGTGATCGAGATGCTGCCGGCACACTTCGAGGAGCGCGGCCAGATCTCGCCCATGGCGCGGCGCAATCGCCTGATCCTGGCGGAAGCCGAACGTCTCATGCGGCGCCCGCCGCCGGGTCCGATCATCGTCGCGGGCGTCACCGGCTCGGTTCCGGCGACGGCCGAGCTGATGCGAGCCGTGGCGGCGCTCGACAACGGTGCCATCGTGCTGCCGGCGCTCGACCAGACGCTCGATGCCGCGACCTGGGACGGGCTGCTCGAGGGCGATCCGGGACATCCGCAGTTCGGCTTCCGCAAGCTGCTCGACCGCCTCGGCATCCCGCGCGAAGCCGTCGCCAATCTCGCCGATTGCGACGTGCCGCCTGCCCGCGCACTGCGCAACCGGGTGATCGCGGAGGCGATGCGCCCGCCCGCATCCACGGTGCTGTGGCGAGACTTCGCCGCGGCTGCCGGCCGCGAGGCGGTGCGCGAGGCGTTCGCCGGCGTCAGCCTCTTGGAGGCTGCGAGCGCGCAGGAGGAGGCCGAGGCCATTGCCCTGATCCTGCGTCAGGCGATCGAGACGTCGGGCCGGACCGCGGCTCTCGTCTCGCCCGACCGGCTTTTGGCAAGGCGCGTCGCCGTCCGCCTGCAGGCCTGGAACATCCGCGTGGACGATTCCGCCGGCCGGCCGTTCGCGAAGACTGTGCCGGGCGCCTTCCTGGACCTGATTGCCGACACGGTGCGCGAGGATTTCCCGCCTGCCAGGCTGATGGCGCTTCTCAAGCATCCGCTCACACGACTGGGCCTCCCCCTCGGACAAATCCGCAAGGCCGCCCGCGTGCTGGAGATCGCCGCCTTCCGCACGACGTATCTCGGGCGCGGCCTCGCCGGTGTCGAGGCAGCTCTGGAGCGGGCGGCGCGCGACAGCAGAACGCGCGCGCGCCGTCAGCGTGCCGTTCGCCGGCTGCGCGATACCGAATGGGCAGCAGCACGCGATCTCGTAAGCCGGCTGCAGCAGGCGATCGCTCCGCTCTCGCGCCTCTTTGCGGAAGGTGCGCCGCTCCCTCTGTCCACACTCGCGGCGGCACATCTGGAGGCCGCAGAGGCGCTGGCGCGCACGGATGCTGGCGAGGACAGTGCTCCGCTCTGGGAGGGCGAAGCCGGTCAGGCCGCCGCTCGCCTGTTTGCCGGCCTTGCAGACGCCGGGCTTGCCGGGCCCGACCTGTTGCCAGCCGATTACCCCGACTTCTATCGCAGCCTGGTTGCGGGCGAGAGCGTGCGCTCGCGCATTCCGACGCACCCGCGGCTCTTCATCTGGGGGCCGTTTGAGGCGCGCCTGCAGCAGGCCGACGTGATGGTGCTGGGCTCTCTCAATGAGGGCACCTGGCCGGCGTCCGTGGATCCGGGCGCCTGGCTCAACCGACCGATGCGCCAGTCGCTCGGCCTGCCCGCGCCCGAGGAGGAGATCGGACGCGCCGCGCACGACGTCGCCACCTTCCTGGGTGCTGACCAGGTCGTGCTCACGCGTGCCAACAAGATCGATGGTGTGCCGACTGTCCCTTCGCGCTGGTTGATGCGGCTCAGGGCGCTGCTCGATGGCCTGGGCGTCGGCGACGCGCTGGCGGCCAAGCAGCCTTGGCTGGGGTGGGCGCGGTCGAGGGATCATATCGCGCAGCGGCGCTCCATCCGCGCCCCGGAGCCGCGTCCGGTGGTTGAATTGAGACCGCGCCGGGCGAGCGTTTCCGACGTGGAGCGATGGATCGCCAATCCCTATGCCATCTTCGCCAAGCACATTCTGGGCCTCGAGCCGCTTGGCGAGCTCGGTGCGGAGCCCGGGCCTCGAGACAAGGGCCAGATCGTGCACGAGGCGCTGTCGCGCTTTGCCGCCCGCTATCCCGATAGATTGCCGGATGACATATCGGGCGAGCTGGTGCGGGCCGCGCGCGAGGTGTTTGCCGAGCTTGCCGCGCATCCGCGTGTCGCGGCGTTCTGGCTGCCGCGGCTCCAACGCTTCGCCGATTGGTTCGCCGAGACCGAGCCGGAGCGGCGCCGGGGGGTGACGCGGATCCTCGCCGAGGTCGATGGCGAGCATGTGCTGACAGCTCCCGCGGGGCCGTTCACTCTGCGAGCACGCGCAGACCGCATCGATGTTGGCCAAGGCGGTCTCATCATCACCGACTACAAGACGGGAGGTCTGCCGACCGACGCTGCAGTCGTGTCGGGCGCTGCTCCGCAGCTTCCGCTCGAGGCCGGCATTGCCGCAGCCGGCGGCTTCACGGGCCTCGACGCTACCGTGGTCAGCGCGCTTCGCTACATTCGCGCCACCGGCGCGGAGCCGCCCGGCGAGCAGCGGCTGGTCAAGAACGGTGACGTGACAGCGCTCGCCCGCGACGCAATGAGCGGGCTCGAGCGTCTCATCGCACGCTTCGACAACGCGGCGACACCCTATCAAGCCAAGCGGCGTGCGCGTTTCAAATACGACTACGACGACTACGCGCATCTCGCTCGCGTCGCCGAGTGGGCGAGCGCCTCGGCCGAGGAGGGCGAGTGATGCCTGAGCTCTCGGCCAGCGCGGAAATCGAAGCGGAGCGCAAGCGGACCGTCCGTCTGCAGCGCGAGGCCGCGGATCCGAATGCCTCCGCCTGGGTGTCGGCCAACGCCGGCACCGGCAAGACGCACGTGCTGACCATGCGCGTGCTGCGCATCCTGCTCGCCGGCACGCCGCCTGAGCGGATCCTTTGTCTCACGTACACCAAGGCGGCCGCGGCGGAGATGTCCAAGCGCGTCTTCCAGCGCCTGGCGGCCTGGGTGACGCCGAGCGACGGCGAGCTGCATCGCATGCTGGGGGAGCTGCTCGGACGCGAGGCCGAAACGCAAGAGCTGCTGCGCGCGCGGCGCCTTTTCACCGAGGCGATCGAGACGCCGGGCGGGCTCAAGGTGCAGACCATTCATTCGTTTTGCGAGCGCCTTCTGCAGCGCTTTCCGCTGGAAGCGGGCGTCCCGCCCCATTTCAGCATCCTCGACGAGGAGACCGGCCGCGCCCTGCAGCGTCAGGCCATCGACGAGATCCTGAGCGAGGCGACACGTGACCGGGCTTCGCAGATCAAGGACGCGCTGGCCCGTGCCGTTGCCTTCGCCGTCGACGACCGTTTCGACGAGCTCATGCGCGACGCACTCGGCAAGCGCGCGTGGATCGAGGAGGCGGCCAGGCTCGAGCACGGCGCGGCCGATCCGTTCGCGGCGGCCGCAAGCCTCTACCGCCGCGCGTTCGGCATACCGCCAAACGCAACGCTGCCCGGTCTGGAGGCCGAGATCACCTCGCTTCTGTCCGATGTGCAGCTTATTCGGGCGCGCGACGTGCTGGCATCAGGATCCTCCAGCGATGCCGAGGCGAGCGCACGTGTACGCGATGTCCTCGGTGCCGCCAGCCCGAAGGGGCGGGTGGACGCGCTGGCCAGGCTTTTCCTCACCGGGACGGGCGCCCCGCGCGCGCGGATGATGACGAAAGACCTGGCCAACGCCAACGCCGGTGTCTCTGACGTCCTGCTCAGGGCTCAGGAGCGTTTTGTGCGCCTCTATCCCGACTATGGTCATCTGGCGGTGATCGAAGCGACGCTCGCGCTGGTGCGCCTCGCCGATGCGGTCATGCAGCGCTACAAGCTTCTCAAGGAGCGCCGCGCCGCGCTGGACTTCGACGACCTGATCGCCAAGACCGCGCGGCTGCTGAGCGATCGCGCGCACGCCGCGTGGGTGCTCTACAAGCTCGACGGCGTTCTCGACCACATTCTCATCGACGAGGCGCAGGATACCAGCTCGACGCAGTGGAGCATTATCGAGGCGCTTGCGGAGGAATTTTTTGCGGGCGCCGGTGCACACGAAGGATCGAGCCGCACGCTGTTCGCAGTCGGGGACGAGAAGCAGTCGATCTACGGCTTCCAGGGCGCGCGCCCGGAGATGTTCGCGCGCATCGGGCGTACCTTTGCGGAGGCCGCGCGTAGCGCGGGACTGCTGTGGCGCGACGTGCCGCTCACGCTTTCGTTCCGCACCGTCTCACCTTTGCTCGAGGCGGTCGACGGCGTCTTCTCCGACGCATCGGGCCTTCGCGGCGTGACGACCGGGCCCGAGCCCATCCGGCACGCGGCCAATCGGTTGGGGCAGGCCGGCCTGTTCGAGGTGTGGGATACCGAGAAGGCGGGAGACGCGGCGGCGGCCGACGTCTGGGCGCCGCTCGACGAGGAGCAGCCCACTTCGCCGGTCTCGGCGCTGGCTGCGCGCATCGCCGATACCATAAAGCGGTGGCTCGATGGGGGTGAGCGCCTGGTGTCCGAGAACCGGCCGATACGCCCGGGCGATATCCTGATCCTCGTCAGGAAGCGGCGTCCGTTCGCGGACGCGATGGTGAGCGCGCTGAAGGCGCGTGGCATTCCTGTCGCCGGCGCCGACCGCATCCAGCTCACCGAGCAGCTCGCCGTGCAGGATCTGATCGCTGCTGGTGATTTCGTTTTGTTGCCCGAGGACGATCTCGTCCTCGCTGCGCTGCTCAAGAGCCCGTTCTTCGATCTCGATGACGACGACCTGCTGTCGATCGCGCCCAACCGGAAGGGCTCGCTGTGGTCGGCGCTGCTGGCGGATGCCGAAACAAATCCACGCTTCCGCGAGGCTGCCCAGACGCTGAAGCGCTGGCGGGCGGCTGCCGACTACGTGCCGCCGTTCGAGTTCTTCTCCGAGCTTCTCGATCGCGATGGCGGGCGCCGCCGTCTGCTCGAGCGGCTAGGTCCGGAAGCTGCCGACGCCATCGACGAGTTTCTCAACCTGGCGCTGAGGTACGACCAGACGTTTCCGCCATCGCTACAAGGCCTTCTCGATTGGCTGCGGCGCGCGGCGATCGTCGTCAAGCGCGACATGGAGGACAGCCGCGGAGAGGTCCGCGTCATGACCGTGCACGGCGCCAAAGGCCTCGAGGCTCCCATCGTATTTCTCCCGGATACCTGCACCGTGCGATCGGGCGAACGCCCTGGTGGCCTGCTCGACCTGACGGATGCCCCGCGGCCTGAGCGTGTGCCCGACCCCTTCTGCTGGCCGGTCAAAGGAACATCGCGTCTGCCCGGCGTCCAGGCCGCACGGCAGGCCGCGCAAAGCCGCGGTACGCAGGAGCGCAACAGGCTCCTGTACGTGGCGCTGACGCGCGCGCGGGACCGGGTCTATGTCGCGGGCTTCGAGGGCGCGAGGGGGCGGGACGCCGGCTGCTGGTACGACGTCATCACGGAGGCTTTGGCCGGCCGGCTCGTCAGTGCGCGCGACGCCCAAGGCCGACCGATCAGGCGCATCGAGCAGCAGCAGGACGCGCCGCACGAGGAGCGCCGCGACAGGGCGGATGGGGATGCCGGTGCTGTGTCGCCGCCGGACTGGGCCTTTCGGCTTGCGCGGCGCGAGGCGGCGCTGGTCGTGCCTCTTGCTCCATCTCGGCTCGCGCCGCTGGAGGTCGACACCGAAGGCGATCCCGTGGAGCGGCGCGCCGAGGCGCGCACGCTCGCCGAGCCGCCTTCGCCATCGGTGCGCTCAGATGGTCATCGCTTCCTGCGCGGCACGCTCACACATGCCCTGCTCCAGCATTTGCCCAGCTTCGATCCCAGTGCATGGGAGACCGCGGCGCGACGCTTCGTCGAGGCGCGTGGGAGTGCGCTTCTGCCCCGCGCTCGGGAGAGCATCGTGCAAGAGACGCTGGCCGTGCTGCGCGACGCGGCGTTCGCGCCGCTGTTTGGTCCACACAGTCAGGCGGAGGTGCCGATCGTGGCCGAAATCGATCCGCCGGATGGGCGCGGCCACAAGCTGCGGCTCAACGGCCAGATCGACCGCCTGGCCAAGATCGAAAATGCGGTCCTGATCGTCGACTACAAGACCAACCGGCCTCCGCCGCGGCATCCGGATGATGTGCCCGAGGCGTACGCCCTGCAACTTGCCGCCTACCGCATTGCCATCCGGCAGGTCTTCCAAGGATTGCCGGTCCGCGCCGCCCTGTTGTGGACAGATGGGCCCCGTATCATGGAGCTGTCCGCCGAGCAGCTCGATCACGCCGAAAAACGTTTGTTCACGCTCGATCGAACCATGCTTGACGCTTGAGAGAGGGGTACCTACGTTTCGTCCACACGATTCCGAAGGGCCCTGTCCGGCTCGCTTCCAGGAGACGACTGAAATGACGGCGTTTGTTACAGACGCGAGCTTCGAGGCTGAGGTGATCAAGGCAACTGAGCCTGTGGTCGTCGACTTCTTCGCCGAGTGGTGTGGGCCCTGCAAGGCGATGGCTCCGGCGCTCGAGCAGGTGGCGCAGGAGCTCGCCGGCAAGGTCAAGGTGGTGAAGATCGACGTCGATCAGAACCCTGAGGTCACGCAGAAATATCGCATCCAGGCGATGCCCACGCTGATGCTGTTCAAGCACGGCAAGGTAGCGGCGCAGCAAGTCGGCGCGCTGGTGCAGAAGCGGAAGCTCGAGGACTGGATCAACTCCGCGATCTGATACGGTCTCGTTCCAGTTCCCTGAGGGTCCCGCGCCGTTGGCCGGGGCCCTCAATTCATTTGCGGGGCCACGCCCTCCTGATGCGCCAGCACATGGCCTGCCAAGTAGAGTGAGCCGCAAATCAGGATGCGCACGGGGTCGGCGGTCAGCGACATGATGCGACGCAGGGCCGCCGGCACATCGTCCGCCGTGTCAGCCTCGAGGCCACAGTTGCGCGCAACCTCAGCCAGCGCCTCGGGGCTCAGCGGCGCCTCGTGCGCGCCGGGGATCGGCACAGCCACGATTTGGCAGGCGAGGCCGCGGAACGGCTCCAGGAATGCGGCGGCATCCTTTTGCCGCATCATTCCCACAACAAGATAAAGCGGGCGCGGGGAGCGATCCTCCAGGTCGGCCATTGTCTGCGCGATGGCCTGGCCGCCGGCGGCATTGTGGCCCCCGTCGAGCCACAGCTCGCAGTCCTTGCGCAGCATATCGCCGAGCGGACCCGCGCGCAGCCGCTGCATGCGTGCCGGCCAGCGCACATCCTGCAATCCCCGTCCGATTGCCTTCTCGTCGAGCCCGAGATGTTTGAGCTCGAGCGCCGCGGCAATCGCCGTCCCGGCGTTGACGATCTGATGCGCTCCGATGAGCGCCGGAAGCGGCATGTCGAGCAGACGATCCTCGCGCTGGAAAACGAGGCGGCCACGCTGCTGGAAGGCCTCGAAATCCTCGCCCCACCGGATGAGACGCGCCCCGCGCTCCGACGCGACGCGGCTAATGACCTCGTCCACGGATGGCGTCTGTCTGGCCAGGACGCACGCGACGCCGCGTTTGAGGATGCCGGCCTTCTCGGCAGCGATCTTCTCGACCGTGTCGCCGAGCTTATCCGCATGGTCCATGGCGACCGGCGTGATGACGGTAAGCGCCGGCGTGTCGATGACGTTGGTGGCGTCGAGGCGCCCGCCAAGGCCCACCTCGAGCAGCACGGCATCGGCAGGCGTCTCTGAGAAGGCAAGGAAGGCTGCGGCAGTCGTGATCTCGAAGAAGGTGACGGGCTCATGGGCGTTCACCTGCGCGACACGCCTCAGCAGATCAGCCAGCCTGTCGTCAGGGATCGGCCGGGCGATGCCATCGGGTCCCGGAATCGCAATGCGCTCATTGAAGCGCACGAGGTGTGGGGAGGTGTAGACGTGCACGCGCCTGCCGGCAGCCTCCAGCATCGCCTTGAGGTAGGCGACGACTGAGCCTTTGCCATTGGTGCCGGCGACATGCACCACCGGCGGGAGCTTCGTGTGCGGCGCGCCGAGCTTGGCAAGCAACCGCTCGACGCGCCCGAGCGACAGGTCGATCAGGAGCGGATGGAGCTTTCTCAGCTCGGCTAGAGTCTGGTCGATCGCGTGCATGGACCCCGGGTCCGGGCTGAAGTCGTTCGAGAAGCGCGCGTCGCGCGCTGCCCCCGAGGCTCGGCAGGGTCTCCGCCTCGCCCGCCAGGGTCAGCTTCCACGCGTGCTGTCCTTTGGCGCGGGACGGGTTCTGGTGGCGTCCAACTCGCGCGGCGCCTTGCTGCGCGCATCGACCCGATTGGGATCGAACCGTTGCGCGCCGTCCACCTGCTCGGGCTCGACGATGTCGCCTGACCGCGCCAGGTTCTCGAGCAGCTTGCCATCGAGCGCGCTGCCGTTGACATAGCCGTGCGGCCTCGCAGCTTTCTCCCGGTCGGCCTTCGTCATCTTGGCCACCGATGCTCCGGCCATGAGCAGGCGCACGATCGTCGCGAGCGTCTCGGTGAGCTGGTGCCGGTGGACGACCATGTCGATCATGCCGTGGGCCAGCAGGTATTCGGCACGCTGGAAGCCTTCGGGCAGCTGCTCGCGGATGGTCTGCTGGATCACACGCGGGCCGGCAAAGCAGATGAGGGCCCCGGGCTCGGCGATGTGGATGTCACCGAGCATGGCATAGGACGCCGTCACGCCGCCCGTGGTCGGGTCGGTCAGCACGACGATGTAGGGCAGCCTCGCCTCGCGCAGGCGTTGCACAGCAATGGTCGTGCGCGGCATCTGCATCAACGACAGGATGCCTTCCTGCATGCGCGCGCCGCCGGAGGCCGCGAACAGCACGAAGGGAGCCTTCTTCTCGACTGCGCGCAGCATGCCGGCGATCACCGCCTCTCCCGCCGCCATGCCGAGCGATCCGCCCATGAACTCGAAGTCCTGGGCTGCCGCGACCACGAACTGGCCTGCGAGCGTGCCTTCGCCGATCAGCACGGCGTCATCGAGGTCGGTCTTCGCTTTGGCGTCCTTGAGGCGATCGGAATAGCGCCGGCCGTCGCGAAACTTGAGCGGGTCGTGCACGACGACCGGGGCTGGCACGCGCGCGAACTCGCCACCGTCGAACACGATCTTGAGGCGCTGCTCGGCGCCTATGCGGGCATGGAAGCCGCAGCACGGAAAGACGAACCGGTTCTCCTCCAGCGCCCTCCGATCTGACATCTGCCCGCAGCCGTCGCACTTGCGCCAGAAGTTATCCGGCGGCTCGCGACGGGTCGTGAGCAGGCTCCGGATCTTCGGACGGACGACGTTATTGATCCAATTCACGCTGTCGGGCTCCGCGGCGACACGCCAGTTACCTCTCCCAACCGGGACCAGATTGTGGCGACTCCAAGGCGGCTGCTGCCTTGCCCGGTTAGGCAGGCCGTAAGGCTTGGCCCAGGGACGCTACCAGATTTAGGACGGCAGGGACCGTCTTGCCACATGCACGGCCCTCCTGATCCAAGGTTTCTTGAATTGCCGTAACCAGCGCGGAGCCAACTACAACTCCATCGGCGCCTTTGGCAATCGCCTGAACTTGGGCAGGCGTCCTGACACCGAACCCCACGGCAATCGGAAGATGTGTCGACTTCCGAATTTTTGCAACCTCCGAGTGTACATTGGCCACATCGGGGGCTGCGGACCCCGTGATCCCCGTGATCGACACGTAATAGAGGAAGCCGGAGGTAT
>JBLNBZ010000067.1:0-27875 GCA_050260355.1 Bacteroidota bacterium | reverse complement strand
TTTCCCCAGTCCCCCTGTAGATGTCCCCAGCGTTGCTGGCGACAATATGGTAAGGGGCGACCGGGAATTCGAGGCTCGGCGACGGCCCGGCTCGGCGGGCCAATCGGTTACCTGGCGGCTTGGCGGGCGGCCGGCTCCTTGGCGGCGCCAGCTTCAAAAAGGGCGTCGATCTCGCCGGCCGTAAAGCCGGCCTCGGCAAGGACTTCGCGGGTGTGCTGGCCGAACAGAGGGGCCGGCGTCAGTACGGCTCCCGGAGTCTCCGAAAACTTCACGGGCAAGCCGATGGTGGTCACCCGTCCGGCAACCGGATGGTCCACGGCGGGCACCATGTCGCGCGCGAGCGTCTGAGGGTGCTTGTGCATGTCGCCGACGGACAGCACCGGCCCCGATGGGATTCCGAGCGGCTCGAGCTCGGCGAGCCACTCCGCCGTTGTCCGCTTCTTGAAGTGGGGTGCGAGCGTCTCGATCAGGACATCGAGATTGTTCATGCGGTCGCGGCCGGTTTTGAAGCGGGGGTCATTTGCGAGCTGAGGCTGGCCCAGCAGCGCGCAGAGCTGCGGATACATCTTCTGGTTCGAGGCGCCGACGTTGATCCAGCCGTCCTTCGTCTGGAAGGCCTGGTAGGGTGCGTTGAGAGGGTGGGCGGAGCCCATGGGTCCCGGCGAGACGCCGGTCGCGAGACAAATGGCTGATTGCCAATAGGTGAGCGTGATACCGGCCTCGAACAGCGAGGTGTCGACGAGCTGGCCCTCGCCCGTCTTGAGCTTGTGCGCGTAGGCTGCGCACACACCCATGGCTCCGAGGATGCCGGCGGTGATGTCGCAAGCCGGCGAGCCGACTTTCACCGGCGGACGGCCGGGGCCCTCCCCGGTAATCGACATGAGGCCCGACATGCCCTGCGCAATGAGGTCGTAGCCCCCCTGAGCCGCATAGGGCCCGGTGCGGCCGAAGCCCGAGATGGCGCAATAGATGAGGCCGGGGTTCACCTTCTTCAGGTCCTCGTACCCGAGACCGAGCTTGTCGAGCGTGTCGTGACGATAGTTTTCGATCAGGACGTCAGCCGTCTTGACGAGGCGCTTCAGAGCCTCGCGGGCGAGCGGTGACTTGAGGTCGAGAACGATGCCGCGCTTGTTGCGGTTCATCATCATGAAGGCGGCGGATTCGCCGTTGATGTCGGGCGGCAGCATGTGGCGCGTATCGTCGCCGCCGCCTGCCTTCTCCACCTTGATGACGTCGGCGCCCATGTCCGCGAGCATGCGGCCGCAGGTGGGGCCCGCCATGACGTGGGCCAGGTCCAGCACGCGCATGCCGACGAGCGGTCCCTTGCGCTCGACTTCAGTCATCGTTGATCCTCCGCAACTCGTTTCTTGGGGTGGTTTTGGATATCAGCCGGGCGCGCGCAAGCCCAGCTCCTCGGGCGGCGGCAACGGCGAGAGCCACTCGGCGACGAGGCTGGGCTGCACGTCCTCGAGGCGCGGCGGATTCCACTTGGGCCGGCGGTCCTTGTCCACGATCAGCGCGCGCACGCCTTCGATAAATTCGCCGTGCTCGAACAGGCGCACGCATAGGCGGTATTCGACATTGAGGGCCGCCTCGAGCGAGTCGAGCTTGCGCGCATTGCGGATGGCGGCAAGCGTCAGCTTTAGGCTGAGCGGTGATTTGGTGGCGAGCTCGGACAGCGTCTTTTCGGCCCAGTCGCCCCCGATGGAGCGAAGCTCGGCCAGGATTTCCTCGACCGTATCGAAGCGGAAGGCGCGATTGATGAGACCGGCACGCTGGGCAAGCTCGGAGGCCGGCGGCGTGCCGGCAAAGCCCTGGATGGTGGCTGCAACGTCGGCCGCTTTCGCCTCGCATAAGGCGGCCGCGAGGTCGCCGAGGTGCGCGGACGGCACGAAAGTATCGGCGAAGCGGGCGTACATCGTGCCTGCACCGCGCATGCGCTCGCCGGTCAGGCCGAGATAGGCGCCCGTCTCGCCCGGCGCGCGCGACAAGAGCCACGTGCCGCCGACATCGGGGATGAGGGCGATGCCGGTCTCGGGCATGGCAAGCTGGCTGCGCTCAGTGACGATGCGGTGGCGGCCATGTGCGGAGAGACCGATCCCGCCGCCCATGACGATGCCGTCCATGAACGCCACGCAAGGCTTGGGATAGCGGCCAATCAGGGCGTTGAGACGGTACTCCTCGGACCAGAAGGTGCGCGCATCGGCGGAGCCGTTGACGCGGCTGTCATAAAGCCAGCGCACGTCGCCACCAGCGCAAAAAGCGCGATCGCCGCTGCCGTCGAGCAGCACGAGCTCGATCGCCGGATCGTCCTGCCAGGCGAGCATGGCTTTCCAGATCGCGCGCACCATGCCGAGGGTGAGCGCGTTGAGCGCCTTTGGCCGATTGAGCGTGATGCGCCCGGCACGGCCTTCGCGACGAATGATGACTTCAGCGGCGGTATCGACGTCCATGCATGTCACCGGGTCAGGGTCTGTGCGAGGACATAGACGAGCGCGCGAGCCGAGCCAAGGCCCTGTCCAAGCATGGCGGAGCGCGCGCTCCAGCATGCCGGATCAGGGTGCGAGCGTGCGCGGGCCGAGCCCCAAGATATCCAGCAGGATGGCGACGGCGACGCCAGCGGCGACGAGGGCCAGTCCGACCAGGAACACCTTCCTGGAGCGCTCGTAGTTGTGGGCGATGAGGGACTCGACCTTGAGCAGGTCCGCCAGGGCCTTTCCCTGCAGAACGATGCCAAGAATAATGGGGGCGGCTGCCGCAATGTCGACTTTGCTCCAGGCGATAGGGTTGGACGCCCATTGACTGAGAAAGCCGAGGGAGAAGCCGAGAATTATCCCGACGGTGGTGATGGACCCGTTGCGGAAGATCGCATCGATCGTCTCGGCGACATCAGGACCTGCGGCGGACTTTTCGTTCGAAGGCTCGGGCATGCCCACCCCACGACGCTGCACGGGGTCGATCATAGACCGCCGGCTTTGGCGGAGCACGCCTTCTCAAAACTTGTAGCCGTAGCGCGCCCCAATCACGTCGAGGCCCTCGTTGAAGTCTTGCGTATAACCGTTCGAGATATGCTCGAAGTAGACCGACACGCTGTTGTGGCCGTCAAAGCGCCAGCCGATCTCGGCCGGGATGTGGAACAGCACGCGCGAGCCCAGCGCCTTCTTGTTCGGGTCTACGGGCGTGATGTCGCCATCGTGGATGGCGGCACCGAGGCCGAGGCCGAAAAAGATGCCGGAGGGCGTCTCAATCTGCCAGCGCGCGTCGATGTAAGCCTTGCTGGTTCCACCCTCGGTGTTGATCGTGCCGCCCACGGCGGGCCGGATGTGGCCCCAGAGGAACGGCAGGCTGGGGGACAGGAGCGCCTCGACGTTGATGTCGATGGACTCCGGCTCGCGGCGGAAGCCGCTCCACAGGTCGCCCGGATCGTGCCAAAGGGCGCCGAGCTTCAGCTCCGTGATGAAGCCGGCAAGCGGCTCGCCGGCTTGCGCCGGATCAGCCCCGAGCAGGACCAGCGCAGCACCGAGGAGGCCGACAACAGCGCCCAGTCTCAAAGGCTTATTCCCGTCTTGCAACCAATTCCCCGGATCGTGCGGCGCGTACGGTGCTTCGCTTCGCCGGCGGGGGCAAGCGGGAAAAGCGACATGCCCGGGAATTGTCAGGCCCTGTTTCCGCCGAGCACCTTGCGCGAGATGACGACGCGCATGATCTCGTTGGTGCCCTCCAGGATCTGGTGCACGCGGAGGTCGCGGACCAGCTTCTCCAGGCCATAATCCTTGAGGTAGCCATAACCGCCATGGATCTGCAGCGCCTGGTTGCAGACCTCGAAGCCGAGATCGGTGGCGTAGCGCTTGCCCATGGCGGAGTACATGGAGGCTTGCGGGTCGGCGCGGTCGAGTGCGTCGGCGGCGCGGTAGATCATCAAACGGGCCGCTTCCAGATCGGTCGCCATGTCGGCAATCTTGAATTGCAGGGCCTGGAAGTCGGCAAGGTTGCGGCCGAAAGCCTTGCGCTCGAACAGGTAGCCGCGCGCCTTGTCGAGCGCCGACCAGGCAGCGCCCAGCGAACAGGCGCCGATGTTGATGCGCCCGCCATCCAGGCCGCTCATGGCGAACTTGAAGCCTTGGCCTTCGACACCACCGACGAGATTGGCAGCCGGCACGCGGCAGTTCTCCATGATGACCTGTCGCGTCGGCTGGGCGTTCCAGCCCATCTTTTTCTCGAGCGCGCCGAAGGAAAGCCCCGGCGTATCCTTCATCACGGCGAAGGCCGAGACGCCGGCGGCGCCGTCTGCGCCCGTGCGGGCGAAGATGAAGTAGAAGTCGGCGGTGCCCGCGCCTGAGATGAACTGCTTGGTGCCGTTGAGAACGTAGGCGTCGCCGTCCCTGCGTGCACTGGTCTTGAGGGCGGCCGCGTCCGAGCCGGCGCCGGGCTCGGTCAGGCAGTAGGAGGACAGCCACTCCATGGAGGCGAGCTTCGGCATCCAGGCCGCGATCTGGTCGGACGTGCCGTACGTGCCGACCATCCAGGCCACCATGTTGTGGATGGAGATGTAGGAGGAAATGGCAGGGCAGCCGTAGGCCAGAGCCTCCATGATCAATGCGCCGTCGAGGCGCGACAGGCCCGATCCGCCTTTGTCGGTGGGCACATAGATGGTGGCCATGCCGAGCTGCGCGGTGTCGCGGATCACGTCGACGGGAAAGTGACTCTTCTCGTCCCATTCCGCGGCATGGGGCGCGATGCGCTCCTTGGCAAAGGTGAGGGCGGTCTCCTGGATGGCGGCCTGCTCCTCGGTGAGGGCGAAGTGCATAGGCGTTCCGTTGCTGGTTGAGCTTATGACTTTATGGCACCACTCTTCACATAGCCAATAGCAGGGCCGCGCCGATCATCAAATCCGCCGCAGCCAGCATCGAGGGCATTGCCGTCAGTCTGCGCGATTCCAGCAGACCGCCCTTCACCTGAGCGGCTTCATGCGCTCGCCGGGCATCAGCTCATAAGGGTCCTTCCAGCCTGGGAGCGCGCGCAACCGCTGCGTCCATGCGTAAAGGTTTGGACTGGTCTTGGCCCAATCGTAGCCGCTCTCCTCGGGCGGGTAGAACATGTATCCGGCGAGCGAGAAGTCGGCGATTGTGGGGCTGTTGCCGACCATGAACTTCGAGGCCCCCAGATGCTTCTCGACGATGGCGAGCGCGGGCTCGAAACGACCTTTGAGAAAGGCCAGAACGTCTGCCGAGGGCGTCTGCGACAGGAACGAGCGCATGAAGCGATAGGTCGCGAAATAGCTGGTGAACTTGTGGTTGTCGAACATGATCCAGCGCAAGGCCTCGAGCTTCTCGTCCTCGCTCGCGGGTTTGAACTTGCCTGTCGTGTCAGCGAGATGGCTGAGGATCACGCCGGACTGCGACAGCTTGCGGCCGGCCTGCTCGAGCACGGGGGCCTCCCCCATCTCGTTGACGGTCTCGCGCCAGGCAGGGTCTCGCGTCGCGCCCTTGAAGTAGTCCACCAATACCGGCTCCCAATCGAGGCCCGCGCAGTTGAGATAAAGCGCGACCTTGTAGGAGTTTCCCGATTGACAGAAGCAATGCAGCTTGTACGTGGCCACGACGTGCCTCCCGAAGCTTGCCGGACGCGGGCCGCACTAAAGGCGGATTGCCGGTTCGGCGTCAACCGAAGAGAGAACGATGCGCGCTGCGCCCGCCCTGATTACTGGAATGGGGCTCGGAGCCGGTCTTGCTTTCCTTGCCGGCGCGTTTCCTCCCTCGGCCCGGCTCCCGGGGGCTGGTGCCTGTCGTCCCCCGGCGCAAGCCATGGCGCGGATCGAGCTGCTGTTCGGCATGGGCCGACAACAGGGTGGCGAAATCAACGAGTCCGAATGGCGTGCATTCGTGGATGCCGAGATCACGCCGCGCTTTCCCGACGGTCTGACGGTCCTGACCGGCTACGGTCAATGGCGCGGTGCGAGCGGTACCCTCGTCAAGGAGACCTCGCGGGTTCTGCTCGTGTGGATCAAGCCGGATGCCGGCAATAATGATAAAATGGAAGCTATCCGCGCTGCCTGGAGATCGGGTTTTCATCAGGAAAGCGTGATGCGGGTCGACGACACGTCATGTGTCTCTTTCTAGGTGACGGTCCGTTCATCCCGCAGAGGCTATAATGCACAATGGCTGAGGCACGCGGACGCGATGGGGGCTCCTTTGACCGAGGCGGTCGTTCGTTTTCTCGAGCGGGGGCGTGACGCGATCCTCGAGCGCCTGAAAGCGGTGCTGCGCATGCCGAGCGTCAGCACCGATCCGGCCTATGCCGAGGGCATGGTTGCGGCGCGCCAGTTCTTCATGGATCGGCTCACCGCGGCCGGTCTTCGGGACGTGCAACTGCTGGATGGCGGTGGGCAGCCGGCCGTGTATGGCGCCTGGGACGGGGCGCCCGGCGCGCCGACGCTCATCGTCTACGGCCATTACGACGTGCAGCCGCCCGAGCCGCTGGAGCTGTGGAAGAGCCCACCGTTCGAGCCCACCATCCGCGACGGGCGCCTTTACGCGCGGGGCGCATCCGACGTGAAGGGCTCGACCATGATTGCCATCGAGACGGTCGCAGCGTTCCTCGCCGTTGACGGCCGCTGTCCCGTCAACGTGAGGTTCTTCATAGAGGGCGAGGAGGAGATCGGCAGCCCCAGTCTGCACAAGATCGTGGGGCGGCATCGCGGTCTCCTCGCTGCGGACGCAATGATCTCGGCGGATGGCGGGCGTGCCAGCAACCAGGTGCCCACGCTCAGCACCGGCTCGCGCGGTATCGCCAAGCTCGACGTGAGCGTGCGCACGGCTTCCAAGGATCTTCACTCAGGCCGCTACGGCGGGGCCGTACGCAATGCGTTGCACGAGCTGGCGGCGCTGATGGCGTCGCTGCACGATGCCGATGGGCGCATCGCCGTGTCCGAATACTTGGCGAGCGCTCCGGAGCTCACGGCCCAGCAGCGGGCGGACGCAGCCGCGTTGGCGATGGACGAGCGCGCCTTTTACGCCGAGATGGACGGCGCTGCCTACGGAGACCCGAATTATTCGCTGCGGGAACGGCTGACCTTACGCCCGACCATCGAGATCAATGGGATGTGGGGAGGCTACACGGGGCCGGGCAGCAAGACGGTGATCCCCTGCCAGGCCACGGCGAAGCTGACCATGCGCCTGGTGCCCGGGCAGAGCCCTGCCGCCGCCATCGACGCGGTCCGCAGACACCTCGAGGCGCAGTGCCGGGACGGCGTCGAGCTGACATTCTCCAACATGGACGGCGGCGCACCCGCCGCGTCGCTGGAGGAAGGACACCCGCTGCTGGTTGCTGCCGACGCGGTGTTGCAACGCACGACCGGACGGCGCCCGGTGCGCGCCCGTCTCGGCAGCTCCATTCCGATCACGGCAATCTTCAAGGAGACGCTGGGCCTGGATACCCTGACGTTCGGCCTGGCATCGCCGGACGACGATGTGCATGCGCCCAACGAATTCTTCCGCCTTACGTCTCTAGCCGAAGGCCTCGAGCTCTGGCCCAGGCTGCTGGCAGAGCTGGCCAGGTTCAAGCCGGAAGAGTTCCGCCGAAGCGCCTGATCGGCGCTGATCGATGAAGGTCGGCCGGAGCTAGCGTCGCTGGGTCCGGGGCCGCCGTCATCGAGCCCGCACGAGAATCCCACCGAATGCCTTGACCGATCCGAAAGCCGCCCCTGCGTGCAAAAGCTCCGGGAACAGTCCTTCCCCGGCAAGCGTTGGCAAGCGACGCAAGTCTCGGAAGTCTGGCGCGTGAGACATGGAGATTCTCGATGCGCATCATGTCCTTACTGGTCATTATCGCGTTCGCCGGGCCGGCCGCGGCGGAGGGCCTGCATCCCGACCTGACGGCGGATCAAAGCTCGCGCCTGCAGGCCGCGCTGGATGCACAAGGCTGCGCCGGTGGGACCGTTCGCATTGGCACGGCCGAATTTGCCGTAAGCGGGGCGCGGTGCGGCGGCGATCGGGAGTACGATCTCGTGTTCGACCGCGAGTACAAGCTCCTGCGGAAGGACCCGCGCGGTTGACGATTGGAAGTGGTTGGTGGGCCCGGTGCCTCGGCGCCAGGATCCATAACCCCGGCCGGTCTCGGCTTCAGGCTGAGGCGCACGTGCACCTCAGCCCTTCGACCTGGCTTCAGCTACCGCATCGTCGGGATGACGAACTCGGCGCCCTCTTTGACGCCGGAAGGCCAGCGCGAAGTGACGGTCTTGGTCTTGGTGTAGAAGCGCATGGAGTCGGGGCCGTGCTGGTTCAAATCGCCGAAGCCTGAGCGCTTCCAGCCGCCGAAGGTGTAGTAGGCGAGCGGCACGGGGATCGGCACATTGACGCCGACCATGCCGACGTTGACCTTTGTCGCAAAATCGCGTGCGGCATCGCCGTCGCGCGTGAAAATGGCGACGCCATTGCCGAACTCGTGCTCGTTGGGCAGCCGCAGCGCTTCGCTGTAGTCCTTGGCGCGAACCACCGAGAGGACGGGCCCGAAAATCTCCTCCTTGTAGATGCGCATGCTCGGCTTGACCTCGTCGAACAGGCAGCCGCCCATGTAGAAGCCGTTCTCGTAGCCCTGCATCCTGAAGTTGCGGCCGTCGACCTTGAGCTTGGCGCCTTCCTTGATGCCGAGGTCGACGTAGTCCTTCACCTTCTTGACGTGGGCCGCGGTCACCAGCGGGCCGAAGTCCGCGTCGGTCGAGGTCGACGGGCCGATCTTAAGGCTCTCGACGCGTGGAATGAGCTTGTCGAGCAGTATGTCCGCCGTCTTCTGGCCTACGGGGACCGCGACCGACACCGCCATGCAGCGCTCACCGGCCGAGCCGTAGCCGGCGCCGATCAGGGCGTCGACGGCCTGGTCCATGTCGGCATCCGGCATGACGATCATGTGGTTCTTGGCGCCTCCGAAGCACTGCACCCGCTTCCCCGCGGCGCAGCCGCGCGTATAGACGTACTCGGCGATCGGCGTGGAGCCGACGAAGCCGACCGCCTGGATGTCGCGGTCATCGAGGATGGCGTCGACGGCCTCCTTGTCGCCGTTGACGACGTTGAGGATGCCGGCGGGAAGCCCGGCTTCCAGCATCAGCTCGGCCAGCATCAGGGGCACGGACGGATCGCGCTCGGACGGCTTCAGGATGAAGGCATTGCCGCAGGCGATGGCCGGGGCGAACTTCCACATCGGGATCATGGCAGGGAAGTTGAACGGCGTAATGCCGGCCACCACGCCGAGCGCCTGGCGCATCGAGTAGATGTCGATGCCCGGGCCTGCGCCCTCCGTGTACTCACCTTTGATGAGATGCGGCACGCCGCAGGCGAACTCGGCCACCTCGACACCGCGCTGAATGTCGCCCTTGGCATCGGCAACCGTCTTGCCGTGCTCGCGGGCCAGCTTGTCGGCGAGCTTGTCGTTGTCGCGGGCGACGAGCTCGACGAACTTCATCAGTACGCGGGCGCGGCGCTGCGGGTTGGTGGCGGCCCAGGCCGGCTGGGCGGCCTTGGCATTCTCGACGGCTGCCCGCACCTCCTCCTTGCTCGCCAGCGGAACGCGGGCGGCCACCTCACCTGTCATGGGCCAGAATACGTCGCCAAAGCGGCCCGAGCTGCCCTTGACCCGTTTGCCGCCAATGAAATGGTAAAGCTCCTCAGCCATGGCGCCGTTTCCTTGTGCGTGATCCTTGCGGAGTTGGGATTTCGGGCATCCTAAGTGCCGGCTGCGCGCGTTCCAAGGGGACTTTCGCGGGGGGGAGCGGCAAATCACCCAAATACAGCGATACAGGGGGCAGTTGGACCAAAGTCGAGCCGCTGCGATCTGTGGTGCCCTTGCGTCATCCTTTTGTCTAGATTAGAGGATCGGCCCAACAACAAGGACAGCCGTGGCAAACGGCGATTGCTCGGGAGGAGTGTTCAGACGTGAACGTTGCGACTGCTTATGCAGCCGGCACGGTAGCCAGCACCAAGTGCGATACCATACCTAAGCTCCTGCTGCGCAACGCGGAGCAACACGGCTCGCGGCCGGCCTTCCGCGAGAAAGAATTCGGTATCTGGCAGACGTGGACGTGGGCCGAGGCCCGGGACGAGATCCGGGCTTTCGCGATCGGCCTCGCGAGGCTCGGATTAAAGCGTGGGGACACTCTCGCCATCATCGGTGACAACCGTCCGCAGCTCTACTGGGCGTTTACGGCCGCACAAAGCCTTGGCGCCATCCCGGTGCCTGTGTATCAGGACTCGGTGGCGGAGGAGATGGCCTACGTGCTCGCGCACGCCGAGGTGCGCTTCGCCGTCGTCGAGGACCAGGAGCAGGTCGACAAGCTGATCTCCATCGCGGAGAAGCTGCCCTCGCTTGCAAAGGTCGTCTACGACGACGCGAGGGGACTGCAGAAATACGACCCGACCAATCTTCATTCGCTGGAGAGCGTCCAGGCTCTCGGCCGGGAGGAGCTGAAGACCAATCCACGCGCGGCCGATGATTGGGTCGCCGGGATTGCCGCCGGCAAGGGGTCGGATGTCAGCGTCATACTCTACACGTCGGGCACCACGGGCCAGCCGAAGGGCGTGATGCTGACGCACGAGAACGTCGTGGTGTCGGGCGAGAACGCCAACAAGTTCGACCACTTCACGACCGACGACACCATGATCGCGTATCTTCCGATGGCGTGGGTCGGCGATCATATTTTCTCTTACGGCCAGGCCTATGCGGGCGCGTTGTGCATCGCCTGCCCCGAGAGTCCGGAGACCATCGTGGAGGATCGGCGCGAGATCGGTCCCACCTATTTCTTCGCGCCGCCCCGGGTGTTCGAGAACCTGCTTACCCAGATCATGGTGCGCATGGAGGACGCCGGGCCCTTCATGCGCGGCATGTTCCATTACTTCCTGAAAGTTGCTCGCCAGCACGGCGAGAAGATTTTGGACGGCGAGGAGGTCGGCGCCAAGAACCGCTTGCTGTACGGCCTTGGCGACCTCCTGGTCTACGGGCCGCTCAGGAACCGCATGGGCTTCTCCAACCTGCGCGTCGCCTATACCGCTGGCGAGGCGATAGGCCCCGAGCTGTTCAGCTTCTTCCGCTCGCTCGGCATCAACCTGAAGCAGCTCTACGGGCAGACGGAGGCGAGCGTCTTCATCACACTGCAGCCCGACGGGGAGGTCTATCCCGAGACCGTCGGCAAGCCGGGTCCCGACATCGAGATCAAGATTGCCGACAACGGTGAGGTGCTGTTCAAAAGCCCTGGCGTGTTCCTCAGGTACTACAAGAACGAGGAGGCCACCGCCGCGACGAAGACGCCTGACGGGTGGGTGCGCACGGGCGATGCAGGCTTCATCGATCAGCGCGGGCATTTGCGCATCATCGACCGCGCCAAGGATGTCGGCCGGCTCAACAACGGGGCGTTGTTCGCGCCCAAGTACATTGAGAACCGGCTGAAGTTCTTCCCCGAGGTCAAGGAAGCGGTGGCCTTCGGGCACGGGCGCAACTATGTGACCACGTTCATCAACATCGATCTGACTTCCGTCGGCAACTGGGCCGAGCGCAACAACATCGTGTTCGGCAGCTATCAGGAGCTCGCCGCGCATCCGCAGGTCTACAAGATGATCGAGGCGCGCGTGGACGAGCTCAACAAGTCGCTTTCAACCGAGCCTACCGTCGCGGGCTCGCAGATCCGCCGCTTCCTGATTCTGCACAAGGAGCTCGATGCCGACGACGGCGAGTTGACGCGTACGCAGAAGGTGCGGCGCAGCTTCATCGCGGAGCGCTACGCACCGTTGCTGGAGGCGCTCTACAGCGGTGCCTCGCACTGCCACATCAGCACCGAGGTAACCTTCGAGGACGGCCGCAAGGGCACCATCGAGGGCGACGTGCGCATCATCGACATGAAGTCGTACGTCACCGACGCGCCACTCAAGGAGGCGGCGGAATGAAAGCCGACGTCGAGGTCACTTCCAGCGCCATTGCCGGCGAAGCGGTCGCCGGACGGCGCATCGGCGACGTGCTGCTCTCCGTCGAGAACGTTTCGCTCTCCTTCGGCGGCGTGAAGGCCATTACGGACGTGTCCTTCGACATCCGGAAGGGCGAGATCCGTGCCATCATCGGCCCGAACGGCGCCGGCAAGACATCGATGCTCAACGTCATCAACGGCTTCTATCATCCGCAACAGGGCACGATCACGTTCAAGGGCAAGCGACGCCAGGATATGCGGCCTTACCTTGCGGCCAGCCAGGGCATCTCGCGCACGTTCCAGAACGTGGCGTTGTTTCGCGGCATGACGACGCTCGACAACATCATGGCGGGCCGGACGCTGAAGATGAGGCGCGGCCTGCTCTGGCAGGCGCTGTACTGGGGACCAGCGCGACGCGAGGAGATCGAGCACCGCGCGACGGTGGAGAAGATCATCGACTTTCTCGAGATCCAGCACATCCGCAAGATGCCGGTCGGCAAGCTCCCCTATGGCCTGCAGAAGCGCGTCGAGCTCGGACGCGCCCTGGCCATGGAGCCCGATCTGCTGCTGCTCGACGAGCCGATGGCCGGCATGAACCTCGAAGAGAAGAAGGACATGTCGCGCTTCATCCTGACGGTCAACGACCAGCTCGGGACCACCATCGCGCTGATCGAGCACGACATGGGCGTCGTCATGGATCTGTCGGATCGCGTGGTGGTGCTGGAGTACGGCCGCAAGATCGCAGACGGAACGCCCGATGAGGTTCAGCGCGACCAGCGCGTCATCGACGCGTATCTGGGCCTGTCGCATTAGCAGTGTTGGAGCCGGCCTCGGCCGGATTTGAGCCCGATGATGTTTTTTATCGAGACGGTGGTGAGCGGGCTTCTGACCGGGATCATGTACGCCCTGGTCGCACTGGGTTTCGTGCTGATCTACAAGGCCTCGGGCATCTTCAATTTCTCGCAAGGCGTGATGGCGCTGTTTGCCGGCCTGACCGTGGTCGGCTTCATGTCGGGAACGACTCCGTTCACGTTCCAGGTCAACTCGTTTCCGCCGTGGTTCCTGAACGCGGCCGCGGTGATGGCTGGCGCGGTGCTGGTCCATCTCGTCCAGCGGCTGGTGCGCCGCATGCGGGGCTCACCTGCAACGCTACCGAGCGCCGCGCTGCTATTCGTGGCCTGCGCTCTGCTCCTGGCGATGATCGCGCCGCGTCTCGGCCTGCACGTGTTGCCGTTCGACAAGCCGATCGACGCTCACTGGGCCATGCCGGCGTGGGTCGCGATCCCGGCAACGATCCTCGTCATGATCCTGCTCGCCTACATCATCGAGCGGTATGTGCTGCGCCATTTGGTCAACCAGGAGCAGATCATCCTGTTCATGGCGACGCTGGGCCTCGCCTACGTGCTGGAGGGTGCCGGCGACACGATCTGGGGCTCGGACGTCAAGAAGGTCGATGTGGGGCTTCCGGACGGCGCCAGCGACTGGCTGCTCGACAACTTCGGCCTCTACGTCGAGAAGCTCGAGATCGCGGCGGCGATCGTGGCCACGGTGCTGGTGGTGGTGCTCGCCATCTTCTTCCAGAAGACCCGGATCGGCCGTGCGCTGAGAGCCGTCGCCGACGATCATCAGGCCGCCCTTTCCGTCGGCATCTCGCTGCAGACGATCTGGGTGATCGTGTGGTCGGTGGCCGGCATCGTGGCGCTCGTGGCCGGCATCATGTGGGGTGCGAAGTCGGGCATCCAGTTCTCCCTGTCGCTGATCGCGCTGAAGGCGCTGCCCGTGCTGATCCTGGGAGGCTTCGAGTCGATCCCCGGCGCCATCGTCGGGGGTCTCATCATCGGCATCGGCGAGAAGCTGGCGGAGGTCTATTTCGGCCCGCTCGTGGGCGGTGCTGTTGAGAACTGGTTCGCCTACATGCTGGCGCTGCTGTTCCTTCTCGTCAGGCCGCAGGGCCTGTTCGGCGAAAAGATCATCGAGCGGATCTGAGGAGAAGCGATGTTCTATCGCGAGGCAGGACAATTCAAGACGAGCTACGCGGCAGACCAGGCGATCTTTCCGATCCGCCAGGACCGGATCGGGGTTTTCGCCCTGTTGGCGGTTGCGTTTTTCGTCGTGCCCTTCACGCTGACCGATTTCACGCTCAACGCAGTCTGGCTGCCGTTTCTCATCTATTCGCTGGCGGCGCTCGGACTGAACATCCTGACCGGCTACTGCGGCCAGGTCTCGCTCGGCACCGGTGCGTTCATGGGCGTGGGCGCCTACTCGGCCTTCAAGCTGATGACGGCGTTCCCCGAGCTCAACATCGTCGCCGTCTTCCTCGCCTCGGGACTGATCACGGCAGCGGTCGGCATGCTGTTCGGGCTGCCGAGCCTGAGGATCAAGGGCTTCTACCTGGCGGTGGCAACGCTGGCCGCGCAGTTCTTCCTGGTCTGGCTGTTCTACAAGTGGGGCTGGCTCCGGAACTATTCGAGCACGGGCCAGATCTCCGTTCCGCCGCGCGACATGCTGGGCTTTACGGTGACGGGTCCTCACGCCGGCGACGTGGCGAAATACCTGCTCACGCTTTCCATAGTCGTCCTGCTGGCGCTTGCGGCCAAAAACATGGTGCGCG
The DNA here is from genome assembly GCA_050260355.1 of Bacteroidota bacterium. Lineage (GTDB taxonomy): Bacteria > Pseudomonadota > Alphaproteobacteria > Rhizobiales > Hyphomicrobiaceae > CADEFX01. The sequence goes on along the minus strand of JBLNBZ010000067.1, from coordinate 13,320 downwards.
GCCGGCTCGGACGCGCGTGGATGGCCATCCGTGACATGGACATTGCAGCAGAGCTGATGGGCATCAGGCCTTTGCAGACCAAGCTCTCTGCGTTCGGTGTCAGCTCTTTCTACATCGGCGTGGCCGGGGCCATGCTGTTCTCCATCTATCTGGGCGCCGCGGAGGCCGGCGAGACCTTCGGCATCCAGCCTTCGTTCAATGTGCTGTTCATGATCATCATCGGCGGCCTCGGCACGATCATGGGCTCGTTTCTGGGCGCGGGCTTCCTGGTGCTGCTGCCGCTGTTTCTGCGGCTGCTCTTCATCGAGGGGCTCGGTGTGAGCGCCGTTGTCGCCCAGCATGCACAGCTGATCGTGCTCGGGATGCTGATCATCCTGTTCCTGATTCTCGAGCCGCATGGCCTCGCGCGGCTGTGGCAAACCATCAAGGAGAAGCTGCGGCTATGGCCTTATCCGCACTGAGACGGCGCGGAGCCCACCGCATCGAAGAGCAAATGGACGCAAAAGGAGGAAACGACATGGGACGAAAACTAGCTGCCGGCGCCATTGCGCTCGGCGTGGCGGTCGGCGGCCTGCTCGCTGGGCCGGCCATGGCCCAGTACGAGCTCGTCATCCCGACGCTCGACTACCGCACGGGCCCCTTCGCGCCGAGCGGCATTCCCTACGCCAACGGGTACTCCGACTATTACATGATGCTCAACGAGCGTGACGGCGGCATCTGCCTCAAGCCTGGGCAGTGCGCAAAGATCAAGCTCGTGCCGTGCGAGACGGCCTACAACACACAGCAGGGCGTGGAGTGCTACGAGAAGACGAAGGGCGTCGGGCCCTCAGGCGCGCTCGTGTACCAGCCGCTCTCGACCGGCATCACGTACCAGCTCATTCCCAAGGCCTCCGCCGACAAGATTCCGATCTTCTCGATGGGCTACGGCCGCACGTCGGCGGCCGACGGCCGCGTGTTCGAGTGGGTTTTCAACTTCCCGGCGACCTACTGGAGCCAGGCGTCGGTGCTCGTCAAATACATCGGTGAGCGCGAAGGCGGGTTGGACAAGCTGAAGGGCAAGAAGATCACGCTAGTCTATCACAACTCGGCATACGGCAAGGAGCCGATCCCGACGCTGCAGGCGCTCTCCAAGAAGCACGGCTTCGAGTACAAGGACATCGCCGTCGACAGCCCAGGTCAGGAGCAGAAGGCGGTCTGGCTGCAGATCCGCCAGGATAAGCCCGACTGGGTGCTGCTGTGGGGCTGGGGCGTGATGAACCAGGTCTCCATCAAGGAGGCGGCCTCGATCCGATTCCCCATGGATCACTTCATCGGCGTCTGGTGGTCGGGCGCCGAGCCAGATGTGCGTCCGACGGGTGAGGCGGCGAAAGGCTACCTTTCCGGCACCTTCCATGCCACGGGCGCCAACTTCCCGGCAATTCAGGACATCATCAAGCTGATCTACGACAAGGGCAAAGCGATCGAGCCGTCGTTCAAGGATCGAGTCGGCGAGGTGCTCTACAACCGCGGCGTGGTTGCGGCGATGTGGACGTCCGAGGCGATCCGGCATGCGATGCAGAAGAAGGGCTCGGTGGAGGTGAAGGCGCCGGATGTGCGCGACGCCTTCGAGAGCCTCGAGGTGAGCGAAGCGCGGCTCAAGGAGCTGGGGCTCGAGGGCTTCACCATTCCGGTGAAGGTCACGTGCGCAAATCACGAGGGCCCGGGGCTTGTCGCGCTGCAGCAGTGGGACGGCAAGGCTTGGAAGCTCGTGACGAAATACTACGAGCCCGATCGCGAGCTCATTGCCAGCCTGATCAAGGCGGACTCGGAGCAGTACGCCAAGGAGAACAACCTAAAGCCACGCGACTGCAAATAGCAGGAACGATGCAGCGACAAGCTCATAGCGATGGCGATCCGGGATCGGGGGCGGCCAAGCCGGCCCCGATCCTCGACGTTAACAATATCGAGGTGATCTACAACCACGTCGTGCTGGTGCTGAAGGGCGTGTCGCTCTCGGTGCCGCGCGGCGGGATCGTCGCGCTGCTGGGCGGCAACGGCGCCGGCAAGACGACGACGCTGCGTGCCATTTCCAACCTCCTCCATGCCGAGCGCGGCGAGGTCACCAAGGGCTCGATCCTGTTCGAGGGCGCCGAGGTGCACCGGCTCACGCCGAACGATCTCGTGCGCCGGGGGTGCATTCAGGTCATGGAGGGCCGGCACTGCTTTCGCCACCTGACGGTGGAGGAGAACCTGCTGACGGGCGCCTACACGCGCCGCGAGGGGAGTGCGGCCGTCAAGCGCGACCTCGAGATGATCTATGGCTACTTCCCGCGACTGAAAGAGCGCCGTCAAAGCCTCACGGGCTATATCTCCGGGGGCGAGCAGCAGATGACGGCGATCGGTCGCGCTTTGATGTCGAAGCCCAAGATGGTGCTGCTCGACGAGCCGTCCATGGGGCTGGCGCCGCAGCTCGTCGAGGAGATCTTCGAGATCGTCAAGCGTCTCAACGTGGAGCAGGGAGTATCTGTGCTGTTGGCGGAGCAGAACACCAATATGGCGCTGAAGCACGCCACCTACGGGTATATTCTGGAGAACGGGCGAGTCGTGCTGGATGGCGACGCGGCGGAGCTGCGCGAGAACGCCGACGTGAAGGAGTTCTACCTCGGCATCTCCGGGGGCGAGCGCAAGTCCTTCCGCGACGTGAAGCAATACAAGCGGCGCAAGCGCTGGCTGGCGTAAACCGAAGCACGCGTGCCGACGCCAACGATCGGATCTGACGAGCAGAACACGCGCAATGACGGGCGACCACTACGATCATCTCGAAACACGCGATCCGGAGGCGCGCGAGCAGTCGCAGCTCGGTCTGCTTCCGGACCTTGTGCGAATGGCCATGGAGAAGGCTCCGGGCTGGCGAGAGCATCTGAAGGGCGTCGAGCCGGCGGGCGTCAACTCGCGCGAGGCGCTGGCGAAGCTGCCGATCCTGCGCAAGACCTCGTTGAAGGAGCTGCAGTTGGCGCGTCCGCCTTTCGGGGGCTTCGCCACGGACGGCGCGCGCGGGCGCATCTTCATGTCGCCGGGGCCGATCTTCGAGCCGGAGGGACTGGGCGAGGACTGGTGGCGCACGGCGCGCGCGCTCTATGCCGCGGGCATCCGCAAGGGCGACATCGTGCACAATACGTTCGCCTACCACCTGACGCCCGGCGGCTGGATCCTCGATTCGGGTGCGCGGGCGCTGGGCTGCACCGTGATTGCAGCGGGCCCCGGAAATACCGAGCAGCAGCTCGAGGCGATCCAGCATCTGAAGCCGACCGTCTACGTCGGCGTGCCGGACTATCTGAAAATCCTGCTCGACAAGGCCACGGAGGCGCGTAAGGACGCCTCGTCGATCAAAAAGGCATCGGTTGGCGGCGGCGCGCTCTTTCCCTCCCTTCGCGCGGAGTACAAGCAGCGCGGCATCGCCACCTATCAGACCTACGCCACAGCGGACCTCGGCATCATCGCCTACGAGAGCGAAGCGCTGGAAGGCATGATCGTCGACGAGGGCGTTATCGTCGAGATCGTGCGGCCCGGAACGGGGGATCCGGTGCCGGCAGGGGAGGTGGGCGAGGTCGTGGTCACCGCTTTCAATCGGGACTACCCGATGATCCGGTTCGCCACCGGCGATCTGTCGGCCGTGCTCCCGGGGACGAGCCCGTGCGGGCGCACCAACATGCGCATCAAGGGCTGGCTCGGCCGTGCCGATCAGACCACCAAGGTGAAAGGCATGTTCGTACACCCCGAGCATGTGGCCGAGGTCGCAAGACGCCATCAAGGCCTGGGCCGCCTGCGGCTGGTGGTCGGCCGCGCAGGTGAGCAGGACACGATGACGCTGCGGGCCGAGGCGCCACAGGCCGAGGAGGGCCTGAAGGACCGCATCGCCGAGACGCTGCAGGCAGTCACCAAGCTCAAGGGCGCGGTGGAGATCGTGGCGCCGGGGTCGCTGCCCAACGACGGCAAGGTGATTGCCGACGAGCGGACCTATACCTGAGCCGGGCTGTACGCGGCGCGCTCAGCCTTTCGCAATGATTTCCGAAATCCAGCGTGCCACCTCGCGGCCGATGGTGGCGGGATGATCCTCCTGCAGGAAGTGCCGGCCGAGGCAAACGCGATATCCCGCGCGGCGTGGGGACGCGGCGTCAAACCTGGAACACGTCGCTCCACTCGGGGCGCTTCTGGCGCTCGGCATTCACGAACGGGCAGAGCGGCACGATCTTGTACCCGCCGGCCCTGGCGTCGGCCACAAGCCGGTCGAAGAGGGCGCGGGCCACGCCACGGCCGCGGAAGGCGTCGGGCACACCGGTATGGTCAGCGATGATGAGCTTGTCGCTGGCGCGGCTGTAGGTGAGCTCCGCCTCGGCATCGACGCCGTCGATGGTGGCGACGTAGCGGCCGCGCGTGGGGTGGTCCTCGCGGACGATCTTCAGCTCGCTCATGGCAGAACCTCAACTCCCGACCGCGTCCACCCGTTCCCGCTTGCCAGCGCCAGACCGGTCTAGCTCTTGAATAGATTGCCGTAGCGTGCGCGCAGGTCCGCCTTCTGCACCTTGCCCATGGCGTTGCGTGGCAGCTCCGGCAGCACGAACACGCGCTTGGGCAGCTTGAACTTGGCGAGCCGCTCCCCGAGCGCGGCGATCATCTGCTCCTCGCTCTGCAGGTCGGCAGAGGGTGAGGGCGTGACGACAGCGATCACACCCTCGCCGAAGTCAGGGTGAGGCACGCCCAGCACGGCGGACTCGCCGACGCCCGGCAGCGCATTGATCTCGGTCTCGATCTCCTTGGGATAGACGTTGAAACCGCCGGAGATGATGAGGTCCTTGGCGCGGCCGACGATGGTGACGCGGCCGTCCGGGTCCATGGTGGACAAGTCGCCGGTGATGAAGAAGCCGTCCGGGCGCATCTCCTCCTTGGTCTTTTCGGGATTGCGCCAGTAGCCCTTGAACAGGTTGGGACCGCGCATCTCCAGCACGCCGACCTCGCCGGGCTGCAGGATGCGGCCCTCGGCATCGGCAACCCTGAGCTCGACGCCGGGCAGCGCGTAGCCGACCGAGCCGGCGATGCGGCCCTCATTGGCGTACGGGTTGGAGGTGATCATGCCGGCCTCGGTCATGCCGTAGCGCTCAAGGATGCGATGGCCGGTGCGCGCCTCGAACTCCTGGTGGGTCTCGGCCAGCAGGGGCGCGGAGCCGGAGATGAAGAGCCGCATGTTGCGGCACAGCTCCCTGTTGAAGCCTGGCGCCGACAGCAGGCGCGTGTAGAACGTCGGCACGCCCATCATCACGGTCGACTGCGGCAGCAGCCGCAGGATGGCGTCGAGATCGAAGCGGCTCAGCCAATGCATCTTGGAGGCATTGAGGAGGGCGGTGTGCAGCGCGACGAACAGGCCGTGGGTATGGAAGATCGGCAGCGCGTGCAGCAGCACGTCGCCCTTCTGGAAGTGCCAGCAGCGGTGCAGCACCTCGGCGTTCGATGAGAGATTGAGGTGCGTCAGCATGGCGGCCTTGGAGCGGCCCGTCGTGCCCGAGGTGTAGAGCAAGGCCGCCAGGTCGTCGTCGGCGCGCGGGACGGTCCGGTGCGCGGTCGGCTGCTCGCTGGCCAGCTCCGTCATGGAGCCGGAGCCGTCAGCTTCCATGGTGAGGAGCGAGCCGACATTGTTGCGCTCGGCGATGGGCTCGATCTTCGACAGGCGCTCGCTCGGGACGACAATGACGGCAGGCTCGGCGTCGGAGATGAAGAACTCGAGCTCGGCCGGCGTATAGGCGATGTTGAGCGGGTTGTAGACCGCGCCGACCTTCAGCGTGGCGAGATAGAGCAGGACGTTCTCGATCGACTTGTCGACCTGCACCATGACCCGGTCGCCCGGCTCGACGCCGAGCGCTGCGAGTGCATTGGCGAATCGCCCGACGCCCTCGCTCAAGTCCTTGTAGGTGAGCGTTCTGCCTCGGGGTACGACAAAGGCCGGCGCGTCGCCGGCCGGCTCGAAGCGCGCGGCAAGGAGCGAGTAGAGATTGCGGTCTTGGCCCATGGGTCTCCAGGGAGGTTGCGGGCGCGGAAGGCCTCCCCGCCACCAAGCCGACTTATCAGGCCTTGCTTTGTTCGGGCAAGAGGGAGGCTGCATGGGCGGCAACGGGCCGCGCGTCCGCCGGCGGTGGCTGGACCGCCCGCTCGCGGGTCTCTGCACCTTCCGGCTCCCCGCGTGGATCGAGGTCGAAAACCGCAGGCGTCGTTTTCGGTACGGGGACGAACGGCTCGTTGCGCTCGAGCGGAAGCTTCGGGCGCTGTTGTGTGCGCAGCACCATAATCATGGCGATGGCGGAGTGAGCCACGGCCGAGTGCAGGAACAGCGCTCCGTGGCCGAGCTGGCGCATCAGCAGTGAGGCGATCAGCGGCCCCAGCACAGCGCCGATGGAAAACACGAGCAGCAGGCCGCTCGACACCTCGACCGCGCGCTTCTTGTGCACGAGGTCGTTGGCGTGGGCCACGCACAGTGTGTAGACGGTGAAGGCAGCTGCGCCGTACAGGGTGCCAAGTGCGAGAATAACGGATTTGGCTCCGGTGCTGACAACGTAGAGGCTGATGCCGGCCAGCGCCGCCGTGGCGCACACAGCCATTGCCATCGGCCGCCGCCCGACGCGGTCGGACAGCCGCCCGACCGGCCATTGGCTGATGGCACCGCCGAGGACCGCGACCGTCAGGAACAGCGCAGCATCCTGGGTCGCCATGCCGGCACCCGTCGCGTAGAGCGGCGCCAGCGTCCAGAAGCTGGAGTTGGCAACGCCGGTGAAGAAGCACCCGAGCACCGCCGCGGGTGAGACGGAGATCAGCCAGCCGAGGCGCAGCTTGGGCTCGCGGGGAGGCGATGGGGCGCCTGTGGGTGCCAGAGCGACCGGTACGGCAGCCAGCGAATAGAGGATGGCCACCAGCGTGAAGAGCTCGAAGCTTGTCGGCTCGCCCGTCGCCACGAGCTGCATGCCCAAGGTCACCACGGTGAGGTTGATGATGGTGTAGGAGGCGAGCACGCGGCCACGCGTCTCGGGTGCGGCCGAGCCGTTGAGCCAGCTCTCGATGACCATGAACAGGCCGGCGAAGGCGAGCCCGTTGACGGCCCGCAGGCACCACCACACGATCGGGCTCGGCCAGACGGCCTGTGCCAGCGGCGTAATGGTGGCAATGGCGGTTAGCGCCGAGAAGGCGCGGATGTGGCCAACGCTGGCGACGATGCGCGGCCACAACAGGCAGCCAGCCATCAGGCCTGCGAAATAGAACGATCCCATCATGCCGATGTCGAGACGCGTGAAGTCCTCGGCTTCGGCGCGGATGGGCCCCAGCACGCTGAGCAGCCCGTTTCCCATCAGCAGGATGGCGGCGCCCAAGAGCAGCGCAGTGACGGGTCGCAACATGCCGGCCATTGGCTCCCCCAAGGAAAGGCCGTGGGACTCGATCGTGACAAGGAGACGCCGCGATTAGCTTCTGCTTGGGCCCAAATCTAGGCCAAGACGCCGCCGGCTGTCAGCCTGCGGTTATCGGTCGCTAAGGGGAGCTGGGGCGGCCATCAAGAGCGGCGCAGCAGGCGGGCTGCGTCCCTGAGGATGTCCGCGTGATCGAAGGCGAGGTCGATGCGGCGCCAGTCGGCGACCCATTCGACCCCGGCGGCATCATCGCCGGCCGCAGCCTTGGGCGAGCGCACGCGCGTCATAAATGCGACGGCGACCGCATGGCGGCGTGGGTCGCGCTCGGGATCGGAGTAGACGCCGACCAGGGTCAGTTTGCCGGCGGTGATGCCGGTCTCCTCCCGAAGCTCGCGGCGGCAAGCATCCTCCACCGTCTCGCCGACGTCGACGAAGCCGCCGGGCAGCGCATAGCCGCCCTGGAACGGCGGATACTTGCGCCGGATCAGCAGGACGCGGCCCTTGGGGTCGAAGACGACAGCGTCGGTGGCGAGGAGTGGCGTAACAGGTTTGGGCATGGGCGATACCGCGCGAGACACCAGAGAGGCATCCCGGGCTTTGTGCGGGAGCCATTGGGCAGCAGACATCGAATGTTATGTTGGGCGAGGACTCACGCCAAATCGCAACGCCGGGATAACACCAGGGGGGCGTGCTGTCTTACGACTATTCCGCCGCCTTGAGGGCGGGTGTCGGCTTGGGATCGCGCAAGTCGGCGAGCAGGGTCGCCTCGCGCATCTTGGCCTTGTCGTAGTTGGCAAGCTTGACGTGCCCGAATCCCTTGATGTCGAGCGGCAGGGCTGCGAGCGCAACCGCGGTGCGGTGCGTCTCGGGCGACAGGCGCCGCTCGATCTCGGCCAGTACCGCCTCGTAGTCGGCAATCATCTTGCGCTCGAGCTTGCGCTCGGCGGTGTAGCCGAACAGATCCCACTTGGTGCCGCGCAGTCGGCGCCCCTTGGCAAGCAGGCGGAAGGCCGGCAGCATCCAGCGGCCGAAGCTCATCTTGCGCGGGTGGCCCGTCGCCTTGTCCTTGTTCAGCCACGAGATGAGTGGCGGCGCGAGGTGGAACTCCAACTTCAGATTGCCGTCGAAATTCTCGCTGATCGCCTTCTCGAAGCGGCCGTCGGTGTAAAGGCGCGCCACCTCATACTCGTCCTTGTAGGACAGCAGCTTGAAGTAGCCGCGAGCAACGGCATCGGCGAGGCCGGAGCGGCCGGGCGTCTTCTCCTTCTCGAGCGTCTCGAAGCGCGCGACCATGGACGAGAACCGCTCTGCCAGCGCCCTGTCCTGGTAGTCCTCGAGGTGGGCGGCGCGCAGCGCGACTACGTCGGCGAGCGTCGCGGCGGCCTTGGCCTGCTTCGGCTTCACGACGCGCTCCAGCGCCGCTTTGTCGTGAGCGGCGAGCCTGCCGAAGCGGAAGGCGTCGGTATTCATCGAGATGGCGGCGCCGTTGAGCTCGATCGCCTGCTCGATGGCGCCGGATGATACCGGCACGAAGCCGAGCTGATAGGCATAGCCCAGCAGGAACATGTTGGAAGCGATGGAGTCACCGAAGAGCTTCACCGCGTAGTCCGTGGCGTCCATGCCGTGCAGCGGACCGCTGCGCACGCGCTCCTCGATGCTGCGGCGCAGATCGGAGGCGGGCAAGCGCAGATCCGGGCGGCGCGCGAAGTCGGCGATCGGCATCTCGTGCGTGGAATAGACCACCGCGGTGTGATCGGGGCGGACGGTCTCCAGCACCTTGTTGGAGGCCGTCACCACCAGGTCGCACCCGATGATGAGGTCGGCTGAGGCAGTGCCGGCGCGAATGGCGTGGATCTCGCCGGAGGAGCGCGCCACCTTCATGTGGCAGGCAACCGCGCCGCCCTTTTGCGCAAGCCCCGCCATGTCGATGGCGCCGAAGCCCTTGCCGTCGATGTGAGCCGCCTGGCCCAGCACGGCGGAGATGGTGACGACGCCGGTGCCGCCGACGCCGGTCACGAGCATGGTGTAGGGCTTCTCGAGGCGCGGGCGCTTGGGCTCGGGCAGACTCGCCAGCATGGCCGCGAGGCCGCCGGCGCCGGCAACGCCCTTGGCGCGCTTCGGTACGGCCCCGTGCACGGTGACGAAGCTCGGGCAGAAGCCGTTGATGCAGGAGAAGTCCTTGTTGCAGGTGGACTGATCGATGGCGCGCTTGGTGCCGAGCTCGGTCTCCAGCGGCACGATGGCGACGCAGTTGGATTTGACGCCGCAGTCGCCGCAGCCCTCGCACACGGCCTCATTGATGAAGGCGCGCTTGACGGGATCGGGGAAGGTGCCGCGCTTGCGGCGGCGGCGTTTCTCGGCGGCGCAGGTCTGGTCGTAGATGAGAGCGGTGACGCCGTCGACGAGGCTCAGCTCCTTCTGCACGCGCTGCAGATCGCGGCGGTGGTAGACGGGCGTGCCGGCGGGCAGGAAGCCCTGCGGGTATTTCTCGGGCTGATCGGTGACGACGACGAGCTTCTTGACGCCTTCAGCGAGGACCTGGGCCGCGATGCGTGCGACCGTCGTGCCGCTTTCCAGTGGCTGGCCACCGGTCATGGCGACAGCGTCGTTATAGAGGATCTTGTAGGTGACGTTGACGCCCGCGGCGACGGCAGCGCGGATGGCCAGGCTGCCGGAATGCAGGTACGTGCCGTCACCAAGGTTCTGGAATACGTGGCGGCGCTTGGAGAACGGGGCCTCGCCGATCCAGTTGGCGCCCTCGCCGCCCATGTGCGTCCAGCCCTCGGTGGAGCGGTCCATCCATTGCGCCATGTAGTGGCAACCGATGCCGGCGTAGGCGCGCGAGCCTTCAGGCACGACCGTGGACGAATTGTGCGGGCAGCCGGGGCAGAAGTAGGGGATGCGCGTGGCCGCCTCGGCAGACAACGGCTTGTTGCCCTTGAGGCGCTTCAATTCCGAGACACGGCTCTTGATCGCCTCGCCGCCTGAGCCGCCGCGGATCAGCCGCTCGCCGAGCGCAATGGCAATGTCGGTGGGCTCGAGCGCCCCCTTGGCAGGGAATAGCCATTGCTCGTTCTCATCCTTCTTGCCGAGCACGCGCGGCCGCACAGGGAGGTCGTAAAGCTGCTCCTTGACCTGCGTCTCGATCAGCGAGCGCTTCTCCTCGACGACGAGAATGAGATCGAGCCCTTCGGCGAATTGCTTGAGGCCCTGCGGCTCGAGCGGCCACGGCATGCCGACCTTGTAGACGCGCAGGCCGATCTCGTTGGCCTTCACCTCGTCGATGCCGAGCTCGTCGAGAGCCGCGCGCATATCGAGATAGCTCTTGCCGGTGGTGATGATGCCGATTCTGGCGCGCGCGCCTCCGCTCATGACGATGCGGTCGAGCTTGTTGGCGCGCGCGAACGCCAGCATGGCTCCGCGCTTGTAGTCGTGCAGCCGGGCTTCCTTGTCGAGCGCCTGATCGCCGACGCGGATATTGAGGCCGCCAGGCGGGGGAACGAACTCCTGCGGGATCTTGATGTCGATGCGGTCGAGGCGGCCATCGACCGTCGCGGTCGATTCCATATTGTCCTTGACGCACTTGAGGCCGACCCAGACGCCGGCAAAGCGCGACAGCGCGAAGCCCAGGATGCCGTAGTCGAGCATTTCCTGCACACCGGCAGGATTGAGCACCGGGATCATGTAGTCGACCATGGCGAACTCGGATTGGTGCGCCGAGGTCGAGCTTTCGCAGGTGTGGTCATCACCCATCAGGGCCAGCACGCCGCCGTGCTTGGAGGTGCCGGCGTGGTTGGCGTGGCGGAAGGCGTCACCCGTGCGGTCGACACCGGGGCCCTTGCCGTACCAGATGCCGAACACGCCGTCGTACTTGCCGTCGCCGCGCAGCTCGGCCTGTTGCGTGCCCCACAGTGCGGTGGCGGCCAGATCCTCGTTCAGGCCCGACTGAAAGACGATGTTGCGCCTGGCCAAAATCGATCTTGCGCGAACGAACGCACCTTCGAGGCCCGCGATCGGGGAGCCGCGGTAGCCGGAGACGTAGCCGGCGGTGTTCAGGCCGGCCCGTCTGTCGCGCTCATGCTGCATCAAGGTCAGGCGGACGATGGCCTGCGACCCGTTCAGAAGCTGATGCGTCTCGTCGAGATCGAACTTGTCGTTGAGGCTGGGACTGCTCTTCGGCATGGGGGCGTCGACCTCAATCTTTCGCTTTTGCCATCCCCGAGGCGCCCGACGCCCGTCGCGCTCGCGCGCCGTAGATCTTAGGTCAGGACTGCTGACTTATTTAGGTCTTGGGCGTTAGCATTGCAATCGCTATCGCGCCATGCAAGGGCGAGGCCGAACTTCTCAACGCGAAGTTCCCGGCTGTTGCAGTGCAAGATGAGGACTTAGTCTGCGTCGCCCAGGACGTGGTGCATCGCCTGGAAGAAAATATCGGGTCCCGTGTACCCGGTGATTCGAGCAACCTCCTTGCCCTGCTCCATCAGCACGATGGTCGGCACGGTGGTGATCGGCATCGTCAGCCCGAGCGCGTTCTCATCGACCTCGTTCAGGTCGACGAAGCGCATGGGGGCCTGCCGAGACTTCGGCGAGCTCTGATACACGGGCGCAAGGTGCGTGTGGACCAGGCTGCAGATCATGCAGTTCTTGACCTCGAAGACGAGGAGCTCGCGCTGCGCGGCCGGGTCCGGTTGACGCTCGTCGATCGCGGCGCGGACGTGGATCGCCATGCCGCCGATGGCGATTGCAGCCATAGCCGCGAGAACGGCAGGTAGACGCAACACGTAAGCCTCAACACGCGCTCGGGTTAATAAACGTCGCGAGCCGAGACTCTATTGCTGTCCCCCGCCGGGGAGAAGCAAAGGATTAGCAGTCCGTTAACGGCTGTCCCGGCGTGGCCGCCGGACCCGCGGGGCCGAGCCTTGGGCGGGGCTCAGCCATTTGGCGGCATCACGACTTGGGGCCGCAGCTCACGTGGACCGGCTTGCCAAGGGTCATGCTGACGGCCTGACCGGCCATCTGCTTGGAAAAGGCCTCGCCAAGACGCTTGGCATCCTCGGCGTCTTGCTTGGAGTCGCCGATCTGCACGCGGCAATCGGCGGGAGCACCGGGACCGAACGTCACCGGATCGCGCTTAGCGAACTCGAAAGCAATGAAGAAGCTCGGGTCGGCCACGGTGAACGAGAAGCCCGGCGCCTCGGCCAGCACCGGTTGCTTCAGGGGAAGCGTGAAATAAAGGCTCAGCACCTTCGCATTTGCGGGCTGGCCGCTCTTGTCCGACGCCGTGACCGCGGGCTCGGAGCGTTCGCCGGCGGGCGCCTCGACATACTCGAGGTAGTAATCCTTGGGCTCACCCAGTGCGAGGTCGTGACCGGCAAGCTTGGGATAGGTGAAGTAGGAGAACTCCTTCAGGCCATCCATGTTGACCTTGGCAAGCTCGTCGAGCTCGGAGCGGTCGAGCTTACCGTCGTTGTTCGTATCGAGCCCCTGGGTCGCCATTGCCGCGTAATACTCGTCGAACGTCCACTTGTGCTTGATGGCGACCAGGCTGCCCTGCTCATAGACGAGGGTGCTTTGGACGGTCACCCAGACATGGGGGTGCGCCGCGGCCGGCGTCGACGCTGCCGTCAGGAGCGCCGCAGCCAGAGCGAGCGCCGTTACGCCCGAGCGCCGTGCCTGCTGTCGTTTCATGCCCACCTTGCCGCTTGGAATCGGTGTCAAGCCACCATGAGACAACTCACGCGCAGATTACAGCAACACTGCGGCGAGTGTGGCGAACGGCAATTGCTATGACCTGAAGCAGGCCGCTGGAGCGACCTCGCAGGCCCATTTTATCCCGATAGGTCAATATTGTAACCCTCGGTTATCCAATTCTCAGTCCGAGATAGTATGCGGGGCC
>JBLNBZ010000066.1:0-41681 GCA_050260355.1 Bacteroidota bacterium | reverse complement strand
ACGACGTGCCCTCGATCGGCGGGCTCATCTTCGCCCTGCAGCAGAAGCCATCGCGCCGGCCGCTGACCGTTGCGGCCATCGCCTCGGGGGCTTGGGCCTTCCTGACCCTGCTGCTCGGCGGAGCGATGCTGGCACCGGAGCTGCAGCGGGCGCCAACATTCATGGAGATGCTGTCGCGGCCCACCGCCATCACGCTGGCCGCAACGCTGGTGCTGCCGATCGCTCTGTTCTGGTTCCTCGCCCTGCTGATCCGGCGCGCCCAGGAGCTGCGGCTCATGTCCTCGGCCATGACCGAGGTGGCCATTCGCCTCGCCGAGCCGGACCGTATGGCAGAGCAGCAGATCGCCTCTGTCGGCCAGGCCGTACGCCGCCAGGTCTCGTTCATGAACGAGGCCGTCTCGCGCGCCCTCGGCCGGGCCGGCGAGCTGGAAGCCCTGGTGCACAGCGAGGTCTCGGCACTCGAGCGCTCCTACAGCGAGAATGAGGCCCGCATCCGCAACCTGCTCAGCGAGCTGTCCGGGGAGCGGCACGCGCTGCTCAACACCAGCGAGCGCGTCAACATTGCCCTGAAGGAGATCAGCAGCGAGGTGCCCGCGCTGGTCGACAAGCTCAGCCAGCAGCAGCACAAGCTGACGAGCTTCATCGAGGGCACCAGCCACAACCTGGTGCAATTGGAATCATCCCTTTCGACGGTCACGGACAAGGTTGCCGGAACGCTCGAAAATCAGACGCAGCGGATCGAGGGGCTGTTCCAGAACTTCGCGCAGACGCTCGGAGCCGCCATGGGTAGCCGCACCGAGGAGCTGCAGACGGTCTTCGAGGAATACGTGCGGGCGCTGGACGCGGCCATGGAGAGCCGCCAGCAGGCGCTCGACAACCAGCTCGTCGAGCGCACCCGCGTTCTCGACGACGCATTCTCGGATCGGCTGCGCCTGTTCGATGAGTCCATCCTGCGCTCGACCATCGCCATTGACGGCTCGGTCGCCGACAAGACGCGCGCTCTGACGCAGGCGCTCGAGGGCCACGCCAAAGAAATCAGCGAGGTGCTCGGCCGGCAGGCGAACGAGATCGACGAGCAACTGATGCACGGTGTCAACGCCGTGCGGCGCTCCAGCGAGAACGTGACCCGGCAATCGATCAAGGCCATCGAGGGGCTGGCCAACCAGACCGATTTGCTGCGCAACGTCTCGGAGAACCTGCTCGGTCAGATCTCGAATGTCACGAGCCGTTTCGAGCACCAGGGGCAGGTCATCATGAAGGCTGCCAACGCGCTCGAAACGGCCAATTTCCGCATCGATAAGACGTTGCAGAACCGCCAGGCCGAGCTCTCCCAGACGCTCGAGCGGCTGGCCGGCAAGACCGAAGATATCGACCGCGTCATGCTGGGCTATTCGGAGAATCTCGAGGGCTCGGTGGCGCAGGTCGAGAACCGCGCCAGAGCCGTGAGCGAGAGTCTGGCGCGCGATGTCGAGGAGCGCTCGCGCAGAACGATGACCGACGTCGAGGAGCGCTCGCGCCGGACCATGAGCGAGCTCGAGGAGCGCTCGCGGATGACGATGAGCGAGCTCGAGCGGCTGCAGAGCCAGGCCGACAGCGAGTCGAGCCGCGTCATCGACGAGCTGAGAGCCAAGCTCACGACAGTGTCGCGCGAGATGTCCGAGCACATCGGGACGCTGTCCAGCCGCTTCTCGACGACCTCCGAGGAGATGCGCCAGCGGGCGCGCGACGCCCTGGCCGACCTGGAAGCGGAGCAGGCCCGTCTCAGAGACCAGCTCGAGCGGCTGCCGGAGGCGACGCGCGCAAGCGCCGAGGCCATGCGCAAGTCGCTGCAGGAGCAGCTGCGGGCCCTGGAGCAGCTTTCCTCGCTGTCGTCCCGCGAGGCGGCCCAGCGCGACATCGTCCCGCCGCAGCCCTTGCCCGCGCCATCGGGCCAGAGCAACCGCGCATCGTCCTCGCGTGCGATAACTTCGGTGACGCAGAGCTTCACCAACGAGCTCAACCGCTCGCGCGCGGCTTCTGCGCCCGAAGCTCCGCCTGCCGCTCGCCCCGCTGGCGGCGAGACGGAGCGGGAGAACTGGTCGCTCGGCGATCTGCTGGCGCGGGCCTCGGCCGATGATGAGACCGGCGCCGTCAGCGGCCCCATCAATGTGCAGCTGATCGCCCGCGCCCTCGACGCCACGACGGCCTCGGCGATCTGGTCGCGCTTCCGCAGCGGCCAGCGCGGCATCATGGTGCGCAGCATCTACACGACCGAAGGCCGGGCGGCCTTCGACTCGGTGCAGCGCCGCTACCGGGTCGAGGATGATTTCCGCCAGACCGTCGATCGCTATATTCTCGACTTCGAGAACCTGCTGCGCGAGTCGGATGCGCGCGATCCGTCGGGCCGCACGTCACAGGGATACGTGACCTCGGACTCGGGCCGCGTCTACCTGTTCCTTGCGCACGCGAGCGGGCGGCTCGCCTAGACATTGCCGCTCGCCCGCGCCCGAGCGGCAGGACGCACCGACGGATAGACGCGATGACGCTCCGCCTCGCCGCCGCGGCCGAGACTTGGCCCCTCGCCGACAACTTCACAATCTCGCGGGGCAGCAAGCGGGAAGCCCACGTCGTCGTCGCCTCGATCAGTGACGGCCGGCATACGGGACGCGGCGAATGCGTGCCTTATGCCCGTTATGGCGAGAGCGTCGAGAGCGTCCTGTCCCAGCTTGCCGCAACCAGGCCCGCCGCCGATCGCGAAGCTCTGCGGCGGACCATGCCGGCCGGCGCCGCTCGCAACGCGCTCGATTGCGCCCTATGGGACCTCGATGCCAAGTCGAGCGGCCGCTCGGCAGCCGATCTCGCCGGGTTGCCCAACCCCGGCCCCGTTCTCACCTGCTACACGCTGAGCCTGGCGAGCCCCGAGCAGATGGCGGCGCGCGCGCGCAACGTCCCGCATCTGCCGCTGCTCAAGCTCAAGCTCGGTGGCGGCGAGGAGGACGCCCGCCGCCTGCGCGCAGTCCGCGCCGCGCGACCGGATGCGCGCCTCGTCGCGGATGCCAACGAGGCCTGGTCCGCTGCCGACTTGCTGCCCTTGATGCAGGCGGCGGACGAGGCCCGTGTCGAACTCATCGAGCAGCCACTGCCGGCGGGGCAGGATGGGGCACTGCTGTCGGTACCGCATCTCGTGCCGATCTGTGCCGATGAATCCGCCCACGTCTGCGCTGATCTTCCCCAACTGGAGGGCCGCTACGACGCGGTCAACATCAAGTTGGACAAGGCCGGCGGCTTGACGGAGGCGCTGGCGATGCGCGCCGAGGCGCGCCGGCTCGGTCTGCGCATCATGGTGGGATGCATGGTGGCGACATCGCTGGCCATGGCCCCCGCGCTTCTCCTCGCCCTGGATGCCGACTGGGTCGACCTCGACGGGCCGCTTCTCCTCGCCCGCGATCGCGCGCCGGCGCTCGACATCCGCAACGGGATGATCTGGCCGGCGTCGCAGGCCCTGTGGGGCTAGCGCAGACGGTCTGACCCATCAGCGGCTCGCGGCCCGCTCCCTGAGAAGCAGCAGCACCGCGGCAAGGCCGAGCAGCGACATCGCCGACATCGCCAGATAAGCTCCTGCGGCGACGCTCGCATAGAGCTCACCGGCAAGCAGCGTGGCTGCTCCCATGGCGATGCCGGACGTCACGCTGGCGTAGAGGGCTTGCGCAGTGCCGGCGAGGTGCGGCGGCACGGCTGCCGCGATATAGTGCACGGCGCCCAGGTGCGCAGCACCGAATGTCAGCCCGTGCAGCGCCTGCAGCCCAATGAGCGCCGCCAGCGGCGGATCGAAAGCCATGACTGTCCAGCGTAGGACGCCGGCCAGGGCGCCGGCCGCGATCAGAAGGATCGGCCCGAGCGCACGCACCGCCGCCCCCGAAAACGCAAATAGGCCGATCTCAGCGATGACCCCGATCGACCAGAGCGCACCAGACCATCCCGCAGACAAGCTCTGGGCCTGCCAATGCACCGTGCCGAAGGTATAGAAGACCGCATGCGAAGCCTGCACGCACCCTGTCGCCGCCAGGAAGAGAAGGAAGCTGCGCGACGACAGCAGCGTTGCCATGTCGCGGATTCCGGCTCGCGCGGTCGAACCGCTCTGAGGCAACGGAGAATGCGCCGCGACCGGCAGCAGGTGAGCGCCCGCAACGGTTGCCAGTCCGCCCATCACGAGCAGGCCGACGGCCAGCTCCGGCCCGAGGTAGCCGATGGCCACGCCGCCGGCAAAGCTTGCGGCAATGAAGCTCAACGAGCCCCACAGCCGCATGCGCCCATAGTCGAGCCCTTTGGATTTGACCTCGCGCATCGCCACCGTTTCCGTGAGCGGCATGATCGATGTTGAGGCGACGGAAATCAGAAGGGTCAGCAGCAGAATCATCCAGAAGCCGTGGCCCCAGACGAGCGCGAGCAACAGAACGAGGGCTCCCCAAGCCAGGGCGATGAGCACGCCTCGGTGGTTGCCGAGACGGTCGGCGATGTACGCGACGGCCGGAGCAACGGGGATGCGGGCAAAGAGCGGGGCGGCGCCGATGACGGCGATCTCGGCCGCCGTCAGCCCGCGCCAGTCCAGCCACACGGGCAGGAACGGGATCTTGATGCCCGAAAACAGGAACAGCGCGGCATACAATACCGATAGGCGCCAGGCGGAGCCGATGCGCAGGCCGCGTTCATCGCCTGCGCCGCTCACGCCCCGCCAAGTCCTTCGGGGAAGCGCGCGCGCCTCACGCTCCGTCTCGTCACACCGGTTGGGCGCATCTCACCAAGCCATGTAGCCGCCGTCGACGTTGTAGGCTGCACCGCTGACGTAAGAGGCCCGGTCCGAGCACAGCCAGCACACCATCTCGGCGATCTCCTGCGGCTTGCCCATGCGATTGTACGGCACCATCGCCAGGATCTGCTCGCCGCGGCGCTGCATGACCTCACGCGTCATTTCCGTCTCGATATAGCCCGGGCAGACCGCATTCACCCGCACGCGCTGAGCCGCGTACTCGATGGCCGCAGTCTTGGTCAGCCCGACGACGCCATGCTTGGCGGCCACGTAGATCGACGACGTGGGCAACCCGATCAGACCGGCGATGGACGCCGTGTTGACGATGGCGCCACCGCCCTGGGCCACCATCTGCTGGAGCTCGTGGCGCATGCAGAGCCAGACGCCCTTGAGATTGACCGCGATCATGCGATCGAACGCTTCCTCGGACCAGTCCGCCGTCTTCTTGCCGGCAGCGCCAACCTGATAGCCGGCAATACCCGCATTGTTGAATGCGCAGTCGAGCCTTCCGTGCGCCTTGACGACGGCGCTGACCATGGCTGCGACATCGGCGGGTTGCGTCATGTCCGCGGCAATCGACATGGCCTGGCCACCGACAGCGTTGATCATCGCGACCGTTTCCTTCGCCCCGTCCGCGGAGAGATCGGCCACGGCAACACGAGCTCCTTCCTTTGCAAACAGCAGAGCCGCCTCCCGACCGATGCCGCGCCCGCCACCGGTGATGAGAGCGACTTTCCCTTCAAGCATTCCAGCCATCGTTTCCTCCATAAGCTCGCGCCGGGCTCTTTTCGTCGGCGGCTCAATCCGCAATCTACGCGCCCTCGCTCGCTTGCAACCAGCATAGGCACACCCGCGCGCGGTTCAACGTTGCGTTTTGCGGGGACTGACAAAGACGTGAGAAGGTGCTTATCTCCAAGACCGAGCCTCGACTTGGGCCAGCCACGCGAGGACGTGCGCATCAGGTCGGCCCGCCTGCTAGGACACGACAGCATGAAGTTTGCTCGGATCCCCCTGCGCTCCGCTGCCGGGGCCATTCTCGCCCACTCGGTCACGACACCGTCCGGCGTGATCAAGAAGGGCCGCATCCTGACGGCCGACGAGCTGTCGCGGCTTTCGGCTGCGGGATTGGATGAGGTGATCGCCGCGCAACTGGAGCCTGGCGACGTCGGGGAGGATGAAGCCGCCGGACGGGTTGCAAGGGCCATCGCCGGGCCGGGAACGCAGGTCAGCGCTCCGTTCACGGGCCGAGCCAATCTCTTCGCGAGCATCAACGGGCTCGTGGAGATCGACGGTCCACGCGTGCAGCAGCTCAATCTCATCGACGAAGGACTGACGATCGCGACCGTGCCGCGCTTCGACCGTGCCGGCACCAAGCAGATGATCGGCACCGTCAAGGTCATCACCTTTGCGCTGCCCGAGACGGTCGTGGCCCGTGCGGAGGCGCTGGCACGAGAGGGCCAAGGCCTCGTGCGGGTCGTTCCGCTCCAGTCGAAAACGGCCGGTCTGATCATGACGCGCCTGCCGGCGACCAAGGAGAGCGTGCTCGTCAAGCGACGCCAGGCGATCGCTTCCCGGCTGGCAGCGCTCGGCAGCACGCTCGGGCCGGTCGAGACGGTCGAGCACAACGAGACCGCCGTCGCCGCCGCCATCGGCCGGCTCGAGGCCGCAGGAGCCGATCCGATCATCGTCTTTGCCGCGTCCGCCATCGTCGACCGAGGCGATGTGATCCCTGCCGGGCTCGTGGCGGCTGGCGGACGTATCGTCAGGCTCGGCATGCCCGTCGATCCGGGCAACCTGATGCTGCTCGGCCGCCTCGGCGACACCGACGTGATCGGCGCTCCGAGTTGCGCCGCCTCGCCGAAGCTCAACGGCTTCGACTGGGTGCTCGAACGGCGTCTGGCCGGCATCGACGTGCGCTCGGAGGACGTGGCTGCCATGGGACTGGGCGGCCTTCTCAAGGAGATCGCAACGCGGCCGCAGCCGCGCGAAGCCGAGGTGACCGTGGAGCAGCGACGGGCCCCGCGCATCGCGGCACTGATCCTTGCTGCGGGCCGGTCGACGCGGTACGGCGGCTCCAACAAGCTGCTGCAGAGCCTCGACGGCATGCCAATCGTGCGGCGGGTCGCCCTTGCGGCGCTCGGCAGCCAGGCACGCCCGGTGATCGTGGTCACCGGCCATCAAGCGGACAACGTCGCCTCGTGCCTTGCCGGGCTCGATGTAAGGCTTGTGCCGAATGCCGACTATGCAGAGGGGCTCAGCACCTCGCTCAGGGCGGGACTTGCCGCGCTTCCGGCCGACATCGATGGCGCCGTGATTTGCCTTGGCGATATGCCGCGCATCGAGGCGGGGCATATCGACCGGCTGATCGCCGCGTTTGCGCCGAAGGAGGGCCGGTCCATTGCCGTTCCCGTGCACGAGGGCAAGCGCGGCAACCCGGTGCTCTTCGGCCGCGATCTTTTCGCCGAGATGATGGAGGCAGAGGGTGACATCGGCGCCAAGCATTTGATCGGTCGCTACACCGAAGAGGTGGCCGAAGTGGATCTCGGCACGAACGCCATCTTCATCGACGTGGATACGCCGGATGCGTTGACGCGGCTCAGGCAGTCCTGAAGGGAACGCCTGACGCACTGCCGCCGTTTGCTTTGCGGGCACAAGCCACGCGGTGGCGCCGCACTCATCGGAGCATGCACATGCCACGTGTTGTCGGTATCGATCACCTCGTCATCCGCGTGAAGGACTTCAACCGCTCGAGGAGCTTCTACGACACCGTGCTCGGCTGCCTCGGCTTCAAGCGCAAGTACGACTTCGACAAGACCGCGGGATGGAGCAACGGCAAGACGCTGTTCTGGATCGGCGAAGCCGACGCGGAGGGCAAGAAGCACCCCCACCGCATCGGCAACATCGGCTTCCACCACTACGCGTTCGAGCTGAGCAGGCGCAAGGACGTGGATGACGTGTACGAGGTTCTCAAGCAGAACAAGGTCAAGGTTGTCGATCCGCCGGCCGATTACCCCGATTACGGCGAGGGCTACTACGCCGTGTTCTTCCTCGATCCCGACGGGCTCAAGCTCGAGGGCATGGTGTTCGAGCCGCCGAAGAAGAAAAAGCCGGCAGCCAAGAAGAAGTCCCGCGCCTGACCTCGCTCGGCTGCGGTGTCTTCAGGTCGAAGTCGGACGAAACGGGACTGAGCGCCGACCCACGGTTCACAGCTTCAGGAACGGCCCGCGGATCTGGTACAAAGCCAGCGCCGTGGCAATGGCGAGATTGAGCGAGTCGAGACGGCCCGCCATCGGGATCTTCACGAGCTTCGTGCACGCCTGCATCAGCTCGTTCGACATGCCGGATCCCTCACTGCCCATGGCGAGCAGGGTCGGCCCCCGGTAGGCCGTCGATCGGAAATCAGCGGTCGCGGAAAGGTGAGTGCCGACCACATCGCCCGGCCACTCCTTGATCCAGTCCAGAAGCTGCGGCCGGTCCAGGCGCACCAGCGGCACGCTGAAGATGGAGCCCATGGTGGCGCGGGTTGCCTCGGGCGAGTATGGATCGCAGCTCGGGCCGACGAGGACGATCCCCTGTGCACCGACAGCATCCGCCGTGCGAATGATGGTGCCGAGGTTGCCGGGATCGCGAACCTCTTCGAGAACAAGCCACGTGCCATCCTGTGGAACGGAACGGGCGTCCGGAGCAGGTGCCCAGCGCTGCTCGAAAACGGCCATCACACTCTGCGGGTTCTCCTTCGACGCAAGCTTGGCGAGAACCGCCTCCGACACCTCCAGGCAGTCGGCGCCGCACCGCCCCGCCCACGCGACGAGCTCGTCGGCTGCAGGACTTCCGCGTTCGCTTGCAGCGTAGATGAGCGTGCGCGGATGCCATCCCGCATCGCGAGCGCTGATGATGATCGCTGCCCCCTCGACCAGGAACAAGCCGGTCTCGCGCCTCACCTTGCGCATGCGCAGGGAGCGCGCGAACTTGACCTGCTCGTTTTGAAGGCTGGTGACGACACGCGGCGCGCGCGCGGCCCCGGGCTCAAAGCGCGACGTCATCGGAGCACCAGCGTGTGAAGAGCGATGTCGGCAGCGCGCGGCCCCCGTGCTCCTCCCGAATGGCCAGCTCGCCGCTGGCGAGGCGGCCGCCGCGGTCCGCGAGCACCTCGCGCGTGAGCTGATCGATGGAGAGCGCTGAGGCGCGGATCGCGTATGCCGTCAGAACCAGCATGGCGTTGGAGCGCTCGAGCAACGCCGCGCAGTCGCGCATGAGCGCCGGCAAGTGGTCGAACAACTCCCACACCTCGTTCCCCGGACCACGCCCGAACTTCGGCGGATCGACAAGGATCACGTTGTAGGTCCTGCCGCGCCGTATCTCGCGCTGAGCGAACTTGCGCGCATCATCCAGCATCCAGCGCACGGGCGCCGTCTCCAGGCTCGAGGCGCGCTGGTTTTCCTTGGCCCACGCGATCGCCCGCTTGGAAGCGTCGACGTGCGTCACCTCGGCCCCTGCCTTCGCCGCCAGAAGGGATGCAGCGCCCGTATAAGCGAACAGGTTGAGGACGCGCGGCCGCTCGAGGCGCATGCGCCCAAGCCCAGCGACCATCCACTCCCAATGCGGCAGTTGCTCGGGAAACAACCCGACATGACGGAACGACGTTAGCCGGCATAGCACCGTCACCTGCTCGAGCCGCACAGGCCAGCTCTCCGGAACCGTCCGTAGCTGGCGCCACTTGCCGCTCTCCTCATCGTCGCTGCCGGCGAAAGCGGCATGGGCCTGCGCCCACTTTTCTGCCGGCAGGGCCGCGCGCCACATGGCCTGCGGCTCGGGCCGGTCGACGACGACGGCACCGAAGCGCTCGAGCTTGCGGCCATTGCCAGAGTCGAGAAGCCGGTAGTCGGCAAACCCCCTGCTCTCGATCGCCTGCAAGGGAGCCAAAACGGCCGCGCCGTGCTCCGGTTCGTCCGTGTTGTGTCCGCTTGAGACCTGCATGCTTCCCGCTGTCGGCCGAGTTCAGGCTGATGCCGCAGCATATAGCAAGGGTCGCCAGCCGCGTTGAAGCATCAATGTTTCTGCAGGAACTGTGCGCCGATCCAGCGCGTTTCTGGCCGCGACCGGTACGAGGCCGGGTTTGCAATCCTGGAGCACCCCCGTGCGAGAGCTGTTTACCGAGTTTGCGCGACGCGCGTCGACGGCAGTGGGATCTCACTGGGCCTTCGTGCTGGCCATACTGACCGTGCTCGTCTGGGCCGTCTCCGGCCCCATGTTCGGCTTCTCCGATACCTGGCAGCTCGTTATCAACACGGGCACGACCATCGTCACGTTCCTGATGGTGTTCCTGATCCAGAACACCCAGAACCGCGACGCCCACGCCATCCATTTGAAGCTCGACGAGCTCATTCACAGCATCAAGTCGGCCCGCAACAGGATGATCAATCTCGAAAACTGCACCGACGAGGAGCTCGACAGCCTCCAGCACGAGTTCGAGCGCTTGCGCCAGCGCGACCGGCAATCGGTGCCGGAGGAGCGCAAGGAACGGTCGCACTACTGAGGAGCGCATTTTTACGGAAACTTCGGGCTCGACCGATGCCGCAGCTCCGACAAACTCCGCTTCGGGATGCGGCGCTCTTGCGCGGCCGCCGCCCGGATCCGAACGGGAGGGCACGATCCCGCACTCGCGATTTACCTCGCACGCCAATCCACGATAGGCAACGCCCGGGGATTGGGCTATCAGCGCCGCTGCGCATGAGGCGTCTTCGGGAGGTGCCGCGTTGACGAGACGCAGGCAAAAATTGCTCGCCGTCGTAGTAGCGGCCATGCTGGGCCTTCCGTTGGCCGCCGCCGCCGCCATCTACGCTCTCGGGCACGCTACGGTGGCCCCGCTCTCAGGGGCGCTTGCGATCCCAAGCCTCGCGGCGCAGGTCGACATCATCCGCGACCAGGAGGGGGTGCCCCACATCCTCGGCGCCACCCTGGAAGACCTCTACACCGGTCTCGGAATGGCCCACGCGCAGGACAGGCTGTGGCAAATGGAGCTAATGCGGCGGGCCGCGCAAGGCCGACTCTCGGAGATCTTCGGCGAGCGAACCATCAACGCCGACATCTTCATGCGCACGCTGGACCTCTATGGCCACGCGGAGCGCGCTCTGGCCGCACTCTCGAGTAGCGATCGTGCCGCGCTCGCCGCGTATGCGCGGGGCGTCAATGCCTGGATAGAACGCCCCACCAGCCTCGTCGATCCGAAATGGCCCCCCGAGTTCCTGCTGCTGCGCTATCGGCCCGAGGCTTGGCGCCCGGCCGACAGCCTGGCGATCCTGAAGATCATGGCGCTGAACCTCAGCACCAACATGGGGCACGAGATCACGCGTCTCGCGTTTGCGGCGCGAGGTTTCGCGCCGGAGGAGATCGAGGACCTGCTGCCGACGCAGGGCGCAAAGGCGCCGCCCCTTCCGGACATCCGCACGCTCTATCCTTTGGAGCCTCCGACCAGGCACGCGGCAGCGAACGCGGGCCTCGAGTCGATCGGCGAAGGCGCCTCCAACAACTGGGTCGTTGCCGGATCGCGCACGCGCTCCGTCGCGCCGCTGCTTGCCAACGATCCGCACCTGCGGCTGGCCGCGCCATCCACCTGGTACTTCGCGCATCTTGCCCTGACCGAGCCAGGTCAGGCGGCCTCCAACGTGGTCGGCGCCAGCTTGCCTGGCCTGCCGCTCATCGTGCTCGGCCACGGCGACAGCATCGCGTGGGGCTTCACGAATACAGGCGCCGACGTACAGGACATCTTCATCGAGAAGCTCAACCCGGACCGGCCTGACGAGTATCTGACGCCCGATGGCTGGCGTCGCTTTGAGACTGAGACGATCGACATCCGCGTCAAGGATGCACCCTCGGTGACGGTCGAGCGGCGCCGCACCCGGCATGGCCCCGTCCTGCCCGGATCATACCGCGGCATCGATGCGATACTGGCGCCAGGGCACGTCGCCGCCCTGCAATGGACTGCGCTGGACGATGACGACACGACGATTGCTGCGGGGCTGTTCGACCCGAGGCTGAGGACCGTCGACGGCTATATGCAGCGCATGCAGGCCTACGTCGTCCCGGCGCAGAACATGGTGGTCGCAGACAGCAACGGGAACATCGGCTTCATTGCCCCTGGCCGCATCCCGGTGCGCGACCCCGCCAATCTCGTCGCGGGCCGCGCCCCGGTTCCCGGTTGGGAGGCAAAATACGATTGGAAAGACTACATACCGTTCAACGAGCTGCCCCACGTGGTCAATCCGCCGGCCGGCGCGATCGGCACCGCCAACGCCTCGATCGTGGGACCGGACTATCCGTATATGATCGCCCTCGACTGGGACGTGCCTTATAGGCAGCAGCGCATCGACCAACTGATCATCGCGCGAAGCGATCACGATATGGCGTCGATGAAGGCCGCGCAGCTCGACGTGCTCTCACTCGCCTACGTGCAATTGAAGCCGCTCATGATTGCGGCCGCGCGCGCAGCGCCAGGTGCAGACCAGGCCATGCTCGACCGGTTGCAGGCCTGGGACGCGACGATGCGCGCCGATGCCGTCGAGCCGCTGATCTTCATGGCTTGGCTGCGCCAAACTGTGCGCGCCATCTGGCAGGACGACCTCGGGCCTACCTTCGACGGCTTCTTCGCTCCGCGCGCGTACTCCCTGATCCGGCTGCTCGAGGGCCGCGCCTCGGGGCGTGACTGGTGCGACGATCTGGCGACAACGCCGCGAGAGTCCTGTGGCCAAGTGATCGCCCATGCGCTCGACCGAGCGCTTGCCGGCCTTGCCAGACGCTACGGCTCGGACCGCAAGCACTGGAGCTGGGGCGATGCTCACTTCGCCGATAACGAGCATCGCCCGTTCGGCGAGGTGCCGATACTCGCAAGCCTGTTCAACGTGCAAGTGCCCAGTCCGGGCGACACGTATACCCTCAATCGCGGGCAGGTGGACTTCGGCAGCGAGCCGCCCTTCGCCAACCGCGGCGCGGCGACTTGCCGGGCGATCTACGATTTCAGCGATCTTGACGGCTCTCTATTCATTCACACCACCGGGCAGTCAGGCAATCCCTTCTCGCCGTTCTATCGCTCACTCGCCGAGCGCTGGTCCAAGGGAGAGTACATCCGCATTCCGATCAAACGCCCTGAGATCGAGCGGCTGGCGATCGGTACGTGGCGGCTGGAGCGGCGGTAGCTCCTATTCTGCACCTGGCGCGACCTCCACGCATCCGCGGCGATGCGTCTTGAACCCGGTCAGTCGAGCACCGACGGCGTGCGGCACCAGACTCGCCTGCGCAATCCGGCGTCGCAGGGCATTGGATCCCGGAACGCCCAGCTCGTGGAAGCCGGATCGAACTGAGGATTGAAGTAAGGGTCGCCATCCTCGAGGACATTCGCCCACCGGCGCACGAACAGGGCCGTGTCCTCCGGGTGCGGGTCTCGACCTGAGCTCTTGCCGCGCGTCAGCGATTCATGGTGCGTCAATACCGCGCCGGGGCACATCATGACCCGATAGCCTTTGCACCTCATGCGAAGGCACAAATCGACGTCCCCGAACCCCACGGCAAACCCATCGTCGAACCCGCCGATGGCCTCGAACGCATCGCGGCGGACAAGCATGCAAGCCGCGGTCACCGCGGACACCTCGTGGTTGACCAGAAGCCTGCCGCCATATCCGGGGTTCGCGCGTTGATCCGCCATCAGGCTCGGCACCCACTTGGCATAGTGCTCAGCGGGCCCGCAAAGGCCAACCCCGACGCCCCCGTGCTGAATCAGGGCCCGATCCGGATACAGCAGCTTGGCGCCAACCGCCCCCACGTCATGCTTTTGCGCGAGACCCACCATCCTCTCGAGCCAGTCCGGCTCGATCGCCTCGATATCGTTGTTGCAGAACAGGAGGTGCGTGAAATCGGCGGATAAGAAACGGGTGGCCCAATTGTTGATACGGGAAAAGTTGAACTCCCCGCAGAAGCGCTCGACACGGCATGGCGACTCCAGACTGTTGAGATACGCAAGCGTGTCTGCGTCGCTCGACTGATGATCGACAATCAGAATCGCGTACTCGATGCCGATGACCGTCGAGCGGATGCTGTCGACGCATCGCCGCACCCAATCGCCGTTGTTCTTGGTCGGGATTATGATCGCAACCTTGCTGTCCGCGGATAGGGGGTAGCGCACGTCATAGAAATTGAAGAACTCGCTCGGAGAGACCTTCGCCGCTGCGCGAGAGCGCCCCAGGTGCTGCTCGAGCGCAGCGCATGACAAATCTGTCACGCGATCCTGCAACTGGTGGCCGAGCGACGTCTTCACGAGGCGCCACTGGTACAGCACCTCCGGAACATGCACGATCTTTTGCGCCACCTCGGTCGCCCGCAGAATAAGATCGTAATCCTGCGAGATGCGCATGCTCGCATCGAAGCCGCCGACAGTGGCGAGGAAGCCGCGTCGGAAGGCGACCAGGTGAACAATATAGGGATGACCGCGCAGATACTCTTGGGAGAAGGAGGGGCGAATTGCAAAGTTCACGACCTTCGTTGCGTCCGCGGAGATGATCACCTCGTCCGAATAAATCATGTCCGGCGCATCGGCGATGGCGCACTGCGCTACGCGCATCAGAGCATGCGGCTCGAGCAGATCATCGTGATCCATGAGCGCCACGTACTCTCCGGACGCGAGCTCCAAGGCCTGGTTCAGGGCCGCGGAGACGCCACCATTGCAATCTGAAAAGCGCAGTCTGATGCGCTGATCTCCGCGGGCTCGCTCGCTCAAGATCGTCCGCACATGATCCTTCGTCGACGCGTCGTCGACCACGATCAGCTCCCAGGCGTCGTAGATCTGCCCCTGCACCGACGCAACCATCTCGCAAAGCAGCGTCTCGGGCGTGTTGTAGGTGGCCACAATCACCGAGATGAGAGGCTTGCGTGGAAGCCCAGTAACCTCGTGGGCGAGCCGCGGCAGCACTTCGCGCCTCAGTCTCTCCTGGTAAGCACGCCAAATGTGGTTGAGATCCTGCGATCTGGCCAACCCTCCGTACCTGCGCACCAGCTCTTCGGCGACCGCCCGACGCCCGTGCGTTCGGTACGTCTGCGCCAGCGACTTGAGCAGCGCGGTGCCCCCGGCGAAGCGGCCCTCACGCGCCCAGAGCCGATGCGCCAGCAGGACCGCGGCAGACGAACGCCCCAGCGGTACGATTCTGAAGTTGCGAAGCTCAAACCTTCCCTGCTCCTCCAGCGGGTCGAAGCGCACCCCGCGCACGCCCTCGCCCACGGCACAGATGATCTCGCCCTCAGACCCGCTGTACCAGGCTCTTTCAGCAACGATTTCGGGGCCGTAGTCGAGGTAGAGAATGGAAACGGGCTGCTTCGGCGACTGACTCAGCATCGTCCAGCGGATTGCGATCCATCCTTTCGGCATCTCGTCCGGGGGCAGCGCAAGTCGAAGCTGCGGGTCTCGACCGAGGCTGAGGTACGCGCCGGCTCCAACCTGCTCGATCTCGTTCAGGCATACGAGCTGCGGTCGCATCAGACGCCACCTGCGCCTGGCGGCGAGCCATCGGCTGTAGCCGGCCCGGAGCGGATGCGTAAGTCGCCAGGACTTGCTGGTCTCCAGCGCCGCAAGGCGCGCTTGATGCGCTTCGAGAGCTGAGCGAACCTCGCGCACTTCCTGCTGTCGTCCGCGAGCCTCCTGTTCGACGGCCGAGAGCTCCGACCGGAGTCGACTAATCTCGCCCTCGTATTTCGCAACGCGGGACTTCAACCCATCCATCTCCGCGTCGCGCGCTTCGAGCAGGGTCTCGAGCTCCACAACGCGAGCTCTGGCTTCCGAAAGCCGAGCGTTGAAATCGGCAAGCCCCTCGCTCTGCGTGCGCGCGACCTCGTCCAGACGGCCCAACCGTCGATCCCGCTCCGAGATCTCCTCGCGCAGCCCTGCGATGTCGCGCTCGCGCAGCCTGAGCGCAACGGACTGCTCCTCCGCCGCGCGCAAATGCCGGGCCTGGATCTCTGCAGCGCGGCTTTCCCGCGCGGCGAGCTCCTGGAACGTCGCTGCCCCGAAAACCCGGGATGCCGTATCGAACTCCCCGCGCACCCGATGGAGCGCTGCCAGCGCCGCCTGGCGGTCGACATCCGCTTCGAGATCCATCAGAGCGCGATGGGCCAGCTTGACCCATTCCGCAATGTCGCGACGCGACCCAAGCTCTGCGGCCGAGTGGGCAAAGTGCTGCAACTGTGTCGAGAGGAACGCGGCGACATCCTGCTCGGCGGCCTGCGGCGCCCGCGGCCAGGAGAGACCAATCTTCCGCGCCACCTCGCGCATGACCGGCTGCCAGTCCGCAAGTAGCGCCTCGTAGGAGACCACGGCGCGCGGCTTACCCCTCGTTGCGCATTCCGCATCCAGGACGTGCCGCAGCCACATCAGCGCAGCAAACCCAGGTGTCATCCCGTCCCGCCGGGCGAGCGACGCGATGACGGCGAGTGGATTGCGGAAAGCCAGGATGAAGCGCGGCTCGATGTCGCGCGCCGCGAGCACCTCGACGAAAAGCGGGACGAAGCGACAGATGCGCGGGTCTTTGACGACGAGCGGCCCTGCGCCCGGATACTCCTCGGCCACAATGCCGGCCAGGTCCTTCTTGGCCTCCTCGCGCAGATTGTCGGGCACTCCGTCAAGGTCGAGCGAGCGCCAGTCGTCCCAGCGGCTGCCCAACTGCCCAAGCAGCCGATCGTGCCGCGACACCAGCGGCGCGGGCTCCCAATACCCGCGCTCGTTGTCGGGGCTCGGGCTGAGCAACGTCCTCGGCAGCTGCACCCCGAGAAGACTGACGACGCGCGTCAGCGCGGATGTGCCGCTGCGGTGCATGCCCAGGACGAGCAGACAGACGCGCCGTTGCGGCGGAGCTGCAGATATCGCAAAGTCCCCGCCCGGCTCTACTCCCCGATCAGACAAACGACGTCATCCCCTTCCACGTCCCCCCTCCCCTGCTCGCCGGTGCCTGTAGCACCTATCCTAGCAACCAGGGCAGGGATTTAGCCACCCACGCGGGGGCGAGGGACCCAACGGAGCAGCCGGTGCGGCCCGCAAGCCCTTGCCAAGCATCATGCAGCTTGCGACACATGTCCCGATTGCACGCGCCGGGGGCGTCAGTTGGAAGTTCAGTCGCTCGCGATCCCTGAAGTCAAGCTTCTCACGCCGCGCAGATTCCGCGATGAGCGCGGATTCTTCTCGGAGTCGTACAACGCGCGCGTCTTTGCCGAGGCCGGCATCGTCGGTCCCTTCGTTCAGGACAATCACGCCTACTCGAGTCAAGCTGGCGTCGTACGCGGACTGCACTTTCAGATTGCACCGCGAGCGCAAGGCAAGCTGGTGCGTGTGACGCGGGGGGCCATGCTCGACGTGGCCGTCGACATACGCCAGGGTTCGCCCACCTACGGCCGCCACGTGTCCGCCGTGCTCAGTGCGGCCAACTGGACTCAGATCTGGGTTCCGCAGGGCTTCGCCCACGGCTATTGCACGCTCGAGCCCGATACCGAGGTTCTTTACAAGGTGACGGACTATTATGCACCCGAGTATGAGCGCGGCGTGCATTGGAACGACGCGGCCCTCGCCATCGCCTGGCCCGTGAGCGGCGACACAAGCATCGTCTCGGCGAAAGATATGCAGTTGCCGCCACTGGCAGAGATGCCGGCTTACTTTCATTACGATCCCGAAGCGGCCGTGGCGGGCAACGCCGGCAACCGCCAGCGGGCCGGCTCATGAAGGTGCTCGTCACCGGCGGCGCCGGCTTCATCGGGTCGGCCGTATGCCGCTATCTCGTCGCCGAGATAGGGGCGTATGTGCTCAACATCGACAAGCTGACGTACGCGGCCAGTGAGCGCTCCCTCGCCTCGCTTGCCGGTTTGCAGGGCTACCAGTTTCTGAGAGGCGATGTCTGCGATCGTGCAGCACTCGACTCCGCGTTCGCGGCATTCCGGCCCGACGCCGTCGTTCATCTGGCCGCCGAGAGTCACGTTGACCGGTCCATCGAGAGTGCTGGCGCCTTCATCGATACGAACATCGTCGGCACCTACCGGATGCTGGAGGCTGCGCGGCAGTACTGGAACGGGTTGCCTGCCGCTTCGAGGGCCAACTTCCGCTTCCTGCACGTATCAACCGACGAGGTTTTTGGCTCGCTCGGTCCTGAAGGATTGTTCAGAGAGGACTCTGCCTATCAGCCGACCTCGCCCTATGCGGCGAGCAAGGCGGCGGCGGACCATCTCGTCCGAGCATGGTATCGGACCTATGGCATGCCGACGCTCATTTCGAACTGCTCCAACAATTACGGGCCCTACCAGTTTCCGGAGAAGCTGATTCCGCTCACGATCCTCAATGCGCTCGAGGACCGGCCGTTGCCGATCTACGGCGACGGCTCGAACGTCAGGGACTGGTTGTACGTCGACGATCATGTTCGCGCGCTTCACTTGATCCTCACGCACGGCCGGATTGGTGAGGCCTACAATGTCGGTGGCCGGAGCGAGCAACCCAACCTCGCCGTCGTCGAGCGCATCTGTCACCTGATGGACGAGCTGCATCCAGCAGGCAGGCCCCATCGTCGGCTGATCACGTTTGTCCAGGATCGGCCGGGTCATGATCTGCGCTACGCCACGGATACCTCGAAGCTGGAATCAGAGCTTGGCTGGCGACCGCAGGAGACCCTGATGAGCGGCCTCGACAAGACCGTTCGATGGTACCTGGACCATTCGGAGTGGTGGAGGTCACTGCGCGACAAGGTCTATAGAGGCGATCGTCTCGGCCTTGTTCCTTGTTCTGCCCGGTAGAAGCAGAGGCACGTCGGTTCCCCTGATCACAGGGGCGGTATCCGAGCAGCCGCTGCCTTCAAATGTCCCGGAGACTGTGGTCTTCGCGTGTCAGTGACAGATGTGGACTGTAGTAAGGGTCTGTCAGGACCGACGTCCCCCACGTTGCGAGGAAATGCGACGTCTCGCGTTGCAGCCGCGTGGCCTGATCGGGTGCCGCATCGAGACCGCGCGTCGCCGATTCCTCATGCACGAGGCGCACATGCGGCGCCATTAAATTGCGGTAGCCCTTGGCCCGAACGCGCAGGCAGAGGTCCACGTCGTTGAGAGTGACAGGCAGCCGCTCGTCCAGCCCCCCGACCTCATCGAAAACCTTGGCTCTCACGGCAAGGCACGCGCCGGTAACGGCGGACACCTCGTGTATGGCACTCAGCCGCTCGGCGGCGCGCGCGCCGCTTGGCAGCATGTGGCGGAAGGCGTGACCCGCAACGCCCAGCAGACCCAGCACGATGCCGCCGTGCTGGATGCGCCCCGAAGGGTAAAGAAGCAGCGCACCGACACATCCCACATCCGGCTGCATCGCAACCTGGGCCAAGGCGTCGAGCCAGTCCTCCCGTTCGGCACGAATGTCGTCGTTGAGCAGCACAAGGATCTCACCGCGGCACGCCTTGCGCCCGGCATTCATCAGCGCCGCGAAGTTGAACGGCCGCGCATCCTGAAGAATACGAACGCGCGGATCGCGAGATAGCCGGTCGAGCTGCGCATGCTGCTCTGCACTCGCTGCGCCATTGTCGATGATCACGAGCTCGACCAGCTCGAGCGAGCAGCCGAGCACCGACAGTGCGGCAGCCTTCAGCAACCGCGGATTATCCTTCGTCGGCATGATGACCGAGACGAGAGGCAGCGTTCCGGTAGCAACCGACGGCGCGGGCAAGGCGCCGCGTTGCGCCGGCGCCGGCATGCTTCGCGCATGCAGCAGTACGCGGGGCACGTGGCGCACGCGGCCCCGAGTGTCGGCGTTGTCGATCAGCCGCGCGACGAGCGACCGGCTCGAGCTCGCGTCGGCGTCTCGCCCGCAAAGCTGTGCGAGCTGTTGGCCGGCCCTGAACGCAATGGCGCCGCGCACGTAGTCCGCCGTGCTTTGATAGCGCGGGCTCCAGGCAGGCCTGAACCATGGCCGCGAGCGTACGTGGGCGCCGGTGACGTAATCGGAGTCGGCGGTGACGGCGACGCAATCGGGATGGTGAAGCATCTCGATGCCGAACACTTTGGGAGACAGTTCGCTCCAATACCCATCACCCTCGAGGTACGCGAAGGCAGATGCCCCGACCCTTTCCGCCTCGGCAAGGATAAGGTGCAGCGGCACGTGCCCGTCATCCGATCGAACGATGCGACCACCGGCCTCCTCCACACACTGACGCACCTTGTACGGCAGCGGCTCACCGCCGGCCTCGATGGCCACCGGAGCAAATTCGCGGTTGTATGTGTTCAGGCTCGGTGCAGATCGTCCCGCCTCGCGCGTTGCGTTGGACGCGACCAGCACGAGCAGGAGCCTGGCGGGATCGCACGCCACCGCGCGAAGTGCGTCCTCGATTCGCGCCCGCTCGGCCACACTTTCGAACGCCGCCTGCCACGCCTGGTAGATTGCCTGCTCGTCGACGGGGCCAGGTCTCCTGTCGGAAAATGCCAGGGAGTGCCGTCCCGAAAGCACCTGGCGTGCCTTTCGCAAGACGTTGCGCGGATCGCTCATTCCGCGCAGCCATCGGCGGTAGTCCCATAGCAGCTGGTGAAAAGCTACCCTTTCGATTTCAACGTTAGCGAGCACCTGCGCATCACTCGCGGGCTCGATCTCCAGCTCAATCTTGCTGGTCGCGCGCGGCAGATTGACAATTTTGCCATAGGAGCAGGGTCCGAGCCGATCGAGATATGCGATCACGGGCGCAGCCCACTCGGCCTGGAACGTGAAACGCACCGTGCAGTAGGTGGGGGCGCGGGTTCGAGTGGTGATCCGGAAGAGGCCGGCCGGCAGCGCGGCGGGCAAGAGGTCGAGGAAGAGGCGCGGGCGCCAGAAGTCGGAATGATCCGCCCTGCCGGGTGCAGGCATCAACCGCATGGCTTTGGTCATTCTCCGCGCGCCCCTCCTGGCGGAACGGCGCCGGCCAACACCGCGGTCGATCGCATAAACCACGCGCCGGCACAGATCGTGGCATGATAAAGCCCTCGATTGTGCATTTCGGGATCCTCACACAGACGCATGGCACTGCATCGAAAAGCATTGCGACTGGCACATCGCCATGTCTGGCAACGGCTGCCACCGAGCCTGCGTCGAGCCGCCCTCATCCGCACCACGTCGCTGCTGGCGCCACGCCCGCAGCAAGAGATCGCGCCAACCCAGCCAATCTTCGTGGCCGGCGTCCTGCGCACCGCCTCGGGTCTGGGCCAGTCGGCGCGGCTCAGCTACGAGGCTTTGTCCCAGCTCGGCTTCGACACCTTCGGCGTCGATTTGACAGGCGGATTGATGCAGCCAGACGACCTCGCCGACTATCGGTACCGGGACGGCAGGTTGCACGCGGGGCCCGGCACTGTGCTGCTCCACGTCAACGGACCGCTCGTGCCGCTGGCCCTGATGCACCTTCGCCGGGACTTCGTACGGGGCAAGCACATTATCGGCTATTGGGCCTGGGAGCTCGATCAGGTGCCGGACGAGTGGCGCGCAGGCGTACCCTTCGTGCATGAGGTCTGGGTGCCGTCCCAGTTCACGGCAACAGCCGTGAGCCGCATCGCCGATGGCAAGGCAGTACGGACTGCGCCGCATCCGGTCGCAGTCCGGCCTCATGCGGCCGCCGTCCGACAGGCAGCACCTTTCCGGGTGCTCGTGATCTTCAATTGCGCATCCGGCTTCGAGCGCAAGAACCCGTGCGCGGCGATTGCAGCCTTCAGGCAGGCCTTCGGTGCCGATCCCACGTCCGAGCTGCTGATCAGGGCATCCCATCTGGACAGCCATCCTTCAGCACGCAGGCAGCTCGAAGCAGCCATCGGCGGGCAGGACAACATCCACCTCATCCATGGTGTTGCCCCTGCTGCCGACATCGACAAGCAATACGAGGCTGCCGACGTCCTGCTCTCTCTGCACCGCGCGGAGGGGTTCGGCCTGGTGCCCGCCGAGGCAATGCTGCGCGGGCTTCCTGTCGTGGGGACCAACTGGTCGGGCAACGTCGATTTCATGAACGAGAGCAACTCCTGCCCTGTGCGCTACACGCTCGTGCCGGCTCGTGACCCTCAGCGCGTCTATGACTATCCGCGATGGACATGGGCCGAGCCTGACATCGCTCATGCAGCGCACCTGTTGCGCCGGTTGAGGGACGATACCGGCTACCGTGCGCGGATCGGAGAGCAAGCGGCCAAGGACGCCGCCGAGCTCTTTTCACCGCGGGCCTACGGCGCTCACATGCGAGCCTTGCTCGAGCAAACCCCCGTTGCCACACCGGCGGCATCCCACTAGGTCACGTCGCATCAGCCCGCTTTCTCGATCAGCTCGACGGCCATGCGCGCCATCCTCGGCACCGCAGCGCCGCGCTGCAGTGCGCTTTCTCGGTTCGACGCGTTGCCATCGAGGCCGCGCTTGTAGACGCCCTGGATAATCGCCGCCAGGCGGAAGAAGTTGAAGACGAGGCAGAACGTCCAGATCGGAATCGAGGCGATGCCGGTGCGCTCGCAATAGCGCGCGACATACTCCTCCTCGGTCGGAATGCCGAGGGCAGCGCGATCCACGCCGCCGAGGCCGCGGAAGTTGCCCTCGTTCGGCAGCCGCCACTGCATGCACTGGTAGGCAATGTCGGAGAATGGGTGCCCGAGCGTCGACAGCTCCCAGTCCACCACCGCCAGACAGCGCGGCTCGGTCGGATGGAACAGCATGTTGTCCAACCTGAAGTCGCCGTGCACGACCGAGACACGGCCGTCATCCGGCGGCATGTTCTTGGCGAGCCAGTCGATCAGCGTCTCCATGTCCTCGATTCGGCTCGTCTCGCTGGCGCGATACTGGTCCGTCCAGCGCTTCGTCTGGCGCGCGTAGTAGCTGCCCGGCCGGCCGAAGTCCGACAGGCCCACCTGGCCCGGATCGATTGTCGCGAGCGCCGCCAGAATGCGGTTCATCTCGTCGTAGAGCCGGGTGCGGTGGTCCGTCGACAGCTCCGGCAGGGCCGGGTCCCAGAAGACACGCCCTTCGATGTACTCCATGAGGAAGAACGCCGTGCCGATCACGCTGTCA
This sequence comes from Bacteroidota bacterium, assembly GCA_050260355.1. GTDB lineage: Bacteria > Pseudomonadota > Alphaproteobacteria > Rhizobiales > Hyphomicrobiaceae > CADEFX01. The sequence continues at coordinate 18,843 of JBLNBZ010000066.1, read as the reverse complement.
TCCTCGCACAGCAAGTGCATCTCCGGCACCGGCACTCCGCTGCCGCGGAGCGCCTTCATGACGCGATACTCGCGATCGACCTGGTGCGCCGATTTCAGAAGCTTGCCGGGCGGCTTGCGGCGCAGCGCGTATCGCTTGCCGCCGCCGGTCGTGATGCGATACGTCGGATTGGACTGCCCGCCGGCGAATTTCTCCGCTTTGAGCGGCCCTTCAAAGCCCTCGAGATGCGCTGCCAGATAGCGCTCGAGTGACGCCTCATCGATGCGCACCGCCTCGGGGACAGGAATCGTCGTGCTGCTCATACCCTAGCCGCCCTTCAGGTTGCTTCGTTCGTGTAGCGCTTCAGCTCATGGCGGGCGACGACGCGACGGTGGACCGCGTCGGGACCGTCGGCGAGCCGCAGCACGCGCATGTAGGTCCAAGCCATGGAAAGGGGCGTGTCTTGCGTGACGCCCATACCGCCATGCATCTGCACGGCCTCGTCGATCACCTTGAGCGCCATGCGCGGCGCAACGACCTTGATCTGGGATATCCAGATGCGCGCCTCCGTTGCCGGCGCATTGTCCATCATCCAAGCAGCCTTGAGGCAGAGCAGTCGCGCCTGCTCGATCTCCATGCGAGCCTCGGCAATGATATCGTAGTTGGCACCGAGCTCGGACAGCCGCTTGCCGAAGGCGACGCGCGACAGCGAGCGCCGGCACAGCGCTTCGAGCGCGCGCTCCGCCTGGCCGATCGCCCGCATGCAATGGTGGATGCGCCCCGGCCCGAGCCGGCCCTGGCTGATCTCGAAGCCGCGCCCCTCGCCGAGCAGCAGGTTCTCCTTCGGCACGCGGCAGTTCTCGAATTTCACGTGCATATGGCCATGCGGCGCATGGTCATGGCCGTAGATCTTGAGCGGCCGCAGGATCTTGACACCCTTCGTGCCGGCTGGAACCAGAATCTGGGAGTGCTGCCGATGCTTGGGTGCGTCGGGATTGGTCTTGACCATTACGATATAGATCTTGCAACGGGGGTCGCCGGCGCCCGAGGAGAACCACTTCTCGCCGTTGATGACCCATTCGTCGCCATCGAGGCGGGCCTCCGTCGAAATGTTCGTGGCATCGGACGAGGCAACGTTCGGCTCGGTCATGATGAACGCGGAGCGGATCTTCCCCTCGAGCAGCGGCTCCAGCCACTTCTTCTTTTGTGCATCGGACCCGTACTTGGCGAGCACCTCCATGTTGCCGGTATCGGGAGCCGAGCAGTTGAAGACCTGGGGACCGAGGCGTGACCAGCCCATCTCCTCGGCAAGGTAGGCGTATTCGACCGTGTTCAACCCCCATCCCTGCTCGGAGTGCGTCAGGAAAAAGTTCCATAAGCCCTTGCTCTTGGCCTTGGCCTTCAGCCCCTCAAGGATCTCCTCCATGCGGGGCGTATGCTTCCACCGGTCGCCATCTTTCCCGATCTCGGCCTCGTACTCGTCCTCGAGCGGAATGATCTCGTTCCTGACCATGTCGCGCACTTGCGCGACCAAGGGCGTTACGCGGTCACTCATTCCGAGATCCATGACGGGCATCGGCGTCTCCTGCCTCGTTGTTCCAGTTTTGCCGGCTCGATGTTAGCGAGGCTCGCGCGCCAGGTACACCGGCTGCGCGGGGCAAGTTGCTGCAGCGCCGGAGGCTCGAGCGGGCCGCCACAAGCCGGCCGCGTCCTAGCGGCAAGGTTGGATCATTTCGGGGCTGCAGGATAGGCTATGGTCCCGGGCTCCGGCCTTTTGCGGACCACGGGTTTGCGTTCGTGCTGCAGCAGGAGCGACTGCCCAGGAGACTGCACGCCCATGCCGAGATGGATCGCGAGTGCCCTCGTCGGAGTCATGTTCCTTGCTGCCGGCAGTGCCCTGGATCGGGGCGCACGCGCCGACGACAACCAGGTCGATCTGCTCCTGGTACTCGCTGCCGACGTGTCGCGAAGCGTTGATGCGGCCAAGTTCAAGCTGCAACGAGAGGGTTATGCGGCTGCCATCACGCACCCCAAGGTCGTGGCCGCCATCGAGTCGGTGCCGACGGGAAGAATTGCCATCTGCTTCGTCGAGTGGTCGGGAGCTACGGCGCAGGCGGTCATGGTCGATTGGACCCTGATTGGCAACGCCGCCGAGGCGCAAGCCTTTGCGGACGGTGTCTTGATGGCACCGCGCCTGTTCATGGAGCGCACCTCGATCAGCGCGGCCATCGATTTTGCCCTGGCCCAGATCGAGCGCGCACCGTTCCGCGGCAGCCGGCACGTCATCGACGTCTCGGGTGACGGCACCAACAACAGCGGGCGCGACGTGGTTCAGGCGAGGGACGATGCGCTTGCGCGCGGCGTTACGATCAATGGCGTTGCGATCCTGAGCACAGATCCGCTTCCGAGCAACCCGCTGCACACGCATCCACCGGGAGGCCTCCTCAAATACTATGAGGACAACGTGATCGGCGGGCCGGGTGCGTTTGCGCTTGCGGCCGAGACCCATGCGGACTTCGGCCGCTCGATGATCAGCAAGCTCGTCAAAGAGATTGCCTTGGCGCCTGGCGTGGAATGACTACTCCTTGATACGACCGGTCCTCACGAAGAACGCCCGCTCGCGCATGGCGAGCTTGTCGACCTCGGCGGCAACAACCTGCGCACTGTTCAGCCGCTTCCTGTCCATGATTGCGCCGGTCTTGGTGTATTCGGGCCCGATCTCAGGATCGTTGAGGGCCGCGTTGAGGGCGGCCTCCAGCCAGGCCTTGCGCGCGGGCGGCGTACCCTTTGGTACTCCCGCATAGCGCCACGCAGCCCAGACGATCTCATCGACTCCGAGTGCGTCATTGAAGGTCGGCACCCCGGGCAGATTTGCGACGCCTTCCGTCGCCGCGATGCCGATGCCCTTTACCTTGCCGGCCTCCAGGTGGCCGCGATACTCGCCGTAAAAGCCGAAGCTCACATCGATATGGCCCCCGAGCAGCGCGGTGATCGATGGTGCACCGCCTTGGAACGGCACCTTGGTGACCTTTGCCCCTGCGATCTGCTCGAACTGCTCGGCAATGAACTCGCTGGAGATACCGGGCACCAGCCCGATTTTGAGCTCACCGGGCTTCTGTTTTGCGTAGGCAACCAGGTCCTTGAGCGTGGCGTCCTTGAAGGGACCATCGCTGCGCACGATCCAGGTGACCGGGTCGTAGTTGATGAAGGCGAGAGGCTCGAGGCTCTTGTAGTCGAACTTTCCCTGCGAGCGCAGAAACGCGTCGGTCCAGTAAGTGGAGACGATGCCGATGGTGTAACCGTCGTTGGGCGCCTGCGCCCCGAGGTAGGTGTGGCCCACCATGCCGGCGCCGCCGACCTTATTGGTCACGATCACCTTGTGTCCGCTCCACTTCTCCACGTACTTGGCGAGGATGCGAGCCGTGACGTCCATGCCGCCACCTGCCGGATACACGACGATAAACTCGAGCGGCTCCTTGGGATAATCGCTCGGTTGCAGTGCCTTGATCTTCGCCTTGATGTCCGCCTCGCTCTGCGCCGGCGCCGGACCGGCGCCGAACGCGAGAGCGAGAACGGCGATCACGATACAGCGCATCGCCAGATGCATGGCATTCCTCCCTGGTTGATTGTCGGGCCTTCGTTGGCGGCACGTTGATCGTGCGCCCCGGACTCGCTTGTTATTTGTTCAGCCGACCGGAGCGCCGATCGCCTGCAGTGCGGCCCTCGCCACCTCCATGTCGTCGCTGTAGTGCCCGCCGGAGACGCCGATGGCCCCGATCACCTTGCCGCCTTCCTTCACGGGATAGCCGCCGCCGAACACGATCAGGCGGGGGTAGTTGACGATGCCGTGCAGCAGCGGCGGGTCGTTCTTGACGAAATCCCAGAACGCATGCGTCGGCATGCCCAGGCTCGCCGACGTGTAGGCCTTGTCCTGCGAGATCCGCAGGGACGTGTCGGACGCCCCGTCCATGCGGATGAACGACTTCAGCGCGCCGGCCTCGTCGCAGACCGCGATGCTCATGGCGAAGCCCAATTGCTTGGCCTTGGCGACCCCCGCAGCGATCGCAATCTGCGCGGTATCCGCTGTGATGCTGCGCTTCTCGAAACTTCCCATCTCGAACGTAACTCCTCCGTTTCATGAATGGAAGGCGGCTCGCCAAGAGCCGCCTTCGCCAGTGATCATTTCTTGATGCGGCCGGTCTTGACGAAATAGTCGTGCTCGAGCTTGGCCAGCTTGTTCACCTCATCGCTCACCGCCTTGGCGCTGTTCATGCGCTTGGTGTCCATCGTCGAGCCCGTCTTGCCGTACTCGACCGCGAGCTCGGGATCGTTGAGCGCTGCGTTGAGGGCCGCTTCCAGGTACGCCTTGCGATCAGCCGGCGTGCCTCTCGGGACACCCGCATAACGCCAGGCGAGCCACACGATGTCGTTGACGCCCAGCTGCTCGTTGAACGTCGGCACGTCCTTGAAAATGGGCACCCGCTCGGTATTGGCCTGGCCGATCACCTTTACCTTGCCGGCCTCCAGATGACCGCGATACTCCGCGTAATAACCGAAGCTGATGTCGACGTGCCCGCCAAGCAATGCGGTGATCGACGGTGCGCCGCCCTGGAATGGCACCTTGGTGAACTTGCCGGTGCCCGAGAGTGCTTCGAGCTGCTCGGCGATGAACTCGTTGGAGGTGACTGGCACGACGCCGACCTTCAACTCGCCCGGCTTCTCCTTGATCATGGCAACGATGTCCTTCAGGTTCTTATCCTTCAAAGGACCATCGGTGCGCACGATCCAGGTCGTCGGGTCGTAGTTGATGAAGGCCAGCGGCTCCAGATAGGTGTAGTCGAACTTGCCGTCCGACCTGAGCCAGCCGTCATCCCAAAAGAAGCTCGCCACCACGCCAATGACGTAGCCGTCGTTCGGCGCCTGAGTCGCGAGGTAGGTGTGGCCCACCATGCCGCCGCCGCCTACCTTGTTGGTCACGATCGTCTTGTGGCCGGTCCACTTCTCCACGTACTTGGCAAGAATGCGCGTGGCCACGTCCATCCCGCCACCGGCCGGATAGACCACGACGAACTCGAGCGGCTCCTTGGGATAGTCCTTGGGCTGCAGGCTCTTGATCTTCGCCTTGATTTCAGCCTCGCTCTGGGCCTGCGCCGGCGCGACGCCAAGGGCGACGAGGCCCAGCAGCAACAGCAACAATCGTGAAAGACTCATCATTTCGTTTCCTCCGTTTGAATTATGAGTCGACCTCTGAGCCGGTAGTCTTCGGGCGCAGACCGATCGCCAGCGCAACAAGCAGCGCCACGGCGACCAGCAGCAACACCGCCGCGATGGGCCGCTCAAGGAAGATTATCGGGTTGTTGTGGGACATGATCAGGGATTGGCGCAAGGCCTGCTCGAGCTGGGGCGCCAGGACCATGGCGAAGGCAAACGGTGCCAGCTCGTATTCCATTTTGCGCAGCAGGTAGCCCCCGATGCCGAAGCCGAGCATCACCCAGAGATCGAACACGTTCTTGTTCGCAGCATACGATCCGACGACCGACAGCAGCAGGATCAGCGGGAACAGGATGCGGTAAGGCACGCGCAGCAGCTGCACCCACAAGCCAATCAGCGGCAGGTTGAGGATCAGCAGCATGACGTTGCCGAGGTACATGCTGGCGATCACGCCCCAGAACACGTCGGGGTGCTGCGCAGCCAAAAGGGGGCCCGGTGTGATGTTCTGGATGATGAGCGCACCAAGCAGGAGAGCCGTGACCGCATTGCTCGGCAGGCCGAGCGAAAGTAGTGGAATCATGCCACCGGCAACGGCGGAGTTGTTGGCCGACTCAGGGCCCGCGACACCCTCGATAGCCCCCTTGCCGAAGCGCTGCGGATCTTTCGCAATACGCCGCTCCAGCGCGTAGGAGACGAACGAGGCGGTGACAGGGTTGCCACCCGGCAGCACGCCCAGTCCGAAGCCGAGGAAGCTGCCTCGCAGAATTGGCTTCCACGACTGCACCCAGTCTTGAGCCGTCGGCAGCAGGCCCTTGATCTTCTCGGTGATGACCCTCTGCTTGGCCGTCTGCTCCATGTTCATGAGGATCTCGGAGACGCCGAACAATCCGATCACGACGGGCACGAGATCGAAGCCGTTCGTCAAATTAACATAGCCGAAGGTGAAGCGCTCCTTGCCGTTCACCTGATCGATGCCGACGCAGGCAAAGAACACGCCGAGCGCCATGACGATGAGACCCTTGGCAGGCGATCCCTGCACCATAAAGACGGTGGCTATGAACCCGACACTGATCACGGCGAAATTCTCTGGCGGCCCGAACTTCAGCGCCACCGACGTCAGCAGCGGCGAGAACAGCGTCAGCCCCACGACGCTCAACGTCCCGGCGATGAAGGAGCCGATGGCCGCCATGCCGAGCGCCGCGCCAGCGCGCCCCTGGCGCGCCATCTCGTGACCGTCGAGACACGTCACGACGGATGCTGCCTCACCCGGAATGTTCACCAGAATCGAGGTCGTCGAGCCCCCGTACATGGCGCCATAGAAGATGCCGGCGAGCATCGCCACCGCGCCCACCGGCGGGAGCACGAACGTCACAGGCAGGAGCACTGAGAGCGCCGCAAGCGGGCCAACGCCGGGGAGCACGCCAATTAGAGTGCCGATCAGGCAACCGAGGAAGCAATAAAACAGGTTGGCCGGTTCGAGGATGACGCTGAAACCCTGCACCAGGCCCTGGAGGATATCCATGCGCCCCCCCTAGAAACCGAACAGGCCGCGCGGGAGCGTTGTCCCAAGCAGGTGCGTGAAGAGAACATAAACCGCGAACGTGGCTACGAGCGATACCAAGATCACGGTCAGCCAGCTTTGGCGTTCGACGGCCTGCATCAGGACGACCATCACCGGGGCCACGCTCAGTATGAACCCGACGGTCGGCATGAGCAGTGTGATGGCAGCAAGCCCAGCTACCACGAATGCCATGCGCACCCACACACTGCGCGCGGGCCACGCTTCGCTATGTTCTCGCGGCCGCCTGCCTGCCAACGACAGCCCGCAGCCGGCGATCACAAGGCCCGCAAGCATCGGCAGAAACCCTCCGCCCGGGCCTGCGGCGTCAAACAGCGTGAACTGCCGCGACGTCGCGGCAATCGCCAAGCCGAACGCAATCCAAAACAGATTGAGCGCGCGCTCTGAGGCTTGCATGGCTGTCACAACAGAGCCGGAGAGCCAATGGCGCGTGCCGCCACGTGCGCCTCTACCAGTGCCTGGGCGAGCCGCCGCGGTGAGAACGCGTCACCAACGACGCGTAGCCTGCTCTTCTCCAAGCCCGCTTCCAACAATTGCTCCGCCAGATCGCCGTTGGCGCGCGCCGCGCCCACCCAGACGATCGCCGCGACATCTTCGATGATTTCCTCACGGCCAGTCAGGTAATGACTGAGGACAACGCCGCCATTGGAGGCGCGCGAGACGAACATATTCGGCTTGATCTGAGCCCCTTTCTTGTCCAGCTCGCGCAAAGTGGCGATACGGGACACCATCGGTATTTCTCTGAATGCCTCGAAGACACGCGTGGCGATGATGAGACGCTTGCCGCTCGCGGCTAGACTCTCGGCCATCGCCGCGCTCCAGTAGTAGCCATCCTCATCCATCATGACGACGTTGGCGCCCTGCAATCCGCCTAGCGCGACGCTTTCGTCGCCGGTCAGCACGGGAACCGAGCCGTCGCCAGGAAAGTCTGGCGTCGTCGGTGTAGCTCCCGTGGCGAGGATAACCTCGTCCGGCTTCTCCGCAAGGATGGTTTCAGCGGTGGCACGCTGGCCGGTCTTCACGCTCACGCCAGCCTTCTTGGCCTGGGGAATGAGAAAATCGAGCAGATTGCGCATTTCTTCGTGGTGGCGCACCTCGTGCACATGCTTGAGGCGTCCGCCGAGCTCGGCCGCTGCCTCCAACAACGTCACGCGATGCCCGCGCAGCGCTGCAACCCGTGCGGCTTCGAGGCCGGCCGGGCCGCCTCCCACCACCACGACGTGATGCGCGCTTTCGGCTTTGACGAGCTTCTTGAACTGATACTCGCGGCCCGCCACCGGGTTCGTTGCACAAGCGATGGGCTCGCCACCCGATATCCAGCCCCAGCACTGGTTGCAGGCAATGCAGCGGCGGATGTCATCCGCTTGGCCGCGCCGCGCCTTGTTCGGCCACTCGGGATCCACCAGAAGGGCGCGGCACATGCCGATCATATCCGCCTCACCGGCGGCGAGGACACTCTCAGCCTGCTCGGGACCCTGTATGCGCGTACTGGCAACGACCACGAGATTCGGCACCACGCTCTTGAAGCGCGCGTGCAGTCCGCGATAGGCGAGGATCGGCCAATGCCGATCGGGTAGATGGGTTTCGATCGTGTTGAAATTGCCCTGCGCCAGCGACAGATAGTCGAGGTGCCCGTCCGCAGCCAGGGATCGCGCAACCTCCAGCGTATCCTCGATACCAAGTCCGCCCTGCGTGAACTCCTCGACGCCGAGCCGGTAGCCGACGATGGCGCTGCGGCCGATGCGCCGCCTGACCCCCTCGATGATCTCGCGCGGGAATCGCAGGCGGTTCTCCGCACTGCCGCCGTATTCGTCCGTCCGGTGATTCGAGAACGGCGACACGAACTGCTGGATCAGGTGTCCCTGCGCGCCGTGGATTTCGACGCCGTCCATTCCCGCCTCGATGCAGTGCACCGCGCACGTGACGAACGTCTCGACCAGCTCCTTCACCTCGCGCGTGGACAGCTCGTGGGGAACGCCGCCGCTGCGCGGGCACGCGATGGCCGAAGGCGCAACCGTGAACGGGATGACCCTGGAGGCGAGGTGCTGCCGCCCGCCATGATTGAGCTGGCCAATCAGCAGCACACCCTCCGCATGGCATGCATCGGAAAGCTGGCGCAGCCCCTCGATCGAGGCGCGGTCGTGGACAACCAGCGCGCCAGGTCCGTAAGCCTCTCGTGAGGCTATCCGCAAGGCCTCGGTGACGATGACGCCGACGCCACCCTTCGCCAGCGTGCGATAGAACTCGAGCAGTCGCTCACCCACGCGATTGCGGTCGGCTAGGTTCGCCGTGGTCGCAACCCGCATGATGCGGTTCTTGGCCTGATGCCCGCCGAGCCGCACCGGCTCGAACAGGCGCGGGTAGGCGCCAGTCATGCAGTCCCCGTTTCCTCCGCATGGCCGTCGAGCAGCCTTACGTATTTGTCCGGACAAGATGGCAGCATAACCCCGCTCGGCCGTCTCGACGAGAAAAAATCGCCTGCCCGCAGGATCTCATCGGGGCCGGCTCGAATCCAGCCGGAATCGCAACCGGTTTTTAAGGGCGACCGCTTATCCTGAAGCATCGGTAGCGCGCATTTTAGGAGGAATGCGTGGACACGAAGTATCGCCTCTATGCGGCTCCCGCCAGGGCCTCCGAGGCCCCTGACGGTCTTCCAGATGCCCTTAGGCATCGCGCCGTGCGCCGCCCAGTCTACACCATCGCCGCCCTGGTGCTGGCAAGCGAGTTGCCTGCCCCTCTGTCATGCGCAGTGAGAGACCTTTCGGACGGGGGAGCGCGTCTCGAGCTCGATCGTGAAGGGCTGCGCCCCTCCGACGACATCGTTCGAATCCCGGATTTCATCCGCCTGTATTTCTGCCCGGACAGGACCGAGGTCGACTGCCGGTTGGCCTGGCAGGATGGACGCCATTTCGGTGTGCAATTTCTTGGACCCATCCATGCGTCGTCGAGGGTGCTGTCGTAGGCGGTGGGCGCTGCCCGGTCTGCGCTCGCAACCTAGGCCCGCCCCACCCGCGTTCACCTAATGTCACTTGGCATCGTGGAAGATGATGCCGAGCGTATGCCGCTGTCCGGATCGCAGCCGACTCACGCCGTGTCGCATCATGACGCGGTAGGTGCCGCGCGTACCTGCGACCGGCCGGTGGTGCACCGGGAACACCACGCCCTCCCCTTGGTGGAGCGCGACCACCTCTGCACGCGATTGCATGCGCGGCCTCTGCTCCGTGAGCACGAACTCTCCGCCGGTGAAGTCATGGCCGGGCCGGGACAACAGGAAGGCCACCTGCAAAGGAAAGACGTGCTCGCCATACAGATCCTGGTGCAGGCAATTGTAGTCGCCGGCGCCGTACTGCAACAGCAACGGCGTCGGCTTGGTCTGACCGGCTTGGGCGCATCGCTCCAGGAATTGCGCGTGCACCATCGGATAGCGCACCTCGATACCCATTGCCTCGTTCCAGCGGTTGGCGACCGCGGCAAGCCGGGGATAGAGCGCGGTCCGAAGAGCCGCGATCAGCTCCGGCAAGGGGTAGGCGAAGTACTTGTACTCACCACGGCCGAAGCCGTGACGCGCCATGATCACGCGGCTTCGGAACGGCGCGTCGCTCGCGTAGAGGCCGGCAAGCGCGATGCATTCCTCCTCCACGAGCAGCGGACCGGTGGTGGCCGATCCATGCGCATCGAGCTCCGTCGCCACCCGGGTCCAATCGAGCGCCGCTACACGGTCCGCAATCCCCTCCTTTGTTGGGCGGGCGCGGAGCTTCGCCGGTTCCGTGGTGGTCATGCCGCCACCTCCCGCGCGAGCAGAGCCCGCTTGCGCTCCACGCCCCACCGGTATCCCGACAGCGAGCCGTCGGTCCGCACGACCCGGTGACAGGGAATGGCAACGGCCAGCGGATTGGACGCGCACGCCTGCGCCACAGCACGCACGGCCCTGGGGGTGCCGAGCAGCTCGGCGATCTCGCCGTAGGTGCGTGTGGAGCCGAGCGGGATGCTGCGTAGCGCCTCCCATACACGCTGCTGGAAGGCCGTGCCACGCACGTCGAGCGGGAGCTCCAGCCCACGTGCGGGAGCCTCGACGAAGCCGACCACGATGGCCACCACCCGTTCGAATGCGGGATCGCCGCCAACCAGTTGCGCCTTGGGAAACCGATCCTGCAGACCATGCACCAGGCCCTCGGGCTCCTCGCCGAATTCGATGGCACACACGCCCTTGTCGGTGGCCGCCACCAGTATCGCACCCAGCGAGCACTGACCAACGGCAAAGCGCAGCGTGACGCCCGGGCCTCCTTCCTTGTAGGCGGTCGGCGTCATGCCAAGCCGCTTATTCGAGGCGGCGTAGAAGCGCCCGCTCGAGTTGAAGCCGGCGCCGTAGATGGCCTCGGTGACGGTTCCGCCGGCGGAGAGCTCGTTGCGCATGCGATGGCTCCGGTGGGCGTCGCCGTACGCCTTCGGCGTCACGCCGGTGGCCGACTTGAACAGACGGTGAAAATGGAAGCGGCTCATGCCGGCCGCGTTGGCCAGCGAATCGAGGCTCGGCATCACCTCGGCCTCCTCGATCGAACGGCAGGCTTGGGCCACGACTGCTGCGTTGCGCGCAGCGAGCCCAGCTCCGTCGGGGCGGCAACGTTTGCACGGACGAAAACCCGATCGTTCCGCGTCGGCAGCCGTCGCGTGGAAGCTGACGTTCTCTCGGCGAGGTCTTCTCGAGCCGCAAGAAGGACGGCAGTACACGCCCGTCGTCGCCACGGCGTAGACGAAAGTCCCGTCGGCAGCGGGATCGCGGCGCACGACCGCATCCCAGCGCGAGTTGCTACCTTCGAACTGGCGCGGCGTTACACCTGTGATCTGGATGCTCATCTTCGTCTCCATCAGGTCCTGCGGACCCACTGAGGGCTTCGCCTGACCTTTCATCTAGAGATCCGTGGGCCGGCCGGCACTCCGCCTCTTGCTCTCAAATTCAAAGGCGCGCGCCAACCCGAAACCGGTCATCACCCTATGCGCCCCGTGGGCCGATCGACTCGGCCCGCCTCTCATTTCGGCGACGTCGTTTCCAGGGGAACAGTCGAGCTGAGCTTGCATCGCTAGATTGCCATCAGCCTGATGCTGCCGCTATCGCAAGGGGAGCCAACGATGATCATGATTGCAAGCCTCGAGGCATCGACCACATCCTCGACGAGCATCGGCGGTATGCCCGCGCTCGCGTCGAATGGTGAGGTCCCGGACATTCTGGCCGCGTCGATGGACGCGCTGACCTCTCCTGGCTGCTACAGCATCAGCGAAACCGGCGGCGAGCTGACGATCGTTCCAATAGCATCACGCGGAAACGGCTAGGGCCGGTGCCAAGGCCGTCACACGCATGTCGCATCCTCGTGCGTCCTTTGACCGCGGAGCATGCTCGCGGCAACAAGCTACGAGCGATTCTATGCTTCGGGCAGGATCCGGCAAATGGTCTCGGAACCGCGGGCCGTTTCGTTCCAGAACGCCGCCTAGAGCGCTGGCTCCGGCTTAGTTCACCTCAATAAGCCAACCGGCTCGGCGGGAACACGTTTTCGTCAACTGCGACGGGCGCACTCTGCGAGTGCGTTACAGAAGAGGACTGCTGTAGACGGGAAGGGTTAGCCCAACCAGGCGGGGCGCGCCGGCAAGTGGGAGGAAGCCCCAAAATCATGGGAGGCCACAGCGTGGGATGATGGCCGGCAGCGAATGACAAGCCGGGATCGGCGTGATCGCCAAAGGAAAGCGCGCTTGTTAATGAGACCGGACATCCAAACTCCCAGGACCGGGCGATCTCGGAGGCGCTGGCTGCTCGCTGTGGCCGCGCTTGTCGGGATAGCGTCGTACTGGGGGTGGACGCACTTTCACCGTCCCTCGCAGCCGCACCAGGCCGTACAAATCCCCGCCCCCGTGAGCGTCGCCACGGTCGAGAGGAAGGACTTTCCAATCTATTTGACGGGCCTCGGCACCGTGCAGCCCGTCAACATGATCACGGTGCGATCGCGTGTCGACGGTCAAATCGAGAAGGTCGGGTTCGAAGAAGGTCAGATGGTGAAAGCGGGCGATCTTCTCGTCCAGATCGACCCGGCGCCGTTTCAGGCGGCCCTCGACCAGGCTGTCGCCAAGCTGGCCCAGGATCAGGCAAGCCTCAACAACGCCAAACAAGATCTGGAGCGCACCTCGATCCTCGCCAAGCAAGGCGACGCGACGAAGCAGCTGCTCGACCAGCGGGTTGCCACCGTCGCCAACCTGACCGCACTGGTCCAGGCCGATCAGGCTGCCATCGAAAGCGCCAAGGTGCAGCTCGCATACACCACGATCAGGTCGCCACTTACGGGCCGGGCCGGCTTTCGCCTCGTCGACCCTGGCAACATCGTGCATGCAAACGATCAGACCGGCGTGCTCACGGTAACCCAGCTTCAGCCCATCTCGGTCGTCTTCACCGCGCCCGAGCAAGAGCTTCCGGAAATCAATGCGGGTTTGAAGAACGGCGCTTTGCCGACGACGGCGCTCAGCTCCGACGGGCGGCGGCGTCTGGCCGAAGGCTTTCTGAAACTGGTCGACAACCAAGTCGACCCGGCGAGCGGCACAGTCAAGCTGAAAGCGATTTTCGACAACCCGGATAACGCGCTCTGGCCCGGGCTGTCGGTGACGACACGACTGCTCGTGAAAACCATCAAGGACGCGGTTGTCGTGCCCGACCGCGCAGTGCAGCGGGGGCCCAACGGCCTCTACGCCTACGTCGTGACGAAGGACAATCGCGCAGAGATGCGTGCCCTCAAGGTGGGCCCGATCACAGATGGTCAGGCACTGGTGGAAGCGGGCCTTGCGCTCGGAGAGCGCATCATCACCGCCGGACACTACCGCGTGGTGCCGGGCGGGCCGGTGCAAATCCTTCCCGATCGCGATGAGGACACCGCCTCGAAAACCGCCGCGGAAAAGGTGGACTAGCCATGGGCGGAGGCATCTCGGCACCCTTCATTCGCTATCCCATCGCCACGTCGCTCATCATGGTGGGCATCCTGTTCCTGGGGCTCGTCGCGTTTCCGATGCTGCCTGTAGCCCCGCTACCGAAAGTCGACTTTCCGACCATTCAGGTTTCGGCATCGCTTCCGGGCGCCAGTCCGGAGACCATGGCGTCCTCGGTTGCCCAGCCACTCGAACGGCAGTTCGCGCAAATCCCCGGGGTGACGCAGACAACGTCGTCGAGCGGTCTCGGGTCGACCACCATCGTTGTGCAGTTCGAGTTGGACCGGAACATCGACGCAGCTGCCAACGACATTCAGTCCGCCATCAATGCCGCTAGCGGGCAACTGCCCAAGAACCTCCCAAGTCCGCCCACCTATCGGAAGGTGAACCCGGCCGATTCCCCGATCCTGTTACTGTCGGTCACGTCCGATGCTATGCCGCTGACCGACGTCGACGATAATGCCGACACCAAGTTGGCGCAGCAGATCAGTCAGATCTCCGGCGTAGGGCAGGTCACCATAGGCGGCGAGCAGAAGCCCGCCATTCGCATCCAGCTCGACCCTGCCAAGCTGGTCGCCAAGAACCTGTCCCTTGAGGACGTGCGCATTCCGCTTTCGATCACCACCGTGAACTCGCCGAAAGGAAGCATCGACGGCGGCACGCGCAGCTATACGATCTACGCCAACGATCAGCTCACTGCGGCAGCGGCCTGGAATGATATCATCGTCGCCTACCGCAACGGCGCGCCCGTGCGCGTCAGCGATATCGGTCAGGCGGTGGCGGGTCCGGAGGATGCGAAGAAGGCCGCCTGGGCTTCCGGCAAGCGAGGCGTGTTTCTGATCGTCTTCAAGCAGCCCGGCGCTAACGTGATCGAGACGGTCGACCGTATCAAGGCGGAGCTGCCGCGACTGCGAGCGGCCATGCCTCCCTCGATCCACGTCGGCATCCTCAGCGACCGGACGCAGACGATCCGCGCCTCCGTCGAGGACGTTCAGTTCACCTTGCTGCTCACGATCGGTCTGGTGGTCGGGGTCATCTTTGTGTTCTTGCGCACCTTCTGGGCCACCGTCATCCCGAGCGTAACGGTTCCACTTTCGCTCCTCGGCACCTGCGCGCTCATGTACCTGCTGAGCTACAGCCTCGACAACATCTCGCTGATGGCGCTGACGATCTCGGTCGGATTCGTCGTCGACGACGCGATCGTCATGTTGGAGAACATCGTCCGCTACGTCGAGGATGGCATGACGCCGGTCCAGGCCGCCTATAAGGGCGCCGGCGAGATCGCGTTCACGATCTTATCCATCAGCTTCTCGCTGGTGGCCGTGTTCATCCCGCTCCTCATGCTCGGCGGCATCATCGGCCGCCTGTTCCGCGAGTTTGCGGTAACCACGACCATGTGCATCGGCGTGTCGGCGTTCGTCGCACTGACACTGACGCCAATGATGGCATCGCGCTTTCTGCGCGCCGAACGGGAGGTCAAGCACAGCTGGTTCTATGAGATCACGGAGCGTGGCTTCGATGCGATGTTGAAAGCCTACGAGCGCGGTCTCGATTTTGTCCTATGGCACCAATTCTCCATACTTTGCTGCTTTTTCGCGACGGTGATCCTCACGGGCTACCTTTTCGTTACCATTCCGAAGGGCTTCTTCCCGCAGCAGGACACAGGCCTGATCACAGGTATCTCGGAGGCCGCCCAGGATATCTCCTTCAGGGACATGATGAGCAAGCAGGAGGCTCTGGGCGAGATCATCGGCAAGGACCCGGCTGTGGCCACCTATGCCATGGTAATCGGCACCGGCGGCTCGACGTCGACCCTCAACAGCGGCCGGTTCTTCATTACGCTCAAGCCGCGCAGCGAACGGGACGCGTCGGCCGGCGAGATCATTGCCCGGTTGCGACCCCAGCTGGAAAAGGTCGAAGGCGCACGCCTCTTCATGCAAGCGGCCCAAGACGTGAACGTCGGCGGCAGGCTGTCGCGCACGCAGTTCCAATACACGCTGCAGGATGCCAACTTCGACGAGCTAAGCGAGTGGGCGCCCAAGGTTCTGGAGAAGCTCAAGACGATCCCGGAGCTTCGCGATGTCGCAACGGACCAGCAGACATCGGGCACGGCGCTGACGCTGGCCATCGACCGGGATCAGGCTTCCCGCTATGGCCTGACGCCGCAGCTCATCGATGACACACTCTACGACGCCTTCGGGCAGCGCCAGATCGCCCAGTACTTCACGCAGCAAAACAGCTATCACGTCATCATGGAGATCCTGCCGGAGCTGCAGGGTGATGTGAGCAGCCTCGACAAGATCTACATCAAGTCGCCGACCACCGGCCAGCAGGTGCCCCTTGCGGCGTTCGCAAAATGGACGACGCGCAAGACCGCTCCCCTATCCATCAATCACCAGGGTCAGTTTCCTGCCATCACGATAAGCTTCAACCTCGCCCCGGGCGGTTCGCTCGGCACGGCCACCGAGGCGATCAAGCGCGCCGAGCGTGAGATGCGGATGCCCGCATCGCTTATCGCGAGCTTCCAGGGCAACGCGCAGGCCTTTCAGGACTCCCTGCGCACGGTGCCGATGCTCATCGGCGCGGCACTGTTCGTCGTCTATCTGATCCTGGGCGTGCTTTACGAAAGCTACATTCACCCGCTGACCATTCTTTCCACCCTGCCTTCGGCGGGCGCGGGTGCGATTGCTGCGCTGATGCTGTTCGGCTTCGATTTCAGTCTCGTCGCGATGATTGGGGTGATCCTGCTCATCGGCATCGTCAAGAAGAACGGCATCATGATGGTCGACTTCGCCATCACGGCCGAGCGCGAGCATCATCTCTCGAGCGTCGAGGCCATCCGCCGGGCCGCCCTGCTCAGGTTCCGACCGATCATGATGACGACCATGGCGGCGCTGCTAGGCGGGGTGCCGCTGATGTTGGGGGCTGGCGCGGGAGCCGAGATCCGCCAGCCGCTCGGCTACGCCATGGTCGGCGGCCTGATCGTCAGCCAAGCATTGACGCTTTTCACGACGCCGGTGATCTACGTGTATCTCGACCGGCTGTCGAACTATCTGATCGGTCTGCGCACGCCGCAAGCCGAGCCCGAGGCGCCGCACGAGGCCGTCCGGCACCGCGCTGCTGCCGAATGAACGACGCGTATCGGCTCAGAATTCCTCCAGCAGCCGACCGAACCCGGGCATGCGGTCCCCGATGCCGTTGGCCCGCAGGGCGTGCCAGTAGGTCGCCGTATTGATCGCAATCACAGGCTTGCCGAGCCAGAGCTCGGCTGCCGCCGCGAGCCTCACCATCGACAGATTGGTGCCGACCTGAACGAGCGCGTCCACGTCGTCGCCATCGAGCTTGCGAAGTGCCTCGCGGCACTGGGCCGGCGTTACGGCGGCAATGCCAGTCCAGGATGTGCAGCGCAAAGCGATGTCGCGCACGACGGTAAAGCCCATGTCGCCGAAGTACCGCGACACCTCCTCGTTCATGACTGGCCAGTAGGGCGAGAGAATCGCGATGCGCTTGACACCACCGTAAGCCCGTAGCGCAGCCGACGCGGAATGACTTCCGACGCTGATGCCGACGCCGGTCGCCTCCTCGATTTGGCGCACGAAAGCATCCGCACCCTTGGACCCGCCGAAGAAGGTAATGGCGGACATACCCATCACAAGGTAGTCCGGCTCGCA
Source organism: Bacteroidota bacterium (assembly GCA_050260355.1). GTDB lineage: Bacteria > Pseudomonadota > Alphaproteobacteria > Rhizobiales > Hyphomicrobiaceae > CADEFX01. The sequence goes on along the minus strand of JBLNBZ010000066.1, from coordinate 1,443 downwards.
CGTCATCACGCTTTTGACTGCGTCCATCACGTTCTCGCTGATCGTGGCGACACCGGCCCTAAAGCTCTCGTTGCTGAGAGTGTTGGTGTTCGGCGTGAGGATGCGGCTGTAGTGATTGGTCACGCCAAAGGGGCGCATGTCGTCGTAATCGGGCTGCACCACCGTATTCGTCGAAGGTGCAATCGCACCGAATTTTCGGCGCCAACCGAGTACGTCACGCATACTTTCCCTCCCCGACCACCTCTTCGCTTGCCCACTATCCGAGCCGCCGCCGAGCCACTAGCATCGGGCCCAGGGCGGCAACGCACAGGAGTGAGCGATCATGACGCTTCAGATCGATCTTGGCGACATCACGATACACCGGATTATCGAGCAGGAAGGTCCATTCTTCGATGCCCTAACCTTTTTCCCGGCGCTCTCCAGGGAGATGCTGGCAGAAAACCGCTCGTGGCTGGCGCCGCGATTTCTCGACCCCTCCGACAAGATCATGCTCTGCATTCAAAGCTACATCATCAAGACGCGCCATCACACCATTCTGATCGACACCTGCGTCGGTAATCACAAGTCGCGCCCGACGCGGCCATTCTGGAACATGATGAACAGCGACCGCTACGAGAAGAGCCTGGCCGCCACCGGCCTGACGGTCAACGATATCGATTTCGTGATGTGCACCCACCTGCATACCGATCACGTGGGCTGGAACACACGGCTCGAGAACGGACGCTGGGTCCCGACCTTCCCCAAGGCGAAATACGTCTTCGCGGATCGCGAGCTGACGCATTGGACCCAGCGCCAGAAGGAGGACCCGACGAGCTGTCCCTGGGTGACCGACTCGGTTCTGCCGATCGTGGAAGCCAAGCGCGAGGTTGTCGTGAAGAGCGATCACACGCTGAACGATCTGGTTCAGCTCATTCCCACGCCCGGCCACACCATCGACCATTACTCGGTGCATGTAGGCAAGGCCGGCCAGGACGCGGTGATCACCGGAGATATGATCCACTCGCCGATCCAGGCGCGGTATCCGGACCTCGGCATGCTTTCAGACTACGATTCCAAGCTGGCGGGAGAATCGCGACGCAGGCTGTTCGGCCGCTTCTGCGACACGTCCACGCTGATGTGCACCGCGCATTTCCCCTCCCCGTCCACGGGACGGGTGAAGCGGTGGCGCGACACCTTCGACATCGTGCCGGCATGAGCAGGCAGCCTCCCGTGGCTGCCCCCAACCGAGCTGCACACCCCGCATCTTACCAACGAGCCTGTAGATGACTGCTGAAAAAAGGATCCTGACCACGCATGCCGGAAGCCTCCCGCGCCCAGCGCAGCTCGTCGAGCTTTACGCAAGGCGCGCTGCCGGTGAGTCGATCGACGAGCAGCGGCTGATGGAGCTGGGCAAGGCGGCGACGCGCGATATCGTTGAACGACAGCGGGATGTCGGGATTGACA
>JBLNBZ010000065.1:0-40601 GCA_050260355.1 Bacteroidota bacterium | reverse complement strand
GTGGGGGGGGGGGGGGCGGCGCGCCCGGCGCCGGGCGGGGGGGGGTGGGGGGCGGGGCCCCCCCCCCCCCCCCCCCCCCCGACCCGGGCGCGATTCGTTCACCAAGAAATCAGGCCATCCTCCAGATACAATCCCCGCAAGCTGCGGCGGGATGCATGATGGCGGCGTTCCGGCTGGGGACGCCCGTGCGCACGACGCGTTCCAACGACAGCCGGGAGCCGTTGTCCGATCCTCCTGCCCGGTTGGTCGCCAGGCCAGCGGAGCGCCGACGCAGGACCCGGAGGCGGCAGCCGGGCGTTCATAGGCCCAGTTGAAAGCGCTAATGGCCAGCAGGGCTTACAAACGCCCGGCTCTCCTTCCGATACAAAGCCCCGAGCGGAAAACCGCTGCGGGGATGGAGATATTGGCTCGCGCCGAGGCCACCCCCACATGAGCCATAGAGCGCGCACCAGGCGACGTTTCCGTGCCGCGCGCGCAACACACCGTCAACCCGCGAGGCAACACATGGCGCAAAGCATTCCCGACGACTACCGCGATCTGTTCGACAAGAAGGCATTCGCCATGCTGGCGACCGTCATGAGCGACGGCAGCCCGCAGGTGACGCCGGTGTGGGTGGATTTCGATGGGAGCCATCTGCGCTTCAATTCGGCGCGCGGCCGCGTCAAGGACAAGAATGTCAGGCACGATCCGCGCGTGGCGATGACGCTGGTCGACCCCGACAACCCGTATCGCTACCTGCAGGTGCGCGGGCGCGTGGTGGAGATCACGGAGCAGGGCGCGGATCAGCACATCGACAAGCTGTCCAAGAAATACCTAGGTCAGGATACATATCCCTATCGCCGCGCCGACGAGGTGCGCGTCATCTACCGGGTCGAGCCGGAAAAGGTGTCGACAATGGGCTGATGAGCGTCCCAGCGGCACCTGTGGACGAGTGACAGCGGTGAAAGCGCACAGGGGCGCAAGCCGGTGCGCAAATGGGATAAATTGGCCGCGGGGCCGGACTGCAGCGCCACGGGTGGCGCGAGCACGTACGGGGGCCCGCGAGCCGAGGAGCGCGTCGGACGGCGCGCGCAGGCGTTCAGTGAGCCGCCGCCGGCGGGGTGGCGTGGCGCGGCGGTCCGAGACGGGAGCGCAGGACGGGCCTTGGGCCTGAGGGACGATGGGCGCTGAGGACATTGGCCAGGCGAGCGAGCTTGTGCATGCCGCACCCACCTTGCCTTCCGCGGTGCCGGCAGCGGACAAGCGGCGCTTCAGGATCGGGCTCGCGTCGGCCGCGGTGCTGCACGCACTGCTGATCGTCGGCATCGTGGGTGCCGGCATGGACGATCCGCAGCGCCGCCGCCTGGGCGCGACCGGCGGACTTGATGACGGGGTCGCCATCGAGCTGGTCGACGAGGCGGACCTCATAAGCAAGAGCTCGGTCGGCGATCGCGTGCCTCCGCCGCCGAAACCGCAGCAGGCCGAAAAACCCGCGCAGCAACAGCAGGAGACGCAGGCAGCGGAGCCGCAGAACGAAACGCAGCCACAACCGCCGCAGAAGCCGGTGGAACGCACGCAACCGCAAAAGCAGAACGCAACCGCACTCGCCAAGGAGACGCCGGATCTGCTGACGGTGCCCGACCTGACAGGCCGGCCGCCGGAGCGCCCGGCCGAGAAGCACGAGCAGAGGCCGCAGCGCCAGCAACCGCAGCAGCCGCAGCAGCATCAGCAGCGGACCAATCCTTCGCCGAAAGCGGCGAGGCCGCAGCAGCCGATGATACCGAGCGACACCATGGCGTCGCTGTCGCGGCCGGCCGGCATCACGCGATCGGGCGAGAACGACGACTTCGCCCGCGGCGTCATCCGCGCGCTGCGCCAGACCATGCCGAGCTCGCGCGGCAGCTTCGGCCGCGTCACGATCCACTTCCTGCTGTCGGAGACCGGGAACATGGTCGAGGTGCGCGTGCTGCGAACCACCGCCGATCCGCTTCTGACGCAGAATGTGGTGTTCGCGTCCAAGCAGTCGAGCTTTCCCATTCCGCCCACGGGCTCGACGGTCGCCGACCGTACGTTCATGGTCACGTACATCTACGAGTGAGGATGGCCGCCGCCATTTCCGTAACGCGGGATCGCGGGACCGTTCGCAAGTCTAGCCGGTCGCGAAGAACTGCCCGAGAAAGCGCTCGTAGATGCTGGTGAGCTTCGCCAGATCGGCGAGGCTGACGCGCTCGTCGATCGAGTGGATGGTCTCGTTGACGAGACCGAACTCGATGACCGGGCAGTGCGCCTGGATGAAGCGTGCGTCCGACGTTCCGCCGCTGGTGGTGAGCGCGGGCGTGCGGCCCGTGACCTCACGCACCGCGCTGAGCATCGTGTCGACGAGCGGCCCGGGCTTTGTCAGGAACACCTCGCCCGTGCCGGAGAAGGAGAGCTCGTAACGCGCACCGATCTCGGCTGCCGCCGCGGCACACTGCTCGCGCACCCAGGTCTCGACCTTGGGCCGGCGCCACAGATCGTTGTAGCGGATGTTGAACTTGGCGCGTGCCTCCGCCGAAATGACGTTGGTCGCGGTGTTGGGAGCGGAGATGACGGTGAACTGCAGGCTCGAAGCCTGGAACTCGCGGGTGCCGCCGTCGAGCGGCTTAGACGAGAGCCGGTCGATCAGGCGCGCCAGCTTGGGGACGGGATTCTCGGCCATGTGTGGATAGGCGGCGTGGCCCTGGCGGCCGAGCACGACCAGCTCGCCATTGAGCGAGCCGCGGCGGCCGATCTTGATCTCGTCGCCGAGCGTCTTCGGGTTGGAAGGCTCGCCGACGATGGCCGCATCGAGCTTCTCGCCGCGGGCCGCCATCCAGTCCAGCACCTTCATGGTGCCGTTGATGGATGGGCCCTCCTCGTCGCCGGTGATGAGGAAGCTGATGGAGCCGGCCGGCTTGCCGCCATTGGCGGAGAGATAGCGCATGGTTGCGGCGAGGAAGCAGGCGATGCCACCCTTCATGTCCACGGCGCCGCGGCCATACAGCATGCCGCCGTGGATCTCGCCGCCGAAGGGAGGCCGTGCCCACGCCTTCTCGTCACCGGGCGGAACGACATCGGTGTGGCCGGCAAAGCAGAGGTGGGGGGCCGCGGTGCCGATGCGCGCATAGAGATTGTCGACATCGGGCGTGCCGGGCTCGGTCATGACGAGGCGATGGCATGTGAAGCCGGCCGACGTCAGAACCGCTTCGAGCAGGCTCAGTGCTCCGCCCTCGACGGGCGTGACGGAAGGGCAGCGTACCAGCGCTTGCGCGAGCGCCACCGGATCGTTTGCATCGAGATCGGTCATGAGGCAGTGAGCACCGTTGCGCTGGCGGATGATAAAGCTGAAGCGGTCGCGGCGTCGGATGCCGCGTGCACGGCCGGGCGGGGCGCCTCGGACTGCTGGCGCTCGACGATGTTGATCTTCTGCCAGATCTTCTGGGACAGGTTCGTCGTCAGGCGCTCGATGTCATTGACGGTGTCGATCACCTGGGCGTCGGTCGCGCTCTGCGCATAGAGCGCCGCGACCTTGCTCGACAGCGACAGCATCTCCGAGCAGTAGTCGAGATAGCGCGCAAGCTCGGGCAGGCTCGTCACCCGCTTCGGCGAGGACGCCGTGATATCCTCGGGCCGCAGAACGGCGCTAGGATCCTTGGTGAGCTGATGCATGTCGATGACGTGGACAATGGAGCGCAGCTCGTGCAGATCGGAAAGCGCCGAATGCCGCTTGGCGCGAGACTCGAGCGTGGCGAGAAACAGGACCGCGGCGCCAACCACGATCAGCAGGTTCACGGTCGCCTCGATCCCCTGCAGCATGCCGAACAACTCGGTGGTGGCGCTCTGGATGTTGATGAGGCGGGCCACGTAGATGAGGGCAGCCGCGCCGCCAACGACGACGACCGCGCTGAGCGCGCGCAACGCCATGTTGGGGCGGGCAAGGCGCGCGGTGCGCGCACAGCTCTCGCGTGCGATGCTAGTGAGCTCCGCGCAGACCTTGACGAGACCAGCGCCGGGAAAGCGCTCGGCGATGCGGCGCTCGAGCTGCTCGAGCGTGGCAACGATCTTGTCCGGGTCCAGCGTGCGGTACATCGCCACTGCTCCTCGGAGCCGCTCGGTCTAGTCGCGCAGCAGATCGTTGATCGCGGTCTTGGCGCGGGTCTGGGCGTCGACGGTCTTGACGATCACGGCGCAATAGAGCGACGGCCCCGGCGATCCATCGGGCAGCGGCTTGCCCGGCAGCGAGCCCGAGACGACGACGGAATAGGGCGGCACGCGGCCGATATGGACCTTGCCGGTGGCGCGGTCGATAATCTTGGTCGACGAGCTGATGAAGGTCCCCATCGCCAGCACCGATCCCTCGCCGACGACTACGCCCTCGACCACCTCCGAGCGGGCGCCGATGAAGCAGTTGTCCTCGATGATGGTCGGATTGGCCTGCAACGGCTCGAGCACGCCGCCAATGCCGACGCCACCCGACAAATGCACGTTCTTGCCGATCTGGGCGCAGGAGCCGACCGTCGCCCAAGTGTCGACCATGGTGCCGGAGTCGACGTAGGCGCCCAGGTTCACGAACGAGGGCATCAGCACGACGCCAGGGGCGATGTAGGCGGAGCGGCGCACGATGGCGCCCGGCACGGCGCGGAAGCCAGCTGCGCGGAAGCGGTTGTCGCCCCAGCCGTCGAACTTGGAGGGGACCTTGTCCCACCAGCTCGACCCGCCCGGGCCGCCGCCGATCGTAGTCATGTCGTTGAGGCGGAACGACAGCAGCACGGCCTGCTTGAGCCACTGGTTGACGACCCACCCGCCGCCGGTCTTCTCGGCGACGCGCGCCTCGCCCTTGTCGAGCAGCTCCAGCGCGCTGTCGACCGCGTCGCGCACCTCGCCCTTGGTCTGAAAGTTGAGGCCCTCGCGCTTTTCCCACGCAGCTTCGATGGCCGACTTGAGGCTGGCGTTCGACATGGCGACGGAAACTCTCCCCAGGATATGCGCAACGATGGCCGGAGCGTTGTGGCTTGCGCACCGCACAGTGTCAATCGCCTGCCGCGGGGCCACGGCCGGCGGCCGCCCCGCGCATGTGCGAAAGACAGGCCGGCGACCATGTCGCGGCGACGGCGCTCAGGACTGATCCTGATGCACCTCGACCACGTTGCCGGCCGGATCATAAAAGAAGATCTGGTACCAGCCGTTCATGGCCCAGGCCCCGTAATCCGAGAATGGAATGCCCTTCTCCTTGAGGCGGCGCTTCACGGCCTCGATGTCGTCGGTGCGGAAGGCGACGTGGCCGCGCTCCAGCGGGTTGATCATCTGGCCTCTGCGGAAGCCGACGAAGAGATCCTGGTCGGACAGATGAAACTGGGCAGCACCGTCCGTGAGGAAGGCGACGTGGCCGGGGTAGTCGGCGGTCCCGATCCGGTTCGCCTGCAGCGTCGGCTCGGGCTTCAGATCGAGCACGCTGCGATAGAACTCGTCCATGGCGGGAGTCTTCGACGAGCACAGATTCAAGTGGTGAAACCATATCTTCATGCTTCCTCCGATCTGCAGCGCGGCTTTGGAGCGCTCGGCTCAAGGTCCCCCTCCCGCCGAGGCCTGTCAATGCACGGGATTCGCGGCGGGGCCGGCGTTCGAGGAAAATTTGCCCAGTATTGTTCCGCGGCGGCTAGGCGCGTCCTAACCACAGTTCGAAGTCGCCCTGAACCAATAAGGCTGCTTGCGCGTCGTCCGGCGTCGCCACGCTCGGAGAACACGCATGTCATTGCTGAGCAGCGCCGCCAGAGAGCAGAACCGCGATATCCTGGCGCGCATCAAACGCAAGACCGTTCGCTGTCCGGCCCTCGTGCATCAGGGGAATCTGTTCCAGAGGGTCATGGTCGTCGACTTCAACGCCAGCGGGTTGGGCCTCGATCATACCTTTGCGCTGACCGTGGGGCAGCGCGTCGAGATCGAGGTGCTGACCGGGCATCGCCTCGCTGGGAAGGTCGCCTGGGCGATCGGCAGCCGTGCTGGCGTCGAGTTCGCGAGGCCGATGAGCGCACGCGATCCAACGTACGTCCACCTCGTGGAATGGTCGGAGCGACCGCCGCCGACGCTGCTGCTGATGCCGCATTGGCGCGCTCGGCCGTGAGCCTGGCCCTGCCGGCGTCAATGCAGCTTGACGTACGGCTCGGTCCGGCGCGTGAAGAGGTGCGAGACGGTGTCGAGCGCGACTTTCATCAGGCCGTGCAAGGCAATCTGGTGCAGCTTGTAGAGTGAACGGTACATCAGGCGTGCGAAGTAGCCCTCGACGAACAGGCTGCGCCCGGCGAGAAAGCCCATCAGGCTGCCGACCGTGCTGTATTTGCCGAGCGACACCAGGGAGCCGAAATCCCTGTAGACGAATGGCTCGAGCTCGCGGCCTGCCAGGCGCCGGCGAATCTGCCGGTAGAGATGAGACGCCTCCTGATGGGCTGCCTGCGCTCGTGGCGGGACCGGCCCCGACTTGCGGTCCGGCACGAGATAGGCGCAATCGCCAATGGCGAAGATGTTGTCGTCTTTCGTCGTCTGCAGCGTGGGGCGCACGACGAGCTGCCCCGAGCGGCTGGTCTCCAAGCCGTCCAGATGGCTGAGGATGGCGGGGCCGCGCACGCCTGCAGCCCAAACCACCAGCTCGGATGGAATGAAGTCGCCACCGGCAAGCTCGATGCCGTCGGAGCGCACGCGCATCACACGGGCGCCGGTTCTGACCTCCACGCCGAGGCCATCGAGGATCTTCATGGTGGCATCGGCGATGCGCTCCGGCAGTGCGGGCAGGATGCGCTCGGCCGCCTCCAGCAGCGTGATCTTGATGTCCTTGTCGGGATCGATCCGGTCGAGGCCGAAGGCAACGACGAGACGGGCGGTGCGATGCAGCTCCGCCGCCAGCTCGGTTCCCGTCGCACCGGCGCCGACGATGGCGACATGCAGTTGGCCGGGCCGGATCGGCTCGTCTTGCGTATGCGCCCGCAAGCACGCGTTGATCAGGCGGCGGTTGAAACGCTTGGCCTGATCGGGCGTGTCGAGGGTGATCGCATGCTCCCTCATGCCCGGCGTGTTGAAATCGTTGCTCTCGCTGCCGATGGCAATGACGAGGATGTCGTAGGAAACCATCTGCTCGGGCGCGATGAGCCGACCCTCCTCGTCGAATGTTGCGCCCAGATGCACCAGGCGCTTGCCTCGATCGAGGCCTATCATCTCGCCGAGGCGATAGCGAAAGCCGTGCCAGTGCGCCTGCGCCAGGTAGTCGAGCTCGAAGCGGCCGGTGTCGATGCTGCCGGCCGCTATCTCGTGCAGGAGCGGCTTCCAGATATGGGCGCGCGCCCTCTCGACGAGGCTAATGTCGGCCTTGTGCTGGCGGCCAAGCTTGTTGCCGAGCCGTGTAACGAGCTCGAGCCCGCCCGCACCTCCGCCGACGACCACGATTTCGGGCCGCGATACGGATTCGAGCGCCTTGGAGGATGGTGCCGGCTGATCCACGACTGCTGCCCCTGCTCGCTATCGAAGGACGATACGGCAGAGGTAGTCACGCGGCCCGTGCTATTTGAGTATCGCCGCGATAAGCCGCTTGGCTTCGTCGCTGTCCCACTCGGCGGGCCCGACGAGGCGGCCGACCTCGCGCCCTTGCGCATCGATAATCAGGCTGGACGGCATGCCGATCGCCTTGAGCGCCGTGCCAAGGCGAATGGTCGGGTCGGCAAAGGCGCCGAGCTTGGCGACCTTTATGTCGTCGAGGAACTTCTTGGCGCCGTCGATGCCGGTCTTGTCGACGCTGACCGCGACGACCTCGAAGCGGTCGGAGCCGAGTTGCGCCTGCAGCCGATCCAGGCTCGGCATCTCCTTGCGGCAGGGGGCGCACCACGTCGCCCAGAGATTGAGAAGAACGACCTTGCCGGCCCAGTCCTTGATCGAGCGCTCCTTGCCGGAGGCGTCCAGGAAGGGCGTGTCGGGGACCGGCTCGGGCGACTTCTTGAAAACGAACGCCGCCATGGAGCCAACGCTCAGGGGGTTGGCCCCGGGTCCGGACGGCAAAGCCTGGTTGGCCGCAGCCGCCGCGGGCCGCGCCTCATCGACGACGGCACTGGCCGCTCCGTCGGGATTGGCATTGTCAGCGCCGCGCAGTGTGACGTATACCGCCGCAAATCCCGCCAAAGCGGCCAATGCGGCCGCCCAGGCGTACGTGGTGAACGAGGTTCGAGGGGTCTGCAGGGCGTTCGGCTCGTTCGTCATTCCCCAGGGCTCGCTGTTAATTCCGCGCTCAATGAGCCGCAGCCGAGGCTGTTCCGTGACCGAAAAAAATGCCAACCGCATGTGGGGTGGCCGCTTCGCGATGTCACCCGCTGAGCTGATGGTCGAGATAAATGCCTCGATCGGTTTCGACAAGGTTATGGCCCCGCAAGACATCCGCGGCTCAAAGGCGCACGCGGCGATGCTTGCGGAGCAAGGCATCATCACCAAGGCCGATGCGAAGGAGATCCTCCGTGGCCTGGACCAGGTGCTGGCCGAGATCGAGGCCGGCCGCTTCCAGTTCTCGACCAAGCTCGAGGATATCCATCTCAACGTCGAGAGCCGCTTGACGGAGCTGATCGGGCCGGCGGGCGGGCGGCTGCATACGGCGCGCTCGCGCAACGACCAGGTGGCGCTCGATTTCCGCATGTATGTACGGGATGCGGTCGATGGCCTGGACGTGGCCATCTGCGAGCTCCAGCGCGCGCTGGCAGCCAAGGCCGAGGCCTATGCGGACGCCATCATGCCTGGGTTCACGCACCTGCAGCCGGCGCAGCCGGTGACGTTCGGGCATCACCTGCTGGCCTACGTGGAAATGCTGGCCCGGGACCGCGGACGCTTCGCCGACGCACGCCGACGCCTCAACGAGTGTCCCCTCGGATCGGCGGCGCTGGCGGGGACGTCCTTCCCGATCGACCGGAATATGACCGCCAAGGCGCTCGGCTTCGACCGGCCGACCGCGAACTCGCTCGACGGGGTGTCCGACCGCGACTTCGTGCTGGAGACGCTCGCGGCAGCGGCGATCTCGGCCATGCACCTGTCGCGGCTGGCGGAGGAGATCGTGATCTGGATGACGCCGCAGTTCGGCTTCGTCCGGCTCTCGGACCGCTGGACCACCGGCTCCTCGATCATGCCGCAGAAGCGCAATCCGGACGCGGCCGAGCTCTGCCGTGCCAAGGTCGGCCGCATCGCCGGCGCGTTTCAGGGTCTGCTCATGGTCATGAAGGGCCTGCCGCTGACCTATGCCAAGGACATGCAGGAGGACAAGGAGACCACCTTCGACGCCCTGCGCAGCTTTGCGGTCGCGGTGGCGGCCATGCGCGGCATGGTCGAGGACCTGGAGCCCGATACGGCCGCCATGCTGGCCGCGGCAGGGGCAGGCTATTCGACGGCGACCGACCTCGCGGACTGGCTGGTCAGGACGCTCAAGCTGCCGTTTCGCGAGGCCCATCATGTCACGGGCGCCATCGTGCGGCTGGCTGAGCGGCGCGGCGTCGGCCTGGAGGAGCTGCCCCTGGAGGAGATGCAAACGGTCGAGCCAAGGATCAACAAGGACGTCTACTCGGTCCTGGGGGTCGCCAACTCGGTGAAAAGCCGCAGCAGCTTTGGGGGAACGGCGCCACAGAACGTGCGCAAAATGGCGAGAACCTGGATAAAGCGATTGGAAAAAGGCCCGGGAAGGGGCTAGAAGGTCATAATGTGCCGTTGTCCGCGGTCGCGGAAGGCGGCTGGTCACGCAAGCTCTCGGTTACAGGCCACGGTGCGTCACGGTATGCACAGAAGCGTCAAAATCAGCCTTCTGATGGCGCTTTTCGCCTTGGGGCTCGTCGGCTGCGGCGTGCGCGGCTCTCTCGAGCTTCCGCCGGAGGCCAAGGCCGACAAGACCGCCAGCGCCGAAAGCGGCCAGGGCAAGTCTGAGGGCGAGACGGCCAAGCCCCACAAAGGCTTCGTCCTGGACGGGCTGATCCGCTGACCGGACGCCGCTGATGCACCACTTCAGCTACCGTGATGGCGTCCTTCACGCCGAGGACGTGAGCGTGCCGCGTCTTGCGGAGATCGTCGGCACCCCCTTCTACTGCTACGCGACGGCCACCATCGAGCGCCATTACAGCCTGTTCGCGGAGGCGGTCGGGGCTCCGCGGGCACGCGTCTGCTATGCCATGAAGGCCAACAGCAACCTCGGCGTCTTGCGCACCCTGGGCAAGCTTGGCGCCGGCGCCGACACCGTCTCGGAGGGCGAGATCCGCAAGGCCATCGCCGCCGGCATCGACGCATCGCGCATCGTCTTCTCAGGGGTGGGCAAGACCGAGGCCGAGCTCGCCTATGCCGTTGGCGCCGGCGTCTATCAGATCAACGTCGAGAGCGAGGGCGAGCTCGAGCTGCTGTCGCGCGTTTCCTCTGCCCTCGGCAGGCACCAAAGCACTGCCATTCGCATCAACCCCGATGTGGGCGCCGGTGGGCATGCGAAGATCACCACCGGATCGTCGGCCAACAAATTCGGCGTCAGCATCGAGGAGGCCGAACGCATCTACGCCACAGCAGCAAGCCTGCCCGGCGTCAGCATGGTGGGCCTGGCGGTGCATATCGGCAGCCAGATCCTTGCGCTCGATGAGCTCGAGGCGGCGTTCACGCGCATGCGCGATCTGGCTGAGCGCCTGCGCGCCCAAGGCTTGCGCGTCGAGCGCATCGATTGCGGCGGAGGCCTCGGCATTCCCTATCGGATCCCAGAGCATTTCACGCATGGGCCAGACCTGATCCAGGACTACGCGCGCATGGTGCAGCGGGTGTTGGGCCCGCTCGGCGCCGAATTGAGCTTCGAGCCGGGCCGGGTGATCGTCGGCAACGCGGGCATTCTGGTCACGCGGGCGCTCTACCTGAACCCGCGCCCGACCAAGACATTTCTCGTCGTTGACGCCGCCATGAACGACCTGGTGCGTCCCGCCATGTATGAGGCCTATCACGAGATCTGGCCGGTGCGGCAGGCCGCGCCCACGGCACCGCGGCGCGTTTACGACGTGGTCGGGCCGATCTGCGAGTCGGGCGATACGCTCGCTGTCAACCGGCAGCTCGCGGAACCGAACCCCGGCGACCTGCTCGCGTTTATGACCGCAGGAGCCTACGGAGCGGTCATGTCCTCGACCTATAATTCCCGGCCCCTGGTTCCCGAGGTGCTGGTCAAGGGTGGCCAGTTCGCGGTTGTACGGCCGCGGCAGAGCTACGCAGAGCTCATCGCCCAGGACCGGATCCCGGGCTGGTTGGACCGGGACTGAGAAGGCTTCAGGCTCAAAGGGATACCGGCCGCCGCGAATGCGCCCAAGTCGGCTGCGAGCGTCCGAATGAACAATTTTTGAATGCGGCCACGCCCCGAGCATGGGCCCGGCGCCATCGCACGTGCTAAGGTGCCCCGATGTCGACTGACACAAGTTCGCCGCGCTCCCCGGCCGAGGCCGTTTTTGAGCGCAAGGTCCGCCTGAGCCGCTGGGCCCTGCTGTTCGAGAGGCTGTGGCCCAGGCTGTGGGCCCTGATCGGGTTGAGCCTGCTGTTCATTCTGGTCTCGCTGGCGGGCATCTGGCCGCAGCTCGGCGAGGCCAGCCATATCGTCCTGCTGGGCGCCTTCGGGATCGCGGCACTTGCCGTCCTGATCTGGCTTGTGCGGACGCCAGGCGTCGACCGCGAGACGGCCATCCGCCGCATCGAGCAGCGTTCCGCGGTGCCGCACCGCCCCGCGTCGTCCTACGAGGACAACCTCAGCGCGCCAGTCTCCGATCCCGCCACCGCAGTGCTGTGGGCGGCCCACCGAGCACGGCTCGAAGCCCTGCTTGCCAAGCTGCGGGTCGGGCATCCTTCGCCACGTACGGACCGCGTCGACCCGCTCGCCTTCAGAGCGCTGCTGCTGCTCAGCGTCGGCATTCTCACGGTCGTAGTCGGTGATAACGCTGCCGATCGGCTGCGCGCCGCCTTCCGATTTGGAATTCCCGCACCGGGCAGCGAGATGCGGCTCGATGCATGGGTCACGCCGCCGGCCTATACCGGCCGCGCACCCATCATGCTGGCCGACGGATCGCATGCGCTCGGAGCGGCGCAGGCCGGCGGAGACGCCAGCTTCGAGGTTCCGGACCGCAGCGTCTTGATCGTGCGCTCGAGCGGAGCAGGCGCCAGCAAGCTCGTGCTCGAGGTGACCGGCGAAGGCAAGGCGCCGGAGCGGCTCGAGGCCAAGCCGCAGCAGGACGTCGTGCCTGCCGCGACGGCCAGCGGCACCGAGATCGGCGAGGTGCGTCTCGAGCTCAGAGGCGCCAGCATCGTGCGCGTTCTCGGCTCGAGCCTGCCGCCATGGCGGTTTCGCGTCATTCCTGACCTGCCGCCGAAGATCGCGCTGGTCAAGGACCCCGAGAAGATGCCGCGGGGCGCCTTGAAGCTCACCTACAAAATCGAGGACGACTACGGCGTCGTCTCTGCCGAGGGGCGCATCACGCGCGCGCCGCCGAAACCCGGCGATCCGGCGCGAAGCTGGGCCAGGCCCGAGGCCAAGAAGGGACCGCGGCCTCCGCTCGAACGTCCGCCTGTGCTGGCGCTGAGACTGCCGCGCAACAATGCGAAGCAGGCCGAGTCTACGAGCTACCACGAGCTTGCCGGCCATCCCTGGGCCGGCATGCGCGTACGCCTGACGCTGTCGGCGAGAGACCAGGCGGGCCAGGTCGGCAAGAGCGAGCCGTTCGAGTTCATCCTGCCGCAGAGGCGCTTCACGAACCCGATCGCCAAAGCGGTCGTCGAGCAGCGCCGCTACCTTGTCGAGGATCCGCGCAATCGGCCGCAGGTGCTGCGCGCCATCGAGGCCATCACGCTCGAGCCTGATGGGTTCTTCCCCGACCAGAACGCCTACCTCGGATTGCGCTCGGCCTATTGGCGCCTGTATCGCGACAAGTCGCGTGCCGGTATCAGGAGCGTTGTCGATCAGCTCTGGCACGTGGCGCTCCGGCTCGAGGACGGCAACCTGTCGGACGCCGAGAGGCGGCTGCGCGAGGCGCAGGAGAACCTCGCCAAGGCCTTGGAGCAAGGCGCGTCCGACGAGGAGATCCGCAAGCTCATGCAGGAGCTGCGGCAGGCGCTCGCGCAATTCATGCAGCAGCTCGCCAAGCAGGCCGAGGGGCAGCCCCCGATGGATATGCCGCCCGGCATGGCGCAGAACCAGATCATCCGGCCGCAGGATCTCGAGCGCATGATGCGTGACATCGAGAACATGGCGCGCCAGGGCTCGCGCGACACCGCCCAGCAGATGCTGAGCCAGCTCCGCGATCTGCTCGAGCAGCTGCAGTCCGGCCGCATGGCTCGCATGCAGGGCCAGCAGGGCCAACAGATGATGCAGATGATGGATCAGTTCTCGGGCATCATCGGCCAGCAGCAGCAACTGCTCGACGACACGTTCGGTGAGCAGCAGCGCCAGCAGGAAGGGCAGGGCGAGCAAGGACAGCAGGGCCAGCAAGGACAACAGGGCCAGCAAGGACAACGCGGCCAGCGTGGACAGCGCGGCCAGCAGGGTCAGCAACAAGGTCAGGGACCGGGTGAGCTCGGCCGTCGCCAGGGCGAGCTCGGCCGCCGGCTCGGGCAGCTTCGCGAGGGTATGCAGCGCTTCGGAATGCGCCAGCCGCAACAGCTCGACGGCGCCCAACGCTCGATGGAAGAGGCCGAGCGTGCTTTGCGCGAAGGCGATCTCGACCGCGCAACACGCGAGGAGCAGCGTGCGCTGGAGCAACTGCGGCAGGGCGCGCAAGCCATGGCGGAGCAAATGCTGCGCCAGATGCCATCGCAATTCGGACGTGCGGCCGACGCGCCGCTCGATCCGCTCGGCCGTCCGCAGCAGACCGAAGGTCCCGATCTTGGTACGTCGGTGAAGGTGCCCGATGAGATCGACGTGCAGCGTGCCCGCGAGATTCTCGAGGAGCTGCGGCGCAGGCTGGGCGAACCATCCCGCCCTGCGCTCGAGCTCGATTACATCGAGCGCCTGTTGCGTCGATTCTGACGGATATTTTTTTCGGCGATTTTAAGCGACACGCGCGCCTTTGCCGTTAACCGCGTACGGCAAGTGCACGCCGGCTCGATCGAGCCCAATTGACAGCAAATGACAGGGGGGTAGAGTGCGCGTCGCGGGGACGAGGGGCGTATGCGTAAGCCATCACATTCGTGCGGGTGAGCCAGGCGGCGCGTGTGCCAATCGCGCGCTCGCCAGCCGAACGAGGGTCGGGGATGGACATACAGGACATGCGCATTTTTGCCCGCGTTGCGGCGGTGCAAAACCTGTCCGCAGTGGGCACTGAGCTGGGGCTCACCCCGGGAACGATTTCGAAGCGAATTCAAGCCCTGGAGGATGATCTTTGCGCCAGGCTGTTCGACCGCACGACGCGGTCGATCAGGATCACGGAAGAGGGCGCGAAGTTCCTCGTGCATGTCGAGCGTATCCTGACCGAGATCGAGACGGCGCGGGCAGCGGTCAGCGCCAACGTCGAGCAACCGAAGGGCAAGCTCAAGATTTCCGCGCCGGCCTCGTTCGGCCGCTCCTTCGTCGGGCCGGCAATCACCGCTTTCGCCGGTGCCTATCCCGATATCGAGGTGCAGATCGACCTGACCGATCGCTTGGTCAATCTGCAGGAAGAGGGATACGACGTGGTGGTGCGCACCGGCGTCCTCATGGATTCCAGCCTGATCGCGAAACGCCTCGCACCCGACGTTCAGATCATCGCCGCCTCACCGCGCTATCTCGAGAAGCATGGCGTGCCGCATCGGCCGGAAGATCTCACGCTTCACTCATGCCTGGTTCTGGGCGATGCCGCGCATTGGACATTCTCCAAGGGCGGCAAGGACACCACCGTTCGCGTCGGCGGCCGCCTCAAGTCGAACAACGGCGACATCCTTCGCCATGCTGCGATTGAAGGTCACGGCCTCGTCCGGATATCCGAATCGCGCGTGATCCCGCAGCTCAAGAGCGGTGCGCTCTGTCGTGTGCTCGCCGATTATGAGGTGGAAGCCTGCTCTGCCATCTGGGCGCTCTATCCGCGAACCAAGCACGTCCTGCCGAAGCTCCGGGTCTTTCTCGACTTCCTGGGGGAGTGGTTTCGCGACGCCAGGTCAGAAAACGGCATTAGCGGACGAGCCGGGGCGCTTGCCCCCGAACCGAAACGGAACGAGCTCGTGCGCACGCGCATCGGCATCACGACTCCGACCATGAACGAGTTCACACGCGGCACCGGCCGCGCGCGCTGATTCCGGCTTCATCACTTCGCAGGCGTTGTGCCTAGCGACCATCTGTAGCCGGCACCCGAGACGACTTGGTGGCTTGCGAGCGTGGTCGAGAGATAGCCATCCGAAGGGATCTCACCGCGCCATGCTGTAACGAGCTGGTGCCAGAAATCCTCCGGAAACCAGCCGCCGTCCCGGTTCGTCAGCGGCGCGTGATAGCGGGCGATCGAGAACTTGTACTCGACGAAGAGCGAAATGCGGGGAAGCTTCAGCTCCAGTCCGATCAATGCTTGGGCGGCCGGGCCGACGTACTGATACTCATACGTGCGCCCGCTGTCGCCGGCAAACTGGATCTCGGTGTGCGGCAACGCGACCCCGACCCCCGCACCGAGATAAGGCGCCAGGCCCGGCACGATGCTGGCCAGACGAACCAGTCCGTTTGCGGTCAGCATGTTGTGGCCGTGGCTGAACTCGAAGTGGCGGAAGGTATCGCCGATCGTGGCAGAGCCCGGCATCGGCTGGCCGTTGCGCTTGCCCGAAAACTTGACCTCCTGGCCCCGCTGCGAAATCGCCTTGGAATGCGTGAAATCCAGCATCGCGCCCAAGGTGCCGGCGCGCCCCCACGCCATCGTACGAATGCCGTAATAGATCGGACTCTTGAACGGCTTGCCTTCCCAGCGCACGCCGTGCGCAGTCAAATCCGTGACACCCGGCTTGGAGAATTTAACATCGCTTGGATGCGTGTACGGAGCTCCTACATATCCGGCCGCGATATATTCGGTGCCCTGTTGTGGCCGCTCGCCGGTCTCCTCGCCCTTGACCGACCCCTGGGTCGCTGCCGCGCGCTCGTCCAGCGTGGCGCTCGCCATCCACGCACTCGCCACCCAGGCGCAAAGCGCAATCGCGCCGGCCAGAGCGGCAAACCGATCAAGGTCCGGCCACCCGCCGCTCGCACGCTGCCATTGCAGCTTGCCCCTCCTGACGGACAGCTCCATGCCAGTCTCCATCGAACCGCGCCTCCAAACCGCTGGTCGGGCGCGGGCCCCTCACTGCATTGCTGCCAAGCTAGCGCGACGTCATAGCGCCGCGCATCCGCCGCGTGGTCGCATGCGCACATAATTCGCGCGAGACGGCAGACCTTTCACCTGAGGCGGACCAGCACGCGATCCGAGCGGCCGCGCGCATCGATGACGGATATGCGCACGAAGCCGCGGCCGTCCGGCTGCCAGGCGACATCGCGGCGCGCCGGATCGGAGGGAAGCGGCTTGCCGTCGGCGAGCCACGTCAGCGGCAATGCGCCGCCCTCGGCTTTCAGCACGACCGACTGAGTCTCATCCTGGTCCTGCTCGATCTCGGCACGATCCGGCGGGAAGGCGATCTGAACGGGCGGCTCGAGATACGCGCCCTCGATCTCATCCTCGGTGGCGTCGCGCCAGTGCCGCAGCGGCGGGGGCAGGCGGCTGTTCGATGCGCGCAGTGCACCTGCCGGTGCGGAGGCCAAGGGCGCCGGCCGGTCGAACAGGCGAGCGAACGCATCGAACAGGATCGGCGCTGCGGCACCGCGGCCGGTCAGGCCCGGAGTCGCGGTGCCGTCCGGACGGCCGACCCATACCGCGATCGTGTGACGGCCGTCGTAGCCCACCGCCCAGGCATCGCGAAAGCCGTACGAGGTGCCGGTCTTGTAGGCGATGCGGCCTCCCTTGGCACTCGCGGGCGGAGGCGCATCCTTCAAAATATCGCCGACGTACCAGGCCGCGACCGGCGACAGCAGCCGGCGCGGCGCCTGTCGTTGCTCGGAACGATCCTGCCGGGTGCGGTCATGAATGATGGCGATGGCATCGCCGCCGCGCGCCAGGCTCGCGTAGATCGTCGCCAGATCCGACAGTCGCATACCGATGCCGCCGAGCGCGATCGCCAGCGAGGGCGGGGCCTTGGCCGGCAACGCTGTCGTCAGATCGAGCCGCCTCAGCCGATTGACGAGCCGCGACGGCCCCACCGCCGACAGCACCTTGACGGCGGGAATATTGAGCGACTGCGCCAGCGCCTCGCGAATGGTCACGGTGCCGCGGAAGTCCTCGTCGAAGTTCTTCGGCGCATAGGTGCCAAAGCGCGTCGGCCGATCCTCGATCAGCGTCTCGGGATGCGCGAGGCCGGCCTCGAACGCCAAGCCGTAGATCAGGGGCTTCAAGGTCGATCCGGGGGAACGCACGGCGTCGGTCATATCGATCGCGCCGAGGCGCGCGTCATCGAAATAGCCGGCCGAGCCGACGTGGGCTAACAGCTCGCCGCTCATGTGATTGACGACGAGGATCGCGGCCGACATCCGCTCGCCGAGAAGCTGCACGTGCTCGCGGGCGAGCGCCTCGAGCTGCAGTTGCAGATCGCGATCGAGTGTGAGGCGATGCACGCTGCGGCCAGGCTCGCGCGCGAGCTCCGCTTCGGCCAGGTGCGGTGCGAGCTTCGGAAACTCGCGCCTGGTCATGGGAATGCGCTCGGTGCGCGCTTGTGCGACCTCGTCCGCCGTCACAACGCCAGCCGCCAACGCTCGCGCCAGGACCCGGTCGCGCGCGCGCCGCGCTGCCTCGGGATGGCGGTCGGGCCTGCGCGACTCGGGTGCCTGCGGCAGCGCGACCAGCAAGGCCGCCTCGCCGACCGAAAGCCGCGCGGGCTCCTTGCCGAAATAGGCGAGCGAGGCAGCGCGCACGCCCTCGATGTTCCCACCGAACGGCGCGAGCCGCAGATACAGCCGCAGGATCTCGTCCTTGGAGAAGCGCTGCTCGAGCTGCCAGGCACGCAGCATCTGCTTGAATTTGCCCGGCGCGGTGCGCGCGTGCACGCCTTCGATCAGACGCGCGGTCTGCATCGTCAGCGTCGAAGCACCCGAGACGATACGGCCGTGACGCACGAGCTGCCCGGCCGCACGCGCCAGCGCCAGAACGTCGACGCCACCGTGCGCGCGGAAGCGCCGATCCTCGAAGGTGATCAGCATCGCCAGATAGCGGGGATCGGTGTCGGCGACATCGAGCGGCAGCCGCCAGCGCCCTTCTTCCGTGGTGAAGGCGCGCAGCAGACGATCGTTGCGATCGAGCACGGTGACCGAGACGGCGTCGGCTTGCGCGAGCGGCGGCTCACCCAGCGGGGCCAGCGCGAGCCGCAGCGCGCCTGATCCGAGCAACGGTAAGATGAGGATCGTCAGTGCGCCGGCCAGAGCGGCGCCGCGGAGGTAGTGTTTCCCCCATCCGCGGCGCCATGGCGCCCCTGCTTGTTGGGCCGCCTCCCCCGTCCCGTGGTTGCGTGAGGCTGCCAAAGTGGCAGGCCCTTCGCATGTGCCGTCCCGACGGTGGAGGCATTGTCGTGAATCATCTGTGGCATGATGATGGCACGACTGAGCACTTTTCGAGGCGGGCTGCACCTTTTGACTCATAATTATCGCCGATCCCACGCCGTCACCTCGACACGCCCCGATGCCGTGCGCGCGAAGCGATCCGGCCGATACATATCCTCGACGGTTGCGGCCGGATGCATGAAGCTGCCGGGCGTGACCGCGCGCACAAGGTAGGCGACGGTCGCGGACGGCTTGGAGGCGCTGCCGCGGCGCTCGCCATCGCCGAAGAAGTCGAACGCGGCAACGAAACGATCATCGCGAAACTCCGTGTGCTCGGGCTCCTTCGTGCGCTTGAGCCAGCCGAGGCTGCCGATGTCGCCGGAGTCGACGAGCCGCGGGTTCTCGATCTCGAGTCCGGCCGGCAGCCGATCGACGAGCAGCACGCGGCCGCCGGTCTCGGTGCCTTCGATTTTCAGCACGACGACGAGGCGATCGGTCTGCTTGAGCGTGGCGTTGCCGCCGTCCGCGCTCGCCAGCTCCACCTTCTTGCCGTCGAGCGTGTAGTAGCTGCGCTCGATGGTGAAGCCCTTGGAGACGGCGGGCTCCGGCGTCAGTGATGCGCCGATGACGGAGACGACGGCATCAATTGCCGCATCGCTGTCATTGCTGATCGTGAGTGCGCCGTCCTTCAGCTCGGCCGCGGTCAGCGAGCGCGTGAGCTCGCCATTGTGCGGCGCGCCGTTGATGCTCAGCGCCGCATCGTCCCTCTGCTCGGAGAGCGCACGCGCCGCGAGCAGCATCCAAGCCTGCTCCTGCGTCGAGGTGTAGGCGCGGGTCTGGTAGGCCTTGGCGATGACGGCAGCGAGCTTGGGTGCCTCCGCCTTGACGACGCCGGTCTCGGCCGCAAGCGTGACAAGGGCCGCTCCGTCGCGAATGCCAGAGCCATAGTCGGCGCGGCCGATGTACTTGTCGTCGGCACTCATCTGCCGCAACGCCGCCTTGAACGCGCGCTCGGCCCGCTCCTTGTCGCCCACCATGGCCAGAGCAGCACCGAGCTGCGCCTGCGCCAGTGGCGTCGCGAAACGGTCGAGCCGTGTGTCGACGTAGTAACGCAGCTCCCCGATCGGCGCACGGCCGTTGCGAGCCAGAACGTAGAGCGCATAGGCTCGCGCCTCGCCGCCGCGCTCGAAGTCCTGCGCATAGCCGATGTAGTTCTGCAGCCGGTCGAGCGCCTGCGCGAAGGCCTGCGGACGCACGACGTAGCCTGCTTCCTTGGCGCGCGACAGGAAGTCGGTCACATAGCTCGTCAGCCACATGTCGCCGCTGCTCGGACCCCAGACGCCGAAGGCGCCGGAGCTGTCCTGCATCTCGAACACGCGCTCGATGGCTTTCTGGACTCGCTCCTTGAGCTGGGTTTCGTTGGCAAGACCGATGCGGCGTGCCATCTCGTTGACGTAGAGCAACGGCAGCGCGCGGCTCGTCGTCTGCTCGGCGCAGCCGTAGGGATAACGGTCGAGCTGGGTGAGCAGGCCGGGCACGTCCATCGACGCGATCGGCCCGACGTTGACCGTCACGCGCGCCGTGGACGGGATCATGTCCTGCAGCAGATCCGGCGACAGCGTCAGCTTCCCGCCCTTGGCCGCGAGTGCGGAGATGGTCGTGCGCTTGATGTCGGCCGCCGGCGGCTTCACATCGAACGCGAGCCGGCGCTTGACCTCGATGCCGTCAGGCCCGGTGATGTTGATGGAATACGTGAAGGCGCCGATCTCACTAGGCTTGATGTCGACGTACTCTCGGCGTCGCTCCCCGACCTTGAGGTCGAGATCGCGAGCGGCCAAGCTAGACTGCAGGCCCGAGGCCGTCTCCTGCCCGATGGCAACCTTGTAGGCAGCGGCGGGCCCCTCGACGTTGTGCACGTCGAGCTCCAGGCGCGCCTCGTCGCCGAGCGTCAGGAAGCGCGGCCCCGAAGCGGTCAGCGCCAGCGCGCCGCGTACGATGACCTCGCCGCTGGCCGAGCCGACCTTGTCGGCGCTCCAGGCAACCGCCATGATCCGCACGGCGCCGTTGAAGTCGGGGAGCGGCAGATCGATTTTGGCCGTCCCATCGGCACCGACCTTGACGATGCCGGAGAACAGCGCCAGCGGCTTCTCGACCGGCGGGCTGCCTTGCATGGCCAAGCCGCCGGACTCGTCGCCGCCCGATCTGAGGGAGCCGCGCTCGGCGCGCATTCCGTCGATCAGCCGGTTGTAGAAGTCGCGCACCTCGGTGCCGAGACGCCGCTGTGCGAAGAACCACTTCTCAGGCGCCGGCGACTCGAACCTGGTCAGATTGAGAATGCCGACGTCGACCGCGGCGACGGTCACGCGCGCCTCCTCTCCGGCACCGAGGCCGGTGACCTTGACGGGCACGGTCAGCGTGCTCGACGGCTTCACCTTCCGCGGCAGATCGAGGCCGACCTCGAGGGTGCGGCTCGAGGTGTCGAGCCCCAGCCACTTGACGCCGATGGCGCGGCTCGGCATGCGCCGCGCCTTCTCGTCCATCGGCCGGTAGAGGGTGGCGGTGACGTAGGCGCCGGGCAGCCACGCCTCGGCCACGGGCAGCGTGATCTCGGTGCCGCCCGCAGGGACATCGGCCTGCTGCATGGCAAGCATCTTGTTGCTGAGCACGGCGATGGTCACCTTGCCGGCCTGCCTGCTCGCAATTTTCACGCGCGCCGTCTCGCCGGCCTTGTAGGCGGGCTTGTCGAGTGCGATGTCGAGCATCTCGGGGCTGTCGATGGCGTCGCCCGCATACCAGCCGGCGTTGAAGGTCACGCTCGACTGCGGGCCTCCGGCCTCGCCGGTCGTCACCTCCAGCCGATAGCGGCCCCAGTCGGACTGCACCGAGATGCGCGCGGGCGCGCCGGCCTCCGCGGTGGCCGTGCCGCCGGTCACGCGGCGTGCTGTCGTCACGGTCTCGTAGCTCCACTGGCCATCGCGGCTGTACCACTGCCAGCGCTGATCGAGGCGCACCAGCTCCCACTTGAACGACTTCGCATCGGCCTGCTTGCCGTCCGCGCCGACCAGCACGACGTCGAACGCCGCGGCCTCGCCTTCGCCAACCTCATTGCCGTTGAACAGCGGCTTGATGCCGATGCGCGGCTCGCGCGTGGCCACAGCCAGCGTCACCTTGCGCTCGATGGCGCGGCCGCCGGGCTCGCGCAGCCGCAACAGGACATCCGCCTCGAGCGGTCGCGCCGTGCGCGGGATCGGCGGCAGACGCAGCGCAACCTCGCCGGCGCCCTGCGCGTCGGTGTCGGGCAAATCCTCGAGCGACTTGCGCACGGCAGTGATGCGCTCGTCGGCGAGGCCGAAGCGATAGCCTGAAAAGCCGCTGACGCCGCCCGTGGCAGGCTTGACGATGACTTCGCCTTCGAGCGCCAGTCCTGCCGCCGGCGGGCCGTAGAGATAGCGGCCGCGCACGGCGATCTTGCCGGTCTCCTCGGGCGCGAGCGATTTGGTCTCGGCCTCGAGCGTGAGGTCGAGGCGCTCGGGCTGGAAGTCCTCGACCAGGAACGAAACCTGCGCCAGCGGCTCGGCTTTCGGATCGGTATGGAGCTTGGCGCGCCACGTGCCGGTCATCGCGGTCGGGCCGAGCGCCAATGTCGTCGTCCGCCCGCCGAGCTCGTGCTCGGTCAGCGCAATGCGGCGATGCTCGACGCCATCGGGACGCGTGATGATGAGCGTGACCGGCAGCGCGGCCGCCTTGTTCGCCGCGTCGCGCACGAGACCCGTCAGATAGACGTTCTCGCCGGGGCGATAGACACCGCGGTCGCTATAGAGGAAGGCATCGAGCGCGCCGGGGGTCTCGCGCCCTTTGACGCCGCGATCGGTGAGATCGAAGGCGGCCGTCGCCAGGTCCAGGAACGCATAGTCCTGCCCGGTCTCGGCGATCAGCAGCGCCGGTGCCAAACCACCCTCGCCGCGCGTCAGACCCACATCGAAACGAGCATAGCCCGATGCATCGGTCTTGGCGGTGCCCAGCACCTCGTTGTTGCGCGCCACCAGTCGCACGTTGACTCCGGCGGCGGGCTCTGCCGTTGCCAGCGATCGCACGAAGGCATGCAGGCCGTCGTCGCCCGACAGCGTGGACAGGCCGAGATCGGAGACGATGAACCACTGCGTCGCCGTGGCCTGGCTCTCGTTGCCGGTCTTGGCCGCTGCGCGCGCAGCGATGATGTAGACGCCGGGCTCGAGCTTCGGCACCGCCTCGCTGACGGGCAGCGCGGTCGTCACGTCCTCGTTGAGGCGCGAGGTGACCGCCAACTCGCCTTTCCACACGCGCTGGCCGGAGCGCTCGCGCACGTTCTCGAGCTCGTAGCGCTCGACCTGCTTCAGGAAGCTCTCGCTGCCGACGGCCCCGACGAGGCCGCGGTCGCCGATGCGGAAAATCTCGACGGCCACCTTGTCGGCGTTGACGGTGACGACGGGAATGCCGAGCTGGCCGCGGTTCGGCAGCACGTAGTTGCGCCCCGTGAAGCGCACGGAGGGGGCACGGTCGCGCACATAGACCGCCATCTCCGAGCTCTTGGACAGGAGCTCGTTGACCGCGGACGGCAAGCCGGCGCGCACCTGGATCTCGTAGCGCTTGCCGTGGGCGAGGCCATCGATGCAGAGCTGGCTGCCCTCCGCGGACACATTCTGCGGGTCCTTGCCGTCGAGCGTAATGAACTTGGCGTAGTCGGCCTGGCCGCTGGAAAGCCGCTCGGAGAAGTTGATGCAAAGGCGCGGCTCTGTCGCGTCGGCGTCGACCTTGTAGTCGATGACGCGGAAGCCGTGCTCCGCATAGAGCTTGTCGAAGGCCTGCCGCACCTCGGTGCTGTCGGCCAGCGCGAGGCTCGCCTTCAAGGCATCGATCGCCGGCCGCCACATGGAGCGCTGCTTGAGCGCGTCGCCGAGGACGGCGAGCGCTGCCGCCTTCTGCGCAGCCGTCGCCGCGCGCTGGTAGGCGATGAAGGCGGCGCCTGCCGCGTTGACGGGCAGCTCGTACCGCTCCGAGCCCGTGTCCGGCGTAATGGCGAGCAGCGCGCGCGCCAGACCCGTCCACGCCTCGCTGTCCTTGGGGTCGGTCACGACGGCGGTTGCAAAGTTGCGCGAGGCGGCGCGCGCGTCGTTGCCGTCACCGAGTGCTTTGAGACCAGCCTGGCGCAGTTGCGCGGCGGTCTGCTTGCCGGGCTTCCAGCTTGATTTGAGGTAGGCCTCGTAGCGCTCAGCGTCCCTGGCGACCACGGGGTGATCGAACGCGGCTTGCTGGGCAAGCGCACAGGCCGGCGCAAAGAGGAGAGCTACGAAGAGCATCGAGCGCAGCAGCAAAGACATGGGCAAGTTCTCGTCGGAGATGAATATTTTTGACGGCGTCGGAGCGAGCGTGATGGCCCGGAGGCGCCGCAGGAAGCGGCACCCTACACATCAATTCGTGGCGCGATAATGCCCGCACCACCCCTGGGGGAAACACGCTCTCCCCCGGCGGCCCATTAAAGGAAACTTCCGGCAAGTGACAGCAACCCGCAAACCCTCTCTGCCCTGACGCCGCGCAAGCGCCGGGAGACCGGTTGAGCTGGGTGTAGCCAGAGAGTCGGCCTGCGCGGAGAGCTCCAGGCTGTCGCCGCGCGCGGGTCTGTCCTATCCGCCGCGATAGATGCGCGGGGACGATGAGTCGGTGCAGGCCGCTGGGGGAATGGACCCGACGGCGCGCGGATACAGCGGCAAGGTGAGCTGCCAGAGGCGCTCGAACATGCTGCGGGCCAACCGCGCCGCCGCAGCATCATGGGGCGAGAAGCTCTCGTAGGCGTCGCGCTGCAGGGGATCGCGGCGCATACTGTCGCCGAACCACACGCCCTCGCCGCCCAGCACGATCTGCTCATGGCTTTCCAGCAGGCGCGGGTCGCGGACCACGCGGACCTCACGCACCAATGTGTCCATCGCCTCGCCGCAGGGCCAGCTCTCCAGCTCAGCCTCCTCCGGGCCCAGGATGATGCGCGCCTCCAGGCCGCGCGCGACCATCGCGCCCGACGCCGAGATCAGCGCACGCGCCACGGGGCTTTGGCTCGAGCGTGCAACGACCAGAACTGCATCCAGCCTGCCGTCGTCGAGCGTCTCGAGGTAGCGCGCAATGAAGTGCCCGATCCTTTGCTCCCTCGACTCCCGCAACCCGTCAGCAGTACGGAATGTCGTGGGGCGCATGGAACCTCCTCCGGGGCAGGGTTGGAAAACCAGCACTTCTTGTTGGCGCCCTCATTACGCGACATCGCGGTTAAATAATGATTGAGCACCGCCCCGCTTGTGGACATCGCTGCCCAGTGGTGGACCGCGCAGCGATTGTTTCGATTCCCGAAAAGGCGATCGCAGCAAGGCGCAAGCATCGCCGCCAGCTTGGATCGGACCGCCGCGCTCGAGAGGCCCGGGGGTCAGTTTGGCTGGGGAAATTCTGCGTCCGGAGGGCCGATCGTTCGGTCGCTATCGGTCAAGCTGTTCTCGAGGACGGCTGGATGCGCGGCATCGGCACTCGGCGCAGCGTGAATGCACACGAACGCCCGTCCGGTCCCGACAAGCAAATCGCCTGGACCCTATCTTCGCCGTCACTTGGTCGGAGAGGTACTCAGCTCGAGCACGTCCCGCGTACCGTGCTCAGTGGTGCACCAGGAGGAACAACGCGACGCCCAACGCTGGCCCTAAAACCGTCGACACAACCACCGCAATCATGGGTTTGACAACCATGATACCGAACCCCGCAACCACAGTACGCGCCAACGAACCCGCAGCAGGACGCGAACTGATGAACTCGTAACGCCGCAGTGTGTTCATACAATCAGAACAGACCGTTTGCACGTACCAGCTAATTTTGTTCACAGCTTGTTGAATGTTCCGACGACCGAACGTCGTGTGCCGGATTACCCGTCAGCCGCTGGACTTGCATGGAAAATACGCGGGCGCCGAGTTGCATATATCGCGCCCGGACCGCGCGGGCTCTCAGCGCCGACAACGGCCGCGTCTTACGGGGCGATTTTAACGAAGCGTTACAAATCCCTCTGATGTCAGAGTGATTCTTGAGCAGCGGCATGGGCCGTCTCGGCGCGGAAGGTGAGCCTCAGGCGCGCCCCGCCATCAGCTCGATGAGCCGCCGTACCGAGGCGCGGTCGAGGCTGTCGACTTCCCGGCCGAGGTTCGAGGCCGCCGCCGCCCCGAGCGCGGGCTCCACGAGGGCCTGGAACTTGGCCCGCAGGGCTGCCTCGCGGTTTGGGTTCCTTGGATGGCCTGACGGATCGAGGCGGTCGTCGCGCACGAACTCGTTGGCCCCCGGCGCGGTCTCGAGCTCCACCCATGCCGCAAAACGGCCGGGGTAGAACTTGTCCTGGGCCGGGTCGTGCACGACCTCGATGCTCTGGGCGAGGCGGGTGAGCTGCGGGTCGGCGATCCGCTCGGGCGTGAACTGGGCCGGCAATGCGGCGCCGTCCATCAGCGCCACCGCCGTGCAATAGCGGATGCTCATCTGTGCATTGAGCTGGCTTCCCGGGAAATACGGATACCCGCACTGCACGTTGACGACCTCGGCCACCCCCGTGCGCACCCTCGCGCCGGGCTTCCACCTCGGCCTCAGCGCAATGGCCGCATCCACGTAGGAGTGCAGGCTGCCGCAGCAGGAGTACGGCTTGAAGCTCGTATCGGCGGCGTGCCACGTTTCACCCAACCCATCGAGCAGCGGGCCGGTGCTCGACTTCGATGAGAAGGCCCACAGCAGCCCGCCGTCCTCGGCCTCGTAGATCTGCGTCGGTCCGGTGAGCCCCAGCTCGGCCAACTCGGCCGCCATGATACCCGATTGCGCAGCCCGCCCCGGATGCAGCCGCTTCGACATGGTGCCGTCCGCGTTGAAGGCGAACAGGCCGCCCGACTGCGTGCCGGCAAGACCCAGCGCCCAGGCAGTATGCTGCCGGTCGAATCCGAGCAGCACAGCCACGGCCGCCGCAGCGCCGAGCGTCCCGCATACGGCCGTCAGGTGCCAGCCGCGCAGACGCGCCTCGGACGGATCGAGCGCCAGCGAGGTGCGGATCATCACCTCGTAGCCGGCCGCAATCGCGGTCTCGATGCGCGGTCCATCGATGCCTCTCGCCTCCGCCACCGCCAGCACCGCGGGAATCACCACGGCGCCCGGATGCAGCTTGGCATTGTGGTAATCATCGAGCTCGAAAGCGTGCGCGGCGGTGCCGTTGACGAGCGCCGCATCGCAGGGGCGCAGGCACGCCGTGGTGTCGCCCCAGATGCTGGCGAGGCCCTTACCGGCAGGCAGGGCGCCGCGCCTCGCCCACCGGGCAACGACGTCGGTCCACTCCTGTCGCGCGCCCGCCACGGCGGCGCCAAGCGTGTCGAGGGTCATCAGGCGCAGGGCCTTGCGCACGTTCTCCGGGACCCCGGTTCGCGGCAAATCCGCCAACCACGCGGCGAGCGTAGCTGTAGCGGGCACGGACTCGGCACGAGGGCTCCTCTGGGCGGTCATCGACGTCTCCTCGCTGGCACACGACTCTGGCGTAGTCCCTCGACGCAGGGGCGCGATGACGGCCGTGTGCCTCGTTTTCAACATCGAGCAGGCTACTTCGGTGGCGTTTGCACGTCATCCGAGTTCAAATACAGTCTGCTGCCCGAAAATCGCAGAGCATGACCGGT
The DNA here is from genome assembly GCA_050260355.1 of Bacteroidota bacterium. Lineage (GTDB taxonomy): Bacteria > Pseudomonadota > Alphaproteobacteria > Rhizobiales > Hyphomicrobiaceae > CADEFX01. The sequence goes on along the minus strand of JBLNBZ010000065.1, from coordinate 13,337 downwards.
GCCCTTTCCGCTTCCCTCGCGACGGCACATACCGGGCTCCGGCTCGGAGCCGGACCGGCCGCCGCTGGACCGCGTCAAGGCCGGCACCCCGCGGTCGATACGCGCCGAGATTTGGCGCGAGGTCCCGGCCTATCTTTATGGTGTGGAGCTTTACGCCAACGGCTATTTCTGGGAGGCGCATGAGGTCTGGGAGCCGGTATGGCTCGCAACCCGTCCGAGCTCGCGCGAGCGGCATCTGATGGTAGCCCTTATTCAGCTCGCCAATGCCTGCCTGAAGCTGGAGATGGGCCAGCGCAACGCGACCCTTCGGCTGCTGCAGGAGGTGGCGGACCGGCTGGCGGATTGCGCGGCCGGCGCGCGTGACACGCTGATGGGCATCGATATCGAGGGCCTCTCGGGCCGCGTGAGGACGTTTGCCGAAGCGGTGCGCGACAGCGGCCTGCCGGCGGGCGCACTGGTGGAGGCGCGGCCGGCGCTGCAACTGGCCGATGCGCCCGGCTCGACCGGCAACGGCTGATGCCATATCGTGCGACGCCTGTTCGAACGCGACGACCGGAAACGCACAATGTCAGGCCGCATCGAGTTTCAGATCGATCCCACGCGCTACCGGCACTGGAGGCTGGAGCTGTCGGGACCGCGCGCCGATCTGATCATGGATGTCGATGCGGGAGGCGGCCTGTTCGAGGGCTACGAGCTGAAGCTCAACTCCTACGACCTCGGCGTCGATATCGAGCTCGCCGACATCGTGCAGCGGCTGCGCTTCGAGCACCCGGAGGTGAAGGCGGTGGTGCTGCGCTCGGGCAAGGAGCGCGTGTTCTGCGCCGGCGCCAACATCCGCATGCTGGCTGGCGCCAGCCACGCGCACAAGGTCAACTTCTGCAAGTTCACGAACGAGACCCGCGGCGCCATCGAGGATGCGAGCGCCTCATCAGGCCAGACGTACATCTGCGCGATCAAGGGCACGGCTGCAGGCGGCGGCTATGAGCTGGCGCTCGCGTGCGAGCACATCATCCTGGCCGACGACGGCAACTCGACGGTCGCGTTGCCGGAGCTGCCGCTGCTGGCCGTCCTGCCGGGCACCGGCGGACTGACGCGGGTGACCGACAAGCGCAAGGTGCGACGCGACCTCGCCGACGCATTCTGCACCATGGAGGAGGGCGTGCGCGGCGCGCGTGCCGTCAAGTGGCGGCTGGTCGACGAGGCCGTGCCGAACTCCAGGTTCGAGGCAGCCGTGGCGAAGGCGGTGGCCGATGCGGTGGCGGCTTCGGATCGGCCTGACGGCGCGAAGGGTATCGCGCTCACGCCGCTGGTGCGCACGTTCGAGGCGGATGCGATCACATACACGAGCCTGCGCGTCGATATCGACCGCGCGCAGAGCCGCGCTACCCTTACGATACAGGGGCCTCAATCGCCGCCGCCGGCCTCTGCCGGCGAGATGCAGACGCTGGGGGCTCGGTTCTGGCCCCTGTGTCTCGCGCGCGAGCTCGATGACGCCATCCTGCACTTGCGGCTCAACGAGCCGACGATCGGCACGCTGGTGTTCAAGAGCACCGGCGATCCAGCGCAGGTGCTCGCCCATGACGCGTTTCTGGAGAGCAGCAAGACACACTGGCTGGCGCGCGAGATCCTGCACTACTGGAAGCGCGTGCTGAAGCGCATCGACATGACCTCGCGCTCTCTCGTCGCCCTGGTGGAGCCGGGATCGTGCTTCGCCGGCTCGCTGGCTGAGATCGTGCTCGCTTGCGACCGGGCGTTCATGCTCGACGGCGCCGTCAAAGGCGACAATCGGCCGGCGGCCGCGATGACTCTGTCGCAGCTCAACTTCGGCGCCTATCCGATGAGCAACGGACTGACGCGCCTCGCCACGCGCTTCCTCGGCGAGCCGCAGAGCCTCGACGCTGCGCGCGCGACCGTCGGCACGGCCCAGGATGCGGGTGCCTGCGAGGGGCTGGGCCTCGTTACGGCGGCCTACGACGAGATCGACTGGGAGGACGAGGTCAGGATCTTCCTGGAGGAGCGGGCGAGCTTCTCTGCCGACGCGCTGACCGGCATGGAGGCGAACCTGCGCTTCGCAGGCCCCGAGACCATGGAGACCAAGATCTTCGGCCGCCTCACCGCGTGGCAGAACTGGATCTTCCAGCGGCCGAACGCAGCCGGGGCCGAGGGCGCGCTCAAACGCTACGGCACGGGATTGAAGGCGAGCTTCGACCCCGGGCGCGTATGAGCCGCGCCGGACGGCGCCAACAGGCATGAGCGGAGCGAAGCCCCCTCCCCACTCGGAGGGATGGGGAGGGGGTATGTGAGAGGCCCAGCACCCGCGAGCGTGTGGCCCCTCGACGCCCCGCACGACCACCACAACGTGCATGACCCCACGCATCCGTCGCTGCCCAGCGTCGCGGCGGCGGCCGGCATGCCGAGACGCGAGGCCCCGAGAGGGGATGCGCGCCAGCGCTTCAGCTCATATGCTGCGCAGGTAGGATAACGCCCACAAGCAATCCCAAGCACGGAGCGAACCATGCGCGAGGGCAATGAGATGAATCTGGGGTCCCACATCGCCGTGCGCCCCGAATGGCTCGCCTTGCGGCGCGAGGACATCATCGAGCCCGAGCTCGCCATCATCGACCCCCACCACCATCTTTGGGACAAGCCCGGCGCCAAGTACCTGCTCCCCGATCTGCTGGAGGACCTCGGCAGCGGACACAAGATCGTCTCCACCGTGTTCATGGAGTGCCGGTCCATGTACCGGCAGGCCGGCGATCCAGCGCTGGCGCCAGTCGGCGAGGTCGAGTTCGTCAATGGCATCGCGGCGATGAGCGCCAGTGGCGGCTACGGCCCGACGCGCATCTGCGAAGGCATCGTCGGACATGCCGACATGATGCTCGGTGCCAACGCAGGGCACGTGCTCGAGGCCCTGATAGCGGCAGGCAACGGCCGCTTTCGCGGCATCAGAGCCAGCACGGTTTGGCATGCCGATCCGGCCGCCCGCGGCTCCTCGCTCAACACCAGCGAGGGGCTGCTGAAGACCGCCCGCTTTCGCGAGGGCTTCGCCTGCCTTGGCCCTCTCGGCCTGACGTTCGACGCATGGATGTACCACACGCAGCTCGCCGAGCTGGTGGAGGTTGCGCGTGCCTTCCCCGATACCACCATCATCCTGAACCACGTCGGGGGCGCCATCGGCATCGGACCCTATGCCGGAAAGCGCGACGAGGTCTTCGCCGCATGGCATGCGCAGATGCGCGCGCTGGCGGAGTGCCCCAACGTCAACGTCAAGCTGGGCGGGCTCGGCATGCGCTTGTTCGGCTTCTCGTTCCATAGTGCGGCGATGCCGCCGTCCTCGCACGAGCTGGCTGAGGCCTGGCGGCCCTACATCGAGGCGTGCATCGGGGCGTTCGGACCGAGCCGCTGCATGTTCGAGAGCAACTTCCCCGTCGACAAGGGAAGCTGCAGCTATGCCGCGCTCTGGAACGCCTTCAAGCGCATCACGTCCGGCTATTCGGCGGAGGAGAAGGCAGCCCTCTATCGCGGCACGGCCGCGCGCGTCTACAAGCTGTCGAGCGAGGCCTGATCTGGGCTTGCATTGCGGCGGCCACAGGCCGATTTTTCGGTTGAGCGGGGCATGAGGAGTACCTCGCATGCGCCATCCCATCTTCGAGGACCGAAGGGACGCCGGCCGGCATCTCGGCGAGGCCGTGCGGGCGCTCGAGCCCGTCGCTCCTGTCGTGCTCGGCTTGCCGCGAGGCGGCGTTCCGGTGGCCGCCGAGGTGGCCAAGGCGCTCGGCGCACCGCTCGATGTGCTCTTCGTGCGCAAGCTCGGTGCGCCGCTGCAGCCGGAGCTCGCGATCGGTGCCGTGGTCGATGGCAAGACGCCGGAGGTCGTGCTCAACGAGGATATCATTGCCGAGCTCGGCCTCTTGCCGGGTGACATCGCCGCCGAAACGCACCGGCAGCTGGCGATCATCGAGAAGCGGCGCGAGATCTACGGGAAGCATCAACCCGTGGACCTCGCAGGCTCCACGGCGATCGTCGTGGATGATGGCGCCGCAACCGGAGCAACGATGCGGGTCGCCTTGAAGGGCCTCAGGCGCCGCGGCCTCCGGCGCTTGATCGCTGCGTTGCCAGTCGGGTCGCAGTCGGCGGTCGAGCTGCTCGGCAGCGAGGCCGACGACGTCGTCTGTCTCCACGCTCCCTCGAGCTTCGGCGCGGTCGGCTACTACTATCGCGACTTCTCGGAGGTCGATGACGCGCAGGTGATCGCCCTGCTCGCAGATGACGAGCCGACCGCATCCGTGTGAGGCCTACTGCGTCAGCGTGCACTTGCCGTTGTTGATGACGGTCACGTCCCGCTCGGGAACGCGGCAGCGGAAGGATACCACCGCACCATCGACCCACATGTCGGTGACGATGTGCTCACCAGGGTAGACCGGCGCCGAGAAGCGCACATCGAAGCCCGTGATCTTCCGGTGATCGTACTTGCATACCGCCTGCAGCACGGCTCGGCAGGCCGTGCCGTAGGTGCAAAGCCCATGCAGGATCGGCACCGGAAAGCCGACGCGCTTGGCGAGCTCGGGATCGGCGTGCAGCGGGTTGCGGTCGCCATTGAGGCGGTAGAGCAGCGCCTGGTCCTTGCGCGTCTCGAGGCTCAGCGTCAGATCCGGCTTGCGCTCGGGCAGCCGATGCGGCTCCGGTCCCGAGCCGGCGGGGCCACCGAAGCCGCCGTCGCCACGCGCGAACGTGGTCGATGCCTGGGTGAACAGAGGTGCCCCGTCGCTGGCCAGGCGGACCTTGGTCTCGGTGTAGATCACGGCGCCTTTGCCGGGCCCCTTGTCGTAGGCCGCCGTGACACGGCTGTCGGCGATCAGCTCGCCCTCCGGCGGCAGAGGCCGATGCAGGGTCAGCCGCTGCTCGCCGTGCACGACCTTGCTGTAGTCGTAACCGCAGTCCTTGAGCAGAGGTATGCGCGCAAGCACCGTCGCCATCGACGGCACCGTCTTGAGGCCGCCCTTCTCGAACACGAACGGCAGCTCGTTCTCGTCGTATGGGTCGCGGCCCATGCCGATGCCGATGGCATAGAGCATGGTTTCCCGATCCGTATAGCGGAAGCGGTCGCCTTCGCTCTTGAGCGACATCAGGTGATCGTAGTTGATGGCCACGGCTTGCTCCGTTGCGGGTTGAAAAACTGCGGGCGGGTGGATTCTCAGCGCGCGATCGCTCCTGCGCGGTGCGCCTGCCAGTAGCGGTCGCGCAGCGCGCGCTTGTAGAGCTTGCCCGTGGGCAGACGCGGCATCTGGTCGATGAAGTCGATGGAGCGAGGCACCATGTAGGCGGCGACGCGCTCGCGGACATAGGCGATCAGCTCCTGGGCCAGCGCATCCGATGCGGCACTGCCGGGCACAAGCTCGACCACGGCCTTCACCTCCTCGCCCATCTCCTCGTGCGGGACGCCGAACACGGCCACGTCGGCCACCTGCGGATGCAGGATCAGCGCATCCTCGATCGCCTGCGGGTAGATGTTGACCCCGCCCGAGATGATCATGAAGGCCTTGCGGTCGGTCAGGTAGAGATAGCCGTCGGCGTCGACATAGCCGATGTCGCCGAGCGTGGACCAGTTGGGATGGCGCGGATGCTGTGCAGCGCGCGTCTTCTCCGGGTCGTTGTGGTAAGCGAAGGTCATGGCCTCGCGCTCGAAGTAGATGGTGCCGGCCTCGCCCGGCGGCAGCTCGTTGCCCTCGTCATCGCAGATGTGCAGGATGCCGACGCTGGCGCGCCCGACCGAGCCTGGGCGTTTCAGCCATTCCTCGCTCGTGATGCGCGTGGCACCGTTCGCCTCGGTGCCGGCATAGTATTCCCACAGGATCGGCCCCCACCACTCGATCATCTGCCGCTTGACCTCGACCGGACACGGCGCGGCGGCGTGGATGGCGACCTTGTGCGTGGAGAGATCCCAGCGCCGGCGCTCCGACTCGGGCAGGCGCAGCATGCGCACGAACATGGTCGGCACCCACTGGCTGTGCGTGATGCGGTGGCGCTCGATGTTGGCGAGCGCGTCCGCGGCATCGAAGCGCTCCATCATCACCACGGTGCCGCCGAAAAACTGCACGCCGAGCACGTAGGCGAGCGGAGCGGCGTGGTAGAGCGGGGCCGGCGACAGATAGATCGTGTCGGGCGAGAAGCCGTACGCGGCCATGGTGGCTCGTGCGCGCCATTCGGCGAATCCCGGTGGATCGAGGAGCGGCCGCTTGATGCCCTTGGGCCTGCCGGTCGTGCCGGAGCTGTAGAGCATGGTGTCGCCGAGGCTCTCATCGCTGCGGCGCGTGGCCGGATACGTGGCGACGGCCTGCTCGTAGCTGGACCAGCCGTCGATCACGCCATCGGTCATAAGGCGCCCCGGGCAGCGCGGGATCATATCCGCGAGCACGGAGGCCACGTCCCTGCGCGCATGCGACGTGACCAGCAGCTCGGCGCCGCAATCATTGACGATATAGGCGGCTTCCTCGGGCGTGAAATAGCGATTGATCGCGGTCACATAGAGGCCGGAGCGCATGGCCGCCCAGACGACCTCCATGAAGCGCATGTTGTTCTCCATGAAGAGGGCGATGTGCCCTCCGCGGCGCAGGCCTCGAGCATGGAGCAGGTGCGAGAGCCGGTTCGATCGCTCGTCGAGCTCGCGGTACGTGATGGTCGCGCCGGTTGAGGCGTGAACGAACGCCGGCTTGTCGGGCTGCCTCAGGGCATGGTCGCCGAGATACATGCTGGCCCTCGATGCTCAGTCGAGCTCCTTGCCGTCCATGCCGACATTCTTGCGGGCCTTGGCCACCATGTCCTTGACGATCGGGCCGAGCTCAACCGGATCATCCATCTGATCGATGGTCGGCCCTCGCCGCCAGCCTTCGCACACCGAGACGATGCCGTTGCCGGCCTGGAATACGCGGCCCGTGACCTCCTGGGAGTCCACGCTGGCGAGCCACGTGACGACGGGTGACACCCACTTGGGATGGCGGCGCGCGCGCTGCTCCTCGGTGAGCTCGCGCAGGCCTTCGGTCATGCGCGTCTGCGCCGAGGGGGCGATGGCATTGACGGTCACGCCGTAGCGGCGCAGCTCGCGCGCGGCGATGATGGTGAAGGCAGCGATGCCGGCCTTGGCCGCGCCGTAGTTGGTCTGGCCGACGTTGCCGTAGATGCCCGACGTCGAGCTGGTATTGATGATGCGGGCCTTCAGTGGGGCGCCGAGCCGCTTGCTCTCGTCGCGCCAGTAGGCGGCCGCGTGGCGAGCCGGTGCGAACGTGCCCTTCAGATGCACCTTGATGACCGCATCCCACTCGTCCTCGGTCATGTTGGTGAGCATGCGGTCGCGCAGGATGCCCGCATTGTTGATGACGACGTCGAGCCGGCCATAGGTCTCGATGGCCTGGTCGATGAGGCGCTTGGCGCCCTTCCAGTCGCTCACGTCGTCGCCGTTGGTGATGGCCTCGCCGCCGCCTTTGCGGATCTCGGCCACCACCTGGCTGGCATAGGATTCGTCGCGGCCCGTTCCATCGAGCGCCGCGCCGATGTCATTGACGACGACCTTGGCGCCGTGCCGCGCCAACATCAGCGCGTGCTCGCGTCCCAGCCCCTGCCCGGCTCCGGTGACCACAGCAACGCGTCCCTCGCACAAGCGTGTCATGCAGGCATCTCTCCCCAATGGCATTACCCGTGTAGCCTTGGGTGGCAACATAGCCAATGCAGCGAAGCGTTGACCAGAGCCGGCAACGGCTCTTAGCTCCCGCGGCAGGAGACGAGGCGGCCCTCCCGCGCCTATGCTCTCCTCGACGAGGGGCGACAACCAGGAGATGAGGATGGCACGAACGGCGCTGATCGCGGGAGCAACCGGGGCAGCCTCCAAGCGCCTTGTCGAGGTGCTGCTCGAGGACCCCGATTGGTCGGTGATCGGGCTCTCCCGCCATCCGCCGGCCGCGGCCCACGCGGGGCGGCTGCGCTACATCAAGGTCGATCTGCTCGATGCGGACAATTGCCGGGCCGCGCTCGCCGGCTGCCGCGAGGTCACCCACATCTTCTACACGGCGCGGGCGAAGTTCGGCGAAGGCGGCGTCGAGACGGTGGACGAGAACGTGGCCATGCTGCGCAACGTCCTCGACGCCGTCGAGCCGATCGCGCCTAGCCTGCAGCACGTACACCTTGTCGAGGGCACCAAATGGTACGGGATGCATCTGGGCTCCATGCAGACGCCGGCACGCGAGGATGATCCGCGCCACATGCCGCCGAATTTCTACTACGACCAGGAGGATCTGCTGCGGGCGCGCCAGGCAGGCAAGCGCTGGACATGGTCGGCGAGCCGCCCCGGCTTCATCTACGACTATGCACCGGAGCGTCCGCGCAACATCATCTCCACGATCGGCGCGTGGGCGGCGATCTGCGCCGAGCTCGGGCTGCCGCTCGATTTCCCCGGCAAGCCCGGCAACTACGATGCGCTCGGCGAGATGACGGATGCCACGCTGCTGGCACGCGCCATGGCCTGGATGGCGACCTCTCCCGCGGCACGCAATCAGGCCTACAACGTCACGGACGGCGGCCTCGTGCGCTGGCGCCGCTTCTGGCCGCGGCTGGCCGACCATTTCGGCATGAAGCTCGGCGAGGTGCGGCCCATGACGCTGGCCGAGTGGATGCAGGACAAGGGGCCGGTGTGGGACCGCATCGTTGCCAAGCACAAGCTCAAGCCGACGCGGATGGAGCAGGTGGCGGTGTGGGCCTTCGGCGACTTCCTGTGGCACCGCGAGCATGATGTGATCTCGAGCGTCATCAAGCTGCGCCGGGACGGCTTCCACGACACCATCGATACCGAGGAGCAGGTGCTGGAATACCTGCGACGCTATCGCGAGGACCGGCTGCTGCCGTGATCCACCACCAGGTCGGCACATCGCCATTGCCTGTCATGGGCGCAGGCGTAACATGGGCGCCGGCCATCCGCGCACGGGGAACAGCTTCATGAACGGCAAACGACCAACGATCTCGTCTCTGCATGGCGTCGTCGCCGCAGCCCATCCGCTCGCTGCGCAGGCTGGCGCGCGCATGCTGGCCAACGGCGGCAACGCCTTCGATGCGGCGGTCGCCACCTCGGCGGCGCTGAATGTGGTCGAGCCGTTCATGTCGGGCCTGGCGGGTCTTGGACTTGCGACCTGCTACATCGCGTCCGAGAAGCGCGTGCGCGCGCTCGACTACGTGCCGCCGGTGCCGTCGCGGTTTCCCGTCGAGCGCTTCAAGCGCCGCGAGGAGGTGCAGCGCGGCGCACTCGCGGTCGCCACGCCGGGCAACCTTGCCGGCTGGTGCGAGCTGCAGCGCTCCTACGGCAAGCTGAAGCTCAAGGACGCCTTCGCGCCTGCCATCGCCCTTGCCCGCGACGGCTTCCCGCTGCTCGAGTTCGGCGTTTTCGAGATCAACGGCACCGCGCCGGAGATCGAGGCGCATCCCGCTCTGCACCGGCTTTGGGCCGACACCTACACGGGCGGGAGGGGCAAGGTGGAGCAGGGCTTCATCCTGCGCCAGCCCGACCTCGCCCGGACGCTGGAAGCCCTCGCCGCGGAAGGCCCCGACCATCTCTATCGCGGCGCGCTCGGGCGAACCATCGTCGCGCACCTGGAGAGCATGGGCGGCTGCCTGACCATGGCCGATCTCGACGCCGTGCGTCCGGTGTGGAAGGAGCCGCTGACGGCGCCCTACCGCGGCCTGACTGTGAACGTGCCGCCACCGCCGTGCGAAGGCTTCCAGTTCCTACTGACGCTGCGCATCCTGGAAGGCCTGAGCGTCGGCGCCATGGAGCGCAACGGCGTGGAGCATCTCGACACCGTCTGGCGGGCCATCCGGCTCGCCGCTGGCGTGCGCATCGCGCACAACAATCCGACGCCCGCCAAGGTCGCGGAGCTTCTCTCCGAGGCCCACGTCGAGGCGCTGCGCCGCCGCGTCAAGGACGGCGCGCCGATCGACGGCCCGACCGAGCAGTGGACCGAGCCACCCTCCGCAAACATCGCCGAGAGCCACACCACGTCGCTCTCGATTGCCGATCGCGACGGCAACGCGGTGTGCATCACGCAAAGCCTCGGCAGTCCGTTCGGCTCCGCCGTGGTGGTGCCGGACACCGGGCTGTGCCTCAACAACTTCCTGTACTGGGCGGATGTGAATCCCAGGAGCCCCAACCTGACGAAGCCCGGAGCCAGCCTGCCGATGTGCGTCTCGCCGAGCATCAGCACGCGTGACGGCCTGCCTGTGCTCGCGCTCGGCACGCCGGGCAGCTACGGCATCCTGCAGACGCAGCCGCAGGCCATGGTGCAGCACCTCGACTTCGGCCTGCCGTTGCAGGAGGCGATCGAGGCGCCGCGTGCCAGGCTGTGGGACGGCCGCAAGGTCGAGCCGGAGACGCGCATTGCCGCAGCCACCATCGACGCCCTGCGCAAGCGCGGCCACGACATCATACCAGGACAGGACTGGACCATGCGGGTCGGGGGCATGCAGGCGGTCGCCATCGACCGCGAGACCGGCGCGCTGACGGGCGCCTGCGACCCGCGCCGTGACGGCTACGTGGCGACGCCCTGACACCAGGGCTCGCCCTCATCCACTTATTCTGACCCGAGAGAAGGAATTCGCATGCCCTCACGCTGGAGCGAACGACGCCGCAAGTTTCGCAGCATCCTGTCGGGCAGCACCTGCGTCTTCCCCGGCTCGGTGCACGATCCCATCTCCGCGCGCATCGCCGCCGACCTGGGCTTCGAGGTCGGCATGTTCGCGGGCTCCACGGCTTCGCTGACGGTGCTCGGCGCACCCGACCTGATCGTGCTGACGCTGTCGGAGTTTGCCGATCAGGCGCATCGCATCGGCCGCGCGGCCGAGCTGCCGCTGATGTGCGACGCCGATCACGGCTATGGCAACGCGCTGAGCGTCATGCGCACGGTCGAGGAGCTGGAGGCGGCGGGCGTCGCGGGCCTGTCGATCGAGGATACATTGCTGCCGCAGGCCTACGGCACGTCGGCGCAGCAGATCCTGTCGATCGAGGAAGGCGTGGGCAAGATGAAGGCGGCGCTGGCCGGCCGCCGTGATCCCGACCTCGCCATCGCCGGGCGCACCAGCGCCATCCAGATCACGGGGCTCGACGATACGATCGCCAGGGCCAAGGCCTACGAGGCGGCAGGCGTCGATGCGATCTTCCTGGTCGGCCTCAAGACGCGCAAGGAGCTGGAGGCGATCGCGCCGCACTTGAGGCTGCCGATCATCCTGGGCACCGCGACACCAGAGCTCAGCGACCGGGAGTATCTGGCCAAGCAGGGCGTGCGCATCTGCCTGCAGGGCCACCAGCCGTTCCAGGCATCCGTGCAGGCAATCTACGCGACGCTCAAGGCGCTGCGCGAGGGCACGCCGCCGAAGGACCTCCAGGGTCTCGCCTCGCCCGAGCTCATGCGCCGCGTCACGCGCGCCGGCGACTACGAGCGCTGGTCGAAGGATTTCCTCGGCGGCAAGAGCTGAGGTGTCTTCGACAAGTCTTGTGCTGGATCCCGCATCGGCGCTCGGCCACGGGCCTCGCTGGTGCGGGTTGACGTGTGGGATGGGGCGGGGCCATGCCCAATATTCGGCGTCATCCGGCCCCGCGCTTGCGCTCCGCGCACGAGCGGAAATGGGCCGGGATCCAGATGCATATCCGCTTGCGCTGTGCGAGCGGTGCGAACGGACGTGCGTTGGAGCGACCAGCTGGCGCTTCAGTTGCTCTCCGGCTTGTCGCGAAAGTACGCTTCGACCGTGCCCTTGAGCTTCACGGTCATCGGCCGGCCGCGACGGTCCTTGGTCGATCCGACGACGAGCCGGACCCAGCCCTCGCTGATGCAGTATTCCTCGACGTTGGTTTTCTCCACGCCTTTGAAGCGCACGCCGACGCCGCGCTCGAGCAAGGCGGCATCGTAATAGGGACTCGTTTCGTCGGCGGAGAGGCGGTCGGGTGGTGTGTCGCTCATGGACTGGCTCGTAAGCAGCGAATGCTGTCAGCTGATACGTTGCCGGTTCCCTGCCGACAAATAAAATTTCCTGCTCGGGAGCTTCGGGTCGCACAGGAACGCCGGCATCACGGCAGCGTTCTGTGGCATCACGCCTAGACAATGGAGACTGCCGATGTTCAGAACTTTGATGCTGGCAGGCGCCGCCCTCACCGTCATGAGCGCTGCGGCTGCGGCCGACTACTACGTGGTGCAGGAGAAGTCGTCCAAGCGCTGCAAGGTGGTCGAGACCCGCCCGACCGAGACGACCTGGGTGCAGGTCGGCCCCATGGCCTTCAAGACGCGCGATGAGGCGGACCGGCAGATCAAGGTCATCTGCAAGGAACGGCGCTGAGCCGCCAGCGCTTTCGGACTGCGCCGCGCGTCGGCGCAGTCCGTTCTGCTCAATATGTTTCGACGTGGTAGCGGCCTTCACTGCGCATGCGCGGCTTGAGAGCTGCCCAGTCGAGCGCGTGCGCGGCGCAAATGTCGGCAAGCGCGGCGTCGACGCCTGCCTCCATGCCTTTCAGGCCGCAGATGAACACGTGCGTGCGCTCGCTGCGCAGCAGATCGGCAAGGCGCGGCGCGGAGGCACGCATACGGTCCTGCACATACTCTTTGGGCCGGCCAGGCAGGCGCGAGAACACGCGGTGCTGCTCGAGCAGCGACGCCGGCACCTTTTGCAGCGGACCGAAGTACGGCAGCTCCTGCGGCGTGCGTGCCCCGAAGAACATGACGAGCTTGCCCTCTGCTCCCGGCGCGGCGCGGCGGCGGCGTTCGGTGAAGGCGCGGAAGGGCGCCGACCCTGTACCCGTGCAGATCATCACGATGTCGGCAGCCGGATCGTTCGGCATCAGGAACGTGGCGCCGAACGGTCCCGTCACCGAGACCCTGTCGCCGACCTTCAATCCGCACAGCCATTCCGAGACGAGCCCGCCCGGCACGCGCTTGACCGTCAGCGACACATTGTTGGCGTTGCGCTTCTCACCATCGCGCGCCGATGCGACCGAGTAGAGCCGGATCGGCGGCTCCCGGCCATCCCCGCCGGCTGCAGGCGGGACGATCCCGATCGACTGGCCCTCCAGCACCGGGAACACCGTATCGCCGAACGACAGCACGATGTGGCGCACGTCGCTCTCGGCCTCCACGGCGGTGATGCGGAAGTTGCCCTGCACGGTCGCAATCGCCGGCTTCAGGCGCGTGTAGAGGTTGACCGTCGGCTTGGCGGCCGACGCGGGCGCGATCGGCCTGCCGCCGCTGCCGGCGTGCGCCTGCTCGAGCAGCGCGCCGACCTCGGCCTCGATCGCCTCGGCGATGGCCGCGGCCTCC
>JBLNBZ010000064.1:0-2670 GCA_050260355.1 Bacteroidota bacterium | reverse complement strand
GATATAGGCCGACTCCGCCGTCAGCGCCGCCGGCTGCTTCGCGGAGGCGCCCTGCGAGGGCTTGCCCCGCTCGCCGTCCGACTTCGCGGAGACGGGTGCCGTGCGCTGGGCGCTTTCCCCTGGCGCGGGTGCGGTGGCGCTCGAGCCCGTGTCCTGTGCGGCAGATTGCGGCAAACGGCGCGGATTGGCGACGGGCGCGGGTGGGCTTTCCGCCGGGGCGGCGCGGCTGGGCGCAGCCGGCTTGGGGCGCGAAGCAGGCGGCGCGGCCTCGGCAAGCGCAAGCATGGTCGCAAGCGGCAACAGAATCAGAGTCGCTTTGGCGAATCGAAACATTGCGTGATTGCCGGAGATCAGCCCCCTGGAGCGGTACAGGCGCTACGCCGGCGCGGCTCTCGTGACCACTTGCCGGTGCACAGTCTCAGCCGCGAATCTTGCGGCCAGGAAAACGAAAGCATATTGTGGGCAGCCAATTATGGCGCTGCCGTCGGCGCCCAGACGGCTTGCTGGAAGCTAGCAAGCGATGCGGCGGCATTCAAGGCGCGGCAGCAAGTGTCGCCCGATGCGGAGGCAAGCGCCCCATGTTCAAGGGCTCGTTCACGGCGCTCATCACGCCATTTCGGAACGGCAAGGTCGACGATCAGGCCTTCACGCGGCTCGTCGAGTGGCAGATCGAGGAGGGAACGCACGGTCTCGTGCCGATGGGTACAACCGGCGAGTGCCCGACGGTCAGCCACGAGGAGCACAAGCATGTGGTCGAGCTGTGCATCAAGGCGGCCAGGAAGCGCGTGCCGGTGATCGCCGGCGCCGGCTCCAACTCGACCGCGGAAGCCATCGATTTCACCCAGCATGCCAAGAAGGCCGGCGCGGATGCCGTGCTGCACGTCACCGGCTACTACAACAAGCCGACGCAGGAAGGGCTTTACCAGCACTTCAAGGCGATCAGCGACGCGGTCGACATTCCGATATTCCTCTACAACGTGCCGCCGCGCACGATCGTCGACATCTCGGTGGCGACGATGGCACGCTGCGCCAAGCTGAAGAACGTGATCGGCGTCAAGGACGCCACCGCGAACGTCGGACGCGTGACGCTGCAGCGGCTGGCCTGCGGGACGGACTTCATCCAGCTCTCGGGCGAGGACGGCACCGCGCTCGGCTTCAACATGCACGGCGGCCAGGGCTGCATCTCGGTGACGTCGAACGTTGCGCCGCGGCTGTGCGCGGAGTTCCAGACCGCCTGCCTCAAGGGCGATTGGAAGAAAGCGCGGGACATCCAGGACCGGCTGATGCCGCTGCACGAGGCGCTGTTCTGCGAGACTTCGCCAGGGCCCGTGAAGTACGCGGCCTCGCGCCTCGGCCTGTGCTCGGCCGAGACGCGGCTGCCACTGGTGCCGATTGCCGAGGAGTCCAAGAAGAAGGTCGATGCGGCGTTGGTCGCGGTCGGCCTGTCGAACCTCGCCAAGGCCGCCGAATAGTACACGTTGACGTTCGAGGCTCCCGGCTCATGGCCGCCAAGAAGGATGACGGCCGGCGACTCGTTGCCGAGAACCGCAGGGCGCGTTTCGAATATTTGATCGGCGAGACCTTGGAGGCCGGCATCCAGCTTGCCGGCACCGAGGTCAAGTCTTTGCGCCAGGGGCAAGCCAACATCGCGGAGAGCTACGCGTCGGCGGAAGGCGACGGCGTGTTCCTGATCAACGCCTACATCCCCGAGTACAAGCAGGCCGGTCAGTTCTTCCAGCACGAGCCGCGCCGGCCGCGCCGGTTGCTGCTCAAGAAGCGCGAGATCCACAAGCTGCGCATTGCGGTCGAGCGGCAGGGCATGACCATGGTGCCGCTCGAGCTCTACTTCAATGAGCGTGGGCGGGCGAAGGTGAAGCTGGCGCTGGCACAGGGCAAGAAGGTGCACGACAAGCGCGAGGCAACGAAGAAGCGCGAGTGGGAGCGTCAGCGGGCGCGGCTGATGCGCGAGAAGGGATGAGGACGGGTGAGCATCACCCGGGCAGACCTGTTGGCGATCGAGGAAGCTGCGGTGCGCGGTTGGCCTGCGCCGCAAAGCGCCGTGATCGACGGCTGGGTGTGGCGCTATGCCTCCGGCGGCTCGACACGCGCGAACTCGGTGGCGACGCTGGCATTCTCGGGAAAGAGCCTCGATGCGTCGATCGACGAGGTCGAGCGGCGCTATCGCGAGTTCGGTGCGCCGGTGCAATTCACGGTGTGTGATGTGAGTGCGCCGGCCGATCTCGATGCGGCGCTCGCTGCCCGCGGCTATGCGCGCGGTGCCGAGCATGTGACGATGGCGAAGCGTGTCGAGGCGCCATCAGGATCATCGGCGGCGGTGGTGGTCGAGATCGGTGCGGAGCCGACGGCTCAGTGGATGGAAGTTTATCTCTCGGGCCTGACGCCGGATCGCCGTCCGGTGGCGGGACGCCTTCTTGCCGGGCTGCCGCAGGGGCGCATGTATTTCGGCGCGTTTCGGGATGGCCGCCTCGTGACCAGCGGCCTGTCGATCGCCGATGGCGAGGTTGCATCGGTGCAGTGCATGGCGACGCTGCCGCAGGCGCAGCGGCAAGGCGGCGCGCGCGAGGTTCTCGGCGCCATCGAACGATGGGCGGCACGGCAAGGCTGCCGTCTGCTCTATCTGCAGACGGGCGGCGACAATGCCGCGGCGCG
>JBLNBZ010000063.1:0-70460 GCA_050260355.1 Bacteroidota bacterium | reverse complement strand
ATGATGTCGTGCGGAATCAGCGACAGCACGATGGCCAGGAAGATCAGCACCGGCCAGCCGGTATCGAGCATCATGAAATAGACGAACCCGAACACGCCCGTGATCGCCGCCCCGATCATGTACGTTCTCTTGCGGCCGATGCGATCGGAGATGTGCCCGAACAGCGGAATGGAGACGAACGACACCACGGAAGCGGTCAGCACGGCCGTGAGCACGAAGTCGCGGTCGATGTGCAGGTGATTGACCGCATACGCGAAGACGAAGGCCGTGAAGATGTAAAACGGCGCCTGCTCGGCCATGCGTGCGCAGGCGCTCAGCGCGATCTCACGCCAATGATGGCGGAAGACCTCGACAATCGGCGTCCGCTCGATGCGCTCGGTCTGTTGGAGGCGGGAGAAGATGGGCGTCTCGAGGATGCCGAGCCTGATGTACAGCCCAATGGCGACCAGCACGATGCTGAGCGCGAACGGAATGCGCCAGCCCCACGTCAGGAACTGGTCGCCGGACATGTTGCTGAAGGCCAGCACGGCGAGATTGGCCAGGAACAGTCCGCACGGCACTCCGAACTGCGGCCACGACGCAATGAAGCCGCGTGACCCGTGCGTGCGGGCCCACTCCATCGACAGCAGCACGGAGCCGCCCCATTCGCCGCCCACGCCGACGCCCTGCACGAAGCGCAGCACGGTCAGGATCACCGCCCCCCAGATGCCGATGCTTTCATAGGTCGGCACGACCGCCACCAGCGCCGTGGCGATTCCCATCAACAGCAGCGTCGCGATCAGCGTCGACTTGCGCCCGATGCGATCCCCGTAGTGGCCGAAAATTGCCGCGCCGATCGGCCGCGCGGCAAAGCCCACCGCGTACACGGCGAAGGCTTCGAGCGTGCCGACCAGTGGTGCAGAGTTCGGGAAGAACAGCTTGGCGAACACCAGGCCGGTGACCGTGCTGTAGAGAAAGAAATCGTACCACTCGATGGCGGTACCGATGGTGCTGGCGACGATCGCGCGCCGCAGTTGGATGCGGTGCTCGTCCTCAGGCAGATCGTGTGCGGCGGCGACATAGGCCATGACAGGCACTCCTGAATGCCCACCCGCCATCCCAATTCATGTCGAAAAACCCCCGCTGCTGCACAAGGTTGCTAAGACCAAGGTCGAGCGCGACGTGCGGACGCTGCGGCAGACTGACGTGACGCAGTGCAACGTTTGCGCAGCACAACGCGATGGCGACCTCGCAGCGGCTTTCCGCGCGAGGTTGGATGGGACGGGGAGTCGGGCATTGCCGAGCCCGATGACCATTGCGCTATGAGGGGCCCGGAATGCCCATCTCACGCCGCCTCCGGGTCCCGAACCGGCGCTCCGCTGGTCTGGCGACCAACCGAACAAGACGATCGGACGGCGGCCCTCGGACCGACTGCTCGAGCCGGGACGCTGCAGCGGCCCCTCTCGTTGCTCCGAGACGGGCGCAAGTATGACACGGGCGCCGGAGCGCGGGGATAAGTGCCTCCGCGGCGCCCGCATCAACAGCCTAGAACGTCACTTGCAGGCCTTCTGCTTCGCCACGCAGCTCGACATGCCCATGTTCATCGAGCAGTTCAGCGAGATCTTGCCGACGGGCTTGGCGCCCATGCCGCTGATGGAGTTCTTGAGTGCAGCCTCTGCCATGAACTTCGCGAGATCCTCGGTGATCATGGTGGCTTCGCCGCCTGCCCGAACGCAGCTCTCCTTCGCCTCTGCACGCACGAGCGACAGACCGTAGGCGACCGATGCTGCCGCCGCTGCTGCGAGCGCTATCCGATGCAGCTTCCTCATGTGTGCCTCCATGCTGGAATGTTCGGACGCGGACCAATATGTCCGCCCAACACGGGCACAAAATGTCCGTGGCGCTGTTTTCCCCAATTCCGTTGCCGCGGTGCCACGCGGGGCACGCACCGAGCCCGCGTCAGCCGAGCGCCTTGCGCACGGCCTGCGTCCACTGCCCCGCCGCCGCAGCGAGGAAGCCGACATCGGTCTGCGTCGTGACGAATCGCGCGCCGCGCCGAATCGCGGCCACCTGCCGCTCGACGTCCCGGTTGCCTCCGCAGCCGGCGATCTTGCCGTGCGCCTTGGCAGCGGCAATCACCCGGTCCTGGGCCGCGATGATGTCGGGATCGTCGAACTTGCCGGGTTTACCCATGTTGGCGAGCAGATCGTTGCTGCCGACGTGCAGCACATCGATGCCGTCGACGGCCGCAATCTCCTCCACGTTCCGGAGGCCCTCGACCGTCTCGATCATGCACACCAGCAGGCATGCCTCATTGAGCTGGGGCACGCTTTCCGACAGCGGCACGGAGCGATAGTCGAAGTGGGGGTAGCCGCCGACGACCGAGCGCTTGCCGAGCGGGGGAAAGCGGCAGACCTCGACGGCGCGGCGCGCCTCGGCCGCCGTGGCGACATCGGGGTAGATGATGCCGGTCACGCCGTTGTCGAGCAGCATCGAGACGTCCGGATCGTCGATGCCGCGCACGCGCACCATCGGCACGACGCCGATGGCGAGCGCCGTGTGCGCCACATTGACGATCGTCTCCAGGTTGAAGATCGAATGCTGCACGTCGATGAAGATGAAGTCGTGGCCCGTTGCCTTGGCGATGCGCGCGATATCCGGCGACCGTCCCATGCGCACCGTCATGCCCAGCGCGACGCCGCCGGCCTTCAGCTTCTCCTTGACCGGGTTGATGAGCCTCCCGGCGTTGGCTTGTGACATGACGGCACCTCCGGTTTGGCGCAGGCTCTAAGGCATCCTCTCACACGAAGCCGAACAGCCGTGTGGGGTTGTCGACCAGGATCTTCTTGCGCATCGCCGCATCCGGCGCCCAATCCGCAAGCAGGTTGTAGAGCTGAATGCTGCCGACCTTGTCGTGGAACGACAGGTGCGGAAAATCGCTGCCCCAGATGAGCTGGTGCGGCACCGTCCCCATCAACGCCTGCGCGAACGGTTTGACGTCGGCGAACGTGGGGTCCTGCGAGAATCTATAGATGCCGGTGAGCTTGACCCAGCACCGCCGGCTGCCGTCAGCCGCGAGCTTCAGGAACTCCTTGAACCCAGGCTGCCCGGCGCCTTGCGCGGCCGGAAAAAGCCCCATATGCGCGACCGAGAACGACACGGGCAGCTCGCGCAGCGTGGGCATCAGCTCGCTGATGAGCCAGCCGGGCAGCAGGAAGTCGACGTGCCAGCCGAGCTCGCGGCAGATCTCCGCCGTGCGTGTGATCTTCGGCCGCAGCGCATCGGCCAGCCCCGCCTCGGGCTTGCGCACGGGCGAGATGTTGATGCGCACGCCACGAATGCCGAGCTCGTCCCATTCCTCGAGCTGCGCGTCATCGGCATTCTTCTCGTCGAGGTGGATGATCCCGCGCCGCACATCGGCGTCGACCTCGGCCATGGCGTCGAGCATGCACGAGTTGTCGAGGCCGTAGGCGCTGGGCTGCACGAACACGAAGCGCTCAAAGCCGAGGCGCTTTGCCAGTTTCATGTAGGATTCGAGCGGCTCATGGGGCGGCTTGTAGCGCAGGTCGCTGCTGTCGTAAGGGTACTCGTCCGCCGGCCCGAAGACGTGGAAATGTGCATCGCATGCATTCTTCGGCGCTTTGAACGCCGGCTCGCGACCGGCATCGGGATCATGGGCTGCCATTCTGGCTCTCTTTCCCTTTCGTGTTGGGCGTTGTCCGGCTGATGCCAGTTCGGCCGCGCCAAGTCCAGCGCACCTTCCTCCCGCACATCCGGCATTGGCATTCGCGCAACGTGCCAATAGTCTCGCGCGAAGAGACAACAGTCTTGCTCCAAAAAAAGCAACCAGAGGAAACGCACATGAGAATTAATCGCCGCCGTGTCGTCACTGCCGCGATGAGCTGTCTCGCCATGCCGGCTTTGAGCCGGCTCAGCCTTGCGCAGACGACCACCATCCGCCTCGGCAAGCAGTATGGTCTGCCCTACCTGCCGCAGATGGTGATGGAGCGGCAGAAGCTGATCGAGAAGCATGCCGCCAAGGAAGGCATTGGCTCGCTCACGGCCGAGTGGATGACGCTATCGGGGCCGGGTGCCCTCAACGACGCGCTTCTGAGCGGCGGCATCGACATCATCAACGTCGCCGCACCCTCGCTCGCGACGCTGTGGGAGAAGACCAGCGGCTCGCCGCAGGCAGTCCGTGCGCTGTGCGCAGTGCAGTCGATGCCCTACATCATGGTCACCCGCAAGGAGCAGGTGAAATCCATCGCCGACTTCACCGAGACGGACAAGATCGCGCTGCCGACGGTGAAGATCTCGGCGCAGGCGGTCATGCTGCAGATGGCGGCCGCCAAGCAGTGGGGCCTCGACCAGCACACCAGGCTCGATCCGTTGACCATCTCGATGTCGCACCCGGATGCCGTGGCGGCACTGCTCTCGGGCCAGGCCGAGGTGACGGCGCACTACACTGTCGCCCCGTTCTACGCCTACGAGCTGGCAAAGCCGGGGCTGCGCGCCATTCTCAAGTCCTACGACACCATCGGCCGCCCGCACGTCAACGGCATCCAGATCACGACGGACAAGTTCTACCAGGCCAACGCCAAGCTCTGCGCCGCCGTTCTTGCCGCCCACGACGAGGCCAACAGCTTCATCAAGAGCAGTCCCCGGCAGGCGGCAGAGATCTACATGGAGCTGTCGCGCGACAAGCGCAGCTCGGTCGCCGAGCTCGAAGGCATCATCAAGGATCCCGACATCGACTACACCACGACGCCGGCCGCGCTGATGAAGATCGTCGACTTCATGGCCAAGTCGGGCCGTCTCAAGAAGACGCCCGCGTCCTGGAAGGAGATGTTCCTGCCCGTTGCGCACGGCCTCAAGGGCACGTGACGCAGCACCCGCGGGCCGCTCAGGTCTCGAGCTTGAACGGATTGAAATCCGTGTTGCGGTCGTAATAGTCCTCGTTCTCGGCGCGCTTCAGGAAGCCGACGATGGCGTAGGTCACTGGCGTGAACACGACCTCGACCAGCGTCTTGGTCAGGAACTGGGCCATCATGACGGTCGGCAGCGCCTCGTTCGGAATGATGCCCGTGTTGTAGAAGGCGAGCGGATAGAAGATCGCCGAATCCACCGCTTCACCGAAGATGGTCGAGCCGATGGTGCGCGTCCACAGCGCGCGCCCCTCGGTCCAGATCTTCATCTTGGCGAGGACGTAGGAATTGACGAACTCGCCGCAGAAGTAGGCGGTCATGGAGGCTGCCACGATGCGCCAGGTGTTGCCGAAGGCGATCTCGTAGGCCTCCTGGTGCTTCCAGAATGGCGCCGGCGGCAGCGCCACCACGATCGCCGCCATGAGGGCTGCAAAGGCGAGCGCCGCAAAGCCGGACCAGATGACCCTGCGGGCCCTGGAGTACCCATAGACCTCCGTCAGGATGTCGCCGAAGACGTAGGAGATGGGAAAGAAGACCACGCCGGCACCGAACACGTACGGGCCCCAGAGCGGCAGGTCGATGGCGGCGATCTTGGCCGGCCCGATCAGGTTGGAGCACACCAGCACCACCACGAAGGCGACCATGACGAAATCGAAGTAGCGGTATTGCCGCTGCGGATGTTGCATGCTGCCCCCAAATCGACGCGAGAGCGGAGACTAGACGCGGCGGCTGAGGCGGCAAAGCGGGAAAATCGGCTAGCATGCCGCAAACCTGTCGGCGCCCTGCCGGCCAACGATTGGAGACGAACGCATGGCGAAGAAGACGCCCGATGTCACCCTGCTGGGACGGCGCGCGGAGATACCCGCCCATCCGGACGCAGCCGTACTCGAGCGTGTCGCCAACCCGCACAGCGATACCCACTACGTGGCGCGGTTCACGGCACCCGAGTTCACCTCCCTGTGCCCGGTCACCGGCCAGCCGGATTTCGCTCACCTCGTCATCGACTACGTGCCGAAGGACTGGCTGGTGGAGTCGAAGTCTCTGAAGCTGTACCTGAGCGCGTTTCGCAACCATGGCGCCTTCCACGAGGACTGCACGATCGCCATCGGCAAGCGGCTCGCCGAGCTGCTGGCGCCGCACTTCCTGCGCATCGGAGGCTACTGGTATCCGCGCGGCGGCATCCCCATCGACGTGTTCTGGCAAACGGGCAAGCTGCCCTCCGGCGTGTGGCTTCCCGATCAAGGTGTGGCGCCCTACCGCGGACGCGGCTGACGTCAGGCCGTCTGCCTGCAGTGGGTCTCGCGCATCGCCAGGGTGCACGCGAGCCCGACGACCGCGCCGGCAACGAGCACCGCGAACGCCGATCTGTACGCGGCAGCGTCATAGATGCGCGCCCCCGATGCCATCTGGCCGCCCCAGGCGAGATCCAGCAGCCAGCCGAGCAGCGGCTGATACAGCGCGCCGGCTCCCGTCACCATGCCGTTGACGAGGCCGATTGCCGTGCCGCTCAGTGCGGCGGCGTTGTGCTCGCGCACGGCGGCGAAGCCGACGATCTGCGAGGAGCCGCCGAAGCCGCAGAGAAAGCACAGCAGCGCAATGGCGGGGACCGGCAGCTCGGGCACATAGATCAGCGCCGCCATCGCGGCCGCGCACACCAGGACGCCGGCCACGAACGGCGGACGCCTGAGGCCGATGCGGTCGGACAGCCAGCCGAACAGCGGCGCGCCCACGCCCCAGCCGATGAACAAGGTCGAGGTGATGCTCGCCGCGGCCTTGTGATCGAGCCCGTGCGTGGCGACGAGATACGGCACACCCCACAGTCCCGCGAAGCCGAGCAGCGGCCCGGTCGTGCCGAGTCCGGCAATGGCGATGAGCCAGGTCTGCGGGTTGCGCATCACCTGTCCCAGGCCCGCCAGCACGTGGGCAAAGCCGCCCGATCCGCGCTGCCGGTCGCGCACCGTCCCCCAGGCCGCGAGAGCCAGCACGACGCCGCCGGCCGCCGTCAGCAACACCGCGCCGCGCCAGTCGAATGCCTCGACGGCCGCGCGCAGCGGCGCCTGCCCGAACACGCCGCCGGCCATGCCCAGCATCATGGCGAGCCCGCTCAGCAGCGCGAACCGGTTGGCGGGAAACCACTGCCCCGCCACCGCCATGGCGCCGACCAGGCTGAAGGCTGCCGACGCGCCGATCAGGAAGCGGCCTGCGGCAGCGCCCCAGAACACGCTGCTGCAGGCGAACAGCACGCAGCCCAGCGCGCACACGGCTGCGGCCGACGCGATCAGCCGCCGTGGCCCGAAGCGATCGATCATCATGCCGATCGGGATCTGCAGGCCCGCATAGCCGTAGAAGTAGAACGCCGACAGGTTGCCGATCGCCGCCGCGCCGACCGCGAAGTCGCGCATCAGCTCCTCGATCATGACGCTGGGCGCCACGCGCAGCACCCAGGCATAGAAGAAGAACACTGCCGCCGTGAGCCAACCGAGGAACGGCAGCGTCAGTGTCCCCCGGCCCATGCCCTGCGCCTCAAGCCGCGGCGGCCGGCCGCGTCGCCCGCTTCAGATCCGGCGGCACCGCTTCCTCGCGCAGCATCCGCACCGCGTCGTCGAGCCCCATGACCTCGCTCTGCTGGCTGCCGAGCCGGCGCACGGAGACCTTGCGCTCCTCCGCCTCGCGCTTGCCGACCACGAGCATCACCGGCACCTTCTTGTTCGAGTGCTCGCGCACCTTGTAGTTGATCTTCTCGTTCCTGAGATCGCTTTCCACCCTGAGCCCTGCGGCCTGCAGCTCGGCTGCCACCTTGCCGGCATACTCGTCGGCATCCGACACGATCGTCGCCACGAGCGCCTGCACCGGCGCCAGCCACAGCGGCAGATGGCCCGCCGTGCTCTCGATCAGGATGCCGATGAACCGCTCCATCGAGCCGAGGATGGCGCGGTGGATCATGACCGGCATCTTCTTCTCGCCGTCCGCATCGATGTAGAACGCGCCGAACCGCTCCGGCAGATTGAAGTCGACCTGCGTCGTCCCGCACTGCCAGTCGCGGCCGATCGCGTCCCGCAGGACGTACTCGAACTTCGGCCCGTAGAATGCGCCCTCGCCGGGATTGACCGAGGTCTTGATCCTGTTGCCCGACTGGCGCGCGATCTGCTTCAACACGTCCGACATGGCGGCTTCGGCCTGATCCCACGCGGCATCCGAGCCGACGCGCTTCTCCGGTCTGGTCGATAGCTTCACGATCACCTCGTCGAAGCCGAAGTCGCGGTAGATCGACAGGATCAGGTCGTTGATCTTCAGGCACTCGTCGGCAAGCTGCGCCTCGGTGCAGAACACGTGCGCATCGTCCTGCGTGAAGCCGCGCACGCGCATCAGTCCGTGCAGCGCGCCCGACGGCTCGTAGCGATGCACGCAGCCGAACTCGCTGATGCGGTAAGGCAGCTCGCGGTAGGACCTGAGCCCGTGCTTGTAGATCTGCACGTGGCCGGGGCAGTTCATCGGCTTGATCGCGAACTCACGCTCGTCCTCGGTGACGGTCGTGAACATGTTCTCGCGATACCAGTCCCAATGGCCGGATGTCTCCCACAGCGACTTGTCGAGGATCTGCGGCGCGTTCACCTCGCGGTAGCCGGCCGCGTTCTGCCGCCGGCGCATATATGCGACGAGGTTCTGGAACAGCTCCCATCCTTTCGGATGCCAGAAGACGACACCCGGACCCTCCTCCTGGAAGTGAAACAGGTCCATCTCGCGGCCGAGCTTGCGATGGTCGCGCTTCTCGGCCTCCTCGATCTGCTTGAGGTAGGCGGCCAAGTCGGCGTCGCTGGCCCAGGCCGTGCCGTAGATGCGCTGCAGCTGCGGGTTATTGGAGTCTCCGCGCCAGTAGGAGCCGGCGATCTTGGTCAGCTTGAAGGCGTTGCCGACTTGGCCCGTCGAGGTCATGTGCGGGCCGCGGCAGAGATCGAGCCATTTCCCCTGGCGATAGATCTTGAGATCCTCGCCCTCGGGGATGGCGTCGACCAGCTCCACCTTGAACAGCTCACCCTTCTCCTTGAAGAAGGCCTTGGCCTGATCGCGGCTCCAATACTCCTTCGTGAAAGGCGCATTCGCCGCGATGATCTCGCGCATCTTCTTCTCGATCTTCGGCAGATCGTCGGGATGGAACGGCTCGTCCTTGGCGAAGTCGTAAAAGAAGCCGTTCTCGATCACCGGGCCGATCGTCACCTGTGTGCCGGGCCAAAGGGCCTGCACGGCCTCGGCCAGCACGTGGGCCGCGTCGTGGCGGATCAGCTCGAGCGCCTCGGGATCGGTGCGGGAGACGAACTTGATGCTGGCATCGGCCTTGATGGGGTCCGCGAGATCGGCAAGCACGCCGTTGAGCGTCATTGCCACCGCACGCTTTGCCAGCGATTTCGAGATGCCCTCGGCGACCTGCAGGCCGGTTGTGCCCTCAGGGTAGGATTTGCGCGCGCCGTCGGGAAATGTCAGGGTGATTTCAGACATTTGGCTCCTCTCACTCTCTGCAAACCACGCAGGTAAGATGGATGTTGGGGGCGAGGCCTTGTGCCGCCCCGCTTTCCGGATGTCAAGCTTATCGCGTATGCCGGCCCTGGCCGGCGCCACGCGATCTTGCGAGGCAAATTGCCATGATCTTTCCGCGATCGAGCCACAAAACCGTCTCCAATGCGGGCCGAATGTATGAAAGCGGCAGGAGGCAGTTGCGTTGCCGCGTGGGGAGAGCGCTCGATCGCAATCATCGCGGAGGGGTAAGGCGGTCATGCGCTGGACGGGACGCTCGCGGTCGGCGACCCCGGCAGGGGTGGTTTCGGGGGTGTGGGTTCCGCGCTATGCGCTCGTGTGTTGACGTCTTCAACGACCGGCAGCTCTCGCGGGCCGGCCAACTGGAGCAGCATTGAAGCATCATGAAAGCATTTGCCACCATCAGCGCCACCGGACTGGCCGCGGCCGTACTGGCGTTCGCAGCATTGAGCCCGGCAGCCCTGGCTCAGGACAGCCCGTCGTCCAAATCCAAGGCGACCGCTGCGCAAAAGGCTTCCGCGCAGAGCAATGCGGCCAGGAATGCATCCTCCAAGGCCACCCATAAGCTGGCGATCCAGGTCGACGAGAACAACCCGCAGACCATGAACCTCGCGCTCAACAACGCGCGCAACGTGGTCGATTACTATCGCGAGAAGGGCGAGAACGTCGCCATCGAGATCGTCACGTTCGGTCCCGGCCTGCACATGCTGCGCGACGACACGAGCCCGGTGAAGCAGCGCATCGCGGCGATGGCGCTCGAGACGCCCGCCATCACGTTCATCGCCTGCGCCAACACGCAGGCGAATATGAGCAAGCAGGAGAACAAGCCGATCACGTTGATCAGCGAGGCCAAGCTCATGCCGTCGGGCGTGGTGCGCCTCATGGAGCTGCAGGGCAAAGGCTACGCTTACATCCGTCCGTGAGGTTCGGCGTTGCGCGCGGACATCTCATGTTGTGCGAGCAAGGTGAGAGTCCGCGCATCTGGCATAAGAGTGCAAGCAAGAGCGTGCGCCCGACATGCGAAGGTCGCTCAGTTGAGCCGGGAGTAGGTTGATTATGCGTTTGAGCTTCGGCCGTTTGCTCATTGCTTTCGCAGCACTGATTGCGGTTGCCGCGTCCCAGCGCGCATCCGCTCAGCTCCTCGAGGTGGCGCAACCCAAGCCCGCACCGCGGCCCGGCGAGTTTCAAATCGCGCAGAAGACCAAGGTCGCGCCGCGCCCGCCCATTCAGCGCTCTCCCACCGAGCAGCAGCGCAAGGAAGCCATCAACTCCTGGACCGTGGGGCTTGCTGCCGGGCGCACCGAGGGCGCGCCATTGCAGTTTGCCGCCGAGCTTGCGCGCGTTCTCGACGACGGCAACAACATGCGCGTCCTGCCGATCGTCACGCGCGGGCCCTTCGACAACATCTTCGATCTGCTCTACCTGCGCGGCGTAGACGCGGCCATCGTCTATGGCGACGTGCTCGAGCACTTCAAGAAGAACCCGGAGATCGCCGGCATCTCCAAGCGGATCAACTATCTTCTGAGCCTGTTTCCATCGGAGGCGCACGTCTTCGTGCGTCCCGAGATCAAATCGCTGAAGGATCTGGCCGGCAAGCCGGTCAACTTCAACACGGAGGGGACGGCCGCCGCCTACAGCGGCCCGATCATCTTCGAGCGGCTCGGCATCAAGGTCGACGCCAAGTTCATTCCGCACAACATCGCCATGGAGGAGATGAAGAAGGGCGACAAGTTCGCCGCCACCTTCTGGATCTCGTCGAAGCCGCTGGCTCCCTTCCTCAAGGGGAAGTTCCCGGAGGGCTTCAAATTCCTGCCGATCGAGTACTCCGACAAGCTCGAGTACTACATGCCGGCCTATCTTGAGCACGCGGACTATCCGGCCCTCATTCCCGAAGGGCAGCGCATCGAGACGGTGGCGGTGCCAGCGCTGCTCGCCGTCTACGACTGGCCGGCCGAGACCGATCGCTACCGGCGCATGCAGCGCTTCGTGGACTATCTGTACGATCGCTTTCCGAAGCTGCAGACCGAGCCCGGCTACCACCCGAAATGGAAGGACGTGAACCTGGCAGCCACCGTGCCTGGCTGGAAGCGTTTCCAGCCGCTGCAGGACAAGCTCAATCAGGTGACGGCCTCGAGCAGCCAGCGGCCCGCCGCGGGACGGGCCCTGCGCATCGATCCGGCACTGGCTCGGAGCCAGGCGGCGAGGGAGGCGCCGAGCGACGCTGCTGAGCAGGAGCGGCTGTTCAAGCAGTTCATGGAATGGACCAGGCAGCAAGGGAAGCAGTAGCCGGGGCGGACCGGCCTACGAAATTGGGGGCTACGATGCACGTCCGGCATTGCCGGTCACGACGCGCTGGGTTTAGGGCGGCTAGTGCCGTTCTCGCCCTCGCGGGAGCTTGCGCCGCCGCCGGATCTCTCGCGGAGATGGCCGCCGCCGCGCCCCTGCCGTCGGTGCTGGAAAGCACCTTCGAGCGGCCGCCGTCCTTCATTCTCGCGCAGGGGCAGAGCCGGCCCGTTCTCAACGTCAGCAAGATCATCCTTGCCGAGCCTGCATCCGAGACGCCACTGCCGATCCAGGTGGGGCCGCCCGACGCGATTGCGCGCAACAGCTTCATTCGCATCCGCGGGCTGCCGCCGGCTGCTGCCCTGACGGAAGGTCATTCGATTGCCCCGGGCGCCTGGGCCATCCCCATCATCTCGCTGCCCAATCTGAAGATCACCGTCCCGGTCGGACAATCCGGCAAGTCCGATGTCACGATCGCCCTCGTCACGGTCGACGGCAACGTCGTCGCCGAGGCCAAGACGGCGCTGGTGGTGGCGGCCGCAGCGCTGATCGCTCCCACCGAGAACGAGCCGGAGTCAAAGAATGTCGCCTCGCTGGGGCCGACGTCCTCGCCGCCGCCGACTGAGCGCTCCCGCGACCCGCTTTCCAACACCATTCCCACACCACCGCCGCAGCAGACCGAGGAGCAGAAGCGCGCTGCGGCCTTGAGGTCCAAGGGCGACGACCAGCTCGGTCAAGGCAATATCGCCTCCGCCAGGCTGTTCTACGAGCGGGCGGCGGAGGCCGGAGACGCGCCCGCCGCGCTTGCTCTGGCAGCCACCTACGACCCCGAGGAGCTCGACCGCCTCGGCGCGAGGAGCGTGCAGCCCGACCCGGCGCTGGCCCGCCGATGGTACGAACGAGCCCGTCAGCTCGGCGCCGCCGAGGCCGAGGAGAAGTTGAAGCGACTGGGTGCGCGCTAGTTGCGATCGATGAAGGAGGCAATTCAATGCGTTCTGGTTTCGGTACTGCGTGCCTCATAGCACTGGCGATCGGCCTGGCGCCGATCTCGGCGCTGGCACAGGAGGCCAAGCGCGGGCAGCCGGTCCGGCCGGCCGCGGCCAAATCGGCCCCGCAGCAGTCGCTGACCGAGCGGCTGAACCAGAACACGGTGACGATTATCACCGGCAACCCGAACGGCACCTACCTCTACTTCGCCTATGACATGTCGGCGGTGCTCGACAATGGCGATGAGCTGCGCGTGCTGCCCGTCGTCGGCAAGGGCGCCTTTCAGAATGTGAAGGACATTCTGCACCTGCGCGGCGTCGATCTCGGCATCACCCAGTCCGATATCATGAACTACCTCAAGAAGACGCCCGAGTTCGGCAGCAACATCGATGACCGGATGCATTACATCGCCAAGCTCTACAACGAGGAGCTGCACATCCTCGCCGGGCCCGGCATCGAGAGCATCAAGGATCTGGAGGGCAAGAAGGTCAACTACAGCGATGCCGGAAGCGGCACGCAGTTCTCCGTCCGCCTGATCTTCGAGACCTTGGGCATCAAGCCCGAGGAGGTCAACATGGGCCAGGCCGACGGCTACCTGAAGGTGAAGAGCGGCGAGATCGCGGCCACCATCCTCATTGGCGGCAAGCCCACCGCGGCGTTCGCCAAGTTCCCCGCCGATCCGAATTTGAAGCTGCTTACGGTTCCCTACACCGAGGCGCTCGAGACAGGCTACTTCCCGGCCAAGCTCACCAGCGAGGACTATCCCAACCTCATTCCGCCGGGAAAGACCGTCGACACCATCGCCGTGGGTGCCATCCTTGCCTGCTACGCTTGGCCCGCCAACACCGATCGTTATCGCCGCGTCGCCAAGCTGACCGAGGCGTTCTTCGACCGCTTCGAGGAGTTCCGCAAGCCGCCGCGCCACGCCAAGTGGCGTGAGACCAATCTGGCCCAACCCGTGAAGGGCTGGAAGCGGTTCGCCGCCGCGCAGGAGTGGCTCGACCGCAATCCGTCGCGACCCGGACCGACGTCGGCGCTGCGCATCGATCCCGACCTTGCTCGCGCGCAGGCGGCGCGTGCCGCGCCGGGCGACGTGGACGAGCAGGAGCGTCTGTTCCGCAGGTTCCTGGAGTGGACCAAGCAACAGCCGAGGCAGTGAGTTCGATCAAGGGCGGATTGCAATCGGGCGCAACATCTCCTGGGGGGGAAGCCCATGCGAAAGCTTCGATTAAGTCGCACGCGAATAAGGTACCGGATCAGGCTTTTCACTCACGGGGGCGTTTGCGTCGGATTGATCTCGCTGGTCGGGGCCGGCGCCGGCTCGCTGCTGAGCCCCGCCATGGGCGCTTCCCTGCTCGCGCGCCCCCCCGGCTCGGGGATCCTGCAATACATCCAGTCGCGCACTCAGACGGCGACGGCCATCAACATCGGCACGGTGATCCTGGCCGAGCCGGCGAGCGAGACCCCCTTCCCCATCCAGGTGGCGCTGAGCGACGGCGTCCCCAAGAACAGCTTCATCCGCATCCGCGGACTGCCGCCCTCCACCGCGTTGTCGGAGGGGCATTCGATCGCCCCGGGCGCCTGGGCGGTCCCGTTCGTCGGGCTGCCGACGCTGCGCCTGAGCGTGCCTGTCGGCTTGTCCGGCAAGAGCGAGATCGTCATCGCCCTGGTGACGGTCGACGGCGCGGTGCTGGCCGAAGCCAAGACCACGCTGGTCATTGCGTCCGCGTCCACAATCGCCCCCGGCCAGCCCGCTCAGGAGCGCAAGAGCGTCGCCTCGATCGGTCCGTCCGTGCCGGCCCTGCCGGGAGGCGGCCAGCAAAACGCGACGCCGAGGCAGACCGCTCCGGCCGCGCCGGCCCGTACCGAGGAGCAGCAGCGCGCGCTGCGCTTTGTCGCCAGGGGTAACGAGCTTCTGAGCGATGGCGATGTTGCCGCTGCCAGGCTCTATTATCAGCGTGCGGTGGATGCCGGCCTGCACGAGGGTGCGTTGGCGCTGGCGGCCTCCTACGACCCGATCGAGCTCGGCCGCCTCGGCGTGAAGGGCCTGCAGCCGGACGCCAACCTGGCGCGCAAGTGGTACGAGCGCGCCAAGGAGCTGGGCGCGCCCGAGGCCGAGGAGCGCCTGAAGCGGCTCAGCACCCGCTGATCCATCCCGCGCCCGCGCATCCCGCAATCGTACGCGGTTGCTCGATCGGGCAGACCGGTGACAGCTCCCTCCTCTGTGCGGGGAGAGCGCGCCACCGCCCCGCGATCGAGGCGCGCCTATCGCCCAGGCCCGCTGCGCGCAGCGTGGCGCCATCGCGCGTAGCGCCAGGGTGCCAACGGATGAGCCTCGGCGCGAATGTCGGGAGCCGGATCGAGCCCCGAGCTTCCCCACGGATGGCAACGGCAGACGCGCCCCAGCGCCAGCCATAAGCCGCGCCAGGCGCCGTTGATCTCGATCGCCTCCAGCGCATACTCCGAGCAGCTCGGCAGATAACGGCACTCATGTCCGATGAGCGGCTTCAGCGTCCACCGGTAGGCGTGGACTGGCGCTTTCGCCAGGCTCTTTGTGGCTCGCTCAGCCAGTCTCGCCATGTTCGCCGGTTGCCTTGAACAGCCTGCAGGCTCCGAGGTCATGAAGTTGTGCCGGCTCTGTCCCGGCCTCTCCGTCACGATCCGCTCGCGGACGACCGCCATGCGGCCATCTCGCATCCGCGAACGACTCGCGGTGCGTCCGATCCCGCCGTTCAACCCTGCGCGGCCGCAGCCTTCGCCTCGATGCTGTCGAGGGCCTTCTCGACGGCGTCGAACACGAGCAGCGTCGAAGCATGCCGCGAACGGATCTCCCGCACGGGCTCGAGCACGGCAAGGTCGCTCCAGCGCCCATCCGGAGGCTCGCCGCCCTCCTTCAGCATGCGGCGCATGCGAGCCCCAACCTCCCGCAGCTCGGCCGCCGTCGAGCCCACGATCTGGCGGCCCATGATCGCCGCCGAGGTCTGCCCGAGTAGGCAGGCCTTCACGGACTGGGCGAAATCGGTGACTCGGCCCCCGTCCATCTTGAGGTCGATCACGATGGTGGAGCCGCACAGCTTGGAATGGGCGGAGGCCGTAGCGTCCGGGTCCGGCAGGCGGCGGGCCGCGCCGATGCTGGCCGCCAGCTCGAGAATTCGCGCGTTATAGAGCTCGCTCAGATCGGTCATGGGTTTATGTTGCTGCTCCGACTTTTCTTGCGCGGCGGAGCCCGACATACTATAGGCGCTGGTCTCCTGCACCGTTGCGGGCCGGTCGAGCGGTGTTCCTTGATATCGCGCACGGGCTCGTCAATTGCAAGAACTGGCCACCTGTCTTCGGCGCCGCACAGCTCGAGACGCGCGCCAATGTGGCCCTAAAGAGGCGAAATGGATCCCACCACGAAGAAGACGTCCGCTGTGGCCAAGCCCGAAAGCATCCGCCGTGCGGTGCAGCGGCCGACGCGCGCGGAGGCCGAGGAGGCCGTTCGCACGCTGCTGGCCTGGGCTGGCGACGATCCCGATCGTGAGGGCCTGCAGGACACGCCCAAGCGCGTGGTGGCCGCTTACGAGGAATACTTTTCCGGCTATGGAGCCGATCCCGTCGAGGTGCTGTCGCGAACGTTCGGCGACGTCGGCGGCTACGACGACATGGTGATGCTGCGCGACATCCGGGTCGAAAGCCATTGCGAGCATCACATCGCGCCCTTTGTCGGGGTGGCGCACGTCGCCTATCTGCCCGGCAATCGCGTCGTCGGCCTGTCCAAGCTGGCGCGGGCGGTCGAGATTTTCGCCAGGCGGCTTCAGACGCAGGAGACGCTGACGGCCCAGATCGCCGATGCGATCGAGCAGGCGCTGGCGCCGCGCGGCGTCGCCGTGCTGGTGGAGGCCGAGCATCAGTGCATGTCGACGCGCGGCGTTCACAAGCCGGGCGCGTCCACCGTCACGACGCGGTTCAGCGGCGTCTTCCAGCGCGACTCGAGCTACCGCGACCGTTTCCTGCAAATGGTGCACGCGGTAAGGCGCAACTAGGCCGCCGGCCTGGACGCAATTGCAAGGCACGAGCCATGATCGACACTCCGGGCCCCGTCTTCGCCGCCAGGGGCAGCGCACGGGAGGTTGAGACCGGATTCGCGTTCAGCCCGAAGTTCGATGCTGCGGGGCTGCTGCCCGCTGTCGCCACCGATGCCGACACGGGCGAGGTGCTCATGCTGGCGTGGATGAACGCGGAGGCCCTCGCGCGCACCCTCGAGACCGCGGAAGCGCACTTCTTCAGCCGCTCGCGTGCGCGTCTGTGGCGCAAGGGCGAGGAAAGCGGCAACGTGATGCGCGTGCTGGATCTGCGCGTCGACTGCGACCAGGACGCTGTCTGGCTGAAGGTGCGCGTCGCCGGCGGCGGGCCTGCATGTCACACCGGTGCGATGAGTTGCTTCTACAGGCGCGCTCCGCTCGGTGCAGCACCTTCGCCTCAGACTACTCTGGGGCCGGTCGAGGCCGTCCCTACGAAGCGATAACGACGCATGCGGAACCGATAACGAAAAGTAAACGTTTTCCGTCGCTGTTTCAGCTCATTGTGATGAGTAGCGCAAACTTAATTCCGCTTCACTAGATTCACCACACAGTGGTTGGGCTGGCAGTGCAACGGACAGATGCCTCCTGGGGAGCGGGCGGCATTTGCGCGAAGAGGTCCGCATGGCGTACGGGAAGATCGGATTGGCGCTGGGGGGCGGTGCCGCACGGGGCTGGGCGCACGTCGGTGTGCTTCGCGCTCTTACACAGGCGGGGATCGTTCCCGACATTGTTGCAGGAACATCGATCGGGGCCGTTGTCGGGGGCTGCTTCGCCGCCGGCCGCCTGGACGAGCTCGAGGGCTTCGCCCGCGATCTCACCCGCCGCAAGGTGTTCGGCTACCTCGACTTCAATCTCAGCGGATCCGGTCTCATTACCGGCCAACGCCTCGTCGCACGTCTCGATGGGCATCTCAAGGACATGCACATCGAGGAGCTGGCGACCCGCTTCGTTGCCGTTGCCACCGAGATCGGTACGGGCCAGGAAGTGTGGCTTTCGCGCGGCCGCCTGGTCGATGCGATGCGCGCGTCCTACGCGCTGCCCGGCATCTTCAAGCCGGTCAGCATCAATGATCGCTGGCTGTTCGATGGCGCGCTCGTCAACCCTGTTCCCGTTTCGGTGTGCCGCGCGCTCGGCGCGCGCTACGTCATCGCTGTGAACCTGAACTCCGATCTGTGTGGGCGTGGCGCCGTCATGTCGGACGCTCCCTCCGCACCCGAGGCGGTGCAAGGCTGGGCCGGCCGCGGCTTGCTGAATGGCAAGAATGGTCGTGGTGCGCGCAAGCTGTTGCAGCGTCAGATCTTCGGCAGCGGCGACTTGAGCCCCGGCATCTCGACGGTCATGATCGACGCTTTCAACATCGTGCAGGACCGCATCGCGCGCTCACGTCTCGCCGGCGATCCGCCCGACGCGATCATCAATCCACGCCTGGCAGGCATCGGCCTCTTCGACTTCCATCACGCCGACGAGCTCATCTGGCGCGGCGTGGCTGCTACGCAGCGCGAGCTCGACGTCCTGGCGCGCGAGGTTGCCGCGCGCCGCTCGGTCAACGGCGAGCACGCCTTCGCCTGATTCCTGGACGCATTAGTGAGGCGCTTGTCGTGCGTCACCGGCCCATTTCGGAGATGCTCCACTAGACTAGCTCGTCGTGATGTAGTCCCGCATCGCGGTGGCTTCCATCTCGACCTCGGCAATATGGTGCTTCACCACGTCTCCGATCGAGACGATCCCAGACAGCGCCCCGTCCTCGACGACGGGCAGATGCCGGAACCGCCGTGCTGTCATGATGCTCATGACGTGGTCGATGGTGTCGGTCTCGCTGCAGGCCTGCACCGAGCGCGTCATCACCTCCGATATCGGCCAGTCCAGGCTTGCCGACCCTTCGGTCGCCAGCGCACGGACGATGTCGCGCTCCGACAGGATGCCGGCGACGCCGCCGTCTCCGTCCATCACGACCACCGCCCCGATCCGCTTGGCGGCGAGCTTGCGCGCCGCCTCCATCAACGTCGTTTCGGATTTGGCCGTTTCGACTGCCCGGCCCTTTTCCTTCAGGATCGCTGCAACATGCATGATCGTCTCCTCCGGTCCGCCGGTCGAGGACGACAGATCTAAATTGTCGCGAGGCGCCCGAGACTTTTCCTCGCGGCACGATCTGGCCGCTCCGCGGCACGGCGGATATGGCCTCAAGTAGCGTCCTGGGATCTCGCCCAGACTAGCTCGCATTCTGACCCTCCACGGGCCCCCGCGCAAGCACGCGCCGTTTCAGGCGATGGGCTCGTCGGCTTGCTGCGGCGCACGATCGAAGAACCCGAACGTCAGAAGGCCGAAGGCGAAGCCGCCCAGGTGCACCTGCCAGGCTATCCCCCCCGCTGACGTCAGCGCAGGTGCGGCCAGCGCCATCACGAAATTGATGATGATCCACACCCCGATCACCATCAGGATGCGGCCATTGCTCAACGTGTCGACAAGGCTCAGGAGCGCCGGACGGCGCCGGTGATCGCGGAACCCTTCCACGTCAGCCTCACCGAGGCTGGTAAACAGGAAGCGCATGCTCGCCGCCATCATGCCGGAGACGGCACCCGAGGCGCCGATAACAGGCACCGCCTCACCCCAGCGCAACAGGAGAAACAGTAGCGCGCCGCAGGCCCCTGAAAGAAGACTGAACGCGAAGAACCGCAGCATGCCGATCCGCATCGCGACCGCACTGCCGAAGGCCAGGAGCCAGGCCGCATTGACCAGCAGGTGCGTCACGTCCGCATGCACGAGCTGATAGGTGAAGAAGGATGTAACGGCGGCGAGCGGACCGCCGGGTAGCTCGGCCGCGAAGCCGGCGTAGCGCGCCGGAATGAAGGCGAGCGCCAGCGTGACCCAATCGGCCTGCTCCGGCGCCATCCACCACCACAGGACTGCGTGCACCGCGACCAGGACAACCAGCGCGGCCAACACGCTGGTCGGCACATTGAAGATCGGCTCCCGTCTCACCCAGGCACTCCTCTCGTCGGCCTCCGCCTTGCTCGACGCGCGCTGGGCCCCGCGCCTGCCGCGCAGGCCGCCGATTGAGCCGAACCGTTGTCATGGCACGGAAGCTGCTAACCCTCCGGTAAGGATCGCGAGCAGCCGCTCGCATGTCCCAATTCGGGACACTCAACAAGGACTTCGCATACAGCCGCTCGCGCAAGTGCGGTTGTCGACATCATGCCCTGGAGCAGAGCCGCAGATACCGACAATGAAGCAGCGGACCAACCAGATCCTCTACAGCTACTGGAACGAGGTGCGCGGCAACCGTATAGCGCCGCGCCGCTTCGATATCGAGCCCGCACGCATTGCGGCGATTTTGCCCGAGACGTTCATTTTGGAGCACAACGGGGCCGCGAGCTTCCGGTTTCGGCTGGCCGGCACACGCATTTGTGAGCAGTTCGGCCACGAGCTGCGCCATCGCAACTTCCTCGACCTCATCCCCGGCGTCGAGCGCTACACCCTGGAGTACGAGCTGGGGATCGTTGCCTTGCGGGCGGCCGTCAGCCTGTCCGAGTTCGAAATCTCCTTGCGCAGCGGCGACAGTGCGCGCTGCGAGGTGCTCATTCTTCCGCTCGCCGACCCGCGCGACGCCGTCACCCGCTTCCTCGGTGCCATGAGCTGCTCGGGGACGCACGATCGGCTCGACCCCTTCCCCATCGCCATTCGCTCGCTGATCCGGCACGAGCTGATCTGGCCGGACGGCCGGCCGCAGCTGCCTTACGAGCGCGCCCACAGACAGCCTCCGCTGCCGCCGCACACCTCGCCTTCGCGGATCGTGAAAGCGCAGCGGCGGCAATTCCTCGTATTCGAGGGCGGCCGATCCGACAGTCCATCCCACAAACCTTGAAGATGATGTGATCCGGCTGCCGGCGGGTCCCTCTGCCAGTCCAAAAAGGAAGCGCAGGTTAGAGGTTCTTTAAGCCTGCCCCTTCAATACTTTAGGCGCCCGTTCCAAGGCCAGGGCCGGCCTTGCCGGGCACCCCGTGTCCACACGCCATCGTCATGACAGGCATGCAATGGTGCTGCAAACCTCCTCCACCGCCGGATCAGGCCGGGCTCCCGTCGCGTTTACGGCGCCCGACAGGCGACGCCACAAGCGCGTCCCGCTCGCGTTGCTGGGGCGGTTCATGCGGCCCAACCGCCAGGAATTTCCTTGCAAGCTCGTCGACATATCCGTCGGCGGCGCAGCCATGATGGCGCCGGTCGACGTCGTGCCTTCGGAGCGCATCGTCGCCTATTTCGACCACATCGGGGGCATCGAGGGCCACGTCGCCAGGGTATTCAACGGGGGCTTCGCCATCCGCATCCAGGCCACCCGGCACAAGCGCGAGAAGCTCGCCGCCCAGCTCACGTGGCTGATCAACCGCAGCGAGCTCGGACCCGACTGCGAGCGCCGGCACGATCGCAGCGTGCCGTCCAGCAGCACCTCGACCCTCAGGCTTCCCGACGGCAGCGCCGTTTCCTGCCAGGTCATCGACATCTCGGTTTCCGGCGCCTCGGTGCGCACCAGCGTGCGCCCCCGCATCGGCGAGCAGGTCACACTCGGCAGGTTGCGCGCGCGGGTCGTCCGCAACCGGCCGGACGGCATCGGCGTCGAGTTCATCGATATCCAAAGCCCTTCGGCCCTGCGTCGGCACTTCGAGTGAGCACGAGACGAATGGTTAACGGGGAACTGCCGAGATGGCGACACGTTTAGGCGAGTGCTCCGCGAATTTGGCTCAAATGCTACGGGTCGTTTTTGGTGGATGTGAAGCCGACGCTGCTAGGCTTGTCGGTGAAGCGCGGGGCTGAGGTTGCGTTATGTATTGCAAGTGGGTCAGAGTTGGCTTGGTCGTTCTAGGGCTGGGGATCCCCAGTCTGGCATTCGCCGATCCGGTGCAGCGCACCGTTAACCACGATCGCGCCTCGCCTTTCATGCGCATCTACGGCCCGACGCTGCCGCCGTTCGGCTTCGTCAAGTTTTGCGAGCGGGAGCGCGAGGAATGCCGCCAGGGGCCTCTCGAGGAGGCGCGCCTCGATGCCTCCGAGGCGCGGCTGCAGGAGCTCGATACCATCAACCGGACCGTCAACCGCGCGATCGAGCCGGCAACCGACCTCGATGTGTATGGACAGACCGAGTACTGGACGCTGCCGACCACCAAGGGCGATTGCGAGGACTATGCGCTGCTCAAGCGCCACCTGCTCATGGCGCGCAAATGGCCGGCGAGCGCCCTGCTGATGACGGTTGTGCGCGACGAGAAGAATGAGGGCCACGCCGTGCTTACCGTTCGCACCGCGCAGGGCGACTTCATTCTCGACAACAAGACCGACGAGATCCGTCCCTGGTACGCGACCCCCTACACCTACATCATGCGCCAGTCCTACATCGACCCGAAGGTCTGGGTCTCGCTCGACCCGCGCGATGCACGCTCGCCCGCGCTGCTCTCGGGTGTGCGCAGCGCCAAGTAGGCCGGCCTACTCCGCTTGAGGCTTCATGCCGCGCGCGAAGCGGCGCCAGTTCTGCGTGTAGAACTCCACGCCCTCGAGGATGCGCTGGCGGTCGGCCTCGTTGACGCTGCGCACCGCCTTCGCCGGCGCACCGAGCGCCACCGTGTTCGGCGGAATCTCGCGGCCCTCCGGTACCACCGCGCCCGCTCCGACAACGGCGCCCTCGCCCACCTTGGCTCCGTTCAGAACGATTGCGCCGATGCCGATCAGCGCACCCTTGCCGATGGTGCAGCCGTGCAGCATCGCCAGGTGGCCAATGGTGCAGTCCTCCGCAATGTGCATCGGGAAGCCTGGATCCACATGCAGAATGCAGCCTTCCTGGATGCTGGTGCGCGCGCCGATCCTGATGGGCTCGTTGTCGCCGCGGATGACCGCGTTGAACCACACGCTCACATCCTCGGCCAGCTCCACACGGCCGATGACTGTGGCGTTGGGCGCAACCCAATAGCGACCCTTGCCGGGAGTGGCCACCTTGTGGCCATCGAGCTCGTAAAGCGGCATCGTTCTACGGCTCAGCTCTCGTCCAGATCGTAGTCGAGGATGGACATATTGAACTGGTAGCAGATCTCGCCGTCCTCGATGTCCTTGGACACGAGCCCGAGGAAATCGTCGCGCAGGTAGACCTCGGCCGAGTCGGTCGCCTTCTGCCGCGACCTCACCTCCAGTCCATCGCTGCGGAACAGCTTCCGCATGTACTGCTGAAGCTTGGTGATCTCCTCTTTCGATAGCCCCTTGGCCACTGCCACGCGCATGTTCTCCGGTTGATGGCCTTTGTCGTGCCGCTGCGGCAGTCGGCTAGCCGCCGCAGTCGCAGTCGGGTCCCAGGCGCTGGTCCATCGACCGAGCCGGCTCTGGGCAGCCTGCCGGGCCGACGACCCTGGCCGGCACGCCCGCGACCGTGGTCTCGGGCGGCACGTCGTGCAGCACGACGCTGCCGGCCGCCACGCGGCAGCAGTTGCCGACGGTGATGTTGCCGAGAATCTTGGCGCCGGCGCCGATCATCACGTTGGCGCCGATCTTGGGATGGCGGTCGTCGCCCTTCTCCTTGCCACTGCCGCCCAGCGTCACGCTGTGCAGGAGCGAGCAGTTGTCGCCGATCACGGCCGTCTCGCCGACAACGATGCCGGTGGCATGATCGAGCATGATGCCGCGGCCGACGCGCGCGGCGGGGTGGATATCCACGCCGAAGATGCGGCTCGACTGGCTCTGCAGGTAGAGCGCGAAGTCGCGCCGTCCGTCATGCCACAAGGCATGCGCAAAGCGATGCGTCACGAGCGCATGGAAGCCCTTGAAGTAGAGCATCGGCTCGATATAGCGGTGGCACGCCGGATCGCGGTCGTAGACCGCTGCGAGATCGGCGCGGAAGCACGTGCCGATTTCCGTTCGCCCCTTCAGCACGTCGGCAAAGACCTGGCCGATGAGACCCGCGTCGATGTCGGCATGGTTGAGCCGTTGGGCCAGACGGTGACAAATCGCGTCTTCCAGCCGCTCGTGACTGAGGATGGTCGCAAAGATGAAGCCGCCGAGCGCGGGCTCCTTGCGCATCACCTCCTCGGCTTCTCTGCGCAATTCCTGCCAGATGGGATCATAGATCTCGATCCGGCCGAGCGTCGACGCGGAGGACATCGCCATCGCCTTGCTCCGTGGTCTGCCGCACCGCCCTGAGGCGGCTATCCGGACATCGAGGTAACGAGGGCCCGATCGTAAGTCAATGCAAGCCTTTTTTATGGACCGCACATGGCCTTGTTATGTTGCATGCCGCACTGCGATCGCCCTGTCATGCCGGTTGCCAGCGGGATGCCCTCCGCCCTAGAACCGGGACAACCAAGAACAAGCGAGGTTCAGTTCATGCCCAGTGAAGGACTGCCGGCCCGGCTGCGGACCGAGACAGAAGCCGGCATCCGTTGGATCGTCGCGGACAATCCCGCCCGCCTCAACGCCTATACCCGGGACATGTGGGAGGCCCTGCCCGGGCTCGTCCGCGAGGCCGAGGCCGACCCTGACGTGCGCGTGATCATCCTGACCGGCGCCGGCGACAAGGCCTTCTCGGCCGGCGCCGACATCTCTGAGTTCGGCCACAACCGCACGGGCGAGGAATCCAAGCGCTACGACGAGATCAATCACCGGGCCTTCGACACCCTGGCGCGGGCGGCCAAGCCAACCATTGCCATGGTGCACGGCTACTGCTTCGGCGGCGGATGCGAGCTCGCCATCTGCTGCGATCTGCGCTGGGCTGCCGACGATGCCCTGTTCTCCGTCCCCTCCTCCAAGCTGTCGGTCGGCTACAATCCACGCTGGATCAAGCCCATGCTGGCGGTCGTCTCCCCGGCCAGGGTCAAGGAGATGCTGTTCACAGGCCGGCGCTATCCCGCCGACGAGGCGCTGGGCATGGGGCTTGTGAACCGCGTGGTGCCGAAGGCGCAGCTCAGAGCCGAAACCATCAAGCTCGCCTCCGAGATCGCAGCGAACGCACCGCTGTCGATCAAGGCAGCCAAGGTGTCCGTCGATGAGATGGTGGCGCATCCGGAGAACGCCGATATGGCCGCGCTCGACAAGCTGGTCGACGCCTGCTTCCAGAGCGAGGACTTCATCGAGGGCACGCGCGCCTTCCTGGAAAAGCGTAAGCCGGTTTTCAAAGGCCGCTGAGCGCGTCGCCCGGGTCGCTTGTCGCCGCAGGTAGGCGGACTACGCCTGCCCCAGGAACTCGAGCATGCGCTGGTTGGCGAGATCGGGCACCTCGAAGTGGACGAAGTGGCCGGCCTCCTCCGCCTTCTCGAGCGTGAACGTCTCGAAGTAGTCCCCGAGCTTGTCGGCAAAGTCGAAGCGCAGCACAGGGTCGTGAGCGCCCCACAGGAAGTGCGCCGGCGCGCCGATCTTGGGCATGCTCAGCGTTTCGCCCTGCATCATGCGGCTGCGGAAGCGCGCCACGCCGACATACCAGTCGAACCCGCCCTGCAGGTTGCCGGGCAGAAGAAAGTTGTCGACCCACTCCTCCAGATAAGGCTCGAACGCCTGCTTTTGGTGCGACCAGTGCGTGAGGAAATGGCGGAAGTAGATGCGCGCCGCCTCGCGCGATGATCCGACCAGCGCGGCGGTAAAGCTCTTTTGGTGAAACTGCTGGTACCAGGTTTCGGGAAAATGCCGGTAGTCGCCCCAGCGCCGGCCGATGCCGGGATAGCCGCAGTTGAAGAAGAACAGGGCCGAGACGCGTTGCGGATAGGCGAGCGCGAATTGCTGCGCCACGAACGATCCGACGTCGTGCGAGACGATGGCGAAGCGATCGAGCTTCAGCGCATCGGCAAAGTCGCGCAGGTCGGCCGCCAGAAGCTGCGGCGGCGTCCCGCTGTCGGGCCGCGGCACCTTCGAGACGGTACGGCCGAAGCCGCGCAAATCCGGCGCGATGCAGTCGAAGTGATCCGCGAGCACCGGCAGGTTATGGAGCCAGGTCCGGTTGAACTCCGGCCACCCATGCAGGAAGACCACCGGCGCGCCGCTTCCGGCGCGCGCGTAGTTGATCGACAGCTCGGAGGTCTCGATGGTGCGGCCGGTCCAGTCGATCTGCATGTGCCAGCCCTCCTTTGCTCCGCAGGATCATGCCTCCACCTTGGCGGCGAGGAAGTCGACGGCGGCCTGCACGCCGCCTGAGCCATGCGGAATGGCGAGCGCCTTCAGCGCCATCTCCACCGCTCCCAGCGTCCCGATGACCATGGGCGCATTGACGTGGCCCATGTGCGCAATGCGGAACGCCTTGCCGGTGAGCGCGCCGATGCCGACGCCAAGGACCACGCCGCATTTCTCGCGAGCATAGT
This sequence comes from Bacteroidota bacterium, assembly GCA_050260355.1. Taxonomy (GTDB): domain Bacteria; phylum Pseudomonadota; class Alphaproteobacteria; order Rhizobiales; family Hyphomicrobiaceae; genus CADEFX01. The sequence continues at coordinate 44,381 of JBLNBZ010000063.1, read as the reverse complement.
CGAGGATCGACTGTGGATCGCGGCCTTGCACCAGGATGTTCGTCACCGAGTTGGCGCGCTCGCTGGGTTCGATGATGTTGAAGGCCAGCACCTGACCCTCGGCCCACTTGTCGACGGCGCGGTGCACGGCTTGCGCCAGCAGCGCATGTCGCTTGAAGGCGTTCTCCATGCCTTCCGCGAACAGGATGTCGAGCGCCTTGCGCAGTCCGAACAGCAGATGCTCGGGCGGCGTGCCGCAGTACTTCATGTAGTGCTCTTCACCCTGCCGGAACGTCCAGTCCCAGTACATGGTCCTGAGGCCCGCGCTCTTGTGGGCGGCCTGGGCCTTGTCGCTGGCGGCGACGAAGGCCAGTCCCGGCGGCGTCATGAGCCCCTTCTGCGACCCGCACATGGCGACGTCAACGCCCCAGCGGTCCATCTCGAACGGCATGGTGCCGAGCGAGGCGACCGTATCGACCATCAGCAGCGCCGGATGCTTGGCGGCATCGATCGCCGCGCGCACGGCCGCAATGTCGTTGACGACGCCGGACGCCGTATCGATTTGCACCACCATGATGGCCTTGATGGTGTGCCCCTTGTCGGCCCTGAGGCGCTCCTCCACGGCCGCCGGCACCACCGCCTTGCGCTGATCGCCGGGAAGAACCTCGATCTCCACGCCCATCATCCGCGCCATCTCGCCCCAGCCGATGGCAAACCGGCCGCTCTCCAGCACCAGCACCTTGTCGCCCCGCGACAGCACGTTGGTGAAGGCCGCCTCCCACCCGCCGTGACCATTGGCGGCGTAGATGTAGGTCCGCCCCTCGGTGGCGAACACCTTCTTCATGTCGGCGAGCAGCGAGTCGGTCAGACCCACCATGCCGCCCGAATAGATATCGACGGCCGGACGCTGCATGGCCTGCAGCACCTCGTCGGGAACCGTGGTCGGGCCCGGGATGGAGAGGAATTCTCGACCGTGGCGAACGCTCATGACCGTCTTGCCTCATTTTTTGCAGGATCGTCCCGAAGCGCGGGCCGACAATGTCTTACGGCATTTTCTCTTACGGGACTGTCGGGGGGCCAGCAACACCCAGCCGGTCACGCAACCGGCACCGGCACAGGGTTGCACAAACATTGGGTTGCGGGGCGAGGCGCATCGGGACGCTAGCCCTTGGCCTTGCCCGCACCCGCTTCGGCGAGCTTGCCACCGGAGCTGGCCAGCCGATCGAGCAGCGCAGCGAGCGCCCAGCGCTTGCCGTAGCGTGCCTCGTAGCCCCGCACCTTTGCGGCCACGTCCTTCAGGCCGATCACGTTGTCGGCCTGCCACATCGGTCCGCCGCGCCAGCCGGGAAATCCATAGCCGGTCAGATAGATCGTATCGATATCGGAGGCGCGCAGCGCAATGCCTTCGTCGAGCACGTTGGCGCCCTCGTTGATGAGGCGCAGCAGGCAGCGCTCGACGATCTCGTCGGCTCGAGGCTTGTTCTGGGCCACGCCCTGGGCGGCTGCCTCCTTGGCGATCAGCGCCTCGACCTCGGGATCGGCCTGACGCTTGCGGTCGCTGCCGTACTTGTAATAGCCCGCGCCTGTCTTTTGTCCGTGCCGGCCCATCTCGACCAGCGCGTCCGTCGCGCGGTAGAGGCGCCGCCGCTCGTCCGAGAGCTCATGCTCCTGGCGGATGCGATAGCCGACATCGAGTCCGGCAAGATCCATCATCGCATTGGGCCCCATGGCGAGACCCCAGCTCTCGAGCGCACCGTCGATCTCGCTGGGTGTGGCGCCCTCGAGCAGCATCGCCTGCACCTCCTCGAGGTAGGCCTCGAGCATGCGGTTGCCGATGAAGCCGAAGCACACGCCGGAGACGACGCCCACCTTGCCGATCCGCTTCGCCACGGCCATGGCCGTCGCCAGCGTATCCTTGGCGGTGGCCTTGCCGCGCACCACCTCGAGCAGCCGCATGATATTGGCCGGCGAGAAGAAGTGCATGCCGAGCACGTCGCCCGGCCGTTTCGTGGCGGCGGCAATGGCGTCGACATCGAGCGTCGAGGTGTTGGTTGCCAGCACCGCGCCGGGCTTGGCGATGCGGTCGAGCTTGCCGAACACCTCCTTCTTCAGCGCCAGGTTCTCGAACACCGCCTCGATGATGAGATCGGCACCGGCCAGGTCCTCGAGCTTGAGGCTGGTCTTTAGGTTGCCGATACGCTTCCTGCCTTCCTCGGCCGAGATGCGCCCGCGCTGCACGTTGCTCTCGATCGTCTCACGGATGCGGGCAGCACCCCTATCCAGCGCCGTCTGCTCCGTCTCCACCACCGTCACCGGCAAGCCCCCGTTCAACACCGCGAGCGCAATGCCCGTGCCCATGGTGCCGGCGCCGACGATCCCGACGCTTCTGACATCGCGCGGCTTCACGTCCGCGCCGATGTCGGGGATGTTGGCCGCCTGCCGCTCGGCGAAGAACGCGTACTGCAGTGCCCGCGCGTAGGGGCCGCCGGCAAGCTCGGAGAACAGCTCACGCTCCCGCTTCAATCCTTCGGCGAAAGGCCTGTCGGTCGATGCCTCCACGGCCGCGATGCAGTTCTTGGGCGCCATAGGGCCCGACGGATGCCGGCCGAGCGATGCGCGTTTGCGCTCGAACACCCCCGCCGGCACCGAGCTCGCCTCGATCGCCCTCTCGCTCGCGCGCCGTGCGCCTTTTCCGGATGCAACCAGCTCCTTGGCGAACGCGATCGCCGCGCCCACTACATCTGCATCCACGACCCGGTCGATGAGGCCCGACTTGGCGCCCGTCTCCGCGCTGACAGGATTGCCGGACACGATCATGTCGAGCGCGGCCTCCACGCCGACGATGCGTGGCAGGCGCTGGGTGCCGCCGGCACCCGGCAGGATGCCGATCTTCACCTCCGGCAGGCCGAGCTGCGTCACCGACCTTGCCGCCACGCGATAGTGACAGCCGAGCGCCACCTCCAGCCCGCCGCCGAGCGCCAGCCCGTTGAGGGCCGCAACCACCGGTTTCTCGGATGCCTCCAGCCTGTTGATCACCTCGCCCAGCGCCGGCGGCTTGGGGCCCGACCGGAACTCGGTGATGTCAGCGCCGGCCGAGAACGCCCGCCCCTCGCCCGTGACAACGATCGCCTTGATGCTCGCATCGGCGTTGGCCTTGGCGATCGCGCTCTGCAGCCCTTCGCGCACGCCATGCGCCAGCGCATTCACCGGCGGGTTGGAGAGTGTCAGGACGGCGATCTCACCCCGTGTCTCATATTTGACACCGGCCATCGTGGGCTCCTCGGTTTCAATTGTGGCTCGCGGTCGATGCCGCTTGGCGGCACCCTAAGGCCAAGTTTAGGCTGGGGCAAACAAACGGGAGAAAACGCGGAAATGCTCCAAGGGATGATGATGGACCGGCCGTTGCTGGTCTCCAGTGTGCTCGATTATGCCGCCGACGTGCACCCGGGCATCGAGATCGTCTCAGTCACCGTCGAAGGCGGCGTTCACAGATACGGATATGCCGACGCGCGCAAGCGCATCGCCAGGCTGGCGAACGCGCTGCTGGCGCTTGGCGTCAAGCCAGGGGACCGGGTGGCGACGCTGGCCTGGAACGGCTACCGGCATTTCGAGCTGTACTACGCCATCGCCGGCATCGGTGCCGTATGCCACACCATCAACCCGCGCCTGTTCGCCGAGCAGCTCACCTACATCGTCAATCACGCCCAGGACACCCTGCTCTTCTTCGACCTGACGTTCACGCCGCTGGTGGAGAGCCTACGGCCGACCTTTCCCGCCTCGCTGCGCTATGTGGCGATGACGGATCGCGCGCACATGCCGGAGAAGACCTCGCTGCCGGGCCTGCTTTGCTACGAGGAGGTGCTCGCCTCCGGCGCGCCCGAGATCGCGTGGCCGGACTTCGACGAGAACGCCGCTTGCGCGCTCTGCTACACGTCCGGCACCACCGGCGAGCCCAAGGGCGTGCTGTACTCGAACCGCGCCATGGTCCTGCACGCCCTGTTCGTCATCGCCTCGTCCGCGAAGACATTCCAGGTCGGCGCGCGCATTCTGCCGATGGTCCCGCTGTTCCACGCCAACGCCTGGGGCTTGCCTTACGCCGCACCCCTGGCAGGCTGCGCGCTCGTCTTTCCGGGTGCCAAGCTCGACGGGGAAAGCATCTTCTCGCTGATGGAGAGCGAGCGCGTCACCGCATCCTGGGGCGTGCCGACGGTGTGGATGGGCGTGCTCGCCGAGATGAAGAAGCACGGCCGCAAGCCGGCGGCGCTCGCGCGCGTGCTGAGCGGCGGCTCCGCGGTGCCGCCGGCCATGATCGCGACGTTCGAGCGCGACTACGGCCTCGATGTCTGCCACGGCTGGGGCATGACCGAGATGAGCCCCGTGGGCACACTCTCCAGGCTCTGCCCCGAGGAGGAGGCCATGGACTTGGACGCCCGCGTCGCGCTCAAGTCCCTGCAGGGGCGGCGGATGTTCGGCGTCGAGCTCAAGCTCGTCGGCGCCGATGGCAAGCGCCTGCCGCACGATGGGGAAGCCGTCGGCGAGCTCCATGTCCGCGGGCCGGCCGTCGTGCGCGGCTATTACAATAACCCGCAGGCAACCGCCCAGGCCCTCGATGCCGAAGGCTGGTTTGCTACGGGCGACGTCGCCCGCATCGGCCCCGATGGCTCGCTCTCCATCGTCGACCGGACCAAGGATCTGGTGAAGTCCGGCGGCGAATGGATCAGCTCGATCGATATCGAGAACATTGCGGTCGGATGCGAGGGCGTCAGCAACGCCGCGGTGATCGCCGTTCCGCATCCGAAATGGACCGAACGGCCGCTCCTGGTCGTGGTCAAAGCCAAGGGCGCGGAGCCCACCAAGGAGAGCATCCTGGCTCAGCTCGCGACAAAGCTCGCCCGGTGGCAGCTCCCCGACGATGTCGTTTTCGTCGATCAGATCCCCCTGACGGCCACGGGCAAGATCTCCAAGCGCGAGCTGAGGGCCCGCTTTGCCGACTACAAAGTGCCTGGATGACGCCCTCGGCACCCCCCAAAAGGGGCTGCGAAATGCCAATAGACTCGCCTCCGGCCTGCTGCTAAGGACCCCCAATTGCGGGTCCGGGGCTCATCGTGACTCGGGCGCAGTGGCACAAATCCTTCTGCGCTCAGAGCGTTTGTGGCGGCTCGATGCCGCGGCGCACACGCGCCGCCTCAGACTCCGATGGAGCGAACCCCGAAGGAGCGGACAATCCATGAAGTCACGTGAGAAGAAATTCAGTCGACGGAGCTTTATGCGCGGCGCCGGTACGGCTGCTGTGGGCACGGCTGCGACGGCGGTTGCGGCTCCGGCGATCGCGCAGTCGATGCCGGAAATCAAGTGGCGTTGCACATCGAGCTTTCCCAAGTCGCTCGACACGATTTTCGGCGCGGCCGAGGTCTTCTCCAAGTCGCTGGCCGAGATGACGGACAACAAGTTCCAGATCTCGGTCTTTGCCGCAGGCGAGCTCGTTCCGGGCCTGCAGGCCGCGGACGCCGTCACGAACGGCACCGTCGAGGTGTGTCACACCGCGCCCTACTACTACTTCGGCAAGGACGAGACGTTCGCCTTCGCGACCACGATTCCGTTCGGGCTCAATCGCCGCATGCAGAACGCATGGTGGTTCGAGGGCGGCGGCGAGGCGCTGATGAACGAGTTCTACGCCAAGCACAACATTTACGCCCTCCAGGGTGGCAACACCGGCGCGCAGATGGGCGGCTGGTTCAACAAGGAGATCAAGTCGCCCGCGGACCTGAAGGGTCTCAAGTTCCGCATCGCCGGCATGGCCGGACGCGTCCTGCAGAAGCTCGGCACGGTGCCGCAGCAGATCGCGGGCGGTGAAATCTATCAGGCCCTGGAGAAGGGCACGATCGACGCCGCCGAGTGGGTCGGTCCCTATGACGACGAGAAGCTCGGCTTCGGCAAGGTCGCCAAGTACTACTACTATCCCGGCTGGTGGGAGGGCAGCGCGCAGCTCCAATTCTACTTCAACATCGCCAAGTGGAACGAGCTGCCGAAGCACTACAAGGCTATGGTGACGGCGGCCGCCTCCCGTGCAGACGAGGCGATGATGGCCAGCTACGACGTGAAGAACCCGGCGGCGATCAAGCGGCTGCTGGCCGCCGGCGTGCAGCTCAAGCCCTTCACAACCGAGACGATGGAAGCTTGCTACCGGGCCGCGAACGAGGTCTACGCCGAGACTGCGTCCAGAAATGCCAACTTCAAGAAGATCTACGACCAGTGGGTCGGCTTCCGGAAGGAGGAATATCTCTGGTGGCAGGTGTGCGAGCTGGGCTTCGACGCCTTCATGTCGAGGACGCTCAACAAGTCGACCTGAGGTTTAAGCGCCAAATCGATTGACGCTGGCAATGGCCCTGGCCCGACCGGTCGGGGCCATTGCATTTCTGGGCCGGGCGATTCGCATTCCCAGGACCTGCGATTTCCCATTTCACTTCGCCCGCTGCCGCCGGCGCTCTCGCACGTGCGAGAATATTGTTGCGCGGATTGCGACCGCGTAATGTCGCTGCGGGTCAGGCTTCGAACAATCAATCAAGAAAAGGATGCCTGCACGCTCGTTTGGGCCGCTCGGCCTGGACCATTGCAACCACTAGGGAGGTTCCCAATCAATGTCTCGACTAAGCAGAAGGAAATTCTTGAAGGCATCGGCCGCTGGCGGCGTCGCCAGCGCGGGCATCGCTGCGCCGGCGATCGCGCAATCGATGCCCGAGATCAAGTGGCGCTGCACCTCGAGCTTCCCGAAGTCTCTCGACACGCTCTACGGCTCGCTGGAATTCTTCTGCAAGCGCGTCGCCGAGATGACCGACAACAGGTTTCAGATCCAACCGTTCGCGGCCGGTGAGATCGTCCCGGGATTGCAGGCGCAGGACGCGGTCACGAACGGGACCGTCGAAGCGTGCCAGACCGCGAGCTATTACTATTGGGGCAAGGATCCCACGTTCACGTTCGGGACCTCGCTCCCGTTCGGTTTCAACCCGCGCGGACAGCACGCCTGGTGGTATCACGGCGGCGGCGCCGAGGTGATGAACGAGTATTTCAAGAAGTACAACTTCTACGCCATCATGTTTGGTAACACCGGCGGGCAGATGGGCGGCTTCTTCCGCAGCGAGCTCAAGAATCTCGATGCCCTCAAGGGCCTCAAGATGCGCATCGGCGGGTTTGCCGGCATCATCGTGCAGAAGCTCGGCCTCGTTCCCCAACAGCTTGCTGCCGGCGACATCTACCCGGCGCTGGAGAAAGGCACGCTCGACGCGACCGAGTGGGTCGGCCCCTACGACGACGAGAAGCTCGGCTTCCACAAGGTTGCCAAGTACTACTACTATCCGGGTTGGTGGGAAGGCAGCGCGACCGGCCACCTCTTCATCAACGACAAGAAGTGGGAGGAGCTGCCGAAGAATTACAAATCCATCGTGCTGGCAGCGGCCGGCGAAGGCCACATGTGGCAGCACTCCAAGTATGACGCGGTGAATCCCGCCGCGCTCAAGCGGCTGCTCAGCGCCGGCATCCAGTTGCGGCAGTTCCCCGAGGACGTGCTCGATGCCTCCTTCAAGGCTGCCAATGAGATCTATGCCGATCTGGCGGCCAAGAACCCGGACTTCAAGAAGGTGTACGATCACTACAAGCCGCAGCGCAGCGACTGGTTCACCTGGTACCAGATCACCGACTACACGTACGACACCTACATGATCATCCAGAACCGCAAGAAGCTGCTCTAGCTTCGCGCTTCCTGCAGGGCGGCCCCGCGCTCACGCGCGAGGCCGTCTTCTTTTTTGCGCTACTGCTGGCCTGGGAGGTTGAGACTCGGCATCTCGATCTTCGGCAGGTTCAGCTCGATCTTGGTCGGATCAATCGCCTGGCGCTCCGGCTTCTTGGTGATGACCATTGCCGGCACCAGCATCACCAACGCCACCATGAAGCACTGGATGACGACGAACGGGATCGCACCCCAGTAGATCTGCCCCGTCGACACGCCCTCGATCCACTTGCCCGTGACCCGATCGACATAGCGGTTCCGCGGCGCCACGGAGCGCAGGTAGAAGAGGGCAAACCCGAACGGCGGATGCATGAAGCTCGTCTGCATGTTGACGCCGAGCATCACGCCGAACCACACCATCATGGCCTTTGTCACGTCCTCCGGCGAGCTGATGTCGAGATTGAAGCTCTTGGCAATCTCGAGCGCCTGCAGATCGTGGGTGAACAGATACTCGACCGCCGGCTTCAGCAGTGGAATGACGATGAAGGCGATCTCGAAGAAGTCCAGGAAGAAGGCAAGCAGGAAGACCGCGAAGTTCACGATCAGGAGAAAGCCGTAGAGCCCCCCCGGCAGCGATCGCAGGTGATCCTCGACCCATACGTGGCCGTTCACGCCATAGAAGGACAGCGAGAAGATGCGGGCCCCGATGAGGATGAAGATGACGAAGGCGGAGAGCTTCGCGGTGCTTTCCGTGGCTTGAAGCACGATGCTCCAGTTGAAGCGCGCCGGATTGCGATCCAGGATGCGCTTGAAGGCGGCCAGGATCAGCGCGCCCGTTGCACCCATCGCTCCGCCTTCCGTCGGGGTGGCGACGCCGATGAAGATGGTCCCGAGCACCAGGAAGATCAGCGCGAGCGGCGGCACCATCACGAACGTCACCTGCTGCGCCAGCTTGGAGAGAAACCGGTAGCCGACCAGCTTGTAGAGGAGCCAATTGACCACCGCCACCGCGAACGAGAACGCAACGCCTACCGACATGGCGAGGATGACGAAGTCGGCCCCGTTCTTGACATTCGTCTCCCGCAACGCCGCGTAGCCGACGAGGCCTGAAACTACCGTCAGTATCGCCAGAGAAATGAGGCCGCGCCGGCCGCTCTCCTCGCGATAGCCGATGGCTTCGACAGGCAGGCCAGGCGCCGCGTCCGGCGAGATCATCGACCGGAGGAAGATCCATCCGGCATAGAGGCCGGCAAGCACGATGCCCGGTACGAACGCGCCCTCGTACATCGAGCCCACATCGGTCGACAACTGATCGGCGAGCACGATCAGAACAAGCGATGGCGGGATGATCTGTGCGAGCGTTCCGGAGGCCGCGATCACGCCCGAGGCGAGGCGGCGGTCATACCCGTACCGCAGCATGATCGGCAGGGAGATCAACCCCATCGAGATGACGGACGCCGCGACGACCCCGGTCGTTGCGGCGAGCAGCGCGCCGACGAACACGACGGCGTAGGCGAGACCCCCGCGCGCGGTGCCGAACAGTTGCCCGATGGTGTCGAGAAGGTCCTCCGCCATCCCAGAGCGTTCGAGAATGAGGCCCATGAACGTGAAGAACGGGACCGCCAACAGCACCTCGTTGTTCATCACGCCGTAGATGCGCTCGGGCAGCGCTTGCAGAAGCGGCCAGTCCAGCGTGATGGTGCCGTGGGAGAGCGGCGCCAGCTCGACGCCGATGAAGAAGTAAAAAAGCCCGCATGCAGCGAGCGAGAAGGCGACCGGATAGCCTAGCAGCAGAAACACAACCAGCGACGCGAACATGATCGGCGCCAGGTTGTGGGCAAGAAATTCAGCCATATGCGGATCTCGGCTTTCTGGTAAGGGTTAGCGTTTGTCGGTCGAGACCGGTGCAGCAGGCTCAATGCCGCCTTCCTGTACGGCCTTGAGCAGTCGCTCGGCTTCCGCCTCCGCCGCGCCGTGCGGGGCGACAGCGTCGAATGGGTCGGGTATGTGCCCCGTGGCAACGCCGATGCGCTTGATGACCTCCGAGATCCCCTGTGCGAACAATGCAACAAAGCCGAGCAGGATGAGAAGCTTGCCCGGCCATATCACGAGGCCGCCGGCGTTGCCCGATTGCTCGTTGCTCTCGAAGGAGCGCACGAAGAACGGCCAGGAGAGATAGGCCATGACCGCCGCCATCGGCAGCAGGAACAGGGTATGGCCCACGAACTCGATGGTGCTGCGCAGCCAGCGCGGGAAGATGGCGCCCAGAATGTCGATGCGGATATGCTCGTTCTGGGTCAGCGTCCAGGCCGCGCAGAGCAGAAACACGGCGCCGAACAGCAGCCATTGCAGCTCGAGCCACGCGTTGGAGCTCGTCCCGAACACCTTGCGCACCGTTGCGTTGATCGCGCTGACCAGGATGGCCAACAGGATCAGCCAGGCGGTCGATCGCCCGATCCAGGTGTTGATGAAGTCGATTCCACGGCTGATCCGCAGTAGAGTGTTCATCAGCATGTCGCCTTCCGTGATTCCGCGGTGTTCTTGCCAAGGCTGACGGAAACCGCAAGAGCGTCGGCGTGCGATGCAAGGCCGCCAGCAGGCCCCCGCCGCGCACGGCATCCGCCGGGGCGATGCGTCAAGATACTGCGGCCAGTGTGAGCGAGTTTACCCCCATGCGGCCTTCTCTCCCCTATTTCGTGGTTCCGCTTTTTGGGGCCGGACGATATCAGGCCCACATCCCGCCACAAAGCAGCAAAACGAAAGCGTCGCATTAGCGTTAGTGCGATTTGCTTGGGTCCTGCGGGGTAGACTTTAGTCGGCCGATCCGCGGCACCGGCCGGGCTCACCCCGCTATCTGCCGGCAAGGCGCAGCTTCTCCCCGATCTCGGCGATCGCGCCCGAGAAGGGCGTGAACTCGAAGCGCACGAGGTGCTTTCCGGCCCTGACGTTCACGGCACGGAACATGACGTTGGCGCGGTGGATGACGCCCGGGACCCCATCGACCTCCACGCGCCACCAGGGATGCCAAACGTCATTCAGCACAACGAAGCCATCGGTCGGCGCATCTACGTCGATCTCGACGATGGTGTTCTCGTAGTGCCTGATACGCACGGGAGGGCCCGAGCCCTCGATCTGCGGCCTTGGTTGGCTGGTGCCGGCAATCTCCGGCTCCCCGTCGAGCAGCACGGTCTTCGTCGGGTCGAAATCCGGCCAGCGCCCATCCGCGATGATCTGCTCGAAGTTGGCGTGCTGCCAGTCGGCGACGAACATGACCCGCGGCAGAGCCTCGACGTTCTCGTAGATGTAGGCGTCGCTCGTGCGGGCCAGGAACTTCAGATCGCCCCGGTTCAGGTGCTTGTCGACCTGCTCGATCGGAACGCTACTGGCGATGAAGCGCAGCCCGAGAAGGTTTGCCAGCATCGACCGATACGATGGGAACAGCGGGCTGAAATGGCGCTGATCCGGCCCTGCAATATAGTCGCGGGCGCCGACCGCCCTGGCGACGAGCCCGATGCGGAGCGGATTGTAGCCGAGCGTGTTGTCGAGACCGTGAACGAGGCTCGCGTTGGGCCATTCGAAGCCGAGCCCCACCAGCTCCACGCGATCGCGCCACTCCGAGCCCGGCCCCCGGTAGACCTTGGCCTTCAAGAAGCGGATCGTCTCGTTCTTGCAGTCGGGCCGCAGCACATCGAAGTTGGCGCTCGCGCTCTGCATCGCCGTCGATTCGTTCGGCCCGTTATTGGCGGCGAGGTCCGCCGTCATGAGCAGCGCCGGCGCAATGATCAAGGCCGCGCCGCCGCGTCTGACCCACGCCGCCGGGGCCGCCAGCAGCAGCGTCGCGACGGTGAGCCAACCCACCGAGGTCAGGATCGGCTTCCACGCGATTGCCAGCTTCTCCTCGTCCAGCGCGATCAGGATTCCGGCGATGACGAGACCGACAACGACACCCACCTCGGTCAGCTGGCGGCGCTGACTGGCGGCGGGCAGCGAGCCCGAGAGCCAGCGATGCACGAGATAGCCGCCCAGCAACGACAGCATGCCGCCGATCAGGAAGGATGCGTCTGCCGGCCTGCGGAAGAGCGAGACCCCCGGCAGAACATCATAGAAGAGGGCATAAGCCGGGGTGTAGGCGCCGACGCCGTAGAGCACCACGAACGCGAAGATGATGACATAGCTGCGGATCTCGCGAGCCCAAAGCGCGCCGCGCGTCACGCCGGCCGTCAGCACCAGGAGAATGGGCAGCGTACCCACGTAAAGCTGGCCCATGTTCTGAGTGAGCGTCAGGTCGTCCTTGTTCCAAGAGACGCTGTAGGGACCCCAGTAGTCGACCTTGGGATCGAACGCCCCGTACAGATCGGACACGAGCGCCGTGATCAGGGATGCGGGATGCAGCGATCCGTGGATCGCCTCGCTGTAGGCGATGGTCGGGCGATTGGAATCGTCGACATAGAGAATGCACAGGGCAAGCGGCACGGCGACGATCAGCAAGGCCACGCCCATGGCCCAGGCCATGGGCTTCAGGCTGCGCCCGAATGCGCCGCGCGGGTCGTCGTGCAACACCCAGTGGCCCACGAGGCAGCCCGCGAGCGCATAGGCGCCGAGAAGGGCAACCTGGTTCGGCTCGGCCAGCATCAGGCCTGCGGCAAGTCCCGCAAGCCCGCCCCACAACGGCGAGGACCGATCGAGCGCGCGATGCAGGAGCCACAGCGCGACGCCAAAGAAGACATAGCTTTGGATCTGGCCGATATGCTGGATGCGCCAGGCCGCCGAAGCGCCGAAGGCGAAGGCGATGGCCGCGACCACAGCGCCGCCGGGATGCCAGCCGCGATCGGCAAACAGCCTGAGGATGGCCAGCGCGCCGACGCCGAGAAGGATGAGAACATAGGCATCGAGCTGCTGGAACGTTGGCACCGCCTCGAAGTAGGCAAGCAGAAAGGCCGGCGAAAAGATCAGCGACTGTGGATCGGCAATCTGCGGCGTGCCGACGAAGACGTTCGGCGTCCAGAACGGCGACTGTCCGGTGTGCAGCGCCGTCGACAGGAACTGGATCTGAGCCTGGAAATGGGCTTTGGCATCGTACGGGATCGTGACGAATCCGAACAGCCACGGGGAGGACAATGCCAGCCACGCCAGGACGACGATCAGAGTTGCGAGCCGATACCCGGAGCCGAGGAAGCGGAATATCATAGTCGACTAGGGGCAACCGCGCGGGTACGACGAGGAAGTGCAGGCATTTTCGGTCAAGCCATCAGTCTGCCGAACAATCCGTCATGCCCGTGAGAGGCGGCTGGGCGTCTGCGCGTTCATTTCCCCCCTCCCGGTAGGCAATTTTGATCGTGTAGCGCCAAATTGGAGTTGGAAAAGTACAGTCGACACCGTGCGGCCGCAACTTTGCACTGCACAAGAAGGCGGCACGCACGGCCGCTCGAGGCGCTTTCGGGAGGGGCAAGCCCCATGAAATGGCTCGATTTCTGGAACGCTGACACACCCATTTATGTGAACGACCGGCACAAGGCTGTTCACTATCGGCTCATCGCCGGCGACATCCTCCGGCTGCTGCCGGGGCCTGCCGCCCGTGTCATGGATTATGGCTGCGGGGAGGCTCTTTGCGCCGACCAGGTGGCAAGCCGCTGTCGGCACCTCTATCTCTGCGACGGTGCTCCGTTTGTGCGCGATCGCTTGCGCGCCCGCGTCTCGGCCCTCGGCAATGTGACGGTCCTGGCGCCGGAGGAGCTCGAAACGATCCCCGCCGGCTCGCTGGATCTGATTGTTGCCAACTCCCTGATCCAGTACCTGTCCCACGATGAGCTGAAGTCGGCCTTGTCGGCGTGGCGGCGCCTGCTCGCGAGCGGCGGCAAGCTCGTCATCGCGGATGTCATTCCGCACAACGTCAGCGCGCTGACCGACGTGGCAGCGCTGTTGCGCTTCGCCGGCCGGCACGGCTTCCTGCTGGCTGCCGCATCAGGCCTCGCACGAACCTTCTTCTCCGATTATCGCCGCGTGCGCGCCGAGCTGGGTCTGACGCACTACGATGAATCCGAGCTGCTCGCCATCCTGCGCGGCGCTGGCTTCAGCGGGGAGCGGCTTGCGTGGAACTTCGGGCACAACCCGGCGCGCATGGCGTTCGCGGCGACACCGGCCGCGGCGGGCAACGCCTGATGGCGCCCCATCTGCTCGGGCGCGTCGCTCGCGGTAGACGCGGCGATATCACATGCCTTGTGCGCCGCGGGCCATAGCCGCGATGCCGGTGCGCGAGATTTCCACCAGGCCCAGATCCTTCATGATCGAGATGAACTGCTCGATCTTGGAGGAGCGCCCCGTGATCTCGAACACGAAGTGCCCGGTCGATGCGTCGATCACGTTGGCGCGGAAGATCTCGGCCAGCCGCAGCGCCTCGATCCGCTTCTCGCCTGTTCCTGACACTTTCACCAGCGCCAGCTCGCGCTCGAGCGGCTCGCCGATCACCGTCAGATCGATGACGCGATGCACCGGCACCATGCGCTCGAGCTGGTTCTTGATCTGCTCGAGCACCATCGGCGTGCCCGTGGTGACGATGGTGAAGCGCGACAGATGCTTCTCGTGCTCGGTCTCGGAGACCGTCAGGCTGTCGATGTTGTAGCCGCGGCCGGACAGGAGCCCCGCAATGCGCGACAGGACACCCGGCTCGTTATCGACCAGAATCGACAGCGTATGTCTCTCAGGCGCGTCCTTGCGCTCCTCGAGAAAATAGGCGGAGCCGGTGGGTTTCTCGCTCATGATGGAGCCCGCGGTGTGTGTGTCGTTGAATGAAAGGGCTTCTCAAGCACTCGGCTTGTGGAAGACCTCGGCGACCTCGTGGCCCTCCTCGTAGTGCGGAAGGCTCCATGGCTCCTCGAGCGCACTCGTGCGCCAGGCAACGAACGCGGGGTGCGCAAGCACGGCGTCCATATAGCTGCGCGTGTCGGCATCCACCGCGATCTGATAGGTGTCGAGGCGTGTGACCACCGGCGCGTACATGGCATCGGCCGCGCCGAAGTCGCCGAAGAGAAACCGGCCGCCGCCGAAGCGCCGCCGCGCCCCACTCCACAGCGCACAGATGCGCGCCACGTTGGCCGCCACCTCGGGCCCGTGATCCTTGGGCTTGAACCGCTTGCCGAGATTCATGGGACACGCCTGCCGCAGTGCCTGAAAGCCGGCGTGCATCTCGCTGGCGACCGCCCTCGCCTCGGCGCGCGCCACCGGGTCGCGCGGCCACACCCCGCGATCCGGAAACTTGTCATGCAGGTACTCGATGATGGCAAGGCTCTCCCATACGGCCGCGTCGCCGTCGATCAGGACGGGCACGCGGCCCGCGGGCGAATACTTCGCGATACGCTCCGCGGTATCCGGCCGGTAGAGCGGGATGACCGTCTCGTGGAACGGAATGCCCAAAGCCTCCATAAGGATCCACGGGCGCATCGACCAG
This sequence comes from Bacteroidota bacterium, assembly GCA_050260355.1. Classification (GTDB taxonomy): domain Bacteria; phylum Pseudomonadota; class Alphaproteobacteria; order Rhizobiales; family Hyphomicrobiaceae; genus CADEFX01. The sequence goes on along the minus strand of JBLNBZ010000063.1, from coordinate 29,235 downwards.
GACGAGTAGAGCTTGTTGCCGATGATGAGTTTCATATGGTTTCAAACCGGTTCCTGAGCCGTTGGCTCACACCAGAACCTTGCCCTCTTTGCCGATGGCCTTTTCGATCTCGGCCTCGGACACCGCGTCGCCGAGCAGCATCTCGTTGTGCGCCTTGCCCGACGGGATCATCGGGAAGCAATTGGCGAGGCTCGCAACCCGGCAATCGAAAATCACCGGGCCCGGCGTGCCGATCATCGCCTTGATGGCATCGTCCAGATCGGCGGGACGGTCGCAGCGAACGCCGGTCGCCCCGTAGGCGTCAGCCAGCTTCACGAAGTCCGGCAGGGACTCGGTATAGCTCTCCGAATAGCGGTTGCCGTGCAGAAGCTGCTGCCACTGCCGCACCATGCCCATGTACTGGTTGTTCAGAATGAAGATCTTGACCGGCAGCTTGTACTGCACCGCCGTCGACATCTCCTGGATGTTCATCAGGATCGACGCGTCGCCGGCGACGTCGATCACCAGCGACTTGGGGTGCGCGATCTGCGTGCCGATCGCCGCGGGCAGGCCGTAGCCCATGGTGCCGAGACCGCCCGACGTCATCCATCGGTTCGGCGCCTCGAACTTGAAGAACTGCGCCGCCCACATCTGATGCTGACCGACCTCGGTCGTGATGAACACGTCCTTGTCCTTGGTCAGGTCGTAGAGCCGCTGCAGAGCATATTGCGGCATGATCACATCGGAGCTCTGCCTGTAGGCGAGGCAGTTGCGGCCGCGCCACTGCTCGATCTGCTTCCACCAGGCTCTGTGCGCCGCCTTGTCGGGCTGCGCGCCCTTGGACTTCCACAGCCGCAGCATGTCCTCCAGCACGTAGGCCGCATCCCCCACGATCGGAATGTCGACCTTGACGTTCTTGTTGATCGAGGAGGCATCGATATCGATGTGGATCTTGGTCGAGCCTGGCGAGAAGGCATCGAGCCGCCCGGTGATGCGGTCGTCGAAGCGCGCGCCGATGTTGACCATCACGTCGCAGCCGTGCATCGCCATGTTGGCTTCGTAGGTGCCGTGCATGCCGAGCATGCCGAGCCACTGCTTGTCGGAGGCGGGATACGCGCCGAGCCCCATCAGCGTCGACGTGATCGGATAGCCGGTGAGCCGAACGAGCTCGCGCAGGAGCTGGCTCGCCTTTGGCCCCGAGTTGATGACACCGCCGCCGGTGTAGAAGATCGGCCGCTTGGCCGCGGCGATGACATCGATCGCCTTCTGCAGCACGGGCTGGTCGGCTTTCAGCTTGGGCCGATAGCTCTTGTGGGACATCAGGGCGTTGCTCGGCCCCACGTAGGTGCCGGTCGCAAACTGCACATCCTTCGGAATGTCCACGACCACGGGGCCAGGGCGGCCGCTCTTGGCGATGTAGAACGCCTCGTGCAGGATGCGCGCGAGGTCGTTGACGTTCTTGACCAGCCAGTTGTGCTTCGTGCAGGGCCGCGTGATGCCGACCGTGTCGCACTCCTGGAAGGCGTCGTTGCCGATGAGATGCGTGGGCACCTGTCCGGTGAGGCACACCACGGGAATGGAATCCATCAACGCATCGGTGAGGCCGGTCACCGCGTTCGTCGCACCGGGACCCGATGTCACGAGCACCACGCCCACCTTGCCGGTCGAGCGGGCGTAGCCTTCCGCGGCGTGCACCGCGCCCCCTTCCTGGCGCACGAGAATGTGGCGCACCGCCTCCTGCTGGAACAGCTCGTCATAGATCGGCAGCACCGCCCCGCCCGGATAGCCGAAGACGTGCTCGACGCCCTGATCTGCCAGCGCTTTGATCACCATCTCGGCGCCGGTCATCGTGCGTGCCATCAAAAAACTCCTTGCCAGCGATGGGAGGGCCGGTGCGGGCCGGCCTTTCGGGCGCGCACCGTAGTCGGGCGTACGATTGCCCGTCAATGCTAACAATCAATAAACGGCAAGCTGATGACGCCGATTGCGCACGATTAGTGCGTGGATATAGCGTTCCACGCATTCATATTGCGTCGAAGCCAGGTGAGCTGCCGTTTGGCATATTGCCGCGTCTCGGCCTTGACCTGCGCGGCTGCCGCCTCGGCCGAGCACCGGCCAGCCAGCAGATCCGCCAGAGGCCGTACGCCAAGGGCCCCCAGGATCGGCAGGTCCGGGTCGAGGTCGAGCTCGAGCAGATGGCGGACCTCGCGCAGCGCACCGCCGGCCATCATGGCATCGAGCCGGCGGTCGCAGCGCGCGTACAGGGCCTCCCGGTCGATCGTAACGAGATACCGGTCGGTCTCATCCGGATCGAGCACCGGCCGGCCCGCCTCGCGCTGCCAATCGGCCAGCGACCGGCCGGTGGCGTCCAGCACCTCCAGCGCGCGCGTGATCCGCTGCGTATCGGTCGCCGAGAGCCGCGCCGCCATCTCGGGATCCTTCTCGGCAAGCACCGAATGCAGCGCGGCGGCACCGAGACGCTCCGCCTCGGCGCGCCAATGCGCGCGGATCGGCTGAGGGATCGCTGGAATGGGCGACAGCCCTTCCAGCAGCGCTTTGAAATACAGCCCCGTGCCGCCGACGATGATGGGGCGCAGGTCCCGCTTTTGTGCGTCCTGCAGCGCTGCTTCGACGTCCTCGACCCACCGCCCCACCGAGTAGGCCTCGCGGCCCGGAACGTGGCCGTAGAGTGCGTGCGGCACGCGCGCCTCCTCCTCCGCTGTGGGCCGCGCCGTAAGGATGCGAAGCTCCCGATACACCTGCATGGAGTCGGCGTTGATGATGATCCCGCCGTAGCGCTCCGCCCACGCGAGCGCGATCGCCGACTTGCCGCTGGCGGTGGGGCCTGCAATAAGGATCGGGCGTCGACTTGGATCGGTCATCGGTCGGTCGCGGATGATTTCCCGCACGATAGCACTGCCCATGTCCGATTTCGCCCTTGTCCTGCTCGCGGCACCCACCGGCCCTCCTCTGGCTCCGGGCCTTGTTACGGCCGTGCTCGATCGCCTGCCGCAAACGGCTCGCGCCGAGCCTCGCTGGCTTGCGCCCGGAAACGCCTGCGACGTTCCTTTGCGCCTGGATACGCGCGCGGAGCTGGACAGAGTGACTGACATCGTGCGCAACGAGGTTCAAGGCAAGGTCATCGGCCGTTCGCCGGTGGATGTCGCGCTGGTGCCGGCCTCACATCGGCGCAAGAGGCTCCTCGTCGCGGACATGGAGTCGACCATCATCGAGCAGGAATGCCTCGATGAGCTGGCGACCTTCGTGGGCCAGCGCGATCGCGTCGCCGACATCACAGCGCGCGCCATGCGCGGCGAGCTGAACTTCGAGGCCGCGCTCAAGGAGAGGGTCGGCCTGCTCAAGGGCCTGCGCGTCACGGCGCTCGAGGATCTCTACCGCCGCATCACGCTCGTCCCCGGCGCTGAGACCCTGATCGCCACGATGCGCAAGCACGGGGCCACGTGCGCGCTGGTGTCAGGCGGCTTCACGTTCTTCACCGAGCGCATTGCCCACCGGCTCGGCTTCCACACCCACCAGGCCAACACCCTCGACATCCACGAGGACCGGCTCGACGGCTCGGTGGCGGAGCCGATCCTCGGCCGCGAGGCCAAGCTCGCAACACTCCAACGGTTGCGCGACGAGCTGAGTCTTCAGGACGACGAGACGATGGCCGTCGGCGATGGCGCCAATGACCTCGGCATGATCAAAGCCGCGGGCTTGGGCGTCGCCTACCGGGCCAAGCCGATCGTGGCCGCGCAAGCCGCCGTGTCGATCGTGCATGGCGATCTGACGGCCCTGCTCTACTTGCAGGGCTACCGGAAGGACGAGTTCGCCGCCGTCTAGAGGCGGCGTTTCAAACCTCGGCCGCCTGCAGGATCATATCGGCTGCCTTCTCGGCAATCATGATGGTCGGCGCGTTGGTGTTGCCCGACGTGGTGATCGGCATGATCGACGCATCGACCACGCGCAGCCCCGCAACGCCGTGTACCCGCAGCTCGGGGTCGACGACGGCCATGCGGTCGGTGCCCATCTTGCACGTTCCGACCGGGTGATAGACCGTTCCGCCGTTGCTGTAGGCGTAATCGAGCCATTCCTCGTCCGTTTGCACGTCCTTGCCCGGAAACCGCTCATCGCCGCCGCAGCTCGCAAACACGGGCGCGTTTAGGATCTTGCGGCACAGCCTGAGGCTCGCCACGAGCGCGGCGCGGTCGGTCTCGTGGTCGAGATAGTTCGGCGCAATCGCCGGCGCCTCTCGCGGATCGGCGCTGCGCGCCAGCACGCTGCCGCGGCTCAAAGGCCGGCACTGCCATCCGCCGCAGGTCATGCCCGGCCTGATGTCGAGCTTGCCGAGGCGGCCATGCTGATAGCTTGCCGGCGCAAACGAGAGCTGGATATCGGGCCTCGTCAGCTCCGGCCGTGATCTTGCAAACGCCATCCCATTGCCGGCCGAGTACGTCAGAATGCCGTCGCCCCGCACCACGTAGCGCAACACCTCCCAGGCCAGGCGCAGGCCGCGCGACTGCTCGTTGACCGTCGTGCGGCCATGGATGTCACGCACCACGCGCGCCACGTAGTGGTCGTGAAAGTTGTAGCCGACACCAGGCAGCGCCGCTCTCACCGGAACGCCGATCGACTTCAAGTGCTCGGGCGCACCGATGCCCGACAGCTGCAGCAGGTGCGGCGAGTTGATGGCGCCTGCGGCCAGGATCACCTCTTTGCGCGCCGTCGCCGGCACGGGCTCACCCTTGCCTCTGCCGCGGGCGAAGGTGACGCCGGAAATGCGGTTGCCGGCGAAGTTGAGCGCTGTCGCCAGCACATTGGTCTCGACCTTGAGATTCTCCCGCTTCATCGCTGGACGCAGGAAGGCGCGCGACGTGCTCATGCGCCAGCGCCCCTTGCGCGCCTGCTGCACGAAGCACACCCCCTCCTGCTTGGCGCCGTTGTAGTCGGGATTGAACGGCAGCCCGACCTCCTGGCCGGCCTTCACGAAGTCGCGCGTCAGGGGATGATGGTTGACGTAATCCTCGATGACGAACGGCCCGCTCTTGCCGCGATAGGCAGGGTCGCCGGGGAGATAGGTCTCCGACTTCTTGAAGTACGGCAGCACCTCCTCGTAGCTCCAACCGCGGCAGCCGAGCGCTGCCCAGTCGTCGAAGTCCTCGCGCTGGCCCCGCACCTGCACGACACCATTGATGGAGCTCGATCCGCCGAGCACGCGCCCGCGCGGATAGAGGATCTTGCGGTTCTGCGTGCGCGCCTCGGGCTCGGTGAAGTAGCGCCAGTTCACATGCTCGGTCTCGAGCACGTAGAAGAAGCCCGCCGGGAAATGAATCCAGGGGCTTTTGAACTCGCTCGGCCCCGCCTCCAGGACCAGCACGGAATATTTGCCGCCGACGGTCAGACGATCGGCGAGCACGCAGCCGGCCGACCCGGCGCCGACGATGATGTAGTCGAATTCCATTCGCGTCCCTCCCCGGCCCCTTTTCCGCGCCGCGTCCCCCGGCTCGACACACGCATCGGCGTGGGCGCGAGCTCTAGGATATCTCCTCGCGCGATTTGCGTCGCCGCTCGATGCGTCGGGCGAGCGCCACGATGCCGGCCGCGAGCATGCCGAGGCCACCCGTGACCAGCAGGATCGGGATCAGGATCGGGGCGAACGACCACATCAGCAGGGTCCCCAACACCGCGCCCGTGGCCAGGAACCATATCCTCAGCACGCTCATGGGCGCCTGCCATAGCCCACGCCGCCGGCGTTGTCGCCACGAACTTGACGCTTGGCAGCGCGTCTCTACCGTCGCACCCTGGCGAGGCAGTCAGGAGGTCGGCATGCTGGGCAGGCTCGAAGGCAAGGTGGCAATCGTGACCGGCGCAGGTCACGGCATCGGCGCGGCAATCGCGCAGCGGCTGGCGTGCGACGGTGCCAAGGTCCTTGTCTGCGACATCGATGCCGAGCGCGCTGCAACGGTGGCGCAGAGCATCCGCGCAACCGGAGCGAACGCCGAGCCCTGTACCGTCGACGTGCGCGAGCGCACCCAGGTGGAGCGTGCGGTTGGCGCCGCCGTCGCGAGCTTCGGCAAGCTCGACATCCTGGTCAACGACGCCGGCATCATGGATCGTGCACCGTTCCTCGAGATGACCGACGAGCTGTGGCAGCGCGTGCTCGGCACCAATCTCTACGGCACCTTCGTCTTCTCCCAAGCCGCCGCGCGCCAGATGGTGCGCCAGGGCAGCGGCGGACGCATCGTCAACATCGCCTCCAACTCGGGGCTCTTCGGCGGGCGCGGGCGCGCCGCCTACGGCGCGAGCAAGGCCGGCATCATCAATCTGACCCAGACGCTGGCCATCGAGCTTGCCGAGCACGGCATCCTCGTCAATGCGGTCGCACCAGGCCCCACCAAGACGCGGGCCGACCAGCCCGACACGCCTTGGCCGAGCGTGCTCGCGCGCATGCCGCTCCGGCGCTGGGGCAAGCCCGAGGAGATCGCGGCGGTCGCGGCTTTCCTCGCCTCCGACGAGGCAAGCTTCACCACCGGCCACGTCTATGCCGCCGACGGCGGATTCACAGTCACCGGCATCATGGACGGCTAGCCCCGTTCCTCGGCCTACCCTCGATCGACATGCACAGGAGCAGACCCTTGAAAGAACGCAACCTCGGACCCTCCGGCCTTCGCGTCTCCCTCGTCGGCCTCGGCTGCAACAACTTCGGCGGCCGCATCGACCTGGAAGCCTCGCGCCGCGTCGTGCACAAGGCGCTCGACCTCGGCATCACCCTGTTCGACACCGCCGACATGTACGGGGAGCGCGGCGGATCGGAGACCTGCCTCGGCGAGATCCTCGGCGACCGCCGCAAGGACATCGTCCTCGCCACCAAGTTCGGCATGGCCATGGATAATGAAGGCCGCCTGAAGGGCGGCTCGCGCCGCTACATCATGCGCGCCGTCGAGGACAGCCTGAGGCGGCTCAAGACCGACTGGATCGATCACTATCAGTTGCATCAGCCCGATCCGCTGACGCCGATCGAGGAAACGCTGCGGGCGCTCGATGATCTCGTGAAGCAGGGCAAGGTGCGCTACATCGGCTGCTCCAACCTGCCCGCCTGGCAGGTGGCGCAGGCGCAGGAGACATCCAAGCGCCTCAACCTCAACTCCTTCATCTCCTGCCAGGATGAGTACAGCCTGCTGGTGCGCAACGTGGTCGAGCCGCAGCTCGCCGCCGCCATGACGCACTACGGCATGGGTCTGCTGCCGTACTTTCCGCTGGCGTCGGGCCTGCTGACCGGCAAGTACAAGCGCAACGCACCGATGCCGCAAGGCGCACGCCTGACCAATACGCAGCGTCTTGCCGACCGCTACGTCACGGATGCCAACTGGCCGATCGTGGAGCAGCTCGAGGCGTTCTGCGCCAAGCGTGGGCGCACTCTGCTGGAGCTGGCATTCAGCTGGCTCGTCGCGCAGCCCTATGTCTCGAGCGTCATCGCCGGCGCCACCAGGCCCGAGCAGCTCGAGGCCAACGTGAAGGCTGTGGACTGGGCGTTGACGCCCGAGGAGCTGGCGGAGGTCGATCGGATCACGAAGCGATAAGCGAAGGGCTCAGCGCGCGACCTGCAGTCGATACGCGGATCGCGCCACTTCTTGAAGCCGCTTCAGCCTGCGTTGGGGTATCGGGCGCGCCTGTCACTCCCACTCAGCGGGTGCCGGTTTTCGCCTCGTGCTGTCGCGTAATAACGATGCCGTCATCATACACGCGCACATCCGCCTTGCCCGAGGCGAGCTCCTGAGCCAGCGCGGCATACTCGGCAACTGTAAAATGCGCTTCTGCGGCTTTGAGTGCGAACTCGGCCAGCGAGCGCTTCACCGGGTCAAGAAACGCCGTGCTTTGGCAACGGTCGGCTTCCTCGCAGATCTGCCCGAAACTTTGAATACTGCCCATGACCCTGATCCTCCTCTCACAAACAATCAGATGGTCCGACCTGCTCCCAACTCCCAATCAACTCGCTTCCCTAATTCGTGAGCGCCGACACGTCGCCGCTCTCAGCGCGCGATGGTGCTTTGTGGAAGGGGTCCGTCGAAATCGAGCAACTCGAGCGCCGCATCGCACTTTTTGGCGAGTGCGCACGAGGTCCAGGCGATGCCGGCAATGCTGGTCCACGTGATCGCGACAATGGCGGCTACGGCGATGCTCATGACTGACGCTCCCTATGGCATTGGCTTCTCCCGCATTTGTGCCAGACAGCAAGGGCGCACGCTGTTACGTGCGTAACGCCTCGCCGCTGTGCCTTGCCTGGGCAGCGCGCCGGCGGTTCCGGCGTTCGAGTTCCGGCTGGACAGGCTGGGGGCGGTTCGGCGGCGGCTCACCAGGTGCCGCGCAAGATGGCTCCGAAGAAATAGCTGAACGTCGCATAGCCCACGTTCGCGACGATCCCGGTCACGGCGTACGTGATGGCCTTGGAGCTCGGCATCTCGCCGCCCGCCACCTCCACCCATAGCTTCGCGCATTCATCCATCGACAGGCCGGCGGCAGCGAGCAGGATGAACCACCCGGGGGCGGCGACCCACCCACAGATGGCCATGAGGGCGAGCATGGCATAGTCGAGCAATCGCTTGTGCGCGGGCATTGCAGTGTCTCGGCCGGACGCGCGGCCGCTTCGCCGTGCGGTCGGGACAGCGGAAGCGGACCATGAGAGAGTGATTATAGACTGCGGCGCCACGGCGCGAGCCTGCACCGAGCCTCAAAGTCGCGTGCTTGGCACATCGCCGGCGGCAGACCGCTCGAGCTTTTTGCTAAGCTGATCGAGGGGCACAGGGGGCGTGAAGCGGCATGGACGCTGGAAGCAAGGTGACGGGCAGCACAGAGCCGGCGAGCGCGCTCGAGGTGTTTTCCGTCTTTCTGCGGCTTGGCCTCACCTCCTTCGGCGGCCCCATTGCCCACCTCGGCTACTTCCGCACCGAGTTCGTCGAGCGCCGCCGATGGCTCGATGAAAGGACTTACGCCGACCTGATTGCACTCTCGCAATTCCTCCCCGGGCCGGCGAGCAGCAAGGTCGGCATTTCCATCGGGCTTCTCCGCGCCGGCTACAGCGGCTCGTTCGCGGCGTGGCTCGGGTTCACGCTCCCGTCCGCCATCGCGCTCGTCCTCTTTGCCTACGGCGTGAGCGCGCTCGGCGGAGCGATAGGCAGCGGTTGGCTGCATGGCCTCAAAGTCGTCGCGGTGGCCGTGGTGGCGCAGGCGGTGCTCGGCATGATGCGCACGCTCGCGCCGGACAAGGTGCGCGCAACGCTCGCCGTGGCCGCGGCCGTCATCGTATCGGCAGTGCCCACGGCCTGGGGCCAGATCGGGGCGATCGTCCTCGGTGCCGTCGCGGGCGTCACGCTGCTGCGCGACGGTGCTGCGGGGAGCCACGTTGTGCTGCGGCTACCGGTAAGCCGCGCCGCCGGCGCGCTCCTGCTGTTGGCCTTCTTCACTCTGCTGATCGGCCTGCCGCTGCTGGCCACCTGGGTTCCCGACCAGAGCCTGCGTCTCCTCGACTCCTTCTATCGCGCCGGCTCGCTGGTGTTCGGCGGCGGCCACGTGGTGCTGCCGCTCCTGCAGGCCGAGGTGGTGCCGCCCGGCTGGGTCACCAATGATGCCTTCCTTGCCGGCTATGGCGCCGCCCAGGCGGTGCCCGGACCTCTCTTCACCTTCGCCGCCTACCTCGGCGCCGTTATGGACCCGCAGCCGAACGGGTGGCTTGGTGCTGTGATCTGCCTCGTCGGCATCTTTCTGCCCTCCTTCCTGCTCGGCATCGGTGCGTTGCCGTTCTGGGAGGCGCTGAGGCGCCAGCCGATGGCCCCCGCCGCGCTCAAAGGCGTCAATGCCGCCGTCGTCGGCCTTCTGCTCGCCGCGCTTTACCACCCCGTATGGACCTCCGGCATCACCAGCGCGCGCGATTTCGCGTTGGGCGCGGTTGCCTTCCTGCTGCTGTTCATGTGGCAGGTCCCGCCGTGGCTGGTGGTGATCCTGGGTGCTGCCGGAGCGGCAGGGCTCTCCTCGTTCTGAGATTGCGGTTGCCGACGCGCATCCGCTCGGCGCGCGCCCCTTCCGCCGCGCCGACTATGTGAGGAAGTTCCGCACGCTGGCCGAAGGCATCGTGCCGCCGGCCGCACAGGAGAGCTTCCTTGCCACGGTCGATCGGCTGGCGCGCCTCGAGCCTCACGGGCTCTCAGGCCTCACCTTCGCCGTCGATCCGGGCCTGCTGGTCGCCGGGACGCGCCCCGGCATCTTCTCGGAGTGATTGTCGTGGCAGGGCGACGCGACCTCACGCGTCCCCCTGGAGCCGCGCATCGCTGCGCAAAGCCCGAACCGTTTCACGCCCCCTCCGATCTAGGGAGCAGGCAGTGTCTTGCCCTCGCTCGCGAGCCAGGACACGAACTTGCGGGCAAGCTTGCCGGAACGCGACCTCTGCAGCACCACGTAGCGTTGTCCGCTGTCGACAAACCCGAAGGGCGCAACGAGGCGTCCGGCCTGCACATCATCGATGACGAGCGGCCATGGCGCGATCGCCACTCCAAGCCCCGAGGTGGCGGCCTCCAGCGCGAAATAGAAATGCTCGAATGTCTGTCCCGACATGGTCAGACCTTTCGCCCCCGTCCGCGCGCACCAATCGGCCCACGCCCACGTCCTCGTTTTCGTGTGCAGCTTGGGCAGCGCTGCGAGCTTGTGGAGATCGCAGCGGCCCGACCGCGGCAGCAGGCGCGGCGACATAACCGGCCCCACCCTTTCCTCGAAGAGCGTCGTCACGGTCGCGCCCGCGGGCCAATCGTCGGCGCCGACACGGATTGCCACGTCGTACCTGTGGCGCTGAAAATCGACCGGGCCATCGTCGGCCGACAAACGAATGTCGGTCTGCGGCTCCAGTCTGTGAAACCGATGCAGGCGGGGAATGAGCCATCGCATCGTCAGCGTGCCGAGACATGAAACGTCGAGGCTACTCGATCCCGTATCGGAAACTTCCCGAACACCACGCTCGATGCAATCGAACCCTGTTGTCAGAGCCGGCAGCAGCAGCGCGCCGGCGTCGGTCAGCGTGAGCCGGTTCTTCGGCCCCTCGAGCAGCTTGCAGCCGAGCTGCTCCTCCAGCGTCTTGATCTGCCGGCTGATCGCGCCATGCGTGACGGACAATTCCTCCGCGGCGAGCGTCATTCGGCCGAGGCGGGCGGTGGCCTCGAAGGCGCGGAGCGCGTTCAGTGACGGCAGCGACTTCATGGCGTGAGTATATCTCACATTCGATGTGAAATGATCTCGATTTTCATGGGCTCACGCTGCCGGCATTGTGAGGTCATGTCGATTTGCAGTCAGCCCTCCCCACTACGCCTGCGGAGAACAGCGGCCCGGAACTGCCTGGCCATCGCTGCCCTGTGGCTCAGGCGATGGCGGACCCGAAAGGAGCTCGCCGAGATCGACGATCACCTGCTGAAGGACGTCGGGCTCAGCGAGCGCGAACGTGCAGCCGAGTGCCGAAAGCCCTTCTGGAGATGAGGAACGCATGGACACCCCGATCTTCCTCGCGGTGCTGACCGCCGCCGCGATGCACGCGGGATGGAACGCCGTCGTCAAGACCGGGATCGATCGGTTTTCCTCGATCCTGCTCCTGGCATTGGTTCAGGCACTGATCGCACTCCCCATGCTGCCGTTCGTGACGCAGCCACACGTATCGGCCTGGGCGTGGATTGTCGCGTCGGCCGCCCTTCACGTGGGCTACAAGGTTTTCCTGATCCATGCCTACAAGCATGGCGATCTCACCCAGGTCTACCCGCTGGCCCGCGGCGCTGCACCGATGCTGGTTGCGCTCTATATGGCGCTGGTCCTTGCAGATCCGGTTTCGCTGAAGGGCTTTGCCGCAGTAACGGCGATCGCGGGCGGCGTGGTCCTGATGACGTTCAAGGGCGGCGCGCTGCTGGACCGCATGCATCCCGTCGCCTTGGCGTACGCGCTCGGCACCGCAACGTTGACCGCCAGCTACACGATCGTCGACGGAATCGGCGCGCGAACGGCGGGCACCGCATCAGGCTTCATTCTGTGGATGGTGGTGGGCGATGCGATCGGCATGGTTCTCTACGGTGTTGCGGTCCGCGGCGGGCGCGTGTTCAACGAATTGCGCGCGGCCTGGCAGACGGGAACGATCGCCGGGGCGCTTTCGCTCGGCTCCTACTGGGTCGCGGTTTGGGCCATGACAAAGGCGCCGATCGCACTTGTCGCCGCGCTGCGCGAGACGAGCGTCATGTTCGCCATGTTCTTCGGCGCCCTGTTCCTGCGCGAGCCGCTGACGCGCTGGCGCTGGGCGGCCGCGGTCCTGATCTCAGGTGGCGTCGTCGCAATGCGCTTGTGAAGGCGATGCGGACGGCGCGGGCGCTGGCGTAGATGCGGCAAGGCCGCTCGCAACTTTGCCAGCCCTTGGCCGGGTGCAGGACGCGATCGGTTGCTAACCGACGAAGCGCTCGCACGCATCTATCGCGCAGCCGAGGCACTCGCCTACCCATTCGGTCATCTCGTTAGAGCCCCTGGCACTCCGTCAACGTCGCATTCTATAATGCCAATGCACCGAGTACGGGAGTGCACCATGGTCAACTTTGTAGTCATTGGTCCGTTTGACGTTCCGATTGTGAAGGGCGCCCACGGTGGTCGTTTGCTCGAACGCACGAAGGAGTGCAAACGGAAGGTCGCGGAGGAGGCCAACAATAAGAAGATCACTGGGCCGGGATGCTATGTCTTCGCGTGCAGCGCACCGAGGAGCGGGGCGTTTCCGATATATGTCGGCAAGGCGACAAAAAATATATTGAACGAAGCATTCAATGATCGGAACATTAATAACCTGAACCATTTCCTCTTCAATCGCAAGCGAGGCCGACTACAGCTCTATGCGATCTACCAGCAGAAGGTGAGGCTGCTTCAAGGTAACTCGAGGGTTATCGCCGAGATTGAGGAATTCCTGATCGGATATGCTGCGCTCCGTAACCGCAACCTTCTCAACATCCATGGCAACTCCGACGCCTCCTGGTCGATTGCAGGTGTCGCCAAAAATGGGAGCGGAAATCCGGGTGCGTCCGCTCTCGCATTCAAGGCCATGATGGGCATGAGGCCTCGCCCATCGAAGCAAGGTGCAACTTCGGCCGAAGAGATCAAGCCCGCTGATGTGGAAAGTGAGACACCTGATACTCAGCAGGTAAAAGCAATCGAGGCCGAGACGCACGAACCGGAGCCAGCCGTCCAATAAGACATCTGCGGCGCCTTGGGGTGCTATTCAATCGTGCCCCACCAACCAAATGAACTTCGCAGACACGGAAGCCAAGGCCCGAGCCGAAGCGCTAATCTACCTGTTAGAGAACAAGCTCATCACCCTCTAAAACAAGAGCCCCGCCGGGGCTCTTCTTACGCTGACGGTAAGTCACTTCGACTGGCCAGAACTCGCAGCAGATCCGCACCGATGATGGTGTCTTCTTTCAGCGTCTCAATAACTCCACTGTCTGCGAACATCTCGATGCGCTCTTGCTTCTCGGGCGCCAGTGCTTTGAAGAACCTGACAGCACCCGCCACAGTCCCATCGTAGAGTTGCTCTCCGACCCAGATCGTCCTCTTCGTCGGACTATTCAGATGCTGCAACACCGCCGGCCTATCCCATTTCACCTCGCACTTGGACATGTCGATCATCTTTCGTCTCCTTAGCAGTCGCTTGCCTCGATTGCTAAGACGAGTCGCAACATCCCTCAATGACGCACCCCAATGTTGATGGGGATTGCGCCTCGACGCTGCATCTGCCGCGTACCCACTTGGTACCCAGTTTCCAGACCCGCTTCGCTAACTATCTGATTAATTGGTCGGAGCGGCGAGATTTGAACTCGCGACCCCCAGTCCCCCAGACTGGTGCGCTAACCAGGCTGCGCTACGCTCCGCCAGCTCTCCTTTTGCCTTCTTGCGCCGCGGCGGTCAACCTGAGGCCAGCATCAGCCGCCTGATGTCTGCATCATCGCTCGGGCAGGCGGGCAGTCGGCGCAGCTCGAACGATGCCCCGCGCCCAAGCGCCACCGCCCCGACCGCGGGCGGATCGAGGGCCAGATCCTCGATCCGCAGGGCTGCCGCACCCTGCCCCAGAACATGTGCGACCGGCGGGCTCTCCGCCACGGACAGACCGCTCGCCGGGCCATGCACGCCGAGCGCCGTCAGCAAAGGCCCGATTCCCCGACCAGACGCCTTGGCCAGCGCCTCCAATCGGGTCCAGGCCTGCATGAACCGGCGCGCGCCTGTTGGCGGCAGCGGGACCTCCGGCGTCAGCGCGCTGGCCGCCGCCTCGATCGCGCGGCGCCTCACATCGTCAACAGAGGCATCGTTGCGCACCTCGACATCGACCCCGATGCCGGCGCCCGCGGCAATGCCGATCAACACGAGCGCGCCGCTGTGCGCGATGCTGAAGGCTGGCCCTGCGTCACCGGCGATCGCGGGTTTGCCTGTGGGCGAGACGATGAAGGGCCGGCGCGCCGCGTCCAATCCAAGGTGCACCGCCAGGAGCAGGCGCAGGGTGATGCGTGCTCTGAGCCAGCGCTGCCGCTCGTGCGGATCGCGAAGCGTTGCCTGCCGCGCGGTGTCCTGTGGGGTGGCGAGCGCAAGCTGCAGCCCGAGACGGTCGAGCGCGAGGCCCGTAGCATCGACATCGGCGAGCCAGACCTCGGCGCTATCCGGCTTCACTCTGCACCCCTGCCCTGCGAGCGCTGTGATGGGGTCGGCATGACAGTGCACGGGCGTTGGCGGCCCGCAGCCGCGCCGTCGCTCAACGTGCAGCGCTGCGGCTGCGCACCGGCTGCTGCTCCGTGCGGTCGGAGAGGATCGCCTGGCAGGCCTCGAGCTCGGCGATCGCTGCCAGAATTCGCTTGCGGACCTCGCCTGTCGGGCGGGCATGGCTGCCGGAGCCGTGCGACGCATCCGCGTCGGCGCCACGTGCGACGGGTACGGATTGTCCGACGGCGCGCCCCTTCTGTGCGCGCGCTGCGCGCGGCTTGGCGGCGGCCGAGGTCGGCTGCAGTTTGCCGCGCTGCTTGACTACGTCCACGCCTTGCTCCCGCAGAATCCTCTGCACACCCCTGATCGTGTATCCGTCGCGATGCAGCAGATCACGAATGGCACGCAGCAGCTCCATATCGCCCGGCCGGTAGAAGCGGCGGCCACCGCCTCGTTTCATCGGCCGGATCTGCGCAAACTTGCTCTCCCAGAACCGCAGCACGTGCTTCGGCACACCGAGCTCATCGGCGACCTCACTGATCGTGCGGAACGCATCCGACGACTTTCCCATAGCTCAACCCCGCTGACTGCAACTGGAATCCCGCCGCCCTGCGGGAAACCAGCAACGATGAAGCAATTCGCTCCGCCGAGCCTACTCAGCCGCTCGGCGCCGCCCCAATCCCGAGTTGATCCGATCCTTCATGATGTTGCTCGGCCGGAACACCAGAACACGCCGCGGCGTGATGGGGACCTCGTCGCCCGTTTTCGGGTTGCGGCCAATGCGCTGGCCCTTGTCCCTGACGCCGAAGGAGCCGAACGATGACAGTTTTACGTGCTCCCCGCGAGCCAGCGTCGTGGAGATCTCGCCCAGCACCAATTCCACCAGCTCTTGTGACTCGTTGCGCGGCAGGCCGATCTTGCGGACCACGGCGTCTGCCAGATCTGCGCGTGTCAATGTCTTGTTGCCCATCGGCAGGTGCCCTCCCAAATCTCCGCCCCTTTTGCCCAAATGCTAGCCACACGCTCGAACCGGGTCAATGCCCGATATCATCAAGCGGCTGAAATTTCAGAAGGATTTGTGCTCCCCCGGCAGCGGCGTCAGGGCGCTGACATATGCCGGCGCCAGTCTTACCAGCGCGCGAGCACAGCGCCCCAGGTGAACCCGCCGCCCATCGCCTCCATCAGCACCAGGCTGCCCTCTTTGAGGCGATGCGTCTCGAACGCCTCGTTCAGCGCCAGGGGAATGGAGGCCGCGGACGTATTGCCGTGCTGTGACAGGGTCATGATGATCTTGTCAGGGTCCACGCCGAGCTTGTGCGCGATGCCGTCGAGAATGCGCTTGTTGGCCTGATGGGGTACGTAAAGATCGATCTCGTCGGGCGCGAAGCCGCTTGTCACCAGCGTCTCCTCGATCACGCCCGAAATCTTCTGCACCGCGTGACGGAAAACCTCGCGTCCGTTCATGCGCAGATGGCCGGTGGTCTTGGTCGACCCGGGTCCGCCGTCGACATAGAGCAGCTCCTCGAAGCGGCCATCGGACCGGATGCGCGTGGATAGAATTCCGCGATCCTCGCGCGTGCCATGCTGCGTTTGCGCCTCCAGCACGACCGCGCCGGCCCCGTCGCCGAACAGCACGCAGGTGCTGCGGTCGGACCAATCGAGAATTCGCGAGAACGTCTCCGCGCCGACGACGAGGGCGCGTTTGAAGTCGCCCGCCTTGAGAAAGTTATCGGCCGTCGTCATCGCGTAGACGAAGCCCGAGCACACTGCCTGCACGTCGAAGGCGGCACCCTGGGTTATGCCGAGGCCGGCTTGGATCCTGACCGCGGTTGCCGGAAACGTCCGGTCCGGCGTCGCCGTGGCGCAAATGACGAGATCGACGTCCACGGGGTCGATGCCTGAGCGCACGAGCGCCTGCTTTGCCGCGGCGATGCCGAGGTGCGAGGTGTGCTCCCCCTCCTCGGCAATATGCCGTTGCCTGATCCCCGTGCGCTCTCTGATCCAGGTGTCGCTGGTATCGAGGATGCGCTCCAGATCATCGTTCGTCACGATGCGCTTGGGCAGGTAGGCCCCCACGCCCCGGATCACAGATCTTACGACCGCCACCTGCTCACCTCGCTGCGACGGTCCCCTACCGCGGCCGTCTCGGTTTCTGCCTCTGTGACAGCTTACCCGCCGTCACGCAATTCCTTGACCGCCGGGCGATTGCGGCCCGGCCTCTCCGAACCGGCCGTGAAACCCCTGAAGATCAGCGGCAAGTCGGGCGATCAGCTCATTTTCGGCCATCTGGTAGCCGACATCCACCGCGCTCGCAAAGCCAAAGGCGTCCGTGCCGCCATGGCTTTTGATTGCGATGCCATTGAGCCCCAGAAATGGCGCCCCGTTGGAGCGCCGCGGGTCCATCTTCTCGCGCAGGACCTGGAATCCGCCGCGCGCCAGCAGCGCCCCGAGCCTCGTCGCCCAGCTCCGGCTCATGGCCGCCTTCAGGTAGGCCGCAACCTGCCTGGCGGTGCCTTCCGCCGTCTTGAGCGCGATATTGCCGGCAAACCCCTCGACCACGACCACGTCGAGGTTGCCTTGCCCGATCTGGTCGCCCTCGACGAAGCCGCAATAGTCGATCGGCAGCCCCGCCTCCTTGAGCCAGGCATGCGCCTGCTTGACCTCGTCGACGCCCTTGATCTCCTCGACCCCGACGTTGAGGAGCCCGAGCCTGGGCCGTTCGACACCGAACAGCGCGCGCGCCATGGCCGCGCCCATCAGGGCGTAGTCGGCAAGCTGGCGCGCGGAAGCGCCAATGTTGGCCCCAACGTCGAGAACGATGCACTCCCGCTTGACCGTGGGCCACAGCGCCGCAATCGCGGGCCGCTCGATCCCGGCCATGGGTTTGAGGACCAGCTTGGCCATGGCCATCAGGGCGCCGGTATTGCCGGCGGAGACGGCCGCATGCGCCTGCCCCTTCTGCACGGCGTCGAGCGCCAGCCACATGGATGAGCCCTTGCCGCGCCGCAGCGCCTGGCTCGGCTTGTCGTCCATGCCGATCGTGATGTCGGTATGCACGATCGAGGATCTGGCCTCGAGCGCGGAATGGCGGACCAGCTCGGGACGAATGCGATTGGCATTGCCGAAGAACACGAACCGCATCGTGGGGTGCCGCTCGAGCGAGAGTGCCGCGCCGGGAATGACGACCTCCGGACCGCGATCACCCCCCATGGCGTCGAGCGCTAGTATCCGCGGCGCTGGCATTTGGGTCGAGTGCCTTGCCTATGATTTCCAGACAGCAGACTTGAGCCTTCAGCCCGCCGACTCCCCCGTCACAAGCCGGCCGAACATAGCCTTTTGCTGCCTCGGTACAACCGGATTCTCGTTAGCCCGCACCCGTTGTGGGAGGGGCTGGCATGCCGTCCAGCATGTCGGCCCCTACGAGGATGGACGAAGTTGCTTGAGCTTGGCGAACGGCCCTGCCGGCTCCGACGACGAAGCTGTCTCGTCATTCCAGTCGAAAACGGCGCCGCGCTTGCGCGGATACGGGTCGATGACCTCGATCAGGCGATCGAGGACGATTTGACCGATGTCGATGATGCCGTCGGCGAACCCTTCGGGCTCGTTCTCGGCAAAGGCGTCGATCAGGCCGTCGGCAGGCTGAGGCAAGTCCTTTTCGGGCCACAGCTCTATTTCGAACGATTGCACGTACTTCTGCGGGATGGGCTCGAGCGTGACTACGCATTCCTGGGTCGCCGACAGCTCGAATGCGCAGCGCAGCCCGAACCTGCCCTGATCGAGAGGCCAGACCCTGTAGTGCACTTTGAGACCGTCACAGGAGGCGAGCCCGAGCGCCGCGGCGACGGCGGCCCTTTCCGCGGCAGTTGCCTCCCGCTCCAGCTCGGGGCCGCGCTGCGGAATGGAGCGCGCCTCGTGCGTCCAGCTCAAGCCCGTCATTGACCCATAGAGCCCGTTCCCGGGGCCTCTGTCACGGCGGCACCCTGTCCCACATGCGGGAATGTGACAAGGCCCTCGGATATCTCGCCGAAGCCTTGATCCTGGAGTTCCTGCCTGGCGCTCCAGGCGTAGGCGGCAAGCTGCGCGGGTAGAGCAGCGCTCCCACAACCCGCTCCGTAGACGTGCTTCGCCAGCGCCTCCGCGAGTGCCTCACCACGAGCGCCCGTCCGTATCGCCTCTCGATACGCCCCCGCCCGCTCATAGAGCGCGGCTGCGGCCCGCTTGACCCGGCGGGGCACCCCGAGGTCGCTGATACCCATCTCGCGCATCGTGTCATCCATATCGGTGACGAAGCGTTCGACCAGAGC
Source organism: Bacteroidota bacterium (assembly GCA_050260355.1). Taxonomy (GTDB): domain Bacteria; phylum Pseudomonadota; class Alphaproteobacteria; order Rhizobiales; family Hyphomicrobiaceae; genus CADEFX01. The sequence goes on along the minus strand of JBLNBZ010000063.1, from coordinate 10,207 downwards.
CTGGGCCGCCGCTTGGCCCCGCTCACCCTCGGCCTGCAGACGGTCCATGACCAGGAACATGTGCAGGACGATAACCTCGAACCGGCCCTCCAGCGTGTCGGCCACGCCGAGGTCGAGGTAGAACCACTCAGCCCGCGACTGCGCCACAATCGCGTCGTATAGCGCACGCCCTACGCGTCGTTTGCGTGCTCGCTCTCTAAGCCAATGGAACATCGCATTCTCCGGATGGGCTATCGTCTCGAGCAACAACGCCGTCGGGGATCGATGTCTCCCGGCCGTTGCCATCGGGCGCCTGTCACGCTAGGTCGGATACGCCGTTTTCGGCACCTTGATGAGTCTCGCGTCCGCCAGACCTGTGCGCTGCGGTGGCTGACACCAAGCCGGCCGTCGTGCACATATGCGGCGTTCGTCAACCTGCGATTGGAGAGGGAGACGTGAGCGAGGGCACTTCCGCGGCAGGGTTGCGAGTCCGCGGCCGCCGCAGCACCATGGCTTTGTCTGTGCTGGTTGCCGCGCTGTGGCTCGCGGGGTGCTCGCCGGTTGTCATCAAGCACGGTCATCAGTTCAAGGAAAGCGATATCCAGCAGATCCAGCCGGGCATGACTGCCGATGCTGTGCGCCTGGCGCTCGGGACGCCGGCCACCACGTCGACGGTCGCTGGCGGCAATGCCTACTACTATATTGCCAGCACGGAAACACAGACCGCTTTCTTCAAGCCAACCGAGGTGGACCGGAAGATCCTTGCCGTCTACTTCAACCCCGTCGGCACGGTCGATCGCGTTGCCCACTACGGCCTGAAGGACGGCCAGGTGTTCGACTATGTCAAACGCACCACGCCGAGCCACATCCCGGATCAGGGACTGCTGAAGCAGATCTTCCGCGGCATCGGTCAGCGGCCGCTCTTCGACTAGCGCGATCTCCGATCTGACCGCGCCGATGCCGATCTCCCTCTCCCTCGCAAGGGAGAGAGCTTCCCGGACTTGCAAGGGCCATGGGGACACGCAAGCCTCAAACCTTGCAGCAACGAGACGTAGAGCGGCCCGAGCAAGTCCTTTGGGCGCGAAGGGTGAGGGCACTGGGGCACCGCAGCCATGTCGCCCTCACCGGTTCGCCGTCCCCAGCGAAGTACGCAAGGCCCCAGAGCCAATCCCGATCGTGCGCATCCTCGGCTCTCTCGTGCGAGCCACCAAAGCGGACCTCGACGTTTACGCCCGCAAGAAAGCAAGACACCTCGCCACGAGGGCGAGGTGTCTTGCTGCGCAGATCCCGTGCGACGCGCGTCGCTGCCTCAGTGTGCCAGCACGGCAAGCAGAAGCAGAGCAACGATGTTCGTGATCTTGATCATCGGATTGACGGCAGGTCCCGCGGTGTCCTTGTAGGGATCGCCCACGGTATCGCCGGTCACAGCCGCCTTGTGCGCGTCCGAGCCCTTCACGTGCTTCTTGCCGTCCTTGTCCGTGTAGCCGTCCTCGATGGCTTTCTTGGCGTTGTCCCAGGCTCCGCCGCCCGCCGTCATGGAGATGGCGACGAACAGCCCGGTGACGATGACGCCGAGCAGCATGGCGCCGAGCGCGGCAAACGCATTGCCGGTACCCGCGATCCACTTCACCACGTAGAAGCACACGACCGGCGACAGGACGGGCAGCAGCGAGGGCACGACCATCTCCTTGATCGCGGCGCGCGTCAGCAGATCGACCGCGCGCGCGTAGTCGGGCTTCTCTGTGCCCTTCATGATGCCGGGCTTCTCGCGGAACTGCCGGCGCACCTCCTCGACGATGGAGCCGGCTGCGCGGCCGACGGCCGTCATGGCAATGCCGCCGAACACATACGGCAGCAGGCCGCCGAACAGCAGACCCACCACGACGTACGGGTTGGACAGCGAGAAGTCGACGTGCAGGTTGTGGAACAGCGTGCCGGGCTGCGCCTGGCTGATGAAGTACTTCAGATCCTCGTTGTAGGCCGCAAACAGCACGAGGGCGCCGAGACCGGCCGAGCCGATGGCATAGCCTTTCGTCACCGCCTTGGTTGTATTGCCGACGGCATCGAGCGCATCCGTGGTCTTGCGGATTTCCTTGGGCAGTCCCGCCATCTCGGCGATGCCCCCCGCGTTGTCCGTAACCGGCCCGAACGCGTCGAGCGCCACCACCACGCCGGCCAGCGCCAGCATGCTCGTGACGGCAATCGCAATACCGAACAGGCCCGCGAACTTGAAGGCGATGATGATGCCCGCGATGATGATCAGCGCCGGCAGCGCGGTCGCCTCGAGCGACACGGCGAGGCCCTGGATGACGTTGGTCCCGTGTCCGGTCACCGAGGCCTGGCTGATCGAGCGGACCGGGCGATAGCCGATGCCGGTGTAATACTCGGTCACGACAATGATGGCGGCCGTCACCGCCAACCCGACGACGCCGCACCAGAAGAGATCGAGCCCGGTGAACGACAGGTCGCGGGCCGTGAACTTCGTGCTCATCCCCAGCAACCCGTCGGTGATGGGCCAAAGCGCGATGAGAGAGAGCACGCCGGTGGCGATGAAGCCCTTGTAGAGGGCGCCCATGATCGACTGGTTGGCGCCGAGCCGCACCGCGAACGTTCCAATGATCGAGGTGACGACGCAGGCCGCGCAGATGGCCAGCGGATAGAGCATGATGTTGCCGACCACGGGCTGGCCGGCAAAGTAGATCGCCCCCAGCACCATGGTGGCCACCACGGTCACCGCATACGTCTCGAACAGGTCGGCCGCCATTCCGGCGCAGTCGCCAACGTTGTCGCCGACGTTATCGGCGATCGTGGCGGGGTTTCTCGGGTCGTCCTCGGGAATGCCGGCCTCGACCTTGCCGACGAGGTCACCGCCAACGTCGGCACCCTTCGTGAAGATGCCGCCGCCGAGACGGGCGAAGATCGAGATCAGCGAGGCACCGAAGCCCAAGGCGACCAGCGCATCGACCACGGTCCGCGTGGTCGGCCCGAAGCCGAGGCCGCGCGTGAGGAAGGCGAAGTAGACGGACACGCCGAGCAGCGCCAGGCCCGCCACCAGCAGGCCCGTCACTGCGCCGGCGCGGAACGCCATTGACAGTCCCTCGGCCAGCGACTGGGTCGACGCCTGCGCGGTGCGCACGTTGGCGCGTACGGACACGTGCATGCCGATGAAGCCCGCAAGCCCCGACAGCACCGCACCGATCAGGAAGCCGAGCGCAACGAGCCAGCCCAGCAGGAACCCGATCACAACGAACAGCACCGCTCCGGCGATCGCGATCGTCGAGTACTGGCGCGTCAGGTACGCGGTTGCCCCCTCTTGAACGGCGGCAGCGATCTCCTGCATGCGCGCAGTTCCGGCGTCGGCGGCCATCACCGATCGGATGGTCCAGGCGCCGTAGACGATCGACAGCAATCCGCCCAGGATGATCGCCCACATCACTGTATCCATGAAATCGAGGTCCCCCAATTTGCGCTGCCAGGGTGGCAGTCAAATGCGCTGAAAGAGCAGGCGGCCGATGCCGGCGCGCCGTGCGGTTGACTGTGATTCGCGCGGGACCATGCCAAAACCGCGTCCGCAAAGCAACACAGTGTTGCACCGGTTTCTGCCGGTTGGGCGCTCATTGCGCGGATATGTCCGCCTGCGGCTGACGTTCCCCGCCTGAGCGGGCGCGGTGACATATCATCCCTTCGAGGAACGGGTCGCTGCCGGGCAGCTCTGAGACGCAGCGGCCTCGCAACCGGCCTGCGGTCTCCTGCGCCCTCAGGCAAAATGATCCCACCCGGGCTTGCCGAGGTGCATGGCCGTCCCGTCTGCCCGCTCGATCGTAACCCCGGGGCCGGCGGTGATCTCGCCGATCCGCGTCACGCCGAAGGCGAGGGAGCCTGCCGCGGCGGCAAACGCCTGCGCTCGAGCCGGCGGCACGGCCAGCAGGACCTCGTAATCGTCGCCATGCGTTGCTGCGCGCTCGAGCCACCCGGGATCCTTGTGCACGGCCTTGCGCATCGGATCGGACAGCGGCAGCGCGTCGATCTCGATCCGCGCGCCAGCGCCGCTCGCCCTGCACATGCGGCCGCAGTCCTTGGCCAGCCCGTCCGACAGGTCCATCGCCGCGGACGCGTGCGCGCGCAGCAAGGGAGCTAGCCCGAGCCGAGGCGCCGGTCGCAGGAAGCGCGCAATGGACCGAGCCGCATCACCATCCGACAGGCCGAGCGTCTGCTTCAACTCGGGCTCCGTCAGGAGGGCGAGGCCCAGCGCTGCGTCGCCCAGCGTCCCGGTGACGAAGAGCTGGTCGCCCGGCCGCGCCGCCCCTCGCCGAACCATCTTGCCGCGAGGCGCGCTGCCGAATGCGGTGATCGAGACGGTCAGCGGACCCGGCGTGCGATCCGTGTCGCCGCCGATCAGGTGACAACCGAAGGCGCTTTGCGCCTGCTCGAGCCCATTGGCGAAGCGCTGCATCCAGGCGCGTTTCGGCGCTTCTGGAAGCGCCAGCGCCATGAGATAGGCGACGGGCGTCGCACCTTTCGCCGCAAGATCGGAGACGTTGACCGCCAGCGCGCGCCAGGCGATGTCCTCGGGCGCCGTATCGAGCGGGAAATGCACGCCGGCAACGATCGGGTCGGTCTTGACCACCAGCTCGTGGCCGGGCTCGGGCGCGATGACGGCGCAATCGTCCTGCAGCCCGAATGCACCAGGAAAGCCTGCAGCAAGCGGTGCCAGGAACTCCTGGATGAGGCTCTCCTCGCCTCTGACGGGCTCATCGCTCATGGCGCGCGCTCGACTCGCAGGCTCGCCGGCCCGCCCCTGTCCGGCAGGTCGATCGTTTCGGGGGCGCTACGCGATCATCCCGCCTTCACAAGCTCGACGATCGCGTCGCCCAACTCCTTGCACATGGCCTTGCCGCCCATGTCGCGGGTGCGCACGTCCGTCTGCGCCAGCAGCTTCTCGATCGCGGTGACGATGGATCGTGCCGCCTCGGCATGCCCCAGGTGGTCGAGCATCATGGCGCCCGACCAGATCTGGCCGATCGGGTTGGCGATGCCTTGGCCGGCGATGTCGGGCGCGCTCCCGTGCACGGGCTCGAACATGGACGGATACTCGCCCTCCGGGTTGATATTGCCCCCCGGCGCGATGGCGATCGTGCCGGTCGTCGCCGGCCCCAGATCCGACAGGATGTCGCCGAACAGGTTCGAGCCGACGATCACGTCGAACCACTGCGGATTTCTGACGAGGTGCGCGGTCAGGATGTCGATGTGGAACTGGCTGGTCTTGACCTGCGGATATTCCTTGGCGATGGCGGCGAAGCGCTCGTCCCAATACGGCATCGATATGGAGATGCCGTTGGACTTCGTCGCGGACGCCACCTCCTTGCGCTGGCGCGTCATCGCCAGGTTGAAGGCGTAGCGCATGACGCGGTCGCAGCCGCGCTTGGTGAACACGGCCTGCTGGATCGCCGCCTCGAACTCGGTGCCCTCGTACATGCGGCCGCCGATCGAGGAATACTCGCCCTCGTTGTTCTCGCGCACGATCCAGTAGTCGATGTCGCCGGGCTTGCGATCGGCCAGCGGGCACTTGAGCCCCTCGAACAGCCGCACGGGCCGCAAATTGATGTACTGCTGGAAGTTCCTGCGGATCGGGATCAGCAATCCCCAGAGCGACACGTGATCGGGCACGCCCGGAAACCCGACCGCTCCGAGATAGATCGCATCGTGCTTGCGGATGCGATCCAGACCATCGTCCGGCATCATCTTGCCGGTCGTCTTGAAGCGCTCGCAGCTCCAGTCGAAGTGCTCCCACTCGAACGCGAGGTCGAAGCGGCGGCCCACGGCCTCGAGAACCTTGATCCCCTCCGGCACGACCTCGTTGCCGATGCCGTCGCCGGGGATGACGGCGATGCGCATCTTGTTCGATTTTCCGCCCGCACTCTTGGACTGCGCCATCAGACGTTCTCTCTACAGCTAGGGCCAGCGCCCGATTCAAGCATGATCGTCAGCGTGCGAGCGCGCGGCAACCACGAGCAGCCCGCCAGCAATCGCCACGTTCTTCAGGAAGTGGTTGAGCTGGTTGCTGTACTGCGCAGCGTCGGTAATCGTCCAGAAATTATGGAACATCGCGGCCGCGGCGAGCGTGAAGAGCGCCAGAATGACGGCCGCAGGCTTCTCGCCAATCCCGAACGCAACCATGAGGCCGCCGAGGATCTCGAGCGCAATGGTGGCGACGAGCAGGATCTGGACCAGGGGATATCCGGCGATCTCCATGGTGGGAAACCCCGCGCCCTGCATGTAACCGATCGCTCCCGGCCAGCTCAGAATCTTGCGTGCGCCGGAAACCACGAACAGCACCCCGATCAGGAGGCGGCCAAGCAGCATCATGGACTTCGTGCTCCCTTTCATCGAGGTCGGGCACGGCAGCGCGCCAGAGCTGGCGCGCTGCCCCGCTGTCCCTCATTTGATCGTCTCTGCGGCTTTCTTCACGAACCGGCCGTCCCATGTCTTGGAAAGGTCGAGCTTGGCGTTTGCCAACTCCTTGTCGAAGCCCTTCAGGAAGTCCAAGGAGCGCTGCTGAGTCTCGGGTGAGATAATACCGTCCCGTGACGGGATCGCGGCGGAGGCCTTGAGCGAGGCGAGGACGAGCGCCCGATCATCAACCAGGAACTTCACCGGCACCTTGTCCGCGATCTGCTCCGGCGTCGCCTTCTGCATCCATTGCAGCGTCTTGTAGAACGCATTGACGAGCGCCTGCGTCGTTCCAGGATACTTCTCGATGAAGTCGCGCCGCGTATAGAGCACGGCGGCCGACATCGGCCCTCCCAGAACCTTTGCGCTCCCCTCCGGCGTGCTCGTCTCCGCAACGATGGAGCCGATGCCATCCTGCTGGAGCTTGGAGGCAGTCGGCTCGACCGAGGACAGCGCGTCGATCTCGCCCTTCTGCATGGCCGCGTAGGCCGTCGCGCCCGTGCCGACGCCCACGAAGGAGGCATCCGTCGTCTTGAGGCCCGCCTTCGTCATCAGGCTCCACACGATCATGTTGGTCGAGGAGCCCGGAGCCGAGACGCCGATCGTCCAGCCCTTGAGATCGGCGGGCGACTTGTAAGTCGCCATCTTCTCCTTGCGCACCACCAGCGAGATGCCCGGGAAGCGGCCGAGCTCGATCACGGACAGGATGTCCTGGCCCTTCGCCTGCATGCGGATGGTGTGCTCGTAGGCGCCGGTCACCACATCGACCGAGCCGCCGACCAGAGCCTGCAGCGACTTGGCGCCCCCCGCGAAGTCGTTGATCTCGACGTTGAGCCCTTCAGCCTTGAAGTTGCCGAGCGCGTCGGCAAGCGTGAGCGCGATATAGTAGAGGCCGGCCTGCCCGCCGACGCCGAGCTTCACGTCCTTCTTCTCCGGGGCCTGTGCATTCGCTGTTGCGGTCCCGGCAAGGATCGCCGTCAGCGCCAGCGCGAGAATTGTTCTTGCCTTCATGTTTCGCTCCCGAGCTCAGTCTCAAGTCCGTTGCGTCGTTGCCGTCTGCGGCCGCCACACCAGCAGCCGGTTCTCGATCCGTGTCACCACCCAGTCGACGACCAGCACGAACGCCGCCAGGATCACCATACCCGCAAACACGCCGGTGATGTCGAACACTCCTTCGGCCTGCAGGATGAGGTAGCCGAGGCCGGCCGACGAGCCGAGATACTCGCCGACCACGGCGCCCACGATAGCGAATCCGACCGACGTATGCAGCGAGGAGAACATCCAGGACAGGGCCGACGGCCAGTAGACGTGTCGGAAAAGCTGTCTCTCGCTCATGCCGAGCATCCGCGCGTTGGCGAGCACGGTCGGGGAGACCTCTTTGACACCTTGGTAAACGTTGAAGAACACGATGAAGAAGACGAGCGTCACGCCCAGCAGCACCTTGGACCAGATGCCGAGCCCCAGCCACAGCATGAAGATGGGCGCCAGCACGACGCGTGGCAGGGAGTTGAGCACCTTGATGTAGGGATCGAAGACAGCCGCGACCAATGGCTGGCGCGCGAACCAGAACCCGACGAACACCCCTGCCAGCGACCCGATCAGGAACGCCAGGATGCCTTCGGTCAGGGTGATCCACAGATGCTTCCAGATCTCACCCGACGCAAACATCCTGTAGACACGCTCGCCCACATCGAGCGGCGTGGAGAAGAAGAACTTCGGCAGGAGGTACGTGCCATGAATCGGCACCGTGCTTCCGACGTGCCAGGCGAGCAGCACGGCCACCGCCACCAGCACCTGAAGTCCCAACAGCAGACCGCGCCGCTTGATCATGACGCTGTCGCCTCGTAGCCCTTCATCACTTCGTCCCGGAGCTGGTTCCAGATCATGTTGTGCAGCTCGTGGAAGCGGGGCTGCAACCGAACCTCGGAGGCATCCCGCGGCCTCGCCAGGTCGATGGCGTGATCGCCGATGACGCGCGCCTCCGGTCCTGCCGACATGATGACGACGCGATCGGCGAGCGCGATGGCCTCCTCCAGATCGTGCGTCACGAACATTACGGCCTTGCGGTCGGCGGCCCACAGCGTCAGCAGCAGATTGCCCATGATCTGGCGGGTCTGCGCATCGAGCGGTCCGAACGGCTCGTCCATGAGCAGGATGCGCGGGTCTCGGATCAGCACCTGGGCAAGACCGACGCGCTTTCTCTGCCCGCCCGAAAGCTGGTGGGGGTAGCGGTCGCCGAAGTTTCCGAGGCCCACGCGCCTCAACCACTCCTGCGCGCTCTCGAGCGCCTCGGCGCGCGGCGTCCCGCGGATCTCGAGCGCGATGGCGACATTGTCGCGCGCCGTCTTCCACGGCATCAGCGCGTCCTGCTGGAAGAGATATCCGGCAGCAGTGTTGATGCGGTTCAGCGGCTCGCCGAAGATGTGGATCGAGCCTGAGGACGGGATCAGCAGTCCCGCTGCCACGTTGAGCAACGTGGACTTGCCGCATCCGGTCGGGCCGACGATCGCGACGAACTCGTGCTCGGCGATCGACAGGTCAGTGGCGCCCACGGCCCTGAACACACCCTTGCCCGGATCGGGAAAACTGACCGTCACCCCTGAGAACTCGACCACAGCTTCGCGCGATTCGACCTCCTGGTGGTCGGCGCCTTTTTGCATCGGGCGTCTCTCGCAGCATAACCCCGGGCCGCGATGGCCCGCGGGTTCTTCAATGATTGCGCGGCATATGCCAGAGGCGCGCCGGTCCGGCAAGCCCGACGGGCCGCCTATCCCTTTGACGCATCGCAGCCCTTCGCCTGGTTGTCCCCCGCCTTGGAGATCGGCGACAACGCCGCTAGCATCTGTCTGCGGGCCCGCGATTTGTGGGCCCGCAGCCGTGATACCTCCCCTTGGCAGGACAGGAACCGCACCGATGAATGTGAGTGTCGAACCGGGCTCGACCAAGGCCGCCGCCCTTTCGGCCCGCTACGGCGCCGACGCGATCCCGCTCGCCGGGCCCTGGAACGACACACTGGGGCTTCTGCTCCAGCATCGCTCGGTTCGCGGCTATCGCTGCGATCCGCTGCCCGACGGGACGCTTGAAACGCTGATCGCTGCCGCGCAATCGGCCGCGACCAGCTCGAACTTGCAGACCTGGTCCGTCATCGCCGTGATGGACCCGGAGAAGAAGAAGGTTCTCGCTCAGATCGCCAACAACCAGAAGCACATCGAGCAGTGTCCGCTGTTTCTCGTATTCCTGGCGGATCTGTCGCGGCTCGATCGCATGTCCGCGGCTGAGGGCATAAGGTTCGAGGGGCTGCCCTACGCCGAGACCTTCCTGGTGGCCGCAATCGATGCCGCGCTCGCCGCACAGAATGCGGTCGTTGCCGCGGAGTCGCTCGGGCTTTCGACGGTCTACATCGGCGCCATGCGCAACGATGTGGAGCGCGTCGCCGAGGTCCTGGAGCTGCCGAAGGGTGCCGCCGGCGTGTTCGGCCTGTGCGTAGGCTATGCCGACCCCAAGGCTGCGGGCGAGGTGAAGCCGCGGCTGCCGCAGGAGGCCATCGTGCATGTCGATAGCTACCGCGTGCCGAACGAAGCGGCGCAGCGTGCGGCCTACGATGCCAAGCTCGCGGCCTTCTCACGGCGCAACGAGATGGTGCACCAGACCTGGACCGAGCGCGTCATCTCGCGCATCGCCAAGACCAAGGCGCTCAACGGGCGCGACCGCTTGCGCGCCGCACTCGGCGCTCTCGGCTTCCCCCTGAACTAGCTCATTTCCCCCTGAACTAGCTCAT
>JBLNBZ010000062.1:0-38881 GCA_050260355.1 Bacteroidota bacterium | reverse complement strand
GCCGTCGCTGCGCGGTCCGAGCGCGACGTGCGCATGCTGCTCGGCCGCGTCAGGAGCCGGCATCCGGTCGACCCGGAGCGGCGCGTCGGCTATGCCGAGGCGGCGCGGACGCTCGGCGCTTGAGCAGCGCGCTGTGCTCTACGCGAAATACTTGCGCTCGAGCATGACGTGCACGCCGTTGTTCTGGTTCACGAGCTGGGTGATGCGCAGATCAGCCGCCAGGCTGCAGAGCATGTAGGCATCCTCGCGGGACAGGCCGCGGCGCTCGCCCAGGAGCGCGATCATGTTGCGCAGCGCGGTGCGAGCGGCACTGTCGAGGTCCGGATCGAAGGCCATGGTGATGATGTGGGTCGGCGTCTCCGCCAGCGGCCACTCCAGCGACATGTCCTGGCGCAAGCCGATTTTGAACGTGCCGCTGAGCGCCGTCTCGATGGCGGTGACGCAGACCTCGCCGTCGCCCTGCGCGCCGTGGCCGTCTCCAACAGACAGCAGGCCGCCCTCGACGTGGACGGGCAGATAGAGGCGCGTGCCGGCCACCAGCTCCTTGTTGTCGATGTTGCCGCCGTGCTTGCGTGGAGGCAGCGATGAGATCATGCCCCAGCCGGGCGGCGGCGCCACTCCGATGACGCCGAAGAAGGGCCGCAGAGGGATCTCGGCGCCCCACGGGAGGCGCCCGACGCCACGCTCGAGATCGCACGGGATGTGTACAACCCGCAACTGATGGAAATCATCGGGAAGCGCCCCCGCCAGCGGGCGCACGGCGTTGTAGCCCCAGTCCTGGCGCAGCGTGATCGCCTCGATGTCGATCTGGAGCACGTGACCTGGCCTGGCGCCACGCACGGCAATCGGTCCGGTCAGAATGTGGCCGGGCAGCTTGCGCGGGACGGTGCGGTGGATGGCTTCGAGCTCCGGCGGGATCTTGAACCCGCTCCTGGGCATGACCTCGGGCGCACCGCTGACGGTCTCGACGGTGACGCGATCACCGCTGTCGATGGTGAGAACGGGCTCGAGGGAGGCATCGAAATAGCCCCAATGCACGGTTTCGGGGCTGGAGCCCAGGTGATGATCGGCCATGACAATTCCGCCTGCAGTGTGAGGACATGGAATTGAACGAAGGTCGCGCGAAGGCGTCTGGGGCGCAAGCGTGTTGATCGCGCGGCACCCGGGCAGTGTGGATGACAATGATGACGATGGTGGGACCGCGGCCGATGGCGGCGCGCGGCCGCGCCGCCGCGCCTATCTGCAACTGGCCGCGAACCAGATGCGCTCGCCGTTCTCGGTGATGAGGGTGGCGGCAATGGTCCAGCCGTTACGAATGGCCTCGCGCCAGTCCGGATCGCTGCAGTGCGCTGCGTTCCAGCGCGCCTTCTCATGGGCGCGCCAGGCATCATCGAGATCGACCGGGGGGAGGGTGAGATATCGGCGGAACTCGATCATGCGCATCGAGCAGCGCACCGAGATGCTCTCGTTCTTCGTGTAATCGTCGGGCCAGACGCCGGCTTCGAGCTGGCCAGCCTGCGCGTACTCGGTCATCGCAGCGCAAAAGGCAGCGTGGTCGAACGCGCTGGCGGGGGTCGAGGCCAGAGCGACGGTTGCCGCAGCGATGGACAAAGCAAGCCGCATGCGCAAGCCCCAGGCGGATACACATGCGATATAGGGCAGGTCCATGGCGAATGCGAGGCGGAAACACCGCGCCCCATCCGATTTGCTTGCCGATGGCGTTGTCGGGGCAGAGGGGGCCGGCGCGCGGCTGCCGGATGGTTACCGATTGACCGGCAAAGCCGCGGGAACCTGACCGGTTTTTCGGCAACCCTCTGCCTCGGCAGGCCCAAAGGTAACTACGGCTCGAAAGCGAAGCAGTGTTCGATTGCCGGAAGCGCTACGCCGGGCTAAGGGGTATTCCAGCACGCGGCTAAAAGAACTGCGGCATTGCGATCTCCGGAAGGGGCCTTTGGGAGCTTCGGCCCGGCGAAAAAGTGTCCGGTCGGCGAGGTTGAGAAGGGGCCAGGGAGGGGCAATGGAAGAAGAGAAGGGCGATTGGCGCGACCTGATCAAGGATGTCGTCCGCCGCCGGCATCGGAACCCGCTGTTCCGACTGTGTGCGCGGACAGCCGAGGCCTACCTGCGCGCGCACCACAATGAGAACCACTATCGCTTCTCCCACAACGGCGAGCGCTTCATGCTCGAGACGTTCAAGGCCGTCATGGGAGGAGACAGGGTCGTCGCCTTCGATGTCGGCGCCCATTTCGGCTTATGGACGCGTGCTTTCCTGGAGCGGTTTCCCGAGGGCCGCGTGCATTGCTTTGAAATCGCACCGCCGACGCTCGAGGTCTTGAAGGGGGAGGTGGGCAAGGATCCGCGAGTCCACATCAACGGCGTCGGCCTGTCGGCGCAAAGCGGCACGCTCTCCCTGCAATATTCCGCGGACGTGACCACGGCGAGCACCGTTCACACGCCCATGCTCGCCCAGAACTGGCACTTCGGATATGAGACGATGCTGGTTCGCGTCACGACGGGCGATGCCTACATCGCGCAGGCCAATGTCGACCGGCTGGACATTCTGAAGGTCGATACCGAGGGACATGATCTCAGCGTGCTCAAAGGCTTTGCCGGCAGGCTCGCCGATCCAGGGGTGCCTTTGATCCAGTTCGAGCACGGGTTCGTGCACATTCCGGCGCGCAGCCTGCTCTGCGACTTCTACGACCTGCTGAAGCCCCTCGGTTACGTCATCGGCCGTCTGCATCCACGCTGCGTCGATTTCAAGGACTACGACCTGTGCGTGGACGAGCAGTTTCGCATGGGCAACTACATCGCCGTGCACCAGACGCAGGACAAGCTGATCGCCGCCTTGCGCGGCTGAGCAGCCTCGTGCCGGCGTGTGATCGCCTCGAACAGCGAGCCGCCGCTCTGCCGACACGGGATCGCAGCGCGTCGGCAGCTCACCTCGTGGCGGCCCTGCCGGACGATCAGCTCGCCTCGAGCAGCAGCTTGCCGATGGTCGCGCGCGATTCCAGCAGGCGGTGCGCCTCGCTCGCCTGCTCGAGCGGGAATACTTTGCAGACCGAGACCTTCAAGGACCCATCCTTCAGCCCGAAGAGGAGATCGTTGGCCCGCTTGGCCACTTCCTCGCGCGTCTTGATGTGATGAGCTAGTCTCGGGCGCGTGAAGAAGATCGAGCCCGCGGCGGCCAGATCCATCGGGGCGACGGCGTCGACCAGCCCGGTCGTGTTGCCGTAGAGCACGCACAAGCCGTGCATGCGCGTCGCCTTGATGCTGTCGTCGATGGTGGTGCGGCCGAGCGAGTCGTAGACGACATCGACGCCCTTGCCGTCGCCCCAGCTCTTGATCTCCTGCAGGAACGGCGTCTCGCGATAGAGGATGATCTTGTCCGCGCCGAGGGAGCGCACGTAATCGGCCTTCTCGCGCGAGCCGACCGTTGCAACCACACTCGCGCCCGCCCGCTTTGCGAGCTGCACGAGAATGTGCCCGACGCTGCCGGCTGCGGCGTGGACGAGGCAGGACATGCCGGGCTTCAGCTTGCCCGTGTCGTGGGCCAGGTAGTGTGCCGTCAGGCCCTGCGAGTAGATGCCGGCCGCATCACGCAGCGAGACGCCGTCCGGCACCTTGATGACGCGCCAGGCGGGGACCGCGGCATACTCCGCATAGCTGCCGAGGGTCTCCGCATAGATCACGGTGTCGCCCACGGCAACGCCGGTGACGCTCGCGCCCAAGGCAGCGACCGTGCCCACCGCCTCCCCGCCGATCGGGAGAGGCGGATCCGTGTCGAGCAAAGGATTGCCGGCGCGATAGGTGCCCTCGCGCTGATAGACATCGCCGTAGCTGACGCCGGCATACTTGATCTTGACCAGGACCTCGCCTGCTCCCGGTGTCGGCTGCGGCACCTCGCGCAGCGTGAGAACCTCAGGGCCGCCGAGACGCGGCACGACGATGGCACGCATTGGAATCCTCCTGCTTGGGGCTGCTATGGGGTTGCATTTTGGTCCGGCTCGTCGTCGGCAATCACCGACATCTGCTCGGGATCGATTTCCAAAACGACCTCCTCGCCGACCTGCCAGGCCTGGCTCGGCTCGGCGCTGACGGTCAGCGTGACCTGGTCGGCGAGGCTGACGGTGTAATCCCAATGATCGCCGAAATAGGCGCGATCGGCGACCCTGCCGGAGAGGCGGAGCATCTGGGTATCGGTCGCATGGTGTCCGACGGCGGTCAGACGAATGCTGTGCGGCCTGATCGCGATCAGGATCGTTGCCCGATCGCTCGCGCTCGCCCGCAGGCGGTCCGCCGGAAGCATGAACGCGCCGAAATCGAAGCCCGAGGCCGACCGGCTGCCCGAAAGGAAATTGGTGCGCCCGATGAAGCTCGCCACGAAACGCGTCGCAGGCGCACGATAGATCTGCTGCGGCGTGCCAACCTGCTCGATGCGGCCCGCGCGCATGACGACGATGCGATCCGAGGCCACCATCGCCTCGGCCTGGTCGTGTGTGACGTAGACCGTCGTGATCTTGAACTCCTCGTGCATGCGGCGGATCTCGAGCCGCATTTCCTCTCGCAAATTGGCGTCGAGATTGGAAAGCGGCTCGTCGAGCAGCAGAACCTCGGGCTTGACGACCACGGCACGCGCCAGCGCCACGCGCTGCTGCTGACCGCCGCTCAGCTCCGAGGGGTAGCGGTGCGCGAGCGCGTCGAGCTGGACGACCTCCAGCATGCTCATGACGCGCGCCTTGATCTCGCTCGCAGGAATGCGGCGCAGCTCGAGCCCGAAGGCCACGTTCTGGAACACCGTCATGTTCGGCCAGATGGCATAGCTCTGGAAGATCATCGACATGCCGCGCTGCTCGGGCGGCAGGACGGCTTGGGGCGAGGAGATGGCCTTGCCGTTGAGCTCGATCGTGCCGCGCGTGGGCGCAATGAAACCCGCGATCATGCGCAGCATCGTGGTCTTGCCGCAGCCCGACGGCCCAAGCAGCGAGACGAACTCGCCCGCGGCAATGTCGAGCGAGAAGTCGCGCACCGCGGTGAAGCTGCCGTAGTCGCAGCCGACGTCCGCGATTCTGAGCTTGGTCATGAGCTGCTGCTCCCCCGCCGCAGCATGAAGTCGCGGCCGATGACGAGCTGACCGCATATGACGAAAACCAGCACGGTGACCAGCAGAATGACGCCGAGCGCCGACAGATGCTCGAAGCGTCCGCCTTCCGTCAGGTCGAAGAACAGCACCGACATCGTGCGCGTTTCCGGCCCGTAGAGGAACAGTGCCGAGCTCACCTCGCGCGAGGAGACGATGAACACCAAGAGCCAGGCGCCCATGAGGCTCCGCTTGAGCAGGGGCACCAGCACGCGGCGCAGCGCGATGAAGCGGCTGCCGCCGAGGATGCGGACGGCGTCCTCCATCTCGGGGTTGACGCCGGCCATCGCGGCCTCCGCGTTGGCGTAGGCGACGGGCAGGAAGCGCGTCGTGAAGCCGAGGATCAGGATGGCCGCGGTGCCGGCGAGCGCGATCGGCGGCGGCGCGTAGGCGGCGTAGAAGCCGATGGCCATGACAATGCCCGGAACGACAATCGGCGTCATCGCGATCAGTCCCAGCACCCGGCTGAACCGCATCAGGCGGCGGCTGACGATGTAGGCGACCGCCAGGGCCAACGCGACAGCGAGCGTGGCGGCGGCTGAGGAGTACATGAAGGTGTTGAGGATCGATTTCGGCGCATAGGCGTGCTGGAAGAAGAGGAAGCGGAAGTTGTCGAGCGTCAAGTTGTCGAGATGGAAGCCGCGCGCCCAGGCCTTGGCCAGGGCGGCCTGCAAGAGCACCACGTAGGGCAGCAGCACCGACAGACAGAGAATGAAGAGGCTGTAGCCGAGGAACACCCAGCGAAAGGGGCCGAGCCGGATCGGGCGCCGCTCGCCACCCTTGCCCGTCAGCGTGACGTAGCTGCGCCGCCCGAGGATCGCCTTCTGCAGAAGGAAAAGGGTCACGGTCACGAGCAGCAGGGGAATGGAGTAGGCGGCCGCCACCTCGAGCTGCAGCGGGTAGCCGAAGAACTCCCACAGCTGCAGCGGAACCAGGTTCACGCGCGCCGGCAGCGCGATCATGATGGTCGAGCTGATGATGGAGACCGCCTCGAGGAACATGATGATGGCGGCGGCGAGGATGGCTGGCAGCACCAGCGGAAGCGTCACGCGCCGCGTGAGCGTCAAGCGGTTGGCGCCGAGGATGTTGGCCGCGTCCTCCATCTCGCTCGAGACCATCTCGAGCGCCGAGGACATGAACACGACGGCGTAGGGAAACGAATAGAGCGCGATGATGAACACGAGCCCCGGGAACGAGTAGATGTTGAGAAAGCCCGTGCTGGTGCCGAACAGCGCGTTGAAGCCCCGGTTGAGCCAGCCGGCGTTGGGTCCGGCCAGCAGGATCCAGCTCATGGCTCCGAGGAATGGCGGCGTGGCGAAGGTGGCGAGCACGAGGACGCGCACGAGGCCCTTCAGCGGCATGTCGGTGCGCGACAGCGCCCAGGCGATCGGCACTCCGAACACCAGCGCCAGCGCGGCCACGCTGATGCCGAGCAGCATCGAATTGCCGATCGCCCTGACGTAGCGCGCCCGGCTGAACGCATCGATGTAGTTGAGAAGGGTCCAGCCGCCCGTATTGGGGTCGCTGAGGCTGATCGAGAGAAGCTGCAGCAGGGGGTTGGCGACCAGGGCGATCAGAACGGCCGCCAGGGCGAACCAGATGAGATCGCTGGATCGCAACAGGCTGCGGCCTGGCGTTCCCCCGATTTCAGTCTGCTCCATTCGGAAATTCCTCAGTCACCCGCCCCCGCGGCGCAAGAACGCGCAACGAGCCGGCGAGGGGCGATGGCCCACTTGCCGATCCCGCTGGCGCTCGAGCGGTTAACGCGGCGCGGTGCTAGCCGCCGAAGATCTCGCGCCATTGCTCCGTGGATGTCTTCAGTTGCTCGGCGTATTCGGCGGATGGCAGCAGCGGCACGACGTTGATGTCCTCCATCCGCTTGCCGCCGACCAGAGTACGGGCAACGCCGCCGCGCACCGAGTCGTAGTTGT
This sequence comes from Bacteroidota bacterium, assembly GCA_050260355.1. Classification (GTDB taxonomy): domain Bacteria; phylum Pseudomonadota; class Alphaproteobacteria; order Rhizobiales; family Hyphomicrobiaceae; genus CADEFX01. Next base: position 31,810 of record JBLNBZ010000062.1, on the reverse strand, counting down.
TCGTCACCAGGATCTGGGCATGCTCCTCGCCGAGCAGGAACTCGGTGAACAGCTTGGCCATGTTCGGCTGCGGGGCGTTCTTCATGATCGCCGTCAGCCCCATGATGAACAGCGATCCGTCGGTCGGGTAGACGACGGCGATCGGATTGCCCTTGTCGATGTTGGGTGCGGCGACGCCGTCGGGCATCGGCGCTACCAGGCGCTCGCCGGAGTTGAGCGAGGTGATGGAGTCGAACGTCGAGCGTTGCACGAGGGGATCGTTGGCGCGCACGGCCTTGAAGTAGTCCCAGCCCTTTGCCTTGGACAGCCAGGCCACCAGCGCCGCATCGAACCCGCTGAAGCCGGGGTGACCGACGGCGAGCTTGCCCTTCCACTTCGGGTCGGCCATGTCGGCCCAGGCCTTGGGCGCGTCGGCCGCGCTGACAAGCTTGTTGTTGTAGGCCATGGCCATCAGGCCGCCGCCGAACGGATAGACGTAGCCTTCGACGATCGCCGGCCGGGCAGTGGCGATGATCTTGCTGGCGTTCGCAGGCACGTAGCTCGCCAGACTCTTGCCACGCAGCAGGATGCCGTAGTGGTCGCCGATGCCGCTCATCGAGAGGACGCCGGCCACGGGATTGTTGGCACGTAGATCCTGATTGACGCGCTGGAAGATGCCGCCAGTCGTTGCCCGCACCGGCTTGACGACGAGGCCGGGATATTTCTTGGAGAACGCTGCCACGGCCATCTCGGCGAGGTCGGCGCCGTAGAAGCTGACGTACCACGTCATCGGCCCTTCCTGCCGCGCCGCCTTCTCGATGGCGGCGAGATCCTCCTGGGCGCGCGCGGATGCGGACCAGTTGACCGCCAGCACGACGGCGAGGAGCGCGCCAAAGAGATGTCGCCCCGCGCGCCGCAGGCATTGGGCCGGCGCTGCCTCACGGTCCGTGATCCGGCGTGCGCGCCCCTCACCAGGCACCGAGCCGCTAACCCTGTCCATTGCGTCGTCCTCCCGAGGGATCGTCGTTTCTGTGGCCAGACCGCCGAATGCCGACTGCTGGCGTATCGGATGAAGCTATGCCCGTCGCGGCAACATGGTCTTGTACGATCTTGCTCACTGCAAGGCTTTCGAGGCCGCCGGGGTCTTGGCGCGGGGCCGATGCTGTGGCGGCCTTGGTGCTGTGCAGCGCCAGGTGGTTGGGCTAGCTTGCCAAATGAGCCCCGAGCCGGCTTCGGGACCGCCGGCGGATGGCAGGTCCCGCGGCGGTGCGCGGGCTCGACGATCGAAGGTTCGGAGGAACCCCAGGGGATGGCAACGATCCGGGAGGGCAACGGCGGACAGCCGAGCCGAAAGGCGCGGCATCTCGAGGGCCACGTGGGCGGCCTCAGCGTCTACTACCACGCCAGCTTCGAGCGCCAAGGCCTTGCCCGCCATGCCCACGAGCAGGTGCAGATCTCCATCCCGATCTACAGGAACCGCGCATCCGGCGGCATCGCCTGCGATCGCGTGGACGTCATTCCCGGGTTCGAGGAGCACGATATGGACTGGGGCGGCGCGCGCGAGGTCGTGGTCATACATTTCGGCGCGCCGTTTCTCGGCAGCGCGATAGAGGCGACCGCCAAGGTTGCGGAGCGGCACGGGCGCCGCACCAAGCCCGATCCCTTCGTGTCGCAGGTGGGCCTGACGCTGCGCCAGGAGCTGCTGCATCACGGCGCCATCGACGAGTTTCTGCTGGCATCGCTCGGCACCATTCTCGCGGGCTATCTCTTCAAGGCAGGCGGCTTCTGGGACGAGGGCGATGCGCGGCCGGTGCCGCGCCTGACCTACGAGCAATCCAGGCGCGCGATCGAGATGATGAACGCGAGCTCGGGTGCGCGTGTGTCGATGATGAAGATCTCCTCGGAGCTGGGCTTGAGCCAGTGGCACTTTTCGCGGCAATTCCGCAAGACCACGGGCCTGTCGCCCTATCAGTTCCTGCTGCGTGCACGCGTCGATCGGGCCAGGCGGCTGCTCGAGAGCGGGCATGCCATCTCCCAGGTGGCGGCCATCACGGGCTTCACCGATCAGAGCCACATGCATCGGCATTTCAAGCGCATTCTCGGCGCCACGCCGGGCAACTTCAGCCGAAGCAAATGACGCCCCGGCAGCGATGGCATGCGCTCACCGCGCGGGCGCGCCGCTTTCTATGGATGCTCTCCTGTGCCAATCTTTGCAGGCGATAAGAGCAGCCATCACACGAGGCTGCCGCTCGCTACCGGGGAAAGAGACGCTCATGGATCTGCTTCGCCGTGCCTTTGCGATTGCCTTTGCGCTTGCCGTGACCGCGACGGCGCCTCGCGCCGAGGTCAAGGAGGTGGTGCTCGGCGAGCAGTTCGGCGCCGTCTTCCTTCCCGCCATGGTCATGGAAAGCCAGAAGCTGGTGGAGAAGCACCTCGCAGCCGACGGCATGAGCGATGTGACGGTGAGGTGGGCCAAGCTGGGCGGTCCGGCCGCGCTAAACGATGCCCTGCTCTCGGGCAGCGCGCACTTCGCCTGCCAGGGTGTGCCGTCGATGGCCGTGATCTGGGACCGCACGCGCGGCGGCATCGGCGTGAAGGCGCTCGGCGCGGTCGCCAACAACAACGTCTGGCTGAACACGCGCAATCCCAACATCAAGTCGCTGAAGGACTACACCGACAAGGACCGCATCGCGCTGACGTCGCTCAAGGTCTCCACGCAGGCCATCATGATGCACATGGCGGCCGAGCAGATCTGGGGCAAGGGCAACCACACCAAGCTCGACCACATCCTCGTGGCAGTGCCGCATCCGGAGGCGGTGGCCGCCGTGCTGCGCCCTGGCCACGAGATCGAGTCGCACTTCGCCACCTCGCCGTTTCACGAGGTGGAGATGAAGGCCGGTCTGCACACGGTGATAACGGGCTACGACATCATGGGCGGGCCCATGACCGGCCTCACCTTCACATCGAGCGAGAAGTTCCGGGCCGAGAACCCCAAGGTGTATGCGGCGGTCTCCAAGGCGTTCGACGAGTCGTTCGGCTGGATCAACTCGGACAAGCGCCGCGCTGCGAAGCTCTACATCGAGCTGACGCGGGACAAGGTTCTGAGCGAGGACGACCTCGTCGCGCTCTTCAATACCAAGGATATGGAATATACCAAGGTCCCCAACCGGGTCGGGCAGTTCGTCGACTTCATGCACAGGATCGGGACTGTCAAGACGAAGCCCTCGTCATGGAAGGATTTGTTCTTCCCCGAGGCGCACGCACTTTCCGGCAGCTAAGGAGAGAAGAAGCATGGGCAGCAAGATTGCCATTGTCGGCGCTGGAGCGGTCGGCGGATACACAGGCGCTCACATGGTCAAGGCCGGTGAGGACGTGACGTTCATCGACGCGTGGCCGGAGCACGTCGATCATATGAACAAGCACGGACTACGCGTCACGCACGCCAAGGATGTGGCCGAGTTCACCGTGCCGGTGCGCGCGCTGCATCTGACGCAGGTGCAGCAGTGCAGCAAGGAGAAGCCGTTCGACGTCGCTTTCATCTGCACCAAGTCCTACGACACGGCATGGTCGACGATGATGATCCAGCAGTACCTGGCGCCGAACGGCTATGTCGTATCGCTGCAGAACTGCATGAACGAGGCCGCAGTCGCGTCGGTCGTCGGCTGGGGCAAGACGCTCGGCTGCATCGCGAGCTCCATCACGGTCAACTTGGCGGCTCCGGGGCACATCCATCGCGGGGCAGGGAAGGGAGGCGCTGCGCACACGGTGTATCGCGCCGGCGAGATCCACGGGCGCATCACGCCGCGCGCCGAGGAGGTCGTCCGGCTGGTCGGCTATGCCGACAGCGCCAAGGCCACGACCAACCTGTGGGGCGAGCGCTGGTCGAAGCTGGTCGCCAACGTCATGCAGAATGGGCTGTCGGCGTGCACGGGGCTCACGGGCGCGTCGATCCTGCAGAACGAGGCGCTGCGGCGCTTCTCGGCGCGGCTCGGCAGCGAGGCGATCCGCGTCGGCCAGGCGCTCGGATATCAGCTCGAGGAGATTCTGCATCTGCCTCCCGAGACGATCGCGCTGGCGGGCGAAGGCGACGAGGCGGCGATGCGTGCGTGCGACGAGCAGCGCTTCAAGGACTCGGGCCGCGTCTCGAGCGAGCAGCGGCCGTCGATGGGCCAGGATATGGTCAAGGGCCGCCGCACCGAGATCGAGTTCCTCAACGGCTATGTGGTGCAGGAGGGCGAGAAGATTGGCAGGCAATGCCGCGCCAACGCCATGCTGACCGACATCGTCAAGCGCGTGGAGCGCGGGGAGCTGCAACCCGATCCGAAGCATATCACCGAGCTGCGCCTGAACTGAGCGCAGGCGCGCCACGCTGCGCTGCATGTCGGTCCTCGGTGCGCAGCGAGGCTAGACCACGTCCGAAGGGCCCTTGAACGGTCCGTGCTCGGCGGCGTCCCTCTTCCACCTCTCCCGAAGATGCCAGCGCACATCTGCGCGCCGAGGAGGGCGAAGGCGAGGACGCCCATGTCTCGTATGGCCCGCAGCCGATCGCGAAGCTTGCGCATGCGCAATAGCTGAAAATGAAAATCTTTGGACTGAATGTCCGCACTATAGCGCGTGGGATGAGACCCGAAAGCGGCGGCGCCGGAGCCGGCGGACGGTCGGTCGTGGTTCGCGGCTCTTTTCGCCCCAATGCCGCGAAGGTCTGAGCGCCGGTTTCGCTGACTCCGGCAGGCGTGTCCGCAGTGCCCCGGCTTTGCAGGAACTCCGACCCTGCGCCCGGCGTTGTTGTGCGCGAACGAGACGAGGGCTTCACACGAGCATTGCCGGCTTTCGGACGCGGGCTCCGCGCGGCATGCCTCAATCGGGGACTCACAACGCAGCATGGCAAAGACGAAACCCGATGACAGCCGGGCCAGCCTGCCGACCCACGGCGCCCAGGTGCTGCCGAGCGTGACGGTCGACAGCTACAATCTCGAGATCGAGGACGAGGAAGGCTTTATCGGCGACCGCGCAAGCAAGGGCGCGTTCTGGGAGATCCTCGACAAGTGGCGCAAGCCGCTGGCCGAGCTCGGCGAGGATCCTCTGGGCGACAAGGAAAGTGAGAAGATCGGCAAGAAGAAGCTTGCCGCGCTGCTCGCGGACGGCGAGCCCGAGGCCGCCGGCGTCGTGCAGAGCGCGGTGGAGGACTTTGCCCAGCAGCTCGCCGGCGTCATCCGTCGCTTTCTGCGCACCAAGGACTGGCGCGGCACGCAATGCCTGGTGATCGGCGGCGGCTTCCGCGCCAGCCGGCTCGGCGAGCTCGCCATCGGCCGCGCAGGCGTGCTGCTCAAATCGGAGGGCATCGACATCGATCTCGAGCCGATCCGAAACGACCCGGACGAGGCGGGACTGCTGGGTGCGGCGCATCTGCTGCCGCCATGGATGCTGAAGGGGCATGACGGCATCCTCGCCGTCGATGTCGGCGGCACCAACATTCGCGCCGGCGTCGTCGCGCTCAATCTGAAGAAATCGGCGGAGCTGGCTGATGCAGCCGTCGTCAAATCCGAGCTGTGGCGTCATGCCGAAGAGGACATCAAGCGCGACGAGGCCGTCGGCAAGGTCGTTGCCATGCTGAAGTCGCTCTTGGCCTGGGCCGGCAAGGGCAAGCTGTCGCTGGCGCCTGTCGTCGGCATCGGCTGTCCCGGCATCATCCACGACGACGGCTCGATCGCGCGCGGGGCGCAGAACATGCCGGGCAACTGGCAAAGCAGCCGCTTCAACCTGCCGGCCAGCATCCGCGAGCAGATCCCGCGCATCGGCGATCACGAGACCATGGTCGTCATGCACAACGACGCCGTCGTGCAGGGACTGAGCGAGCTGCCCAATATGGCCGGCCGCACGCATTGGGGCGTGCTGACCATCGGCACGGGCCTCGGCAACGCCCGCTTCACCAACCGCCACGCCAGGAAGAAGGCGAAGGCCAAGTCCTGATCGATCGGACCTGAGCGCGCATTTTTTTGCCGGCCACGATGCTGACGCTTTCGAGCGTAAGAATATCCACCGGTTTCTCTTGGCGCGGACGTTGCGCGAACGCCGGCTCCCGGTCGATGCTTGGCTCATGAGCAGATTCCTCACCGCTTATGCGCGGCTCGCGGACATGCAGTCGCCTCGCTTGCAGCCGGGCGGCCGCCTGGAGGAAGCGCGCGGCGCGCGCGATCTGGAGCCTCTGGCGCCGACCGAGCTGACGCCGCGAGTGAAACGCGATCTGCGCCTCGCGCTCTCCGCGCTGCTTGCAAAGAAGGCCTCTGCCTGAAGCCGACGGTCTCTCCACGGGAGAGGGGCTGCCGTCGGCGAAGGCCGAGGGTGGGGGCAGAGGCAAACTCGGAAGCCAGCTTTCGCTTCCCATCCAAACCTTCCCCCCGCCCGCACTCGCGCAGGATCAATTGCTCGTTATCCCGGACGATGGCGCTTTCGGCCTTGTGCGCAGACCTTTATCTGTGAAGGGACGAGCTGAGAGCGAGATCCCCGCCGATGCTGATCCGACGCCCCAGCGATATTGCACCCTCCGAGATCACGGATCGGTCCGTCTATCTGCGGCGGCGTGAGCTCATGACCGGCGCAGCCGCACTTGCCCTCTCGGCGCTGATGCCTGCCGGCGCGTCGGCAGCAGCGCTGAGCGGCGCACCGAGCCCGCTGTCGACGCCCGAGAAGCCGACACCGCTCAAGGACATTACCTCGTACAACAACTTCTACGAGTTCGGCACCGACAAGAGCGATCCTGCCGCCAAGGCGCACACGCTCACCACCAGCCCGTGGAAAGTCAAAGTCGATGGCATGGTCGGCAAGCCGGCAGAGTACGACCTCGACGATCTCATCAAGGGCATCGCGCTCGAGGAGCGCATCTACCGCATGCGCTGCGTCGAAGGCTGGTCGATGGTGATCCCGTGGATCGGCGTGCCGCTTGCGAGCGTGCTCGCGCGCGTGGAGCCGCTGGGCAGCGCCAAGTACGTCGCCTTCGAGACGCTGGTGCGGCCGTCCGAGATGCCGGGCCAATCGGGCTTCTTCCAGCCGCTCGACTGGCCATACGTGGAAGGCCTGCGCCTCGATGAGGCCATGCACCCGCTGACCATTCTGGCCGTCGGGCTCTACGGCGAGACGCTGCCGAACCAGAACGGCGCTCCCATCCGCCTGGTCGTGCCATGGAAGTACGGCTTCAAGAGCATCAAGTCGGTCGTGCGCATCAGCCTCACGGAGAAGCAGCCGCCGACCACGTGGAATTTGCAGAACCCCGGCGAGTACGGCTTCTATTCCAACGTCAACCCGGCCGTGGACCACCCGCGCTGGAGCCAGGCCACCGAGCGGCGCATCGGCGGCGGCGGCCTGTTCGTCAAGCGGCAGCCGACCTTGCTCTTCAATGGCTACGCCGATCAGGTCGCAAGCCTCTACGCGGGAATGGACCTCAAGGCCAACTTCTGACGATGCCCTCCGCCGCGCACCCTGCAAGACCGTTCGCGCGCATCGTGCTCGGCGCGGACCCGGTGCGCCGCGCCATCTATGTCGCCGGCATGGTCCCTGCCGCCTGGTACTTCTACCTGGGCGTGATGGATCAGCTCGGCGCCGATCCGCAAAAGACGCTCGAGCGACTGCTCGGGCTGTGGGCGCTGCGCTATCTGATCGCCGCCCTTGCCATCAGCCCGCTGCGGCGCCTGGGCGGGCCCAATCTGATCCGCTACCGGCGGGCCATCGGCCTGCTCGCCTTCTACTACGCGGCCCTGCATCTTTCGGTCTACACACTGCTCGACCAGGGCCTCGACCTCGCCGCCGTCTGGGGCGATATCGTCAAGCGTCCGTTCATCACGGTCGGAATGCTGGCCTTTGCCATCCTGGTGCCGCTGGCCGTCACCTCGAACGCGCCCATGATCCGGCGGCTCGGGGCGCGCTGGCAGCGGCTGCACCGCTACGTGTACGTGGCTGCGGCCGCGGCCGCGGTGCACTTCGTCATGCTGGTGAAAGCGTGGCCGGCCGAGCCGCTCGTGTACGCCGCGCTGGTCGGCGTGCTTCTCCTCTTCCGGCTGCAGGCGTATCTGCAGAAGCGCTGGCGGACGCAACCCGCCGCCAGAGCGCGTCTGCGGCGCGCGGGCTGAGCTCAATTGATGTGGAGCTGAGGCAGCAGCTTCTGCAGGCCTTTGAGCTGCTTCACGTTGAACTTGACGCCGTTGCCCATCGAGATATCGCCGGGCGTCATGCCGGCTGGACAGGCAGCCGCGGCCCACTTGGCCGATTGCGTCATCAGCATCGGCTGCGGGCCCTTGTTTCCGGCCAGGATGCCGCCATCCGTTGTGCCTTCCATGCGCACCGAGTAGCTCGACTGGAAGTCTCCGGACATCGTTGTGTGCGTCACCGTCTTCATCGGGCCCATTTTGCATTCGGCGTCGATCACCAGCGCCTTGCCTTGCCGCTTCATCTCGTAGCGCTTGCACCCCTTGCGCGACATCCGCAGGCCGAACTCCATGATCTCGCGATCCGTCGCCGGGTCGATGCACACGTGCGAAACGATTTCCGGCGCCCCTGCAGGCTTCTCGGTGACCATGCGGATCTCCCAGTATCCCGGCTTGCGGGCCGGCAGCTCATCGAGCGGCTGACCAGTCGCGGCAAGCGGCAGTCCAAGGAGCAGCCCAACAGCCAGAGAGAGCCTCGTCATGATGTGCATGCTGCGGTCCTGCAGTGTTCGACTCGCGGGTTTGGGATCAGAAGTGCCGTGGAGCGCAGCAATGAGGCACGGTTGCGGCGAAGGGTTGATCTGCCCAACAAATAGGCAGTGCGTGCCATTGATATATCAGTAGTTTAATGGTCAAAACGCTACAACCGCACTATGTTCCCACAAGAAAAAGGGAGGGGACACACCAGATGCGGGCAAGCGACAAAGTTCTGCTCGAGGCGGCGTACGCATCGTGGGCGGTGCAGGATCTTGACGCCACGCTGTCCTGCTTCGCCGAGAATGTGATGTTCGCGATTCATCTCACCGAGGAGGTGCCGTTTGCCGGACACGTCCGCGGCCGGGATGCGCTCGCCAAGGTGCTACAGGGCATCATCGACGAGTTCGATTTCCTCGAATACAAGCCAATTCAGATTACGTCACAAGGAATTGCATTCCACTCCCAGGTGAAGTTCCACTACCGGCACAAGGCCACCGGCCTGGAGTACGAGGGGACCATGCGCCATGTCTGGCGCATCCAGGGTGACCAGATCACGCGCTTCGAGGAGTTTCACGATCTGACGCGCGTGCGCGCGTTCTTCGAGCTTCTGGCACAGGCAAAACAGGCGACGGCGCCCGCAAAGCGCTGAAGCGCCACGAGAACCGCGCCTTGCGCTGGAATGGCCGGATGCGAGGCGGCGACACATTGCGTCGCCGCGCCGCGGCTCACCGCCCTCCTAGGGAAAATACCGGGCAAACTTGGGCGCACACCATGTATGGCGCCCGCGCGCGGCGCGCGCGTAATCTCCAGCCCGACCAAGCTGTGCAAGCGAGGCCCGTAGATTGGAGAGGCCTCTTGCATGGAACTGATCGGCCCCCAACATCGTAGCGATTGATTCACGCGAGGTAGAAAGTCATGAGCCGAACTGTATGGCCACGCTCGAGACCGGCGCGGCGCACCGCTGTCGCCATGATCGCCGCGACGGTTTCACTTGCCGACGGCTTCGGCGCACAGGCAGCCAGCCCGTTTGAAACTCTGACAGGGAGCTGGACCGGCGGCGGTCGCGTCACCTTCGAGGGCGGACAGAGCGAGCGGCTGCGTTGCAATGCACATTATCGCAGCTCCGGCGGCGGGAACCGGCTGGGGCTGTCGATCCGCTGTGCCAGCGCATCGAATGCCTTTGATCTGCAAGGCGATCTCGTCTATCGGGGCGGCCATGTCAGCGGGAGCTGGAACGAGCGCACGCTCGGCGCGTCGGGCGATGCCACCGGGCGCGCCGACAGCAACCGGGTGGTGCTGCGGTTCAGCGGCTCGGCGTCGGGTAGCATGTCGGTGGCGCTGTCCGGCAAAAGCCAGACTGTGACGATCGCCAGCCAAGGCACGGCCCTGCGCGCCATCAACGTTTCGCTTCGTCGCCGGTAACGGGCGGTGTTGCCCGTCTGGTCCTGACGCCGGGAAGAAAGCGTGCTAGAGAGTTGCGTCCTCATGGGGGCTGGGGCCTGCCGTCGTTCCGATGGCAGAGGGAATTGCATTGGATTGGGGGGACTGACATGTTCCGCTCGAGGCTAACCCATCGGCTTGCGATCGTGCTGGGGATTGCCTTGTCGCCGCTGGCTTCCTCCGTTGCTCGGGCCGACAGCCTTTTCTCGGTGCTCAACGGCAGTTGGGCCGGCGCTGGACAGATCAAGCTCGAGGGCGGCAGCACCGAAAGCCTCAAGTGCCGCGCCTACTACACCGCCAAGGACGAGGGCTCGGGTTTGGGCCTCGCCATCCGCTGCGCCTCCGCCAGCAACAAGATCGAGCTCAGGGCGACGCTCGCCTACCAGAGCGGCAAGATCAGCGGAAACTGGGAGGAGCGCCAGTTCAATGCAGCGGGCAGCGTCACCGGCCAGGCGTCGAACAGCCGCGTGTCCCTCTCGATCACGGGCGGCGGTTTTTCCGGGTCCATGACCGTGACGGTCAACGGCGGCACACAATCGGTCTCTATCTTGACGAACGGCATCGGCCTCAAGGCCGTCAACATCAATCTGTCGCGCAGCTGAAGCGGCCTCGTCAGGAGACACCACATGCGTCCGACCGCGTCCGCCGTGCTGGCCGGCCTGTTGCTTGCCGGCGTCCTGTTTCACGACACGAGCGCCGCCCTCGCTCAAAGCCGAAGGGGCGCCGCAGTCGCACCAGGCTACGTCGTAGCGGAGAGCCGTTGGGGCAATGGCACGGTCAGCGGTCCGGTGCGTCGCGGACCGGTCGGCTGGCAGGTGCGTTTGCCCGGCGGCAACTGGGTCGATTGCGTGCGCAGCTGCTCTGAGACGCTGCGTCTGAAGACGGTCGACTTCTGGCAGACGGTCGGCCGCGACGCGCCGGATGGCGGAGCCAACTACCTTCGCTTGCAATTCGGCTTCTAGCGGGTTCTGCGTGCGATCGGAGCGCACGCCAGCGCGCCGACGCGGTTAAGCCCTGCGCGCCGGATCGCTCGCCCCGTGGCAACGACGGCAACAGATTTTCACCGCCGGCGAGGCGGGTGGCAAATGCTTTTCAAGCACGCGCTCCAAGTCGTCATCGGCTGCTTTTTGCGCGCTGCGGGTTTGTAATCCCCCGCCAGTCGGACCAATATTTCTCTCCCGCCCGCCAAGGCGAGCATTTGCAGAGGGAGGTGATGGTGTTGAAGCACGCTCCGGCTTTCGTTCTCACGCTTCTGGCTCTTGTCGTCGGCTCAGCGCACGCGCGCGCCGAGGTCGACGAGCTGAAAGTCGCCAAGCAGTACGGCATCAGCTACCTGCCGCTGATGATCATGGAAGCCGACAAGCTCATCGAGAAGCGCGCGACGGCTGCCGGCCTCGGCAAGCTGAAAGTCGACTGGGTCACGCTTGCCGGCGGCGCGCCGATGAACGATGCGATCCTCTCCGGGAGCCTGCATTTCGCCTCCGGCGGCGTCGGCCCGCTGGCGACGATCTGGGCGCGCACCAAGGGCGCAGGCGACGTCAAGGCGGTGTGCGCCATGAACTCGATGCCGCTCTATCTCAATGTGCGCGAGTCTGCCGTCAAATCGCTCGCGGACCTGAACGAGACCCACAAGATCGCCCTGCCGGCGGTCAAGGTGTCGATCCAGGCCGTGACGTTGCAAATGGCGGCGGAGAAAGCGTTCGGCGCCGGCAACCACGGCAAGCTCGACGCATTCACCATCGCCATGTCCCACCCCGACGCGCAGGCGGCGCTGCTCTCAGGCGCCGCGGAGGTGGTGGGGCACTTCTCCTCGCCGCCATTCCAGTACCAGCAACTCAAGAGCCCTGGCATTCGCACGCTCGTCAACTCCTACGACGTGCTCGGCGGACCGGCGACATTCAACCTGGTCTGGACCACGACGAAATTCTACGACACCAACCCCAAGGTCTATGCGGCCTTCGTTCAGGCCTTCGAGGATGCGATCGCTGCGATCAACAAGGACAAGCCCTGGGCGGCGCAGCGCTACCTCGAGATCTCGAATGACAAGAAGAGCACGCGCGCGGAGATCCTGGCCATGCTCGAGGATCCGCAGATCGAGTTCACGACCACGCCCAAGAGCATTATGAAGTACGTCGACTTCATGCACCGCACCGGTGCGCTGAAAGTGAAGCCGGGCTCCTGGAAGGACATGTTCTTCGCCAACGCGCATACGCTGCCGGGGAGCTGAGCGGGGCGTGTCGACGGGGTGGGGGCTGCGCCTGCTCGGTCTCGCATGCGGACGGGCCGGGCAGATGCAACTCGAGCGCGCCTATCGCAGGAACGGATTGCTCCGCCGCTCGTCGCCGAATGTGCTGGTGGGCCCATGCCCGCAGATGAAGGCGATGTCGTCGCCGAGCGGCAGCAGCTTCGTCTTGATCGCCGAGATCAGGGCGTCGTGGTCGCCGTAGGGAAAGTCGGACCGGCCGATCGAGCCGCGGAACAGGACGTCACCGACCAGCGCGACCCGATGCGGCTCGTTGACGTAGACCACCGAGCCCGGCGAATGGCCGGGGCAGTGCAGGATCGAGAACCGGTGGCCGGCAACGGTCACCTCGTCGCCCTCGACGAGCCAGCGGTCCGATGTGACGTTGCGCAGCCCAACCAGTCCATAGTTGGCGGCCTGCGCCTCCAGCCCCTCCATCAGGAAGCGGTCGGCCTGATGCGGACCCTCGATCTTCACGCCCAGGGCCTCGCGCATTTCCGCCGCCCCTCCGGCATGATCGATGTGGCCGTGGGTGAGCAGGATCTTCTCGATGGTGATGCCGGTCTGAGCAATGGCCGCCTTGATGCGGTCCACGTCGCCGCCGGGGTCGACCAGCGCGCCGACCTTGCTGGCCGTGTCCCAAATCAGCGTGCAGTTCTGCTGGAACGGCGTGACGGGGACGATGGCGGCGGTGAGCCTCCCGGCCGCCTTGTTATCATTTGGCACGTGCGCTCCTGTCGTTGCCGGTCGGGCCTCGAGCAGATGAATAGCGCACTTGGCGGCCCAAGGCACGAAGCAGACAGGAGAGCGCGCGAGCAGCGGACGCTCTCGCCGGCGCAGTGTCAGTCGATCGGAGGTTAATGCTGGTTGGGCAGCCGCGGGCCGCTGCTAGGCGGCCTGCGTCTCGTCGGAGGGATCGCGCAGCACGTAGCCGCGGCCCCACACCGTCTCGATGTAATGCTTGCCGCCGGTTGCGGCCTGCAGCTTCTTCCGGAGCTTGCAGATGAAGACGTCGATGATTTTCAACTCGGGCTCGTCCATGCCGCCATAAAGATGATTGAGGAACATCTCCTTGGTCAGCGTCGTGCCCTTGCGCAGCGACAGCAGCTCCAGCATCTGATATTCCTTGCCGGTCAGATGCACGCGGGAGCCGTTGACCTCGACGGTCTTGGTGTCGAGGTTCACGCGCAGGTCGCCCGTCTCGATGACGGACTGGGCATGCCCCTTCGATCTGCGCACGATCGCGTGGATGCGGGCGACGAGCTCGTCCTTGTGAAATGGCTTCGTCATATAGTCATCGGCACCAAAGCCGAGGCCCTTCACCTTGTCGTCGATCTGGGCGAGCCCGGACAGGATGAGGATCGGCGTCTGAACCTTGCTGACGCGCAAGGTCTTGAGCACATCATATCCGCTCATGTCCGGCAAGTTGATATCAAGTAAAATTATGTCGTAGTCGTAGAGCTTGCCGAGATCGACACCCTCTTCGCCAAGATCGGTCGTGTAGACGTTGAAGCCTTCGGACTGGAGCATCAGCTCGATGCTCTGTGCCGTGGCGCTGTCGTCCTCTATCAAAAGGACCCGCATGCCAACCCTCTCTTCCCCGGCCTCATTCCAGGCCCCGCTGCCCAAATCTGGAGAGCACGCACAGGCGACGCAGCTAAATCGATCTTTAGGATCGTAGGACGCAGAAGTTAACAAAGCCTAATGTACTCTTGAGGAACTGAGCCGGTTTGAAGGCAAATCAGTACGCCCTGACTGACCTTTATAAGACGCAGCACTGAGGGCAATCCCTGCGCCCGGCCGCGCGCAAGCCCTCAGCCAGCCGCACGACATGCCGCCGTCCCAAAGATAATGGATTGACTGGCCCTCTACCCGCGGACGCCATAGGCCGGCAAGTGCTCCCCCCGACTTGCCATCAACCCCCCAGGCTCCTAAGTTGCTTAATATCTGATTTGCCCGCCGATCCCTAGTCTCTTGTTGAGAACCGGCGAGCAAATTTGACACTGGCCGACTCAGATCCGGGCAGGCGTTGCTTTACCGCAACTTAATGCCCCCCGCGCATACTTGGTGAATGTTGCGGGTGGGTGCACCGCCGGCAGCGCCACCGATCGAGGCATCGAACGTTGTTTGTGCCAGGGCGATACGGCCCACGTGGCACAAGACTTGATGGGTAGGCGCAACATGTTCGAGCATGTTGGGGGTATCGAGCAATGAAGCCACGCGAAAGCGCGCTGCGGATCAAGCGCTTCGAAGCCGATGAGAAGGTCCGTAAGGTTGGCTCGCTCGAGGCGATGATCCGCGAGTTCGAGCAGATGGCCGCCGATCTCGATCGCCAGATCGCTTTCGAGGAAGAGCGCACTGGGATCAAGGACATCACCCATTTCGCCTATTCGACCTTCGCCAAGGCTGCCGCACAGCGGCGTGACAATTTGAAGACGTCCATCGCCGATCTCAGGGCCAAGCTCGATCTGGCCGTCCAGGAGCGCGACGAAGCCATCGACAGGCTCGCCAAGGCCGAGTCCAGCGACGTGCGCGATACCGGCGACCTCAGCCGCCGCCGCGGCGAGCGCGATTCAGGCGCAGTTCTCCGCTAGAGTATTTGCACTGCGTGGTCCACTGCGGCCGACAGGGCCGCACTTGCGCCTTAGGCCGCAGTCTGTAATCGTGCGGGCGCCATATCAGCGGCATAACGTGTTTGCCTGCGTGGGCCGGTGAGCCGGCCGCGGCGCGAAAGTCTGCAACGGGCTCATGCGAGATCGTCGCTCAATCGGCATCATGTTTGCGGCGGGGTTTGCCCTGGCGGGATGCAGCGGGTCACCGCTGCCCGAGCTGCCGAAGCTCGCCATGCCGAGCAACGGCGCCTATGCCGAGACGCCGACGGAAATCTATACGCGTATCGCCCGTGGCGCCTTGAGCTGCTGGTTCGGTGCCTCCGGGCCGCTCAAGGGCACGCACATCTTTCACGCCGATGTCGCCCCGCCGTCCGAGAAGGCGGGAGCCGAGATCATCATCTACACGCGCGACTCAGAGGCGCCGAGCCCTCGCGCCTTGCGTGCCTTCCGCGTCGGGATCACACGAGCTCCGGAAGGCACGTTCGTGACGTCGGAAAATATGAAGATTCCAGAGCCGCTTGCCACCGGTATGCGGGAGGATGTGACGCGCTGGGCCGGAGGCGGAGCCGGCTGCAACAACACATCGCCGGAAGCCTGGGCGGCAAAGTCAGGCGAGCCCGCCATCGTGCAGACGGGCTCGGTTTCAACGGTCGGCGGGAAGTCGCGTTAAAGCTGGCTCTGGCCGAAGCTTGATGGCGGCGTGCCGCGCGCCCCCGGCGGCAGCGCTCAGCTCCGGTAATCCTGGATGCGCGTTGCGCGCAGGCCGGGAAGGCCATGCTTGTCGATGGAGCGCTGCCACGACAGGAACTCATCGACCGTCAGCTTGTAGCGCTCGCAAGCCTCTTCCAGGCTCAAGAGCCCACCGCGGACAGCGGCCACGACCTCGGCCTTGCGGCGGATCACCCAACGCTTGGTGTCTTTGGGCGGCAAGTCGGCAACTGTCAACGGGCTGCCATCAGGCCCAATGACGTAGCGCGCACGCGCTCTGAACTGTTGATCGGTCATGATACTCGACACACTCTCGCTGACCTTTGGGCCACACTAGCCGAACGCGATTAAATTCGGCCTAAGCAGAACGGTAAATGAAGCCCGATTCGCTGACACAATTTTACCATATATTTCAGTCGGATCACGCAATCGGCTCACACATGGTAAATGCTTGGCGCAAAATGGGCCGAAGCGCCGGCCGACGCAAGCCGTCATTTGCACTTGCGGCAACGAATGGGCGTTTTCATGAGCATGTTGCAGGCCGGGTCGCCCCGTCATATGGTCGCGCGCGTCCGCCCGATGCTTCCATGTGCGGGCGCCAGGTTCCACCGGGCGCGGGCCTCGAATTGATCCCGGCGCCGCAGCTGTTCGCCAATTGTTTCGCCGTATGCGGGTCGCAGCACCTGATCTGGGGATAGACGCTCCGCTGCTGGACGGTCTCGTGCCCGGCCAGCGCGTGGTCGTGGCTATGTCCGGCGGGGTGGACTCATCGGTGGTGGCGGCGCTGGTCAAGCTTGCCGGCTACGATGTCATCGGCATCACGCTGCAGCTTTACGACCACGGCTCCGCCAGCGGCCGCAGCGGCTCGTGCTGCGCGGGCCAGGACATCCACGATGCCCGCCGCGTTGCCGCCGAGCTCGGCATCCCGCACTACGTGCTCGACTATGAGGACCGCTTCCGCAGCCAGGTGATGGAGGACTTCGCCGACAGCTATCTGGCGGGCGAAACCCCGATTCCGTGTGTGGCCTGCAACCAGCGCATCAAGTTCGCCGGGCTCCTCGACACCGCGCGCGAGCTCGGGGCGGCCGCGCTGGCGACCGGCCACTACGTCTCCGTGCGGCCGGGTCCGGGGGGACCGGAGCTCTATCGGGCCGCCGACACCGATCGCGACCAGAGCTATTTCCTGTTCGCGACCACAGCCAAGCAGCTCGAATTCCTGCGCTTTCCGCTGGGCACCCTGAGCAAGGCGCAGGTCCGGTCGATTGCGCGCAAGCTGGAGCTTCCGGTTGCGGAGAAGCGGGACAGCCAGGACATCTGCTTTGTGCCGACTGGGCGCTACAGCGATGTTATCGAGCGCTTGCGTCCGGGCGCGGCCGAGGCGGGCCAGATCGTGCATGTCGACGGGCGCGTGCTCGGGCGACATGACGGCATCATCAACTTCACGGTCGGGCAGCGACGGGGGCTCGGCATCGCGAGCGGAGATCCTCTGTACGTTGTTCGGCTGGATTCGGCGCGCCGCGAAGTTGTCGTAGGGCCGCGCCGCAGCTTGCAAGCGCACGTTATCCTGCTTAGAAACGTGAATTGGCTCGGAGATAGCCCGCTCAGTGGCGTGGATGATGGGGGCCTCAATCTCCACGTCCGGGTCCGCTCGAGCCAGCCGCCGCGACCGGCCACACTTTTCCCTCATGGGGAGGATATGGTCGTGTTGCTGCAAGAGGGAGAGCATGGCATCGCAGCAGGGCAGGCCTGCGTGTTCTACGTCGACGGGTCACCGCAGTCGCGGGTGCTCGGAGGCGGGTGGATCGTATCGGCCCGCGCCAGAGCGGAGGGGACATCCGAACCCGCGGTTTCCGCGTTGGACCCAAAATCGGCGTCCGCGCCAATCCGCGCCGCGCGCCAATGATGGCAGCGAAGCTTTAAGCCCGGGGATTCGCAGAGGAGCTAAATCGGTATGAGATCGATGTTGCGTCCGGGAAGGGAGGGTGAACGACCCTTCCTGACCAGGGGAGGACAGGCGGGGGTGGCCGCCCTGGACGAGACAGCCGTGCGCAGCGCGTACCGTCGCTGGGCGCCCTTCTACGATCACACCTTCGGCCGGTTCACCATCGATGGCCGCAAGCACGCCGTCGAGATCATCAACAAGCGGCGCGGCCGTGTGCTCGAGGTCGGCGTCGGCACCGGGCTGTCGCTGCCGAATTACGGCCAGCACCTGGAGATCGTCGGCATCGATCTGTCACCCGAGATGCTGGACAAGGCGCGTGAGAAGGTGGCCGAGGAGCGCCTTTACAACGTCACCGGCCTGCACGAGATGGACGCCGGCGCGCTGACCTTCGGCGACAACACGTTCGACACCGTCGTCGCCATGTACGTCATCACGGTGGTGCCCGAGCCCGAGAAGGTGATGCGCGAGCTCGCGCGCGTCGCCAAGGTTGGCGGGCAGGTGATCCTCGTCAACCACTTCAGCCAGGACGAAGGCGTGCGCGGCTGGGTGGAGCGGCGCATGGCCCCGTTCGCGGACAAGCTCGGTTGGCATCCGGTCTTCAATGTCGATCGCGTGATGGTCTGCAACAATCTGAAGCTCGTGGATCGCCAGGCGTTGAGGCCGTGGGGTCTCTTCACGATGCTGCGCTTCGAGAAGACAGCCGAGGCGCCAGCCGCCGAATAAGGCGCGATTTTGAACGACTGCGACCGTTGATCGGCCCGCCCAAAGCGGGCCGATCGCGCGAGGGGACCCTGAAGGCCGGTCTGCTTGACAGTGTTCGGCACCGCTCCTTATATCGCGCGACACGGCTCTGGCGGGATAGCTCAGGTGGTTAGAGCGACGGTCTCATAATCCGTAGGTCGGCGGTTCAAGTCCGCCTCCCGCTACCACAAATCCGCTCGAAAGCTCGAGGTTTTGCAAGCGCACGGCTTGCTGTCGATGGCCCGGCCGGGGGCAGTGGTGCGTGAGCGCCGAGCCGCCATTAATTCGGCGGTGTCGGCTGTTGATCCTCGTCCAGCGCGAACGAAGCCTTCACCTCATAGCTGAACCCTTCAGGGGCGTACTCGAAGCGCGGCGGCCCGGCGGACGCACCGACCGCGTGCTGGAGCAGGACGCTGCCGAACCCCCTTTGTTTGGGCTGTGTCACTGTCGGGCCACCACGCTCCTGCCAGCGAAACAAGAGTGACGGCTCGGATGCATTGTCTTCAACCGACCAGGACACGGAGACTTGGCCCCCTGGTGCCTTGAGCGCTCCATACTTGGCAGCGTTGGTCGCCAGCTCGTGCACAACCAGCGCAAACCCTTGCGCGACGCTGGGCTTCAGCAAAACACGCGGCCCCTCGATCGAAATGCGATCGCTGAAACCGTGCAGCTCGCGCTGCACGATGTCCTCCATGAGCGCGGTGCCCAAACTGGAAGCCGTCAGCAGATCCTGTGCGCGACCCAGCGCCTGCAGGCGCTCACGGAAGGCCTCTCGCCTTGGATCGCCCGCTGCGAAGCTGCCCATGGCGATCGCCTGGATGACTGCGATCAGGTTCTTGGTGCGATGCTGCAGCTCCCGAGCCAGGATGCGCTGGCGCTCCTCGGCTTGCCATTTCTCGGTGACGTCCTCCCAGCTGATGATCAAGCCGCCGATCTTGCCCTGGTTGTCCCGCCACGGATGGACCTCGCGCTTGACCCACATCGACGAGCCGTCGGCCCTGGTGAAAAGCTCGGCATCAGATTTCTCGCTGGCGCCTGTCAGACAGCGTTGGTACCCCTGCCTCCATGCCTCCGGGATTTCCGGAAACACGTCATAATGGCTGCGGCCCACGAGCGTTCCGGAGAGCTTGAAGTCCTGCATCCAGCGGCGGCTCAGCGCCACGTAGCGCATGTCGCGATCGAGCATGACCAGGGCCGCGGGGGCGTGCTCGACGAACAGGCGCAAACGCTCCTCGCTGGCACGCAGATCCTCGAGCAATGCCCGCGCCTGATATTGGCGCCGGCGCGTGCGCAGTGCCGCACGGGCCATGCTCACCAGCGTCGTAGAATGAAAAGGCCGCTCGAGGAACGTTACGTTGCCCAGGATGTCCTGCAGCTGTCGCGCAAGGCGGTTGCGCGCGGGCTCATCGCCACGGCGGGTCAAGAGCACAATGGGCAGGTCCGACCACGGCGGCTGGGTCCTGACCCAATGTTCCAGATCTCTCAGATCCTTTAGGGCGAGAGCTTCCTCGGCGACAACGGCGAGGCCCGCGCCCTTCTCGAGCTCTCGGCAAAGATGGGCGACGTCCGCGCAGCTTTGCGTCGCCATCCATGCCTCGCGCAGAACCGCCGATGCCACGTCGGCATCGCGTCCATGCGGCGTGAGGATCAATGCCCTCTCTGAATGCAGACCGCCCGCAGGCATCAGGTCTTTGGCCCCTTCATCAGCGGCTCGGCTTTTCCTTGATAGACGGGAACGCCACGCAGGACACCCTGGAAACCTTCAAGTGCATCACCGAGAACCAGTCCGCGATCTGTGATCTGGAACTCGCGGATCGTATCCTCATGCGCGCCCGAGCGCTTCTTGACGACCGAAATTGCTCGGCGGACGCGGCCCTCGGCTTCGAAATAGCGCAGCAAGATCACGCTGTCGGCGAGATAGGTGACGTCAACGGGCGTCCTCATATCGCCGACGAGGCCGTGCTGGGCCACGGTCAGAAACGTCGTCATGCCCCGACGATTGAGGAATTGCAGCAGCTCGTGCATGTGCAAGATCAGCGACCGCTCCTCTGGCATCGCCGCCTGGTAGCCATTGAGGCTGTCGATGACGACCGTGCGAACCCGGTGAGCATCGACGCTGGCGCGCACGGCGTGCGTGAATTCCCCAGGCGATACCTCAGCCGCGTCGATTTGCTCGATGAGCAGCCGGCCGCTGTCGCGAAACGCCTGCAAGTCGATGCCCATGCCCTTGGCGCGGCGAAAGAGCAGGCCAAGCTCCTCGTCGAAAATAAAGAGAGCGACTTTCTCACCGCGCTGGATCGCAGCGGCAGCAAATTGCAGCACCAGAAGGGTCTTGCCGGTCCCAGCGGGGCCGAGAACCAGCGCGCTCGATCCTCTGTCCACGCCGCCACCAAGCAAGGCGTCCAACTTCGCAATGCCGCTGGAAACAACCTCGGCGGCGAAATTGACCCGGTGCTCCGATGAGACCAGACGCGGGAATACGCGCACGCCACCGGTCTCGATGACGAAGTCGTGGTAGCCGCCGCGATAGGCCTGCCCGCGATATTTCATCACGCGCAGTCGGCGGCGCTCCGCCCCATAGTTGGGCGACAGCTCCTCGAGCCGGATGACGCCATGAGCAATGCTGTGCGCGGTCTTGTCGAGCGCGTCCGTGGTGAGATCATCCAGCACCAGAACGGTCGCCCCTTGCCGAGCGAAATAATGCTTGAGGGCCAGAAGCTGCCGCCGATAGCGAAGCGAGCTTTGGGCGAGCAATCGGAGCTCGGACAAACTGTCCAGGACGACCCGTGCCGGTTTGATCCGCTCGACGGCATCGAAGACGAGCTTCGTGACCTCGCCGAGCTCGAGGTCGGATGAATAGAGCAGGCTCTGCTGTTGGTCTGGGTTGAGCACGTTCTCAGAGGGCTGCAACTCAAAGATCTCGACGTTGTCGGTAACGGTCCAGCGGTGCGAGGCCGCACCGGACAGGAGCTCGTCCTTGGTTTCGGAGAGCGTGATATAGAGATTGCGCTCTCCTGCCGCGGCGGCTTCCAGCAAATATCGGAACGCTATCGTGGTCTTTCCCGTTCCAGGGTTGCCCTCGAGCAAGAACAGGCAGCCGCGCCTAAATCCGCCGGCCAATACTTCATCGAGCCCTTCAACGCCCGATCGAGCCTTGTTCGATTGTGGCGGAGCATTCATTGATCAAGACCCCGCTCCACATGTGCTGCGAACTGCGGCTAGCATATGCGCCTTGGTCACAATAGTCTTGTATTAATCAGGGAATGGGCCGAACGGCGGGGCGTGCGTGCTCCCACTGCGCAGACGAGCGCGTTCCGAGTTTGGCCTGAGCCCGTTAACGAAGTCCGCGCTCGAAGCCGAGGCTGCAATCTTTTCGCGCGGTCGCAGGTACTTGCTCCGCGGAGGATGCTCCCTGCCGCGGGTGCGTGAGGAAGCGTTGTCGCTCAGGGCGGCGACACCAGCACGTCACAAGGCGCCTCCGCCAGCATGAACCGCGCGAGGCGGCCGATCTCGGTGCTCATGGCAAGCCGTGCCTTGCTGTGCGTTCCCAAGGCAAGGAGATCGGCCCAGTCGGAGTCGTGGCGCAACACCGTGTAGGGATTGTCCTCGACGAAGTTGAACGCCAATTTCGGCGCGGGCCGGCCCGAGCCTGCGGTTGCTTCCTTCGCCACGCGCGCGATCTCGCTCTTGATCTGCTCGTTCTTCTCGCGGGTGCCGCGCTGTAGCACGTCCTCGATGCCCATGGCGGCGGTCGGCGGCCACCACGCATGCGTGACGCGAAACTCGGCGTCGGGGCTGAGCGCCAGGGCTGTCTTCAGCACCCGCATGGACGCCTCCGACCCTTCGAACGCGACGGCGATGCGGTCGTAGCGACCATGACCGGCGCGTTTGACCATAAGCACGGGCCGGTCCGTCGAGCGCACAACACGCTCCGCTGTCGAGCCCACGAACAGATCCTCGCGCCTCTGCCTGTCCGGCTCGCCAAGGACGATCAGATCAGCGCCTCGAGTGACGGCCTCGCGCACGATCGTGCCGAACGGGTCGCCGGTGACGACGACGGCGTGAATGTCGCCAATGCCCGGCCTCGCCTTGATCGCCCTGACCTGCTCGGCGAGATGCGCTTCGATATTGGAGATCAGCCGACGTTTGAGAGCATCCGGCAAGCCGGCGACGATGACATGCAGCAAGGTAACGGTACACCCATCGGCAAGGCCAAGAGCTCTGTCGAGAGCACGATCCGACCTGTTGGTCAGATCGGTGACAACCAGAATATGCTTGATGTCCACCACAGTAGCCTCCTGCTCAGCAGCAATGCGTGACGCTGCATGCTGTTGACGTGGGGGCGACAAGCGAGCTGCGCAATGGGGATTTGTCCGGGCTGCCACGGGCCTTAGCGCCGGCAGCACCGCTGAGTCCGCATGCTGCGGTGAGAGAGGGCGGCAGCTGGATTGAGCAAATCCGGCCATCGCCGATCCGTGTTGCCGTCAGGCGGCCTTAGCCGTCTGCGACAGGTGCTTGACGCGCGGCAGCACCTCCTTGGCCAGCAGCTCCAGCGAATGCCGCCACGCCTGCGGGTGCTCGACGTAGTCGAAGCCGAACACGAGCAGATGTCCGAAGCCGCCGACCTCGTCGTGGATGCGCGCGATCTTCTCGGCGACCGTCGCCGGTGAGCCGATGATCCAGTTGTGCCGGGCGCAGTATTCCGCGGTGACGTCGCTGTCGGGCACGCTCTGGTCGTGCTTGAGGAACTGCAGGAAGTCGAACTCCTTCAGCAGCGGTATGAAGTACTCGCGCATCATGCGGCCCATGTGCAGGCCGACCGACATGCGCACGGCCTCCTCGTCGGTGTCGGCGACGAACACCTCGCGCACCATGCGCCACTCGGTCCGGTCCGGCTTGCGTCCGGTCCTGGCCGCGCCAATCTCCACCGACTCCCAGTGGCTGCCAACATAGGCCGGGTTGAGATTGAGGCTCATGGGGATGAAGCCCCGCTCGCCGGCGAGCTTCAGCGTGTCGGAGTTCTTCGATAGACCGGCGACGCCGATCGGCGGGTGGGGCTTCTGCAGCGGCTTGATGTGCGGCTTGAGGAAGCCGTACATGGTCTCGGGGTTGCGCACGGTCCAGAACTTGCCGACGTGCTCGAACGGCTCGTTGGTGGACCACAGCTCGAGGATGATCTCGAGGGCCTCGCGAGTCATCTCGCGATTGACACCCTGATCGCCGTCGACGTTGAACATCTTCCAGTCGCTCGGAAGGCCGGAGGCTGCGACGCCGAAGTTGAGCCGGCCTCCCGAGATGTGGTCGAGCATGGCGACGCGGTTCGCGAGCTCCGCCGGATGATGATAGGGCAGCAGGAAGCCGCCGGGACCGAGCCGGATGCGCTTCGTCTGCATGAGCGCCTGCGCCACCAGAAGGTCGGGCGAGGGATGCGGCTCCCAGGGCGCGGTGTGGTGCTCGCCGATCCAGCACTCCTTGTAGCCCAGATCGTCGAGCCACCGGATCACCTGCAGGTCCCATTCGTGGCCTTCCTTGAGTGGCCTCTCCGGCGGATGCGAAGGCATGGTGAAGTAGCCGAGTTCCATGGGTTCCTCCTGTCGACCGGCCGAGGCACCGGATCAGAGCGGAGCCATCGGCGCGCCCAGTCACGACGGACAGGTGTCCTCGCGCTGAGCTGTTCTGCTCTCGGTGACGGTGATCTTGCGCCGATTTTTGCGGCGCGGCCAGGGCCGGGATTGGGGCAAGCGGGTGTGACGCGCGCCGGCTGCCGACCGACGCAGCGCAGCAAGAGCCGAGCAGGCCCGGGTACTTTGCGCGTCAGTAGCGGATGGTGGCGGAGGCAATCGTTGAATTGCCCTCCCAACGGTTCTCGGCGTTGAACTCCTGATAGTGGCGCAGGTTGAAGATAAAGGGCGTCTTGTCGACAATGGTCGTGTAGCTGAGACCGGCCCCGATAGCATCAACGCTGCCCTTGAACGGACCAGGCGCGCTGCCGGAGTCGCCGGTCAGCTGGCGATAGTCATAGCCGACCACGCCGATGGTTCAGCCGCCCATGATGAGCCGCGGCAGATACATGGCAATCGATGGCCACCAATAGAGCGCGGCCACCATTGCGAACTGCAGCACGATGAACGGCGCCGATCCGGCGATCACGTCGCGCATTGGCTCTCCGGTGACGCCTTGCAGCACGTAGAGATTGAGACCTACCGGCGGCGTCAGCAAGCCCACCTCGATCATGATGCACACGACCACGCCCATCCATACGAGGTCCATATCTGCGTTCGTCATGATGGGCACGATGAACGGGACGGTGATCACCATCATGGCGATGCCATCGACGAACATCCCGAGCACCAGATAAACGAGCACGATGGCGAGAAAGATGTGACCGGCCGTCATCTCGGCAGCGCCGATCCACGCAACCATCGCCGCCGGGACCTGGAAGTAGATGAGCGTGACGGACAGGATCTTGGCGGTGAAGATCACAAACAGGATCATGCTCGTCTGGCGCACCGTGGCGAAGCCGGCCTTCCATAACCCGGTCCAGGTGAACTTGCCCGAGACGGCCGAGATCAGGATGGCGAGGCTCGCGCCGAGAGCTGCAACCTCGGTCGGACTGGCGATACCGCCGTAGATCCCGCCGAGGACGACGGCAATCAGGAGCCCCATCTGCCAAAGGCCAAGCGCGGCGCGAATTCGCCCGGTGATGCCGACGCGGCTTTCGCGAGGCGCCAACGTGGGATCTGCGAGGCATCGAACGGCGATGTAGATGGAATAGAGCGCCGACAACGCAAGTCCCGGCACCACGCCGGCGAGGAACAGCTTGCCGATCGACACCTCGGCGAGGCTTCCGTAGACGATGAAGATGATGCTCGGCGGAATCAGAATGCCGAGCGTGCCGCCGGCAGCAATGGAGCCAAGAGCGATCGGCCGGCTGTATCCGCGCTTGACGATCTCGGGATACCCGACCGAGCCGATGGTAGCGGCGGAGGCGACGCTGGAACCCGAGCAAGCGGCGAAGATGGTGCAGGCTGCGATGTTGGCCTGCAGCAGGCCTCCCGGAACGCCGCTCACCACCGTGGCCGCGCGCAGGTAGACGGTGCTCATGATGCCCGACTGGAACAGAAGCTCACCCATGAAGATGAACATGGGAATGGCAACCAGCACGAAGCTGGTGTTCTGCTCCCACGCCACCTTGCCGACGATGTCGACCGCGCGCTCCCAGCCCAGCACCTGGGTCAGACCCACGACGCCGGACAGCCCCAGACCCACGCCTACCCAAACGCCCGCGGCGAGCAAGAATAGCGTCACCGCCAGCGTGACAACGATCGGCACCATGTCAGGAGTCCCGCACGCTGGCCGGCGCTCGCGCTGCCGCCAGCAGCGCGTGTAAGCTCATCACGAAGCCCCATGCCATGGCGATGGCAAGGACAACTGCGCCGACCATCACCGGTACCATGGCGATCCATAGGGGCGTCATGAGCGGAGAGTCGCTCAAGGTGTGGCGCGTCCAGAAATTGTCGAAGCGCGTCCACGTACCGATGACCAGCAGGATCGAGAAGAGGATGCCAGCGGCGTAAGCGAACACCTCGAGGATGAGGCGCAACCGCAGCGGCACATGCGTCGTGATGACATCGATGCGGATATGCGCGTCGGTGCGCAGATTGTGCGCCAGCCCAAGGAAGACAATGGCAATCAGCAGGTAGGAGGCCATCTCGTCGGCCCACATCGTCGGGCTGTTGAAGACGTACCGCGCCACCACGTCGGCCGTCGTCAGGGCCATCATCAGCACGACGCAGACCGTCCCTACGGCGTTCAGGCCGTAGGTGAGGGCGGCAACGAACCGGTCGATGCGCTGTCGGATGGTCAAGGTCCTACGGCCTGCCCCGCTGAGGCTGCGCGGGAGTTGCTATTTCTTCTTGGCGTTATAGTCGTCGATCATGGCCTTGACCTTCTCGTAGATCTTGTGACTCTCGGGATCGAGGCGCTTCTGCCACCTGTCTACGATCTCGGCCGCAGCCTTTTGCATGACGGTGCGATCCTCGGCGGACACCGGAACGGCGGTCATGCCCTCCTTGATCAGCATCTGCCGCCCGTTCGTCGCACCTTCCTTGGTGCCGGCGCGCAATGCGGCTACGTATGCGGGAAGCGCATCCATCAAGGCTTTCTTCGAGTCCGCGGGCAACGCCTCGAGCGCCTTCTCGTTGACCATCATGAAAAATCCCGCACCCGCGCTGCCAACATCGAAGATGAACTTCGTCACCTCATAGCCCTTGTTGTAGAAGTGGGGCGCGTCGGCAACCCAGTTGCCGTCGAGCAGGCCTTGCTGCAGGCCCGTGTAAATCTCGGAAGGAGCCACCGACACCGGCGTCATGCCCAGCGCACGGGTGAACTCGGTCTCGGTCGGACCGGCGCAGCGGATCTTGCGGCCCTTCAGGTCTGCAAGGCCCTTGAACGCGGTCTTGGTGTAGATCATGCGCGGCTCGGCCTGGAGAATGCCGGCCAGATAGACACCGTACTTCTTCTTGAGGAAATCGCGATAGAGGGGCGTGACCGCGTCCCACAACTGCACGCGGAACTCGTAGTCCCACGGCACGAACAGCGGCAGGTCCATCAGCTCCAGCACCTGCGCCTCGCCAGCCACGTGAAACCCGGCGACGCGATAGATCTGAGTAAGGTTCTTGGAGACGGCGTCGAGCGAGTCCTTGCCTTTGAACAACGACTCGGTGGGATACACGGTGATCTTGAGCTTGCCATCCGTTGCTTTTTCCACCGCCTGGGCCAATGCCTGGCCGGACTTCGGCCCCCAGTGGGAGGCGGAGTCCACATCGCCGAGGGTCCAGTTCACGGTCTGCGCGCTGGCCGCCGTCGCAGCCACCAGCGCCGCACAGAGCACGACAAGTCCCAGCGGTGAGAAGCGCTTCATCGTTTCCTCCGGTCTTTTATTGTGATGCCGAAGCGAGATGCCTGGCACGGGAGTTGCCGATTACTGTTGCGCCCGCAGCCACATGTGTCAATCGATCGTGGCCCGGCAGCGCGAAGTGACGGCAAGACAGGGCCGCCGAGCAGCCGGCGCAACGCCAGCCTCAGCCCACGCGCGGAAAGTCGTAGAGCTTCGCCGGATTGGTCACGAGGATGCGACGGCGGGTCGGCTCGTCGGGCACCCAATGCGCCAGCAGATCCACGAGGTCGCCGTCGTTGGGGATCGGCGACTTGATGAAGACGTGCGGCCAGTCGGTCCCCCACAACAACCGATCGGGTATCTCCTCCACCAGCACGCGCGCCGCGGCATCGACATCCCGGTAGGGCAAGTGGCTCAGCGTCAGTCGATATGGCGCAGTGAGCTTCACCCAGGCCTTGCCGTCGCGGGCGAGGCGAAGCATGGCCGCGAAACCGTCGGTGCTCGTACCTTCGCTGGTCGGCACGTAGCCCAAATGACCGAACACCACCTTGACGGGGAATCCCGCGAGCTGGCGATCGAGGTCTGGAAACTCGTTCACATGCATCAGGAACTCGACGTGCCAGCCGAACGGCCTGATGCGCGGCGCCAGCGCCTTCAACCCGTCGAGCGGCAATTCGCCCTTGCCGAATTTGAGATCCACGATGTTGCAGCGGATGCCGCGCACGCCAGCCGCATGCAGTCGCTCGATCTCGGCCGTCTCGACATCATAAGGCACCACGGCGACGCCTCTCAGCCGGTCTGGATCGAGCTTTATTGCATCAAGCATGGCCTGATTATCGGTGGCATAGACGCTGGGCTGCACCATGACTCCGCGCTCCAGGCCGAGCGCGTCGAGCATGTGGCGATGGTCGGCCGGCAGCGCATCGGCTGGCGTGTAGAGACCGTGCGGTGTGAAAGGATAGCGATCACCCGGCCCGAACACGTGGGCATGACAGTCGCAGGCGCCTGGCGGAACCGGCACGCTCGGTCGCCGCGGATGGGGATCGTGCGGGGCACACAGTGGCGGGCGCGGTCCGGCGGACATGGGACGTCACTCCTTGCAAGCTCGGGAGACAGCGCAATGTACATGAGTATGCGCAGCGCGTAACCGCGCGGCATCCCAGCCGTATGAGCAGGGATCGGCCCGGGCAGGCCGTCCGAGCGGGTTCCGACCCGCAGCGGCGTCATCAGCAGAAGCTCTTGCCGGCCGAGCCGAGCTGCCTCGCCGCTTCCGTCACGCGGGCGGCCATCGACCTCTCGGCGGCGGCGCCCCAGACGCGCGGATCGTAGGCTTTCTTGTTGCCGACCTCGCCGTCCACCTTCAGCACGCCGTCGTAGCTCGTGAACATGTGGCCGGCCACCGGGCGGGTGAAGGCGTACTGGGCATCCGTGTCGATGTTCATTTTGATGACGCCGTAGGAGACGGCATCGGCGATCTCCTGCTCGGAGGAGCCGGAACCGCCGTGGAAGACCAGATCGAACGGCTTTTGCTTGCCGATGCGGGCGCCCACCTCGGTCTGGATCTGTTGGAGCACCTGCGGACGCAGCTTCACGCCGCCGGGCTTGTAGACGCCGTGGACATTGCCGAATGTCAGCGCCGTGATGTAGCGGCCCTTCTCGCCGGTGCCGAGGGCCTCGATGGTCCTCAGTCCGTCCTCGACGGTGCTGTAGAGCTTCTCGTTGATCTCGTGCCTGACGCCGTCCTCCTCGCCGCCCACGGCGCCGATCTCCACCTCGAGGATGATCTTGGCCGCGGCGGTGCGGGCCAGCAGCTCCTTCGCAATGCGCAGGTTCTCATCCAGCGTCTCGGCGGAGCCGTCCCACATGTGGGAGTTGAAGATCGGGTCCTGGCCGCGCTTTACGGCCGCCTCCGACGCCGCCAGCAGCGGCAGCACGAAGCCGTCCAGCTTGTCCCTGGGGCAGTGGTCCGTGTGCAGGGCGACGTTGATCGGATACGTCTTGGCCACCTCGCGGGCAAACGCGGCAAACGCCAGGGAGCCGGCGACCATGTCCTTGACGCCAGCGCCGGACCAATAGGCTGCACCGCCGGTGGAGACCTGGACGATGCCGTCCGAGCGGGCGTCGGCGAAGCCCTGCAGGGCGGCGTTCAGCGTTTGCGAGGATGTGACGTTGATGGCTGGGTAGGCGTAGCCGCCGCGCTTGGCGCGGTCGATCATCTCGGCATAGATATCGGGGGTTGCAACGGGCATGGGACCTTCTCGATCTCAGTGCACCTGATATGGGTGCCTCGGTCATGCTGTGGAGCGACGGCTCGTCGCTCGACGTTCAACTGGATGTGAAGGCGGCGCGTGCACGTTCGCCGTCCTCGATCTCATTTGCGAAAGGATAAATGCTCGGGCTCGAACAGGGTTCGACGCGCGGATTGCAAACCACGCTCTCGCCGCGGGAGGTTTGATCGGCGCAGCAATGGCTTGCACGACTCGCTGCGAATGGTGTCGAGTGGTCGGGTGTGCCGAGAGCGGAGACTTGCGCGAGCCCCATGCAGCCGGATCAGATCGTCCTCGTCCTTCTGGGTGCGCTGGCCGGGGGCGTCGTCAACGGCCTCACCGGCTTCGGCACCGCGATCACGGCCATGGGGCTGTGGCTGTACGCGATCTCGCCGCCCGTTGCCGCGTCGCTCGCCATCATCTGCTCCGTCGTCGCCCAGCTGCAGACGCTGCCGATGATCTGGGGAAGCATCGAGTGGCGGCGGGTGCTGCCGTTCGTCCTGCCGGGTTTGCTGGGCGTTCCGGTCGGCACCTGGCTTCTGCCGCAGGTTGATCCCAGAACCTTCAGGATCTGCGTCGGCCTCTTCCTCGTCGGCTATCCGGGTTATGTGCTGGCCAGGAAGACGCCGATGCGAAGC
The DNA here is from genome assembly GCA_050260355.1 of Bacteroidota bacterium. Classification (GTDB taxonomy): domain Bacteria; phylum Pseudomonadota; class Alphaproteobacteria; order Rhizobiales; family Hyphomicrobiaceae; genus CADEFX01. Next base: position 1,667 of record JBLNBZ010000062.1, on the reverse strand, counting down.
ACGTTCGGTGGCCGGGGCGCGGACGGCGCCGCGGGCTTCGCCGGCGGCGTCCTCGGCGGGCTGATGGGATTCTCGGGCGTGCCGCCGATCGTGTGGACCGACATCCGCGGGTGGAGCAAGGAGCAGCGCCGCACCGTGCTGCAGGTCTTCAACGTCTCGATTCTTGCCGCGGCGCTGCTATCGCACGCTGTGTCGGGATTGCTGACAAGCCAGGTCGGCTTGGCGGCTGCGACCGCGCTTCCCGGCACGATCGGCGGCGCATGGGCGGGCGCCGTCGTTTACAGGCGGCTTCGCGATCGCGGCTATCAGCGGGCCGTCATGATGCTGCTGCTCGCATCAGGCCTGGTGCTCCTCGGCGCGAGCTGGTGACGCGCGCCGAGCCGGCGTTTCACGCGTGCGGTCGGGCGGTCGTGGGCGGCTGCTGCTCACGGGTCTGTCGCTGCCCCTCACCCTCGGCCTTCGCCGAGGGCAGGCCCTGACCCTCTCCCCGCGAGCGGGGAGAGGGAGGGGTGCGCTGATGGATGGTCGCGACGGTCGCCGACCATGCAGCTATCATCCCCTCTCCCCGTCGCGCTCGATAGCGCGAACGGGGAGAGGGTTAGGGTGAGGGGCCGAAGCTTGGCGGGACCGACAGAATGCGCGGCGCACAACCCTGGCGAACCAACCGCGCGCGGGCGCTTCGCTCGCAGCATGTCTCGGCCGAGGAGAAGCTGTGGTCCGAGCTGCGCAATCGACGCCTCGGTGGCTTCAAGTTCGTGCGCCAGGCGCCCGTTGGTCCCTACTTCGCGGATTTCCTCTGCCGCCAACGCAAGGTCATCGTCGAGGTCGACGGTGGGACACACAGCACGCAGGTGGAAATGGCCGCCGATGCGCACCGCAAGGCAGCTCTGAACGCCATGGGGTTCCGCGTCATTCGCGTTCACAACAGCGAGGTCTTCGCGAACATTGACGGCGTCTGCCGCACGCTGCTCGGGGTTCTTCAGGGGTCCATCGACGAATGACCACGCAAGCGGCCGCCCCTCACAGGCCTGTTGCTGCCGCTCACGAGCTTGTTGCTGCCCCTCACCCTGACCCTCTCCCCGCGAGCGGGGAGAGGGATGGTGTGCGCTCATCGATGGTCGCGACGGTCGCCGACCGTGCAGCTATCATCCCCTCACCCTGACCCTCTCCCCGCGAGGGGGGAGAGGGAAAAAGCCTGGAGCAAGTCGACACCGATGTTCCGCTACTGTCCGGGCCGGCCGGTTTTGCGGGGGCGGCCGTGGCGGTGCTTTTTCTTCGCCGTGTCGCCGGGGATGTCGATGGTGCGGGTCGGCTTCGTCGGGCGTGGGCCTTCGACCGGCAGGCCGCGCTCGGCGTGCGGTCCCATCTCGTCGAGCGTCGGCTTGTGGGGCCCGCGGATCTTCTCGCCGAACGCACCCGCTCTGGTGCGCGGGTCGATGTCGCTCACGCCGCTCGACGCTTCGCGCCGATCCCGCGCGGGAACGGGGCGGTCGGTGCCTGGGCCCATGTCGTCGAGCGAGGGGCGCTTCACGCGCGTGGTCGACTGCGCGTAGGTCGGCTGCACCGGCTCGTAGTCGCGCTGGATTCGGATCTTTTCGCTCACGGGCCGTTCGCCGCCTGAGGGCGGCTGCCCTCCGCGGCGGCGCGACTCCGTCGCGGCGCCCGGT
>JBLNBZ010000061.1:0-49504 GCA_050260355.1 Bacteroidota bacterium | reverse complement strand
GAGCCGCCGCCGGGTGCTTGAGGTGGCGATGAGGAAGGCACTTGCCCTTGGCGCATCATCCGGCCAAAGAGCTCAACCAGCGTCTCGGGGGCATCTGATGAGGACTCCGCTCGCTGGGGCTTGCTCCCCCGTTGTTGCTTAGCGCCGGAGGTGTTTTTTGAATCGTCATCGTCGTCGTCAACGTCGGCTTTCGCGGTCGGGCTCGACTTGGCAGGCGAGGCGCTAGCTGCGGGTGGATCGTCGCGATCGTCGTCGGCCGCGTTCTTGGACGAATTATCTTGTGATTTTGAAGAGCCTTGCTGGGACGATGACGTCGTCTTGCCGGGCCTGTCGGACGACTGATCCTGGTATGACGGCCGCGGATCCCTGAACCCGCCCCCTCCCCACCGTGGCCCGGAGTTCCTGCCTGCCAATGCTTTGGATACGCCGAGCAGCTCCGAGACGAAAACGGTCGGCGTCGGGGGCAACGCAATAGGAAAAGCGATCAGAGCTCCACTGAGCACAAGCGGCAAGCCCACGCAAAGCCCAAAGCGTCGCCAAAACACAGTCTTGAACCCACGCAACCGCAAGAGCATCGTACCGTTATGCAGGGAACGATGCACCCCCTGTGAAACAGAATAGCCCAAGCTGTGGCCAAACGACGACAACATTAGCTCGCGCGCGCCGATTTGCCCGACGCTGTGGAAAATCTTGCCAACTCATGCTTGCGCAAGGCTCGTTTCAGAGCGATGCGACGCGTGTCGGGATCGCCCTGGGCCCGACAACGCGACATGGACGAGTTACTCGAGGCAGCGGATGACCAAGCAGACGATCGGCCCTGAGATCGAGCGCGTCATTCAGCTTCTGGCGCGGCTGCCGGGGCTTGGGCCGCGATCGGCGAGAAAGGCGGCGCTTAGTCTCATCAAGCGGCGCACGGATCTGCTCATCCCGCTTTCGGAGGCACTGAGCAATGCGGTGCAGAGCATCGTCACATGCTCTGTATGTGGCAACATCGACACGATGTCGCCTTGCACCATTTGTCGCGACGAGCGTCGGGACCGCTCGCTCATCGTGGTGGTGGAGGAAGTGGGCGACCTTTGGGCGCTCGAGCGCGCCGGCGTAATCAACGCAGTGTACCATGTTCTGGGCGGCCATCTGTCTCCGCTCGATGGCATTGGCCCCGATCGCCTGAACATCCAGGGGCTCCTCGAGCGCGCCCGCCAGCCCGCTGTCAAAGAGGTCTTGTTGGCCCTCAACGCCACCGTGGAAGGCCAGTCGACGGCGCACTACTTGAGCGAGCAGCTAGCTCCCAGCCTTGTCAAAGTCTCTGCGCTTCAGCAGGGCGTTCCGGTCGGCGGCGAGCTCGACTACCTCGACGAAGGCACGCTTGCTGCCGCCATTCGTGCGCGCAGGCCATTCTAGGGGCTGGGCTGGCGCCAATGTTGACTGATCGGGTTCGCGCAGTTGAAGCCGCGCCGGAGCCGCGCTACTAACGTTGCAGCGGGGTCTGCGGCGTGGGGAACATTCTGACGACTCGTCAAATACTGCTCAATCGACTTGCCGAAGCCTTCTCGTGGCTTATTGATCTGCCGCGCATCCCTCGTCGCGCGCTGATCACGGTGAGCGATTTTATTCTCCTTTCCACTGCGATTTGGCTCGCTTTCAGCCTGCGGTGGGGACGGGCGTATTGGCCTGATAATGGACGCGTTGCGCTAGTCATGATCGCGGCGCCGGTCATGGGCGTCGCCTGCTTCCATGCGCTCGGGGTGTATCGAACCTCCACGCGGTTCGCCCGGCCGAGGGACTACACGCGCCTCTACGGCGCGCTGACGCTGTCCGCTCTCGCTCTCGCCCTGGCGATTCTATTGGTTGTCGGCACCGGCGATCCCGGGCTCGTCGTTCCCCGGTCGGTCGTGGTGATGTACGCATTGATCGCGGGCGTCTTCGTTCGCACGAGCCGACGAGCCGCTGCCTGGCTCATCGAGGTTGTCTCCGGGCCCATGCCCGGCCCGCCGCGAGAAAAGCGTCCCGTGGTCATCTACGGTGCAGAGGATACCGGCGTGCAGTTGCTGGAAGCTCTGCGCCAGGTGGGGGACTATGAGCCCGTAGGCTTCATCGATGATAGTCCGCGGCGCATCGGCCAGCGCATCGGCGGGTTGAAGGTCTACCGGGAGGAGAAGCTTCAGCGGCTCATCGAGCGCGACGGGGTCAAAGACGTGCTGCTGGCGTTGCCTGCGCGTCTGCGGACCAAGCGACGCGCGATCATCGAGAGGCTGTCCGCGCTTCCGGTCCGCGTGAAAACGATCCCGTCGATAGCCGACATTGCGTCGGACCGAATATCGGTGACCGATCTGCGGCCGATCGACGTGCATGATTTGCTTGGCCGGGAGCCCGTTCCCCCCGATGCCGATCTGCTCGCCCGAGCCATTCGCGGAAAGTGCGTGATGGTCACGGGAGCTGGCGGCTCGATCGGCTCGGAGCTGACGCGTCAGATCCTGCATCAATCGCCGAAGCGGCTCGTCCTGTTCGAGCTTTCCGAGGCGGCCCTCTACGATATCGAGACCGAGATCGCCGACGCGGCGAGGCAGCCGGACAAGCTGTCGGTCAAAAACATCGGCGGCTCCGAGGTCGTTTCTATTCTCGGCTCCGTGCTCGACAAGGCGCTGCTCAGGCGGACGATCGAGAGCAATGGGGTGCAGACCATCTACCACGCCGCTGCCTACAAGCATGTGCCGATCGTCGAGAGCAATCCGGTTGCGGGATTACGCAACAACACGTTCGGTACGCTCGCTCTGGCGGAAGTCGCAACGGATCTTGGCGTGGAGCGCGTAACCCTCGTCTCCACCGACAAGGCGGTACGGCCGACGAGTGTCATGGGAGCGAGCAAGCGATTGTCGGAGCTGGTGTTTCAGGCTTACGCCGCAGATGCCAGCGTCGATACGATCTTCACCATGGTGCGTTTCGGCAACGTGCTGGACAGCTCCGGGTCGGTTGTACGGCGGTTCCGCAAGCAGATCGAGGCCGGCAGGCCCGTGACGGTCACCCACCGCGACGTCATGCGCTACTTCATGTCGATCCCCGAGGCCGCCGCTCTGGTCATACAGGCCAGCGCCATGGCGAAGGGCGGGGAAGTGTTCGTGCTCGATATGGGTGAGCCGGTGAAGATCGAGACGCTCGCGCGCACGATGATCAAGCTGATGGGCCGCGAGGTGCTCGACGCGGACAACCCAAACGGCGACATCCCCATCGAATACGTGGGGCTGCGACCAGGGGAGAAACTGTTCGAAGAGCTGCGCATCGATGAACGGACCGCGGGGACAGAGCACCCCGGCATACGACGCAACGACGAGCCATACCTGGAGAAGGCCAAGCTCGACATCGAGCTGGCGGCCCTCGAGGAGGCGATGCGGTCGGGCCGTGCCGATTTGATCGAGGCCGTTCTTATGCGCACGGTGGAGGGCTACCAGCCCGAAGCCCCGGATATACTTCTGGTGCGGACCGACACCTGGCCAATAGCGCCCCGAACGCTGCATTGATTGCTTGGTGACGGCGCGCTCTGGAGAGTGCCCTTGCAGCGCCTAACGCGACGCCTGAGCTGCACGACGGCCGGGCGACTTCGCCGCTTGCTCGATCTCCACCACGATAGCCGCGGCGACGGCTGCCCCGGTGATGCGCTCGAAAAGAGCGATCGCGATGCTTGTCGAAACATCGGTGACGATGGGGCCCTGTCGCGTGACAATGATATCGACGCTAGCGATCCCTAGCTCGAGGGCACGTGCCGCCTGCTCGGCAAGGCGCTGCGCGGGATCGGCCGCTGCACCACGGTGCGGCTGCCATCGTGGTGCTTCCGCCTCCAGGCTGTCGCGCGAGGCGATGTCCTGCTCCATGGCCGCGATCGCCCGACCGCCCACGACCGCAAACCTCAGGAGCGGGCCGAAGCCCGATAAACCCAGGTTATCGGCAAGGATGAGGCCTTCCGGGCCGCCGCCGTGCTGCTTGCTGGCTGCATGGCTGACGGCGGCTTCGGGCACCGGCACACCGCTGCGGGCGAGCCGCTGGCGCAGTGCAAGCTGGTCGACCGCACGCGCCAGAGCGTCGGCAGGGTTGAGCGCTAGCGCGCCGAGCATCTCGAGCTGCCGCAGGATCGCCGCCGAGAAGCTCGATGTCGGCCTGCCGGCCCTGACGATGACTGCGTCGATAGCCTCCAGCGACTGCCCGTCGACGAAGATCGCCGGCTGCATGGTGTCGACGAACAAGGAGACACGGGTGCGGTCGATCGTGATGGGCGTGTGGCCGCGCCCTTCTATGGCACGGATGAGGCGCCGGTTGCTCGGGCTCTCGGGCCGGCGCGTGAGCAAGGCGATCCGGAGGGACCGCCGTTCCTCGTTGTTGCGCCCGCGTGGTCCGTACACCTTGTAGCCGAGGCGAGGCTGCCGGAACGAGGATGTCGGGTCGACGAACATATCGTCGGCGATGGCTTGGCGGCCAAGCAGCATGCGGTAGGACATGGTTTCGCGGTTGGTCAGCGTGACCTCGATCGGCCACTCCCGGTCGGCCATTTTGACTCGCGTCTCGATGACATACCGGAGCTCGCGCTCGCCGTTCGAGCTCGTGACTTCACGCCGGTCGATCACCGGGGCCGTGCAGAACACCTCGACGTCATCGCGACCAGGAATCGGATGCACGCCGAACCGCACCATCGGACGCGAAGGTGGGCCGAAGGCTTCTATTGTGAAGGCGTGCAGTGCCGAGGTCTTGGCCCCGGTGTCGACCTTGGTCTTGATCGCCGGGAGCCCGAGATCCGGCAGGGAGAGCCATTCCTCCCAGCCCAGTATGAAACGATCGGCCACCTGGCAGCACCTCATCCGGTGTCAGCGAACCTACCCATTGCCGTTAGCCCAGATATATGGCAATCGCAATGCGAAGTAAGTTGTCCTGGGCGTGGCCGAATTCGGCACGGTCGCCCCTTATCAGCGATCCGGCTGGCGATTGACCAGCCAAGTCACGTTGCCTATTTCAGCGCCATGGCGAAACTCCCGATCATCACGCTGCCGGATCCCCTCCTACGCAAGCCATCGGCGCCGGTCGAGCGCGTCGACGACGACCTGCGTCGGTTGATGGACGACATGCTGGAGACCATGTACGCGGCTCCTGGTGTTGGGCTCGCGGCCGTCCAGGTCGGCGTGCCGTTGCGGCTGATCGTGCTCGATGCAGCCGAGGGCGACGAGGAGGAGCATCCAATTGTCATGGTCAATCCGCAGATCGTGCATGCGGGCTCCGAGCTGCGTACCCACGAGGAGGGGTGCCTCTCGATCCCGGATGTCCGCATCGAGATCGACCGGCCGTCCGAGGTGACGGTGCGCTACCTCGATCGCGACGGCCAGCAGAAGGAGCTTGTCGCGAAGGGCTTGCTCGCAACTGCAGTCCAGCACGAAATCGATCACCTGAACGGCAAGCTCATCATCGATTTCCTCTCGCGCCTGAAGCGCGACATCATCATCCGCAAGTTCCGCAAGCAGTCGAAGGCCGCGCCGGCGGCCTGAAGCTGCGCAGCCAGGCGGCAGCGCTATCATGCTTCGCGTCATTTTCATGGGCACGCCCCAGTTTGCGGTGCCGACGCTGTCGGAGATCGCGGGCGCCGGCCACGAGATTGCGGCGGTCTACACGCAACCCGCGCGTCCGGCCGGTCGCGGCATGGAGGCGCGAAAGTCTCCTGTGCAGGTCTTCGCCGAGAGCCTTGGCGTACCTGTGCTGTCGCCCACAAGCCTCAAGTCGGCGGAGACACAGGCGGCCGTCCGCGCTCACCAGGCGGATGTCGCCGTCGTGGTGGCTTACGGCCTGATCCTACCCACGGCGGTCCTGTCAGCCCCGCGCTGCGGCTGCTTCAACTTGCACGGGTCCGCGCTTCCCCGATGGCGTGGCGCTGCCCCGATCCAGCGCGCCATCATGGCGGGGGACACTGAGACGGCGGCAATGGTGATGCGCATGGACGAGGGCCTCGATACCGGCCCGATCTGCCTCGCCGAGCGCATCGATATTGGACCCGACATGACTGCCGGCGAGCTGCACGATCAGATGTCGCTGGCGGGCGCGGGGCTGGTCGTGCGTGCTCTGGCGGCGCTAGAGCGGGACAGCCTCGATTGCGTGCCTCAACCGGCACAGGGAATCACCTACGCGCCCAAGATCGACAAGTCTGAAGCCCAGATCGACTTCACGCGGCCGGCCAAAGACGTGCACAACCTGATACGCGGATTGTCGCCGTTTCCGGGCGCCTGGTTCGCGGCGGGTCCGGCTGGCGGGCGCGAGCGCATCAAGGTGCTGCGTTCGACCCTGGCAGAGGGCGCGGGCGACCCGGGGGTCGTGCTCGACAGCGCCTTGACGGTTGCCTGCGGACAGGGTGCCGTCCGGCTCCTCACGGTGCAGCGGGCTGGCAGGCGCCCGGTGCCGGCTGAGGAGTTCCTGCGCGGCTTCTCGCTCCCGATCGGCTCACGGCTCCAGCGCGGCGGGGCCGGCTGAAGGAGGCTCCTGCAGTTGCTGCCCCGAGGGGCGACCGGATTCCGGGGCATTGGGTGGATGCCGCGCCGCCGCGTTAACAATCAGCGTAAATCCCCGATGGGGTTACGCTTCACAACGCTACAGTGCTGCACGAGCCAATTGCCCGGAGTTCTCTCCATGCGTGCATCATGTTCCGCGTTTCTGGCCGCAGCCCTGGCGGCCCTCGTTCCCGCCGCAGCATCTGCCACCGAGGCGTCCACCACTCGTATCGAGACTCGCCCGTTCTATGGGGCCACCGTCACCCTCGAATCGGGCGTACGCGTGTTTCGCCCGCTGCCGCCGCATGGCAAAGTCATCATCAATCCAGGCGGCAAGACCCCGGTGAGCCTCGGCTTCGAGGAGAACCGCTATATCTCGCACAATTACAACTACAACTCTGAGCCGGCCTTCGAGGCACCGTTCGTTGATGGCGGATTCGGGGCCGGGTTTATCGACGATGGCCACCGCCGGCGTCATCGTCCGTTCCGGCACCGCGGCGGATTCAACTTCCGCCCCGGCGGCAAGCACTGACGCGGGCAGGCTGGCGGCACGCCAGGCTTGTCTCGCTCTCGCGGTAGAGATAGTGGACGGCGACAACGGCCGGAGCACCGGCTGACCGCGTCGCCGGCAATGTCGCATGCCTCGCTACCGCATCACCATCGAGTACGACGGAACGCCGTTCGTCGGCTGGCAGGTCCAGGCGAGCGGCCGCTCCGTCCAGGGCCGCATCACCGAGGCGATCCAGCGCTTCTGCGGCGAGAACGTGGACCTGCGCGGTGCAGGCCGGACGGACGCCGGTGTCCACGCGCTGGGCCAAGTCGCCCACTTCGACCTCGCCAAGGACTGGCCGCCGGACAAGGTGCGGGAGGCACTCAACTTTCACCTGAAGCCCGACCCGGTGTCGATTCTCGACTGCAGCATCGCGGGCGACAAGTTCGACGCGAGGTTCAGCGCACGCAGCCGCCATTATCTCTACCGCATCCTGTCTCGTCGGGGGCCGCCGGCGCTCGAGAAGAACCGTGTGTGGTGGGTGCCGCGGCAGCTCGATTGGAGGAGCATGGCGCTTGCCGCGCAGATGCTGGTGGGACGCCACGATTTCACAACCTTCCGGGCCGCGGGCTGCCAGGCCAAATCGCCGGTGAAGACGCTGGACCGCCTCGATGTCACGCGCGCTGGCGATGAGATCCGGATCGAGGCCTCGGCACGCTCCTTCCTGCATCATCAGGTGCGCTCGATGGTGGGGAGCCTCAAGCATGTCGGGGAAGGCAAGTGGAGCGCCCGCGACATGGAGGCGGCGCTCCTGGCGCGCGACCGCACCGCTTGCGGCGTCATCGCGCCGGCTTCGGGCCTCTACCTGGTTCGCGTCGACTATCCGCCAGCCGATGCTGCGGCAGCCTCGACACAAGATGACGCCTGAGGGAGCTATAGGCCCCGTGCGTTGAGCACGCGATCGACCATGGCCGGTGCCGAGCCCACATAGTTTCCCGGGTCGACCAGCCGAGCGAGTTCAGCCTCTTTCAGATGCGCGGTGACCTCGCTTCGCTTCCGCAGTTGGGCGAGCAGCGGTGTTCCTTCCTCGAGCGCACCACGGCAGGCGGCGTAGACGATATCGTGTGCCGCACCGCGTCCGATGTGCGGGGCCAGCGCCATCATCACCGCCTCGGCGACGATCAGACCACCGGTCAGCTTGAGATTCTTGCTCATGCGGTCGGGCGCAACGATGAGCCCGCCGAGCATGAAATTGGCCTGATGCAGAGCGCCGGAAGCGGCGATGAAGCTTTCCGGCACGGCGATCCACTCGAGATGCCACGGCCCCGTCGCACGCTCGTGGTCGGCAGCCATGGCATCGAGCGCGAGCCCCACATGCTGGCGTACGGCTTTGGCGAGCGCGAGGATCATCTCGCACGAGATCGGGTTGCGCTTCTGCGGCATCGTCGACGACGAGCCACGTCCTTGCACGAACGGCTCGAAGACCTCGGCCACCTCGGTTTGCATCATCAGCATCACGTCCGTGGCGATCTTGGCCAGGCTGCCGGTAACAAGGCCGAGAAACGAGACCGCCTCCGCAATCGAGTCGCGCGCGGCGTGCCAGGTGATTGTCGGCTGAGCCAGCTTCAGCTCTTCCGCGAAGGCGGCCTGGACCGCCAGCCCGTCGCCGCCCAGCGACGCCAGCGTTCCTGCTGCGCCCGAAAACTGGGCCACGAGCAGCCGCGGCTTGAGCTCTTCGAGCCGTTGGTGATGGCGCTGGATCATGGATAGCCACACCGCAACTTTGTATCCGAACGTCACCGGCAGCGCCTGTTGCAGGTGCGTTCGACCCGCCATGACCGTGTCGCGGTGGCTTCGCGCAAGCCCCCCGAGGGCCGCCTCCAGCGACTTGAGCTCGCCTTCAACCAGAGCAACGGCGTCACGCAGTTGCAGCACGGTCGCGGTATCCATGATGTCCTGCGTGGTGGCGCCCCAATGTACGTAACGCCCGGCATCGCCACACTGTTTTGCCATCTGGTGCACGACCCCGACGATGGGGTAGCCGACCACGTCGGTCTCGCTCTTGAGCTTGCCGAGATCGATGGCTGAAGCATCGGCCTTGCGGGCGTGTCGGCCGCGGCGGCTTCGGGAACGACACCCACGCGTGCCTGGGCGCGAGCCAGCGCCACCTCAACCTCGACGTACTTCCTGACCAGTGTCTCGTCGCTGAAGACGGCACGCATCGCAGGTGTACCGAAGAGGTCGCGGAAGACCGAGGATTCGAAGACGGTTGAAGCCATATAGCTCTCCGGTACCAGTGCATCACATTTCGGCCAGCAACATATCCCATGTTGCTCGGTGTTGAGTCGCGCAAAACCTTGGGTTGCCAATGGGGGAACCTGGCAACCTGCTTAGACGTTGGGGTTTTCGCGATGTGGGACAATCTCGGAGGATGTATGGACGCGATCGTTCATCCCCTGAAGACAGGGGGATTTGTCAAGCGTGAGATCTTTGCCGAAAGCCGTCCAAGCCGTGCCGAGGTGGAAAGCGCGGTGCGCACGCTCATCAAGTGGACGGGCGACGATCCCGACCGCGAAGGGTTGCTGGAGACGCCGTCTCGCGTCGCGCGCGCGTTCGAGGATCTGTTCGGCGGCTACGGCGAGGACGCCGCGGCATTCCTGCGCAAGACCTTCGACGAGACCGAAGGTTACGATGAGATGATCGCGATGCGCGGCATCCGCTTCGAGAGCCACTGCGAGCACCATATGGCGCCGATCATCGGACGGGCGTGGGTTGCCTACGTGCCGACGGATCGTGTGGTCGGCATCTCCAAGCTGGCGCGTGTCGTGGAGATCTTCTCCAAGCGGCTCCAGATCCAGGAGCGTTTGACGTCTCAGATTGCCAACACTATCGACGAGGTGCTGCAGCCGAGGGGCGTGGCGGTCGTGATCAAGGCCCAACACCTGTGCGTCGGTATGCGTGGCGTGCGCAAGCACGAGGCCGACCTCGTCACGAGCCGGATGCTGGGGTGCTTCCGCGAGGATCCTGTTCTGCGCCAGGAGTTCATGTCCCTCGTAGACTGAAGGGTGCGGCGTGCGGCCGTTGCGGCGGGTTTCGGTCTGCCCCATTTGCCGATCGCGCTTGATCCTCCGCTGCCTTTCGTGATCGATTGCTGCCGAGACAGGCCAAATTTGGCCTGTGGACGGTATTGATCGATATGCGGACGGAGGACGCCCAGTCATGGCTACGAACAGAGTTGCGCTGATCACCGGCGGAGGCTCGGGCATCGGCAGATCGGCGGCGCTGCATCTGCAGGCGGACGGCTGGAACGTTGTGGTCACCGGCCGCCGCAAGGAGGAGCTCGACAAGACCTGCGCCATGGCCAAGGCCGGCGGCGGCAAGATGGCTGCCGTGGCGGCGGATGTCAGCAAGCAGCCCGACGTCAAGCGCCTCTTCGCCGAGGTTGTGAAGACGTTCGGCCGCCTCGACTTCCTGTTCAACAACGCCGGCATGGGCCTGCCGGCCGGGCCCATGGAGGACATTCCGCTCGAGAAGTGGCAGCAGGTCGTCGATGTCAATCTGACAGGATCGTTTCTGTGTGCCCAGGAGGCGATCCGGCAATTCAAGGCTCAGAATCCGCAAGGCGGGCGCATCGTCAATAACGGCTCCATCTCCGCGCACGCGCCGCGGCCCCAGTCCGTCGCCTACACCTCGACCAAGCACGCCATCACGGGCTTGACCAAGTGTATCGCCCTGGACGGACGCCCGTTCAACATCGCCTGCGGGCAGATCGACATCGGCAATGCCGACACGGCCATGGGCGGTCGAATGAAAGCCGGCGTGCCGCAGGCCAGCGGCGAGGTCCGCCCCGAGCCAGTCATGGACGTGGAGCATTGCGGCAGCGCCATTCGCTATATGGCAAGCCTGCCCCTCGACACCAACGTCCTGACCTTGACGATTAAAGCCACGGCCATGCCGTTCGAGGGACGCGGCTGACGCGTCGGGGGGACGACCTCATGGTCAAGGTGGCGTCGAACGGGAAGCTCGCTCCCAAGCTGATGTCGTTCGACGTCTTTGGCACGCTAATCAGCGTCCGCGAGGGCTCCTATGCCGCGTTTCAGTCGATCCTAGTCGACTGCAACGCAGGCCACGTCGATGTGAAGCGTTTCTGGGAGTTCTGGGAGGAGCGCAACATCGCGCACTACTGGGAACCGTATCGGCGCTACCGCGACATCTGCGAGCTTTCGCTGGCGGAGGCGTTGGAGCATTTCCAAGTTGCCGGTTCGGCCAAGCTGATCTCGCGCTATTTCGATGCGTTCTCCAACTTCGAGCTGTACCCGGACGTCTCGGTGACGCTCGATCGCCTGGCAGGGCAATGCAAGTTGGCCGTTGTCTCGAATATCGATGATGACTTGTTGGCGGCAACCCGCATCGGCCGGACGTTCGATCTCGTCTGTACGGCGGAACGAGCGAAGGGGTACAAGCCCGATGGCAGCCTGTTTCGCTATCTGATCGCCAACGCGCCGTGCGCCGCGGGCGACATTCTGCATTCGGGCCAGTCGCAGTTCACCGACATGGTGGGCGCGAAGCCTCTAGGCCTAACGGTCGCATGGATCAATCGGCGTAACATATCCCTCCACGACTCCGTCCCGAGACCGGACTTCGTTTTTTCCGATGTTGCCTCCCTCCTTGATCTGGTGACCCGCGCAGGTGACGCATGACCAATCGCATCGAGATCGACATTACTGAGCGCTTCGCCTTCGCGGGCGGGCAGTCCCTCGGCGCGGCCGGCGCTTATGAGCGGCTGAAGGGTCGCGCCCGCTTCGCCGTCAACCCGAAAGCGCCAGCGCAGGCGGGCATCGTCGATCTCGACAAGGCGCCGGTCGATGCCGCGGGCCTTGTGCATTTCTCGGCCGATATCTCGATCCTCAAACCCGTGGATCCCGCCAAGGGCAATGGCCGCCTGTTCTTCGATTGGGGCAACCGGGGCAACATCCGCTGCCTGCAGTTCTTCAATGACGCGCCCGGCTCCAATGACCCGCGTACGGCTGAGCATGCCGGCAACGGTTTCCTCCTGCGCCGTGGCTACACGCTCGCCTGGTGCGGCTGGCAGGCGGACCTGCTGCCTGGCGACCATCGCTTTCTGCTGGACGTTCCGGTCGCCACCGATCAGGGCCGCCCGATCAGGGGGCCGGTGCGCGTGGAATACATCGTCAACGAGCGCGGCATCACCACCATGCCGCTGTCGAGCCGCGCCTCCACCCGCAGCCATCCGACCGTCTCGCTCGACACGCGCAAGGCAAGCCTCACGCGCCGCCGCTACGCCGGCGACGAGCGCATCCCAATTGCGCCTGAGTCCTGGATGTTCGCCCGTGTCGAAGGCGGCACCGGCCTCGACAACCAGGGGGCTGAATATTCGGTCATCCCCTCCGACACGCACATTCACATCCCGTCCGGCTTCGAGCCCGGGTGGATCTACGAGCTTGTGTACGAGGGCAAGGACCCTCTTGTGCTCGGCCTCGGTCACGTTGCCGTGCGTGACTTCGTCAGCTTCCTCAAGTCGGGCAAACCGGACGCCGCCGGCAAGCCCAATCCCGTCGGCAGGACGATGGAGAAGGCCTACGGCTGGGGGCGGTCGCAAACCGGGCGCTGCATCCGCGACTTCATCCATCGCGGGTTCAATGCCGATGCGTCCGGGCGCAAGGTCTTCGACGGGCTGCTGCCGCACGTGTCGGGCGGCGGTCTCATGTGGATGAACCACCGTTTTGCCAACGTGATTGTCGCCGCCGGACAGGACTACGAGGATCACGAGAATCCGGCCGACCGCTTCCCATTCTCCTATGCGATGTCGACCGACCACATCACCGGCCGCAGGGACGCAATCTGCAAGCGCCCCGAGACCGATCCCCTGATTCTCCATACCCAGACCGCGACCGAGTATTGGCAGCGCCGCGGCTCGCTGGTCCACACTGACACGCAGGGCAACGATCTGCCGCAGCCCGAGAACGTGCGCGTCTATCTATGGTCCAGCTCGCAACACTTTGCCGATCCGCTTCTCAAGAAGCCGACGCGAGGCGTATGTCAGAACGTCATCAATGTCGTGTGGACCTCCATGTTGTTCAGGGCCATGCTCGACGCCATGGACGCCTGGGCAAGCAAGGGGACGCCGCCGCCAGACAGCCGTATTCCCCGTCGCTCCGATGGCACGCTTGTAACGGGCGAGGAGTGGTGCACGACGTTTCCCGCCATTCCCGGTGTTGCCAGGCCGCAAGGCCCGAGCCCGCTCGAGAAGCTAGATTTCGGCCCCGACTTCGAGAAGGGCATCCTCTCCGAGCCGCCCAAGCGCACGGGCAAGAGCTATGCCGTGCTGGTGCCTGCCGTCGATGTCGATGGCAACGATCGCGCCGGCGTGCGCGCGCCGATGGTCGAGGCGCCGCTAGCCACCTATACCGGCTGGAACTTGCGCGCGCGCGGCTTCGGCCACGGCGCCATGTTCGAGTTCTCCGGCAGCACGATCCCCTTCCCCGAGTCGCCGCAAGAGCGCATCAAAACCGGCGATCCGCGCGTGTCCATCCTCGAGCGCTACCCCTGCAAGGCCGCCTACCAGGAGGCTATCGGAGAGGCCGCGCGCAAGCTGGTCGAGGCGCGCCTCATGATCGAGGAGGACGTCGAGCGCTGTATCGCGGCTGCCGCAGACTGGGGCCGTCCGCGACACGATGTGAGCCTCGACTGAGACGATGCGTCAGGTGCCGGGCGCGGCTCCTCCGGTCAAGGCGTGCCTGTGTGTCAGCCCAGGAGCTCGAGCAGCGCCGCTGCAAGCACCCGCGTTGCCTTCTTCAGATCCGACAGCGGCACGCGCTCGTCGGCGCGATGGGCGTTGGCTTCCTCGATGGTGCGTGGTCCTGCCCCGTAGAGCACGATCGGGATGCCGCGCTCCGAATAGTGCCGTGCGTCCGTATAAAGCGGCACGCCGATCGCGTGGATCGGCTCGCCCATGATCCTGCTGGCATGGCGGCACAGAACCTCGGCCAGGCGCTTGCTGCCGTCGACCTCCCGTAGCGGTCGGGCGAGCAGGATGCGACGGACCGCGACGCTCGCCTCGCCGTGTTTTCGCGCTGCGCTGCCGATCAGCGCCCGCAGCTCGGCCTCGACGGTCTCGGGGCTCTCTTCCGGGATGATGCGCCGGTCGAGGCGGAAGACGACACGGTCCGGCACCACGTTGGTGTTGATGCCACCCTCAATGAGGCCGATCGTGAGCTGCGGCGAGCCGATGCCGGGCGTCGAGGAAAGTGGCGCCGAAAGCGTCTTGCGATAGGCGTAGAGCGCGCTCATGAGTTCGTTTGCCACCTCGAGGGCGTCGACGCCGGTCGAGGGCTTGGCCGCGTGCGCTGAGCGGCCTTTGACCTCGACCTCGAGATGCAGACAACCGTTGTGTGCGGTGACGACGCCATAGGAGAAGCCGGCGCCGGTGGCGAGATCGGGCTTGGAAATGCCCTTATCGAGCAGCCACGCCGGTCCGATCTCGCCGCCGGCCTCTTCATCGTAGGTGAGGTGCAACTCGACCGTTCCCTTGAGCGGCCGGCCGAGGCGCCGCAGCGCATCCAAGGCAAAGGCGTAGGTAGCGAAGTCGGACTTCGAGACAGCCGCCCCGCGGCCGTACATCCAGTCTCCGACGATCTCTGCGCCATACGGATCGCGCGTCCAGCCCTTGCCGGGTGGCACGACATCACCGTGCGCATTGAGCGCGACCGTCGGGCCGGGTCCGAAGCGGTGCCGGATGATGAGATTGGTGACATCCACCATGCCATGGGCGCGTGCGGTTGCCTCGGGCACGGCATGCCTTTCGACGCTGAATCCCATTGCCTCGAGCAGCTCGGCCGTCCGGCTGGCGTGCGGGGCGCAATTGCCCGGCGGATTGTCGGAGGGCACCTTCACCAGCTCGGCCAGGAAGCGGACCTGCTCGTCGAAGCGCTCGTCAATCAGCTGATCGATCTCGGACACGTCACTCTCGACAGATTCTGTTTCGCAATCGGGCGTCGCCAGCCCAGCTTCATGCGGCCGACGACGCAGTGCTCGGAAGGCGTTGAGCGAGCCAATCGGCGAGACGGCTCCGCTCGGCCGGACTCAGCCGCAGCCCGAGCTTGGTTCGCCGCCACAAGATGTCATCGGCGGTCATCGCCCATTCCCTCGTGATGAGATGCACGACCTCGGGCTCGTAAAGGCCGGCGCCGAAGTGGACCCCGATATCGAGCCGGGGCGCGTCAGCAAAAATCCCGCGCGCCATTGTGCCATATGTCCGAATGAGGCGGTGCGCCGTGGCATCGCCGAGCGCCGGCACGTCATCCAGAAGCGCGCGGGCGAGCCGATCCTTTTCGCCGAGCGCGAAATCGCCTCCCGGCAGCGGCGCGCCGCGCGTCCACGGTGCGCGAGCGTGGGGCAGCGCCGGCGCGAGCCGTTCGAGGGCCTCTTCGGCCAGGCGCCGGTAGGTGGTGATCTTGCCGCCGATGATGGTCAGCAGGAGCGGCTCTGGAGGGCGCCCGTCCAGATCCAGCACGAAGTCCCGCGTTGTGTCCTGGGCGGCCCTTTCTCCGTCGTCGTAGAGCGAGCGAATTCCCGCGTAGCTCCAGACAACGTCGGCGGGACCGATGGGTCTCTTGAAGTACTCATTCACCGCCCCGCACAGATAGTCCGTCTCCTCGCTCGTAATGGCAGGCGCGGACACGTCTCCGTCGACATCGACGTCGGTCGTGCCGATCAGCGTGTAATCCTGCTCGTACGGGATGGCGAAGACGATTCGCCGATCGGCGTTTTGGAAGATATAGGCCTTGTCGTGATCGAACAGCCTCGGAACCACTATGTGGCTGCCCTTGACGAGCCTGACCCTCGATCGCGTCGGCGGGGCAATGCGGTGCGCTGCTGTCTCCGGGACCCACGCTCCAGCAGCGTTGACGAGCACGCGGGCCCGCACCGTCTCCTGGGCGCCTGAAACGGCATTGCGGAGCTCGATCTGCCAGTGGTCGCGGCTTCTTCGTGCTGATACAACCTCGGTGCGTACGCGAATGTCGGCCCCTCGCGCGGCCGCGTCCATGGCGTTGAGCACCACGAGGCGCGCATCGTCCGCCCAGCAGTCGGAATACTCGAAGGCGCGCGTCGAGTCCGGTTTCAGGGGAACGCCCGCAGGCGATCGCCTCAGGTCGATGCCGCGGGAGGGTGGCAGGACCTTGCGCCCGCCGAGATGATCATAGAGAAAGAGCCCGAGCCGTATCAGCAGGGCGGGACGCAGGCCACGGTGGTGGGGAAGCACGAACCGCAGCGGCCAGATGATGTGCGGCGCCATGCCGAGCAGCACCTCACGCTCCTGCAGCGCCTCGCGCACGAGCCGGAAGTCATACTGCTCGAGATAGCGCAGTCCGCCGTGAATGAGCTTGGTCGACGCCGACGACGTTCCGCTCGCCAGGTCGCTCTTCTCGGCAAGAAGCACAGACAGTCCGCGGCCAGCCGCGTCGCGCGCGATGCCGCATCCGTTGATGCCGCCGCCGATGATGGCAATGTCGCGAATCATGCTGTGCGAGCTGGGGCGTTAGCCACTAAGAGTGATGACGTGGATCGATGTTGAATCGATCCGGATGGTCTGTCCAGGCTTTGCGGATGTGCTCAAATGGCGCGATGTGTTTGTGCGCAAGAGGCGGGTATCAGTGCCGTTCCTGTGCCGCAAGGCGCGGAGCCGCCACGCAGGACACCAGCGAGCTCACTGACTTGGCAACGGTCGCCCACGAGAAATTGGCCTCCGCATAGGCACGCGCCTGCCTGTTCAATGCGGGCAGATCGCTGTCGAGACAGCGTTCGATGGCCTTTGCCAGTGCATGCGGGTTTTCCGGCTCGGCCATGAACAGCCATGGCTCGGACGCGAGCTCATTGATGCCTCCAAGCTCGGTGGCGACGACTGGCCGGCCAGCCGCCGCGTAATCCCGCAATTTCAACGGCGACAGACCCACTCGCTCGTTCCGGATGCGCAGAAACGGGGCCAGGCCCAAATCAGATGCACCAATGGCGACTGCGGCGGCCTCCGGCTTCTGGCTGCCCAGGAACCGTACGACGCCGGCAGGCAACAGACGAGCTGCCTCGCCTTCGAGCCTCTGGCGCTCTACGCCATCACCGACGACGAGAAGGCGCGCTGTGCGCCCACTAGCTCGCAACAAGACGAGGGCTTGAAAGAGCGTTGCAAAGTCGACGCCCGGCCAGAGATTGCCGACGAAGCCGAGAACCGGTCCCTCTCCTTCGAGTCCGAGGCTGGCTCGACATTCCGCTTTTTTCATTGGCCGAAACACCGATGTGCTCGTGCCATTGCCGATGGCGGCGATCCGCTCAGCCGGGATGCCGTAGCTGGTGAGTATCGACTTCAATCCCGATGTCACGACCCTGATGCTGTCAGCCTGGCGCGCCTCAGAAAGCTGGAGTGAGCGCGTCAGGCGGCAGGCCCACGCCGGGTAGCCGAGAACGCTCGCATCTTCGGCCAGCCAGCCATTGTACTCCACGACGAGGCCAAGCTTCGGCTGCCGTTTGGCTGCGATCGCAAGGAGAAACGTGGCTGGCGAGGCCCTGAGGTAGAGAACGTCGGCTTTAATGCGGCTTATCGCTCGCATCATGCCAACAGCGGATAAGGTGGCCGGGAGGCCGACACGCCTCGCATTGCCCTTGCCGATTTGTCGGACCTCTGCGTCGAAGGAAATCGCGAGTGGCGCCTCCAGCTGCGGCATGAGAATGGAGATCGGGTGCCCGAGGCGTGATAGCTCGTTCGCGAGATTGATGAAGTGGATAGATGGCCCGTTGAGCGCCGAAAGGTTGCTCGTCGTCGCCATAACGATGCTGGCTTTAGGCACGGCTATCCTTCGCAATCATGCCTACGAAGAGGCGAGTCTATATCCGACCGGGTCCCTCGAGCGCAGCTTTGAGCCCGGCTGCCACGCGCGCCTGAGTGTCAGCCGACAGGTAGGGATGCATGGGAAGGCTGAGTACTTGGGTCGAGAGCCGTTCTGAGCGCGCCAGCCCTTCCTTAGGATAGGGGAAATTGCGGTAGGCAGTCTGATGATGCAGGGGCTTGGGGTAGTAGATGGCGGTCGGCACGCCGATCTCGCCGAGGGCTTTCATGACAGGCCCACGCACCTCTGCAGGCACGCGCAATGTGTACTGCGCCCACACCGACCGCGAGCCCTCGGGCACGTGGGGCAGCGACACCCCTTTCACATTGCCGAGGAGGTCCTGATAGCGCTCGGCGGCGTGCTGGCGTAGCTCGATCTCCTCCGGAAAGATGGCGAGCTTCTCGATCAGGATGGCGGCCTGCACGGTATCGAGCCGGCCATTGATGCCGACGCGGACGTTGTCATACTTGTCGGTGCCCTTTCCATGCGTGCGTATGCTGTCGAGCTTTGCAGCAAGCTCCGCATCGTCAGTCAGGATTGCGCCGCCGTCGCCATAACAGCCGAGCGGCTTTGCTGGAAAGAAGCTTGTCGCGGTCGCTGTGCCAAAGGTGCCGACCTTGCGGCCAGTGTGCGAGGCGCCGAAGCTCTGTGCAGCATCGGCCAATACCCAAAGGCCGTTGGCAGAGGCGAATGCTTCGATTGCGGCGTAATCTGCCGGCAGTCCGAACAGGTCGACGGCGATGATGGCTTTGGGGCGAAGTCCCGCCTTGATGGCGGCATCGTGCGCTTGGGAGAGGCTTGCCGGATCGAGGTTGAACGTGTCCTCGTCGACATCGGCGTAAACGGGCGTGGCGCCGAGCAAGGCGATGACCTCCGGCGTTGCCGTGAAGGTGAATGCCGGACAGATGACGGCGTCACCTGGGCCGATGCCCTTTGCCATGAGCACCATCAGCAGCGCGTCCGTGCCGCTGGAGCAGCTAATGCAGAACCGAGCGCCAGCGAAGGCTGCAAGCGCGCTCTCGAACTCCTTGATTTCAGGTCCCATGATGTAGTTGCCGTGGTCGAGAACCCGCGCGATTGCGCGGTCGATCTTGTCACGGATCCGGGCCTGTTGAGCCTTCAGGTCGATGAAGGCGATCGGTTCGG
The DNA here is from genome assembly GCA_050260355.1 of Bacteroidota bacterium. Taxonomy (GTDB): domain Bacteria; phylum Pseudomonadota; class Alphaproteobacteria; order Rhizobiales; family Hyphomicrobiaceae; genus CADEFX01. The sequence goes on along the minus strand of JBLNBZ010000061.1, from coordinate 30,458 downwards.
GTCTCTCAAGCGCCGTCTTTTTCGGCTGTGGGCTCGAGGCGGTCATTCGAGATCTCCCTGTAGCGTGTTCCGTCGATGGGGCAGATGAGATCAGGTCCGAGGCGAGCGCCTGCCTTGCTCATCCAGCCGATTCGCCTGGCTGGTACCCCCGCCATCAATGCATAGTCAGGAACGTCGCTCGCGACCACTGCACCTGCCGCGATGAAGCAGTGCTCGCCGAGCGTGTGCCCGCACACGATAGTGGCATTGGCACCAATGCTGGCACCTCGCCTCACCAATGTCGGGCGGAATTCGCTTTTCCGCTCGATCGCCGAGCGTGGATTGTTGACATTCGTGAAGACGCAGGAGGGCCCGCAAAAGACTTCGTCCTCGAGCGTGACACCCTCGTAGACCGAGACGTTGTTCTGGATTTTGACCCCATTGCCGATCTTGACACGCGGTCCCACGACCACGTTCTGGCCCAGCGAGCACCTGTCGCCGATTGCGGTTCCGCTGAGGATGTGCGAGAAGTGCCAGATGCGCGTTCCCGCGCCAATCTTGACGTTCGCGTCGACATACGTCGACTCATGGATCATTGCATCGGGATGCTCGCCCTCGACGCGCCGGTGCCCCCCGCCACCCAGCCTACCTGGCGCTGCCGGCAAGCCGGCCGGGGCGTGCGGGCGCGATGGTGTCTCTGACGCCGCGGCAAGCACCTTGAGGACCCGCACACCCTCTCGTCCGTCCGTCCTCGGCTTTGCACCGGTCTCGACGCACTCCAAGAAATGCCGGCACTCCTCAGCCAGCGGCTCGCACTGAGCGAGCTTCACTGGGACACCTTCCGCTTTTTGCGGCGTCGGGATGCTGTCTCTCCAGGCCACGTTGTGCGGATAGAGGATAAGCTTGCGCTCCCACGGCTGGGTGTCGTCGAAGACGGCCATGGCCTCGCTGCCGACGAGCACAAGCTTTTGCTCCTTGAACGGGTGCAGCCAGGAAACGAATACATGCGCCTGCTCGCCGCCCGGGAAGGCGAGATGCAGCATGGTTACGTCGGCGATGGTCTTGTGAAGGTGATGAGAGCGCTCGGCGTGCACCGCGCTCGGCTCGGAGCCGACCAATGAAAGGATCATCGAGATGTCATGTGGGGCGAACGACCACAGGACATCCTCCTCTCGGCGAATCTTTCCGAGGTTCAGGCGATTTGAGTAGACATACTGCAGTCGCCCGAAGCGCCCATCGCGAACAAGCTTCCTCAGCTCGAGAAAGGCAGGGTGATACTGGAGCAGGTGGCCGACCATCAATCGGCGATCGAGTCGTTCGGCCAGTTGGCAAAGCTCTGCCGCTTCCGCGACCCGAAGCGACAGCGGTTTCTCGACGAAGGCATGCTTTCCCTGCAGCAGCGCGGCCTTGGCAATGCTGTAGTGGAGACCGGCCGGGGCCGCGATTACCACAGCATCAATGGCGGGGTCCGACAGGGCCTGGTCCTGTGTGAGTGTGCGGCAGCCGTGCTGGCCGGCCATTGCTTTGGCCGTTTCGACATTGGGGTCGACGACAGCATCAAGCGCACCAAGCTCCGCGAAGTTGCGCACATGGTTGCGTCCCCAGCCGCCGCAGCCGATGACCGCGACCCGCGGTCTCGCGCTCTGGCCATGGCCCCGGCTCGTCGAAGTCGTGCCCAATTCAAGCCTTCACAATGTTGGAGTCAGTGAGTCCCGCCTTTGCACAAGCATTGCGCGTGTCGAGGACGAGGCGCGCGTGCTTGACGACGAGGTCGTAGGCTACGTTGTCGTGGTCTGTGGCAATGAGCACCGCATCATAGCCGGCGATCGCACCCGGCGTCAGCGCGAGCGATTTGCGTCCCGCCAGGTTGCCATGCTCGCGCGTGATGGGGATCTCCGGAATGAAGGGGTCGTGATAATCCACCTTCGCGCCGCGCGCCTCGAGCATCTCGATGAGGACCAGCGAGGGACTCTCCCGCATGTCATCCACATTCTTTTTGTAGGCAATACCAAGAAGCAGAATGCGCGCTCCGTTCATTGCCCGCTGCTGGCGGCTGCTGAGCGCCTCGGTCAATTTGCTAACGACGTGGGCCGGCATGTTACGGTTGATCTGCCCCGCGAGCTCGATGAAGCGGGTTGTCATGCCGAACTGACGGGCCTTCCAAGTGAGATAGAAGGGATCGATCGGAATGCAGTGGCCGCCAAGCCCAGGACCCGGGTAGAAGGGCATGAAGCCGAAAGGCTTGGTCGCGGCCGCCTTGATAACCTCCCAGATGTCGATGCCCATGGCGTCGTAAATGAGCTTCAGCTCATTGACCATGGCTATGTTGACCGCACGGAAAATGTTCTCCGTGAGTTTGACAGCCTCAGCAGTCTCCGGCGAGGAGACCGGTACGACGCGCGTGCCGAGACCGCGATAGAGGGCCGTCGCCATCGCGACCCCATCGGGTGTCGCTGCCCCGACGACCTTGGGAATGGACGAGGAGTCGAAGTCCGGATTGCCAGGATCCTCACGCTCGGGTGAGAACGCCACGAAGAAGTCCTCGTTCGCCCGCAGCTTGCTCCCCTTTTCGAGAATTGGCTCGAGGAGCTCGCGCGTCGTTCCGGGATAGGTGGTCGACTCGAGCACCACCAGCTGACCTTTTCGGACGTGCGGAGCCATGTTCTCGGTCGTCGAGACGACGAAGGACATGTCGGGCTCCAGATGCTTCGTCAGCGGGGTCGGCACGCAGATCAATATGGCATCTGCCTCTTGGAGCGCTCGGAAGTCCGTGGTCGCCGCGAATCTTTCGCGCGTCAGAGGGGCGAGGCGGTCCGATGAGATATGCTTGATGTAGCTGCGGCCCTCGGTCAGCGCTGCAACTTTGGTTGCGTCAACGTCAATGCCAAGGACCGAAAGTCCATTGGCGTGGAATCCCACCACCAGCGGCAAGCCCACGTAGCCGAGACCAATGACCGCGATCGTCGCTTGCCTGCGTTCAATGCGATCGAGGAACTTGGTCGCGGCGACAGAGAGAGATGCGGCTGGCGAGTTGCCTGCTTCCTTCATAAGGAATTTTCCAAGCTACCCACACAGTATTCGCAGGCAATAGCCTGCAGCGAACCCCACCCTTGGATCGCCCGAGTCGCATCGAGGGCGGCTCGACAACACGGACGTCCGAATAGCGTATCGCCGCCGGCCCATCAAGCCGTCCCACACTAGGATCTTGTCGGCTGGGGAGAATTGCTTGCTGGACAGCCTGATCGATTCTTTCAGCCGGAGTGAGACGCTTGTGCCCCCGCGCTCGGTCCTAGTGCGAGGTGAGAGTGGGTGCGGCCTTACACTCCAAGAGTTCAAATTTGCGGCGCGGCACAGCCGACCGCCCGAAATCGTATTGCGCGAGCCGAAAAGCGCGCTGCTGGAGCGCCCAGCACGGTCAACCGAACGTTCTGCGTGACATTGCCGACACGCTCTGCGGTACATCAGCTCCCATTTGCGGACCGAGTCGGCTTGACGTTCATCGCATGAACGATCTAAGAGTGACCTCAAGGGGGAACGGAATCCATGTCTGGAGCTCCGCAACGCAGGCAGGCCGAGAACGCTCGCACCATGCTGGGCCTCCTCGAGTCCGTGGAGCGTAACGGCTACCAATCGCAGCGCCACCTTGCCGCCGAGCTCGGCATCGCTCTCGGCCTTGTCAACGCTTACCTCAAACGCTGCGTGAAAAAGGGCCTGCTTAAGGTCAAGCAGGCTCCGGCTCGAGGTTATGCCTACTATATCACACCGCGGGGCCTGTCTGAGAAGACGCGGCTGACCTTCGAATATCTGTCCTACTCATTCTCGTTCTTCCGCGCGGCGAAAACAGACTGCGCGGCGCTTCTCGCCGAGGCACGCGCCCGCGGCGTGAAGCGTGTGGTGCTGGCCGGCGTTTCCGACCTCGCCGAGATCGCCATCATCTGTGCCGTTGACAGCGGGGTCGAGGTCGTCGCCGTTGTTGACGGGGACGCATCGCTTTCTCGCTTTGTCGGCTATCCCGTCGCACGTTCGTTCGATGCAGTCTCAGGCCGAATCGACGCCGTCATCGTGACCGAGCTAAAGACGGCGCGCGAGACTTACGAGAACGCAGTCGCGCGCTTTAGCGCGGAGCGGGTCCTCGTGCCTTCGCTGCTGGGCATCGGACAGACACGCGCGAGGAGGGGCGTGGCATGATGCAACGACTGGTACGCCACCCAAATGCATCCCAATGCGGATGAGGGTTCACCCGGATGGGGGTAGCATGGCCGAGAATGTGACTGGGGGAGCGGGCAAAACCGCCGCGCTTTTGCAGGGCGGGCTAAAGTCGCGCACCCCGGAAGGGCTGCTGCTAGCGCCCTTCCGCACGATCTATAAGCACAGGCAAATCCTCTATCGGACGGCACAAGCCGAGATTCGCGGAGTGCACGCCGGGTCGGTGCTCGGAGCGGTCTGGCTCGTGCTCGGACCGTTGATGATGTTGTCCGTGTACGCCATGACATTCGCCGTGATCTTCCGGTTCCGCCCGCTGGATATGACCGTTTCGGAGTACGTCCTCTACGTCTTTGCGGGTCTCGTCCCTTTTCTGACATTTTCCTCTGCGCTTTCGGCGGGGACACTGTCGCTCGTCTCCAACAAGCATTTGCTGCTCAACACCGTATTTCCAGCCGAGCTCATTCCGCTGCGGAGCGTCCTCGTGGCAAGCGTCACCATGCCCGTCGGGCTGTGCATTCTGCTCCTCGGCGACCTGGCCTTCAGCTCGGTATCTCCCACTTGGCTGTTAGTCCCCGTGGTCGCGATATTGGAGATCATCTTCGTGGCGGGTATCTGCTGGGTGCTTTCGCTGGTGGCGCTGTTGTTCCGCGATATCCAGCAGCTCATTACCTACGCCGTCATGATGCTCTCGGTGCTCACGCCCATCGCCTATACACCAAGCATGATCCCCGGCTCACTTGCCGCTGTGATTTATCTCAACCCCCTCTCTTATTTCGTCATCAGCGCACAAAGCCTCATCCTGCTGAACACGCTGCCCCCGTGGCAGATCGTGGCGGTCATGTTCGTCATCAGCATCGGTGCCTTCGTTGGCGGCTATCGCCTGTGCCAGATCGCCAAGGCTGCATTTTATGACTTGGCCTAAGCTCTTAATTCGCGACGAAGCGTCTTCCATTGCCGCGGTGACGGAGCGGCCGGCGGTTAGCCTTAGGGGCGCCTCCAAAATCTATCGGCTTTACAGCAGTCCGCACGAACAGCTGCTGGACCAGAGCGGCCTTTACAAGCTCATGTTTTGGCGCTCTCCGCCGAGCTTTCGCGAGTTCTATGCTCTGCGCGACGTCAACCTCACCATCTCTCGAGGCGAGCGCGTCGGGATCATTGGTCGCAATGGCGCGGGCAAGACTACGCTATTGAAGCTTGTTACCGGCAATTTCGTGCCCACCAGCGGCAGCATAGAGGTGCACGGTACGGTGCAAGCCCTGATGCAGCTCGGCATCGGCTTCCACCCCGAGTTCTCCGGCTACGAAAACATTCGCGCGGCGCTCAACTACAACGGGCTCACCGGCAATGAGCTCAACGAAGCTTTGGAGGATGTGATCGATTTTGTCGAGCTGGGCGAGTTCTTGCATCAGCCGCTGAAGACCTACTCGCTGGGCATGAATGCACGCCTCCAGTTTGCGGCCGCGACGGCCATCAAGCCCGATATCCTCATCATCGACGAGATCCTGGGCGCCGGCGATGCGTACTTTGCCGCCAAGAGCGCGATGCGGATGGAAAAGCTGGCGATGTCTGGGTGCACGGTCCTTCTTGTTTCGCATTCGTGGCAGCAGATCCAGCAGTACTGTCAACGCGCGGTCTGGCTGAGGGAGGGCCGCGTCTTCATGGACGGCCCAGCCTCGAACGTTCTCGCTGCCTACGACGTCTACATCGCCGAGGAGACAGCCAAACCGGGGCACGCAGCGGCATCCGTCAGCGAGGCCGTACCGAAGAAGCTCGCGGCACCAGCCGCGGTTGCCAATGTCGGCGCGACCGTCAGTGCCGCTGCAGGGGAGAAGCCGGTCGAGCCCGACCGGCTCGAGGGCCCGGATTACGCGGAGGTCTCGTGGATCGCGAAACAGATCAAAGAGAAAGATGCTGTCAATGAAGCGGAAGAATTGTGTGACTACCTGGACGATGGTCACCGAGCCTTTCGCATTCGTGGCAAGCCGGGGCTGCGATTCTGCTACATCGGCGTGAAGTCTCGGGGAGAACGCGTCAATGTCGCGCACACGGGCGATGATCTTACAATTGAATTCGGGGTGAGTGCCGATCGATCGGATAACTTCGCCTGCTCATATTGGATCCACTTCTTCGGCATCGACGGCCGAAGGCTGTGTCGGGTCGAGAGCCAGGTGGACCGCTTCTTCCTGCGACAGGGTGGCAAACGCTTCGTTCGGCTGGACATGACACCGTTGCTTCTCGGCGCCGGAGACTACTTGCTCTCCTTCAGTATGTTCGACCAGTCAAAAACGAATTCCACGGTCGATCTCGCTGCGACGCGCTTCGAGATGCTGGCGCGCAGCTATCAGCTTCGAGTCAGTGCCGCGAACGACAGCGATCCGCCGGTCGTCCATTATCCGGCCCGCTGGCAATTCGGGGACGACACAGAATTGGTGCCCTCGGCGCTCAAATCGGCGGTCTAGACTGGCCGCTCGCTGAGCGCGTGGATTGGAGGTAGATCGAAGGATGCTACGCGGTACCGCAAATGCTGCCGCTTTTGAGTCATACCGGCCAGGTATCATCAGCCCAGTCTTTCTAGAGCCGGGCTCGGTCAATGTGTTTACCGAACGCCGCAAGCTTGAGGATGTGCCTCACGGCAAGATCGTGATCTTTGGTCTGCAGAAGGCGGGCAACACGTGGCTGCACAGCCTTCTCGCTGATACGTTTGGGCTGCCTTACCTGTTCTATCTGTCGGAAGTTGCGACGCGGGGAGTGTTGAGCACCCATCTTCCGTTCTCCGACGAGATCAAGTATCGCCATGATTTCGTGCATGCCGTTTGTCTCATTCGCGACCTCCGGGACATGGTCGTCTCGTACTTCCATTACATGCAAACGGAGAGCTATCAAAACGACATTCCCTACGCGAAATACCCTGATATCGAAACGTTCTATTATGACTGGTTTTTGTCCCGCCTGGTTCCGGCGCACAGATTTCACACCTATTGGGAGGAATACGCAGAGCGGGGTGTTCCGGTACTGCGATACGAGCGCCTTCGAGAAGACACCAAAGCTGAGTTGATAAGGCTATTCGAGCGCTGGAGCCAGCCCTACGATGAAGCCAGGCTCGATAAGGCCATTGAATCGAACCAAATAAACAATTTGAAGGCGGCGGGGAAGCAGATGGGGAATGTCCGGATTGCGACAACGCATTTCCGGTCAGGTGTGGCTGGCGGATATGCAAGTGAGTTGCCGCCGAAAATATTGGCCGACATTGAAGAACGGTTCCGCCCAGTTCTCAAGAGATGGGGCTACGAGGTTTAGGAGGTTTTACCGGTCCAGCAGGCTGAATAAGAGGAACATAATCACACAATCTAGTTCCGGGGACTAGGAGATGCGAAAACGGATTATGTTCGGCTGGTGTCTCGGCGCTTGCGTCGTCACCTATCCAGTGGGCGTTCTGCTGCTGCTCGCGGCTGCGGAGCTGGTAACGCTCCAGTCGCCAACAGCGGATTGGTTCTCGGGCTCATTTGCGCTTGCGCAACTTGTGGCCCTGATGGCGCTGCCGCGGGGCGGCTCGCCCTACGCGGCTGAGAGACTGGGGATAATAGTCGCTGGCATCGTGACGTGGGCCTTAGCGGGGCACGCCCTGTGGCTCTCGGCCCTCTTCTTTTCGGGAGCGACGGACTCAATCGACCGAGTCTTGCTGATCTTCACCGTCGGCACGCAGATCACACTGACCTCGCTCGGTTACGCCCTGCTGCCGCCGTTCCATGGTCTTTTGACGGTCGCGGGGGCGGCAATTCTTGCGTCGCTGCCTCTCCTGGCGCTCTACTACCCGGACCTACTGACAGCGCAGCCTAGGGTGGAAAGCCTTTTTGTCGTCGGCACTTTCCTTCTTATCAATGGCCTGGCCTATCTGGTGTTCGTCAAACGCCGCGGTGTGAGCTTCGCCGAGCCAGTGAGATTTGTGGTGAGCATGACCCAGTGGGTCGTCGCCGCGCAGCTTGGCTGGGTCGCGACGTTGCTCATCATAGGTATGAGCGCTGCCCTTCCGCGCCACCTGCCCCTGGTTATCGGACTGGTGGCATGGGTCACTGCAGTTGGGATTCCAGTTGCGTTCCTCTTCGCCACTCGTCAACTCACCCTTGACATGATCCTCAAGCAGCCGGCCAACCGCGGCGATCCCAACATGAAGATCACCTTGGAAGCGGGGTCGGCCACCGGCAAGCGCACAGCGTGGATCATCTCGTACACCGGAGTATCCAACGAGCCGCGTGTATTGCGACAAAGTCGGGCGCTGCTTGATGATGGGTGGCGTGTCGTGGTCTGTGGACATGACGGCCACTCACCGAGGCCGCGCGAGTGGACCTATGTGCGATTGCCGACCGCTGATCCCTATCGGTCTCAATTCGCGCTGATACTGGCGGCTCTGCGCAGCGCAGGACGGGTTGTGGCCGTCTACGGCTGGCCCTCCGGACTTGCGCGGCTGGGTGCAAGGCTGCACCACCTTTCGATCCCCCGTTGGAGATATTTCCGCCGCTCGGTGCTTGATGTCGCCGCAGAGAACCCACAACTGAAACCGGATCTCATCCTGTGCAATGACTACTTCACCTGCGACGTCGGGTACGCGCTCGCGCGGCGGTACGGCGCAAAGTTCGTCGTCGATTGCCATGAGTACGCGGTTGAGCAGAACGCTCACGATGCGCGCTGGGTGAAGTGGACCCGGCCGCTGGTCATGCATGTCCAGGACTACTATCTCACTCGCGCTGACATCGTCTCAACCGTCTGTGACGGCATTGCCGATCTGCTGAACAAGGACCATGCGCTGAAGCGCCCCGCCTTGGTGGTGCGAAGTGTTCCAGCGAAACAGATCCAAGCATTCAGACCCACCGGCGACCGTATCAAGGTTCTTTATCACGGTGGCATCTGGCATGTCCGACAGCTCCACACTGCAATCGAATCGATGCCGCTGTGGCGGCCGGAATTCGACCTGGTTCTGCGCGGGGATGGCGACTCGTCCTATATCGCAGAGCTGCGACGCCTGGCCCACCGCTACGGACTGGACCAGCGGGTGTTCTTCGAGCCGGCCGTCGAGTTCGATCAGATCATACCTGCCGCTAACAGGGCCGATATTGGATATTTCAGCTACGCCAACTTCTCGCGGCAAAGCCAGTTCGTGTTGCCCAACAAGTTCTTTGAATATGTCATGGCGGGCCTCGCCGTGTGCGTCATCGACCTCACGGAGATGGGCCGCCTGACACGAAAATACGACCTGGGGAAGTGCATACCCGCGCATAAGCCCGAAGCCATTGCGGCAACTATCAACAGCTTCACCCGCGCCGAGATCGATCGCTGTAAGCGCAATGCGCTGCAAGCAGCCGAAGAGTTGAATTGGGATCGCGAGAGGGAGGCTATGGTCGCTGCGTATAACGAGCTCTACGGCGAGCGTGCTGCAGGGGCAGCACCGGTGCTTGTGGGAGCCGGAGCCGCGGCGGCACCATGCTGATGCCGGACTAGGGCGAGGAAGACGGCATGATTGTCATCGTCGACTATGGCGTCGGAAACCTGCGTTCAGTAGAGAACATGACGCGCAAGGCTGGTCTCTTGTGCAAGGTCTCGTCGGATCCGGATGAGTTGAGGTGCGCGGAAAAAATCATTCTGCCCGGCGTCGGCCATTTCGGACACGGGATGGAAATGCTGAAGTCGACCGGATTGCGCGGGCCCCTCGATTGGTTTGCGCTCGAGGCCAAGCGCCCGGTGCTCGGGATTTGCCTGGGCGGCCAGATCATCGGCAAGGGAAGCGAGGAGGCGGAAGGCAGCGAGGGTCTGGGCTGGATCGACATGGTCTGCAGGAAATTTCCGATGGCCGATGGATACGCCGTGCCGCGGATGGGGTGGGGCCAGATCAACATAACCCGGCCCAACCCTTTGTTTCCCGAACCGCAGCCTGACGACCGATACTATTTCGTCCATTCGTACTACATGGTCTGCGCTGACAAGGCAGATGTCGTCGCTGAAACCGAGCACTCGCTGCGTTACACGTGCGTGGTGAACCACGGCAACATCTACGGTACGCAGTTCCACCCTGAGAAATCGCACCGCTTCGGGCTCGCGCTCATCCGCGCGTTCGGGAGTCTATAGCCGCCATCCCGCCCCACGTGCCTCGGAAGGACCAACAGCCGTGATGAAGACACGCGTCATTCCCGTCCTGCTGTTGAAGGACAAGGGTCTCGTCAAGACGACCAAGTTCGCCGAGCCGCGCTACATCGGCGACCCGATCAACTCAGTGCGCATCTTCAACGAAAAGGAAGTGGATGAGCTGGCATTCCTCGATATTTCCGCGACGCCTAACGGACGCGGGCCTGACTTCGAAACGATCGAGGCCATCGCCGGCGAGGCCTTCATGCCAATGGCGTACGGGGGCGGCCTCACGACCATAGAGCAGGTTCGCCGCGTCATGTCGCTGGGATTTGAGAAAGTGATTTTCAGCACGGCAACTTATGATAGTCCAGCGGTCGTACGGGAGGCAGTGCGGATATACGGCGCGCAATCCGTGGTGGCCTGCATCGACGTCAAGCGCAAGCTGTTTGGCGGGTACGAGCTCTCCACGCACTCAGCCAAGCGGAGACGCGCAGTCGGATTGAGCGAACACGTGGCAAATCTGGTCAGCTACGGCGTCGGCGAGATCATCGTCAACTCGATCGACCGCGACGGGACCCAGTCCGGCTATGATCTCGCGGCGATCAAGGCCGTCTCCTCGGCCGTATCGGTGCCCGTGATTGCTTGTGGCGGCGCCGGGTCAGTGGCGGACATGGCCGCTGCCGTTGGGGAAGGGGGCGCTTCCGCCGTCGCCGCGGGCAGCCTGTTCGTGTACAAGGGCAAACATCGCGCAGTGCTCATAAACTATCCCGAGCGGGCTGAGTTGCGGCGTGCGCTGCCTTAGTCTGCCGTCACTGTACGACGCGAGCTAGGCGGGTTCGGTGAAGAGAGAAGACCAATGCTCAACGGCGTCGGCACCAGAGACGATCTGCTGAAGCGCGAATATCGGGTCTGCACCCGATGCGTGATGGACACCACTGATCCGGACATCACATTCGACGACAGCGGCGAATGCAACCACTGTCGCTACTTCGACAACAATGTTCGCCCGAATTGGTTCCCTGGCCCGGCCGGGGAAGAGCGATTGCGCAAAATGATTGAGGAGGTGAAGGAGTACGGCAAAGGCAAACCCTACGACTCGATTATTGGAATCAGCGGAGGGGTTGACAGCTCTTACCTCGCGGTCAAGGTCGGCGAATGGGGTTTGCGGCCACTGGCCGTCCACGTCGACGCCGGCTGGAACTCAGAATTGGCGGTCAAGAATATCGAGCAGATCATTACGAAAGTCGGGCTCGATCTGGTCACGCATGTGGTCGACTGGGAGGATATGCGCGAGCTCCAACTGGCTTTTTTGCGGTCTAACGTCGCCAATCAGGACGTGCCACAGGATCACGCGTTCTTCGCGGCGCTCTATCACTACGCAATGAAAAACAACATCAGGTACGTGCTCAGCGGATCGAACTATGCGACAGAGAGCATCCTGCCGCAGTCCTGGGGCTATGACGCAATGGATGCGACCCATATCAGGTCTATCCACAAGCAGTTCGGTACGCGAAGATTGAAGAATTTTCCGATCGTCAGTTTCTTTGATTACCACATCTATTATCCTCGAGTCAGGAATATGCGGGTGCTGGCACCGTTGAACTACATGAAATATCGCAAAGAGGACGCGATTGATTATCTCGAGAAAAATTATGGCTGGCGCTATTATGGCGGTAAGCACTACGAGTCGCGCTGGACACGCTTTTTTCAAGCCTACTATCTTCCCACGAAATTCGGCTACGACAAGCGAAAGGCTCACCTCGCCAGCCTCGTGGTTGCTGGAGAGATAACCCGCGAGCAGGCCTTGAAGGAGCTCGAGAAGCCGCTGTACACCGAGAATGAGCTTGCCGAGGATAAAGCCTTTGTCGCCAAGAAGCTGGGATTAAGCGTGGCCGAGCTAGACGAGTTGATTGCGCAGCCGCCACGGCACTACACCGAGTTCGCGCACCACGGGCGAAAGCTCGAGCTCTTTGCGCTCGCTCAGTCCGCCTACTACAAAACGTTTCGCCGCCTGAAGAGCGTCCTCCCTTGAGCTTCCCCGGGCAGCATTGCAGCGACGCAGCACCACACAAGCCACGGGCAAGCCGCCACGATGCCGGACGGCTGCACTCCAACCACAACGATCATCATAAGGTAGCTGCGCAATTGGGCAGTGAGATTCCGGAGTCGACCGGTTGGACGACGCGACATTAGTTTCAGGCAGCCCTGTGCCCTCGGCTGACCGCATATCTGATCGGCGGCCGACAGCATGGATACTCTCCTATACCGGGGTGTCCAACGAGCCACGGGTGTTGCGCCAGGCACGGTCCTTGATCGAGGCTGGTTGGCGGGTGGTGGTCGCCGGCTACGATGGTCACTCACCGCGCCCGGCGGCTTGGATTTACTTGCGCCTCGAAAATCAGGCCCCAAGACGCACAGTGATTGAATGGCTGGTGCACTTCGCTTTGCGGCAGATCGGCCGGGCGCTTTATCTCTTGGCCCGGTGGCATGCGGGGCTCGCACAGCTTGGCGCGCGTCTCTATTATAAGGGTTTGGCCAACTGGCGACGGAGTGAGGCGGACATCCTGGACTTTGCCGCCGAGCACCCGGAGCTCGTACCCAGTCTCGTCGTCGCCCATGACTATAACACCTGCCCGCCCGCAGCCGAGCTGGCCCGCCGCGCATGTGCGCCATTCGTCGTCGACTGCCACGAGTATGCAAGGAAGCAATTTCCCCACAATCCACTGTGGATGGCCGACCAGCGTCACTTCGTAACCGCCTTCCAGGATGATTATCTTGCGCGGGCCGATGCCGTGACGACCGTTTGCGACAGCATTGGGCGCCTTCTCGATCGCGAGCAGCGCTTGAGTATGCCAACCGTGACCGTGCGCAGCCTGCCATTTTATCAGCAAATGCCGCTGCGGCCGGCGGCCGAGCCCACCATTCAGGTGCTGTACCACGGCATCATTGCCCGGGGCCGCGGACTCGAGCAGGTCATCCGCTCCGTCCCCTTGTGGAAGCCCGAGTATCGTCTGACCATCCGCGGCAACGGGAAGCCGGCCTACGTCGACCGCCTACGCTCGCTCGCAGCAGCCATAGCACCGGCCGGTCGGATCCGATTCGAGCCGGCCGTCTCGTTCGATCGGATCATCCCGGAGGCCAACCAGGCCGATATCGGCATCTTCGTTCAGGGCGACCTCTCCCCACAAAAGCGCTTTGCACTTCCCAACAAATTCTTCGAGTACATCATGGCGGGATTGGCGTTGTGCGTGTCCGACCTGCCGGAAATGGCGGCCTTGCTGAAGCGCTATGACCTGGGTGTTCTGGTGCCCCAGGCGCAGCCGGGCGCCATCGCCGAGGCCATCAACTCGCTTACGCGGGAGCGAATCCTGGCATTCAAGACCCATTCATTGGCTGCGGCGGCGGAGCTCAATTGGGAGAGGGAGCAGCAGGTCATGCTCAATCTCTTCAATCGACTCGTAGCGGAGCGTGCCCGCCTACAGGGCCGCCGCGCCGTTGAAGACGCGCGATAGAGCCGTGGCACTGATCAAGACAGCATGGATGCCAGACGGACGGCCGCGCACGTACCGCATGTGCGTTCGCTGCGTCATGGACACCACCGACCCCGACATCACCTTCGACGAGCAGGGTGTCTGCAGCCACTGCCATTTCTTCGAGACGAAACTGCGGCCCCGCTGGAAGCCGAACGAGGAGGGCTGGCAACTCCTTCAGGCGAAGATCTCGGAGATCAAGGCGCGCGGGAAGGGCAAGGAATACGATTGCATCATAGGGCTCTCCGGGGGTGTCGACTCTTCCTATCTCGCGGTCAAGATCGTCGAATGGGGGCTGCGCCCGCTGGTCGTGCATGTGGATGCCGGATGGAACTCCGAGCTCGCAGTGAAGAACATCGAGCAGATCGTAGCCAAGCTGGGCCTCGATCTTTTCACTGTGGTGATCGACTGGGAGGCAATGAAGGAGCTGCACCTGGCGTTCTTGAGGTCCAACCTCGCCAACCAGGACGTGCCGCAAGACCACGCGTTCTTTGCAGCGCTCTACACGTACGCGGTCAATGCCAACGTTCGCTACGTCATCAGCGGCACCAACTACGCCACCGAAAGCATCCTGCCGCGGGCTTGGGGCTATAACGCTATGGATGCACGCCACCTGCGCGCCATCCACAGGCGGTTCGGCACACGCCCGCTCGGGTCATTCCCGACGGTCTCCTTCTACAAATATTATGTCTACTTTCCGCAGCTCAAACGGATGGAGGTGGTCTCGCCGCTGAACCTCATTCCTTACGATAAGCAGGAAGCTATCGATTTCCTCGAGAAGAACTTCGGCTGGCGCTATTACGGCGGAAAGCATTACGAGTCGCGTTGGACACGATTCTTTCAGGGCCACTACTTGCCGGAAAAATTCGGCTACGATAAGCGCAAAGCGCATCTGGCAAGCCTTATTGTTGCCGGCCAGATGGGGCGCGACGAAGCGCTGAGGGAGCTCGCGAAGCCTCTCTACAGCGACAACGAGCTGGCAGAGGACAAGGCTTTCGTTGCCAAGAAATTGGGGCTAACTGTCGACCAGCTCGAGGACTTCATTCGCCAGCCGCCCAGCCACTACTCGCAATTCCCGAACAATGAGATGATGATCGCCGCCGGGCGAAGAGCCTGGGCAGTATGGAAGAGTGTGAGAGGGTTGAAGGCAGCGCTCGGGAAGTGAAGCCCCCGTCTTGAAGTTATCTCGAGACGATTCTGTGCCCTATGGGCAAGCGCTTCGTGTTCATTCTCTCGACCAAGGGGACTACTACGGCGAAGATATTAGCGACACTACAACCACGATCCGGACAAGGTCGAGCTGGCGCTCGCTAAGTACGCTCTATCTGCCATCTGATCCTCTGGTCACCCATTTTCCAGGAATCTAGAATGCCAACTGTGGGGCGAATGGGGATTATTGGATGCGCGGGCTAGTCACGATCGACAGAGCAATTATCAGGGCTGCAATTGAATTGAGGCGCGAACAACTTTCGATTGCCTTAGCCAAGGTTCGAGATCACGGAGCGCCCACGCCGCCAGGAGAGATCGCCGCGCTAAGCCGATCTCTGGGCGCTTGAGACGGCGCTTCAGCGTGTCAGGCGTCCGCTCTGGCTAAGGATCAGGCGGCGACTAGGGCAAATTTATAAGCCTAGCCTCCAGCCCATTTCCCCTGAGTGACGTTTGCCGCGCGACGGTGCCGACCGCGAACCGGCCGCGAAGGGCGAGGTCGACCGTTATTGCCGATACGCATATGCCATCCGCGGGGTTGGCCTGAAGGGGGCCTCGGGCCCTGCGGTGTGACCCGCTGCAAAACCCGATCGACTCCCTTTCCTTCTGCGCAACCCTGCGACCCAGAAAGCCGGTTGCGCCTGCGCGCCGCTTCCCCTATTGATGGCGCCGCTTCTTGAGCACGTGGCATCGGCTTGCGGCCGTCCCGGCGGCAGGCCGATTGAGCAGAACGCCTCGAGCAAGCCCAGGTAGCTCAGTTGGTAGAGCACGTGACTGAAAATCACGGTGTCGGTGGTTCGATTCCGCCCCTGGGCACCATCGGGCCAATTCTCATTTTCGCATCAATGGTTTAGGGAAGTCGGACACTCGCTGCACCCCCAAAAGCGGGACGCTTGGCTCCGCCCGTTCGCCACCAGGGGGCCTCCAGATCGCACCATGTGGTCTTACCGCGTTGGGGTCTACACCAACGCTCAAGCCCTTTCCTGGCGTCGACCCGCGACAAGCACGGGGTCAGGCATTCCGCGCGCAGTCGGCCGTTGAATGTCTCGATGAAGGCGTTGTCGGTCGGCTTGCCAGGCGGTGTGAAGTCGAGCGTGACGTCGTTCCGGTAGATTGTGGGGGACGAATTCGCTCCCCTGGTAGACACGAAAAGTGCCGGGATAGGCCATCGACGACCGCCGCATAGCGCAGCCGGGCTGGCGTCCCGGCGCATTGATACCTCCCGCGTGGTGCTCGTCCCAGCTTACGCTTGGGGACAGGCCTCAGAGCTTTAGCTTGATGACGTCCTGAAGCATCTCCTTATCGAGCGACAGATCTGCCACAATCCGCTTCAAGCAAACGTTCTCCTCCTCGAGCTTCTTCTTCGAGTTGAGGTCGAGTAGATCGAGAATGCGGATCGGCGCGCCTGCGCATAGGTCTGCTGCCGGCCGTCACGGTTTGCGACGCGCGCTACTCTTCTCAGCCGGCGAGAAATTGCAGCACATGCTCATCCCCACTCGGGAGCGGTTTGCGAGTAGATCAACAATTCCCAACCTGTGCACGTTTTGCTACAGCCGCCTCGCCAGGGTTGAGTCTAAGTTCGCGCCGCCGAACGCAACTCAATCCTGGCGGGTGCATGAGCAATCGGACTGAGTGGTGCCTTATCCCCTTTCACGCCGCGACTTTATCGGCCTAGCCACCGGTACTGCCGTCGTTGGCTCCTTGGCGGGCGGCGGTGACGAGTCCTTGGCACTCGATCTGAGACACGGCGTGATGGCCGGCGAAGTGACGACATCGTCAGTCATCCTTCAAACGCGGCTGACCCGCGCTTCGCAAGACAAGAAAGTGCCCGGTGCGACGGGAATCATTCAGTTCGAGGTTTGGCCGGAGAGCTCGCCGGAGCGCTCATTCAGGACGGCCGGTCAAAAAGCCGAGCTGGAATCGGACAGTATTGTGAAAATCTACGTCGACGGTCTCGAGCCCGGGGTGCGATACGCATATCGCGCATGGTTTGGGCCATCGATGGACGCGCTGAAGCCAGGCGAAATCGTGGGAAGGTTCCGAACGCTTCGGGGGGCAAGCTCAGATGTGCCGACCACCTTCGTCGTGTTCTCGTGCATGGCATATGAGCAGTTCTTCATCAAACCGCTGCCGTCGGGAAATCCGTATCATGGCGAGGACCGGTCTCTCGGCTATCCCGCGCTCGTTCATATGAAGGACTTTGATCCTGACTTTGCCATCGGCACAGGTGACGCGGTCTACTATGACTGGGTCAATGGCGACCGCGCGCAAACGCGTGAGGAGATGCGCCGACGCTGGCGGGAGCAGGCCATCTTGCCGCGTTTCATCGAGTTCTTCAGCCAGGTGGCCTCTTATTGGCAAAAGGACGACCACGATTATCGCTTCAACGACGCGGACGCCTTCGTGCCGGGCCTTCCATCGCCCCAGGAAGGCGCCGCCGTATTCTTGGAGCAATTGCCGGTTGTCGCACCGGGCCATCTGCATGCCACATACCGGACATACCGCGTGACACAGGACGTGCAGATCTGGCTCATGGAGGGACGCGACTTCCGAGCGCCAAACGCCATGCCTGACGGACCCGCGAAAACCTTATGGGGCAAGGAGCAACGGTCTTGGCTCGAAAGTACTCTTCTTGCTTCCGACGCTCGACACCTGCTCCTGGTCAGTCCGAACCCAATGGTCGGCCCAGACTTTGCTTCGAAGAATGATAATCACACGAACATCGGCGGCTTCCGGTGGGAGCGCGACGCGTTCTTCGACTTCGTTATCCGCCACAACTTGACCGAACGGCTAAGCATTGTATGCGGAGATCGCCACTGGCCGTATCATTCGGTGTCCAAGGAGGGCATTCACGAATTCTGCTCAGGGGTGCTCACGGACGGCTGCGAGGAATTTCCCGTTCCGCGACCAGGTGACCCGAAGTCTACTGATCCGGATCGGTCGGTAGACCAACGCTTCGTGGCACCCGGCCCGACCGCGAGTTTTCTAAAAGTGACAAGCCCAGGGGCTGGGGGGCCAATCCGCTTTGATCTCGTGTCGAGCCGCGGTGCAACCCTCCACACAACGTGGAGGGTTTAGCGACCCGTGCGCAACGACACCGACGGCCACAATTGCAATCCGATGAAACAGGATGGCAGGAGTCCGTCCGCAGCAGCGTTGGAGAAAGGCGGAAAAACAATAGCCGTCGTTGTGCCTTGCTACAACGAGGCCGACAAAATCCGCGCCACGCTGACATCCATACCCGACAGCGTCGACCGCATTTATGTGGTGGACGACCACAGCACAGATCGATCGGTCGAGACGATTTTGGAGGTGGCATCAGGCGATGGCCGCATCCAGCTCATTCGTCACGACCAGAATCGCGGTGTCGGGGCCGCGATCAGCACCGGGTATCTGCGCTGCATCCAAGATCGGGTGGATGTTGCGGTGGTGATGGCCGGCGACGGCCAGATGGATCCCTCTGACCTGCCCGATGTCGTTGGGCCGGTTCTTGCCGGCGACGCGGACTACGTCAAAGGCAACAGATTCTTCCATCGGACTGGCACGTCGGAGATCCCGCGCCACCGGCTGTATGGTAACCTAGTGCTGTCGATTCTCACCAAGATCGTGTCCGGCTACTGGCACGTCTCGGATACACAGTGCGGCTACACCGCGATCAACCGGGACGCGCTCGAGGCAATCGATTGGACGGGCATCTACCCTCGATACGGATGCCCGAACGACATCCTGACAAAGCTGAACGTGGCGAACATGCGCGTGGCCGAGGTGGCCGTCCATGCGCGCTATGGCAAGGACTGGTCGTCCGATATGAAGGTGGCGCGCGTCATCCTGCCGATCTTGAGACTGTTGTGGAGCTTGTTCCTGCACAGGCTCTATTACAAGTACATCTATCTGAACGGCCATCCCATTATCATCTTTTATGCCTTTTCCGGGCTGTTCGCGGCGATGAGCCTGTTGTTGATGATCTATATCATTGTCAAATTCGCGCTGACTGGCGTGGTGCCGCAGGCCGCTTTGATCATGTTCGGCATCGCACTCGGCTCGATGATCCAACTCCTATTGGGCGCCTTCAGCCTGGATCATCAGGCCAACGAGGATCTTGCAATCAACCTGCGCGTGCGGGCGCAACGGGGGTGATGCACTCGATTTCCAGGCAGACCTGCCCAATTTGCGGCAAGGACGACGCGCACAAACTCTTTGTGACGTACTCGCCCTATCTCGACCGCACGCTGCTCTATGACATCATGGCATGCTGCGGCTGCGGCCATCGATGGGCGGTCGGCGATACGAGTCCAGAGATGCTGGCGAGGATCTATTCCGGCAGCTTCCACCAGTCGGCCCAGCAATGGACTGACGACGCGGCGTCTAGCGTTGCGCCGGTCATGGTCAACGCCCGACTGCGGGCGGCCTGGCTGCGCGAGCGCGGGCTGGGCGGCCGACTCCTCGACGTCGGTGCTGGCAACGGCTATTTCGTCAAGGCGGCGGCTGATGCAGGCTTCGACGCCGAAGGACTGGAGCTGTCCCCCGATGCGGCCGGCCGCGCCAGCGATCTGGGGGCCAAGGTCAGTGTCGGCAATTTCCTCACGGCGCCGCTTCAGGAGCGGGCAATCAATGTCGTTACGATGTGGGACGTGCTCAGCGGGTTCGCCGATCCCGCCGCCGCTGTCAGGCGGGCCGCAGGCTTGCTGCGCCCTGGCGGCTACCTCGTCCTCACGATCGTCGACAGCACGTCGATGGTCGCCCGCCTGAGTGGCCGCTATTGGCCGCTCATGATCCCGCCGGTCAACCTGCAATTCTTCTCCCCAGACAGCATTCGGCGCCTCATGGAGGCGAACGGCCTCATGGTGGAGACTTTGCTTCATCAGGGCAAACGCGTCAGTGTGAGGTTCGCCGGCCAGAAGCTATTGCGAAGTCTAAGGCTGGCCTCTCTCGAGCCAGCGCTGGAAAGGCTTGTGCCGCAACGCTGGAGCGTGACGCTCAATCTCGGAGACATCGCCACGGTGGTGGCCCGGCACGAGTGATTGCGAGGTTCAGTGAAATTTGCGATCACAGGCGTCACTATTTCGGGCAACATGGGTGGGGCCGCCATGTTGGCGGCGACTCTCGAGCAGGTGTCGCGCCGTTTTCCAGTGGCGACCTGCAGCCTGCTGTCGATCACGCCCGACGCCGACCGGGCTGTCGGCCGTGCCGACGTCGCGGTGGTTGATGCCAGACCGCTCCTGCTCGTTGGTCTCTACATGCCGCTCGCTCTTCTGCTGTGGCCGGTTGCACGGTTCAAAGTGGTACGCCGTCAGCTTCTCGCGCGTATCCCTTTCTTCAAGGCGCTGATTGAGGCTGATGCCGTCATCGATCTTTGCGGCATTGCCTTCGCCGATGGTCGCGGCCTTCCCTTGCTTGTCTATAACGTTGTCTGCTGCCTGCCGGCATTTGCTGTCGGAACACGCGTCTTCAAGCTCGCTCAGGCGCTCGGTCCCTTCAAGACCCAGCCGAACCGCTGGCTTGCCCGCTTCGTGCTGCGCCGCTGTGCAGCCGTGGTGGCTCGCGGGGAGACGACCCTGTCCCACCTGGCTGAGCTCGGCATTGAGGGTGCTGTCGTGCGACCCGATACCAGCTTTGCCATGACGGTGACCGACGCGCATCGCGCTGCCGCCGCGCGGTTGATGCCCACTCTCGCGCCAGGACGCCGACTTCTCATCTGCTCACCGAGCGAGGTGGTTAGGCGCCTGTGCCTCGGCAAGGGCATCCCGTTCGAGGACGTCTTGACCGAGTTTCTTCAAAGGCGGCTGGCGGACGCCTGGAATGTCGTTCTCGTGCCGCACAGCCTGGGTCGCGGCGCAAGCAAGAACAACGATGTCGACCTCAGCCGGCGAATCCTGGCGCGGCTTCCGGCGGGAGAAGCAGGTATGATCGAGCCGGTCGAGGAGCCACAAGTCCTGCGCGCCGTGATCGGCCGGGCCGACCTCTTCGTCGGCTGCCGCTTTCATTCAGTGGTGGCTGCGCTTGCCATGGGTGTGCCTTCACTCGTGATCGGCTGGAGCCACAAATATCGCGAAATGACCGACATGTTGCAGCCTGGCGACTGGACCATCGACTGGAGCACCTTTTCCGTCGAAACGGCCGAAGCCCGCTTTTTGGCCATGGCCGCTGATTTGCAGGCGATTGGCGACATCATCCGCCATCGCCTGCCTGGCGTGTGCGTGATGGCGGAAGACAATTATGCCCTGATGGAGAGGGCGCTGCAGCGATGAGCGATCTCCGTCATCCCGTGGAGGTGATCGTCGAGCGTGGACAATGCATGGGCTGCGGCCTGTGCACGCTGGTCCGGCCGAAAGAGCCGGGCGAAACTGCCCCCCGGATCGAGATGACGTTCGATCCCGCCCATGACCAGTTCGTGCCGACGGTGACCGGTTGGGCGCCCGGCGATCCGCCTGGCTCGTTTGTCTGTCCGGGCGCGCAGATGGACATGCCGGCCTTGGCGAAGGCTGTGCACGGCCACGAACCCACCGATCCTATGCTGGGCGAGGTCGTGACCCTGCGCGCCGGCTATGCCACCGATCCCGAGTTGCGGGATCGAGCGGCCTCGGGCGGCGTAGTCCCTGCCATCCTTGCCCATCTGTTTGAAACCGGTCAGATCGATGCCGCCTATTGCGTACGTTCAACCGGTGCGCCTCGCGAGTCGAGGGGCGCTGTGCTACGCAGCGCAAGCGAGATCGCGACCATTCACGGCTCCGTCTACCATCCTGCGCGATTTGGAGAGGCGTTGTCTGACCTCGCAGCGGGATCGGAGCGCTTCGCTTTGGTCGGATTGCCCTGCGAAATTGCCGGCTTTGAGATGCTCAAGGCGCAGCTGCCCGGCCTCCGGGAGCGCCACGTCTTGTCCATCGGCCTGTTCTGCGGGGGCATCAACACCTTCACTGGGATCGATTACTACTTGTCACATTTCGGCGTGCGGCTGGATGATGTTGCTTCCATCGACTATCGCCATGGCCGCTGGCCAGGCGGGATCCGTGCCGTGCTGAGGAACGGCAGCGTGCGCAAGATCGCGCGCATTGCAGGCAATAGCCGCTTCAACATTCTCAAATACGTCATCGCCTTCCAAGGCTACTGGATGTTGCCGCGGTGCCGTATTTGCCCGGACCAGGTGTCCGATTTCGCGGACGTTGCCGTTGGCGATCCACACCTGCCACGGTTCCGCAAGCGTGACGGCGGTTTCTCCGTCGTCGTGACCCGCACGGTCCGGGGTGAAGCAACCGTCAGAGCGGCAATCGCGGCCGGTCGCATGAGCGAGGAGGCGATCAGCCGCGACGAGGTCGTCAACTCCCAGGGCTACACGCTGGACAATCGGCGCCATGCGATGGTCTACGCCCGGGTGGCCCGAAAGCTCGGGATGATTCCCCCCAAGATGGCCACGTATGCGGCCTTGGAGAAAACCAGGGCGGCCCGTCACTACCGTTATGCCATCGTCGATCTCGTGAAACTGCGGCTTCCGAAGAACCGATTCCTGCAAACGTTCTACTTGCCGTGGCAAATCTTCGAGTATTTGTTCATCACGTTCGCGCCGGCGTTGATCGGCAAGCGGTTGGCGAAACTCCTCAAGAACGAGGGTGGCGCGTGACGTTCTCATTAGCCTATTACAATGCTCTTCTTGCAAACCTGCGGGCGGCCAATCGCGTCCCAGCCCGGGTCGTCGATGCTCTCGATGCAACAGTCGCCAGCGGCGCGAGCCTCTGCATTCTGCGCCATGACGTCGATCGGCTGCCCTGGAGAGCTGTTGCAATGGCCCAGCTCGAGGCCGGCCATGGCATCAGGGCCACCTACTACTTCCGCTGCTCGGTCGAAGGTCGCTTTCCCGAAGCAGCGATCCGAGCCATCTCGGCCCAAGGTCACGAGGTCGGCTATCACTATGAAACTCTATCGCAGCACGCGGGCGACAGGGTCCAGGCTCTTGCAGCTTTCGAGCGCAATCTCGAATCATTCCGCCGCATCGCTCCATGCGAGACGGTGAGCATGCATGGAGCCCCCCTCAGCCGTCACAACAACCAGGACCTCCTCGTTGGCATCGATCTAGCTCGCTTTGGGCTGCGAGGCGACGCGGTGCTCGATTTGGCACGGATCCGCCCGATCTATATCACCGATACAGGTGGCAGCTGGAATGCCGGGGGCCGTCGCAATATCCGCGACATCGGCGGAGAGCTCGTGCCCGCCGTTCCCGATCTGGCCGATCCGCACAGCGCTGTGCCCTTCTTGAAGGCGTTCGCCCGGCCGCTCTACATCAGCTCCCATCCTGAGCGCTGGCCGCGTACGCTTGCGGGCCGGATCCAGTCACGTCTTTCCGACGCACTGGTCAATGCAGCCAAGCACAGCCTGCTGAATGTCCGCGCTGCGCTCGCGCGCTCCGGGCAGGCCGGGATATGAGGCTCGCCGATCCGCAGGGCTGGAGCGCAAGCCCCAGTATGAAGCGCCTGCTGCGATGGCTTACCGTCATTTGGGTCACGGCATCTTTGCTGGCCATCGGTTGGCAGGTTGTGGCGCACTGGCCGCGTATCGCGGCCGAGCCGGTTGGCGTTGACGTTCTGCTGCTGTCGCTCGCCAGCACGCTCTCCGCAAAATTTTTTTCGGCGCTGCAAGTGCGTCGGTCGCTTCTCGTCGCCGGCGTGGACGTTCCCGAGCGTACCTGCTTCTTCGCTTACAGCATGGCCGATCTCGCCAAATATATTCCGGGCGGCGTCTGGGGCTTCGTTGGCCGCTTGGCGCTTTATCGCAGGCTCCGCATTGGTGTCAGTGCCATGGCGCACGCTCTCGTCATTGAGCAGGCCTGGCTTGTGCTTGGCGCCGTGGCCGTAGGCTCGTGCCTCTACGGGTGGGGGCGGTGGGGTGAGCAGAGCTGGCTCCTTGGCGCGGTCGCGGCCATTTTGCTCGCCTGGGTTGGCGCCATGCTGATGTTGCAGAGGCTCGATGCGCCGGGTGGCCGTTTGGGATCCCTCGCTGTTGTGGCCGCAGTTCAGGCCGCCCTGTGGCTGTGTGCGGCCGCCGGCTTCAGCGTGCTCATGCCGGCTGAGCCTCTTGCGTCCGGCGGCGCCTTCTGCATCGCTTTCGCCTTGGGCCTGCTCGTTCCCTTCGCTCCGAGTGGCATCGGCGTGCGGGAAGCGTCGGCTGCCCTTCTGCTCTTACCGCTGGTGCCTGTCGAGGCAATCATGCGCGCCTTGATCCTCAGCCGTGGCGTGTGGATCCTGGCCGACGTCATCTTTACCTGCGTTGTCTGCTTGCTCTGCCGGCAAGCCTGGAGCGGCTTTCTTCGTGAACAAGCCGAACAATCGCAATGATGACGGCCCTATATCTCCTTCAGGCATTCGGCGTGGCCGGAGCGCTCGCGACAGCGGCAATCTGCTACGGTTCGACCTGCGGGCTGCGTCTACTTCCTCGAACGCTAATGGCAATTGCGCTGACGCCGCTTGTTCTCGCGTTGCTCACGCTCCTCATCGCGTGGTGCTGGCCCGGCGCGCCGCGGGTCGTGTTTCTGCTGGCGCCCTTGGTGCTCTCCCTTCTTGTCATCTCTCTCTTGGGGCACGCGGTCGTCGAGAAAGCGAGCCCCGCGCTCCGCGACTTCAGGGTTGGGAAAGACCCTCGGCAGGCGCTGGCCGCCATTAGCTGCGCTGCCATCGCTGCTTTCGTGACATGGAAGTTGGCAATCGCCGCCAGCGGCATTCCCATCGGTCACGACGCGCTGATCTATCTGGCTGAAGCCAAAGGCTTTGCGCAGGAAAGAACGATCGCCGCCATACCGACTTTCGATGGTGTTCCGGGCCGCTTGGTCAAGGTCCATCCGCATCAGTTTGTTTTCCAGGCTTATCTTGCACAAGCTCTGATGGTCGGCTCGGGGGCTATAGGATACCCGGACGATGCAGTCGCACGCGCCGCAATGCAAATTCCCTTCCTGCTGATGGGGATGGCCGCGGCCGGTGTCGCCCTTGCCGTCGCTCCGGTTTGGACAGCCGGTCTTGCGGTCGCGCTCACCTGCCTTGTCGGCCAGATCGACTATATCATTCGCGCCTTCAGCGTTGATGCCTTCCGGATGCTTCCGTTACTGGCTCTGATCGCGCTGCTCGTCGCGGCAGTGAGGCAGCGGCTCGGCATACCTCGGATTTTGCTCATCGGCGCCATGGCCGGACTGACCGGCCTCGCACACGCGTTCAATATGATTCTGCTCGTGCTGATTGGCGCGTCTCTTGCGCTTGCATGCGCCGTGCGACTCATTCGCGTGCGGTCACTTATCGCGATCTATCTTGCAATGGCTGTCTTTCTGATTCCAGCGGCGTACTACTACGTTTCGAACTACATCGGCTATGGTCATTCCCTCGGGTACGGACTTCACTACTTCTTCTATCGGGACAGCCCCTTGTGGGAGGCGTTCTCCAAACAGGAACATTGGATGAAGCTCGAAGGCCCGCTTGCGGCGCTTTCGAAGCTTTGGTCGCAATTCGGGATCCTCTTTTCGGTCGCAGCCGTCATGGCGGCCATCGCCGGCGCGGTTATGGCGCGATTCATCCCCTCGGCGAGGCGGCTGGCCTTCCTCGGCGGTCTCTTCCTTGTTCTGATGCTCGGGCTGCTTGTGCCTGTCGGCGGTCGGGTATCGCTTCAAGGGGCGATGCTGAGCAATTTTCGGTACGGCCTCCCGATCTATGTGATCGGTGCGGTGGTCATCGCGGCCGCGCTCGCCATTCTGCTCAAGGCTTGTTCAAGGCGGATCCAGGTGCAGCGGCCGGCTCAGCTTGCCGCAGCCGCAGCTATTGCCATCGCGATCACGGCGACTTCCATCCATGTCGTACGCTCGTGGCACGTCTACGACTATGCAAGCTCATCGGCTTACACCGCCAGGAACGAGGCATTCATTGCGAGGCTGGTCGACTCTCTACAACCTGATAGCAACTGGGTGACGGACAGGTATACGACCGCCTATTTCGCCGCGAAACCCCCCGTGTTTCTTTACAGCAAGCTCGGATCGCCCCTCATACGCGCCAAGAGCGCGAATGAGGTTAACGACCTTATTGCAGCCATGAACATCCGAGCCGTGGCGCTCTACGACGAAGCCCCCGATTGGTGGCCGGCGACAGTGCTCTATCGGACGCTTGCGGCGCGGCCGGACGTCAAACGCGTGAACAGCGCGACTTGGCAGGTGTTTCTCATTCATCCGGTCAAGGAGTGAGGGTCACTCTCTTTGCCGAGACAGCACCGGCGCGCTCGCTGAGGAAATCGAAAGCTCGACGCCCACCATTCCCACGGCCGCTAAGTCATTGACGCAAGGGGCTTTGCGTCGGCCCCCGAACGGCGGTATGGCAGAGGCGGGCATTGAGGGTCGGCTCAGATCCCGTGGTGGAGCTTGCCAGTGAAGGTCTTGGTCACCGGGGCGGCAGGATTTATCGGCTTCCATGCGGCCAAGGCATTGTTGGGCCGGGGCGACACCGTGGTCGGGCTGGATAACCTCAACCACTACTATGATGTCGGGCTGAAGGAGGCGCGCCTGGAGCAGCTCTCGGGCAGCGAGCGCTTCCGCTTCGTCAAGGCGGACCTGGCCGATGCTGCGGCCATGGCGGCGCTGTTCGCTGAGGAGCTGCCGCGGCGCGTCGTCCATCTCGGGGCTCAGGCCGGCGTCCGGTACGCCTTGGAAGATCCTCAGAGCTATGCCCAGTCCAACCTCGTCGGCTTCCTGAACGTGCTCGAAGGCTGCCGCAGGCATGGCGTCGAGCATCTCGTCTATGCCTCGTCGAGCTCGGTCTATGGCGCCAACACCACGCTGCCATACGCGGTCGGGCAGAACGTCGACCACCCGCTCAGCTTCTACGGCGCCACCAAGAAGGCCAATGAGCTGATGGCGCACACCTACGCCCACAACTTCGATCTTCCGGTCACCGGCCTGCGCTTCTTTACGGTCTATGGACCCTGGGGCCGGCCCGACATGGCGCTCTTTACGTTCACCCGAAAGATCCTTGCCGGCGAGCCGATCGACGTGTTCAACCACGGCGCCCATGCGCGCGACTTCACCTACATTGACGATGTCGTCGAGGGCGTCCTGCGCACGCTCGATCGAATTGCTGCACCAAACCCGGAATGGCGGAGCTCCGACCCGGATCCCGCCACCTCGACCGCTCCCTATCGGCTGTACAACCTGGGCAATTCCAGGCCTGTTCAGCTGATGGACATGATTGCATGCCTGGAGCGCGAGCTGGGCAAGACGGCCACGAAAGTCTTCGTGCCGATGCAGCCCGGCGATATGCCGGCGACGTGGGCTGATGTTGATACGCTTATCCGGGATGTGGGGTTTACGCCGTCGATCCCGATCGAGGAAGGCATTCGCCGCTTTGTGGCATGGTACAAGCGCTACTTCGGCGTAGCCTGAGCGGCGAGGCGCGGTTCTGAGAGGAGACGCAACGAGGCCCGCCGATGGCACAGGAACGCAGCATGCTCGATAAGCACGCGAACGCGGCCAAGGGTCAGCAGGGCGCCGGGGACGCGCGGCGACAGCGGCTCGCCGCCGAGCTGCGCGCCAACCTCAAGAAGCGGAAGGCCCGTGCCCGCGGCTTGGAGCAGTCCGGCGCTCGCCCTGAAGGAGAGGAGCCTGAGAGCTGAGCCTGGCTGCGGCGCCCAACCGGGCCCGCGGCGTGCGGTCGTGCGGACTGCCGACGAGCGTTCCGAACCCCGAAGGTGCCCTTGAGGGTTGATGGATCTTCGGCGCTGCCTCGAGGTCAAAGTTCCCTAATGAGCCCTGCCGTCTGCTGCCGAAATCTGGATACTGGCGAATCACCGCGGCGGCCTTAAGGTGTCCGCAATGGGCCCCCAGATTTGATGCCTGACGGGACGAGGTACAAACCCTATGGATCGCATCAGGATTTCCGGCGGCAGGCCGCTGCGAGGCATAATTCCGATCTCCGGCGCCAAGAACGCCGCGCTGCCGCTCATGATTGCCAGCCTTCTGACATCGGATCGGCTGACGCTGAAGAACGTTCCCAATCTCGCCGATGTCAACCTCCTCGCGCGCATCCTGCGCAATCACGGTGTCGATCACTCGGTGGACGGCAAGCGCGCCGGGCCGACGCCGCATCTTGGCGAGACGTTCCACTTTACGGCGCGCGATATCGTCGACACCACGGCGCCCTACGAGATGGTGTCGCGCATGCGCGCCAGCTTCTGGGTCCTGGGGCCTCTGGTGGCGCGCGTGGGGCAGGCGCGGGTCTCGCTGCCGGGCGGCTGTGCCATCGGGACGCGACCGGTGGACCTGCATCTGATGGCCCTCAAGGCGCTGGGCGCCGAGATCGAGATCGACGGCGGCTACGTTGTCGCCAGGGCGCCGAGGGGGCTCGCGGGCGCGCGCATCACCTTTCCCAAGGTGTCGGTCGGCGCCACGCACAACACGCTGATGGCGGCCGCATTGGCCAAGGGCGAAACGATGATCGAGAATGCGGCGCGCGAGCCCGAGGTGGGCGACGTGGCCGAATGCCTCCGGAAGATGGGAGCCTACATCGAGGGGATCGGCACATCGACCTTGCGGATCCAGGGCCGCGATCGGCTGGAGGGGGCGACGCATACCGTGCTGCCCGATCGCATCGAGACGGGAACCTTCGCCTTCGCGGTGGCCGCGACCGGCGGCGACATCGTGCTCGAAGGGGCCAAGCGGCCGCTGCTCGAGACCGCTCTCGCCGTGCTGCAGAAGACCGGCGCCTCCGTATCGGAGGTTGAGAACGGCGTTCGCATCGTCCGCAACGGTGCTGCGATCGAGCCGGTCGACAGGGTCGAGACGCAGCCGTTCCCCGGCTTTCCGACGGACCTTCAGGCTCAGCTCATGGCGCTGATGACCGCCGCCAAAGGAACGAGCGTCATTCGCGAGACGATCTTCGAGAACCGGTTCATGCACGTGCAGGAGCTGGCCCGGCTCGGCGCCGACATCCAGCTGCAGGGCGACACCGCCACCATCCGCGGGGTCAAGCGTCTCAAGGGCGCCCAGGTCATGGCAACGGATCTGCGGGCGTCGGTGTCGCTCGTCATCGCCGGGCTGATGGCCGAAGGCAGCACGATGATCAATCGCGTTTACCATCTCGACCGCGGCTTCGAGCGGCTGGAGGCGAAGCTGTCAGGCTGTGGCGCGGAGATCGAGCGCATCACGGGCTAGCGTGGCGGCCGGCCGGTTCCCGACCATCCTCGCGGCGAGGGCACGGGGGAACTTTCCGAGCCAATTCCAGGCCGGATTCCCGAAATTCTGCTATTCGGCGAATTTGAAGTCCGCGAGACTGTTCGCGGCAACACGAAGGCGGTGCTTTGGGTTCGGGCACCAGGTGCAATTTTCAGCT
The DNA here is from genome assembly GCA_050260355.1 of Bacteroidota bacterium. GTDB lineage: Bacteria > Pseudomonadota > Alphaproteobacteria > Rhizobiales > Hyphomicrobiaceae > CADEFX01. The sequence continues at coordinate 1,081 of JBLNBZ010000061.1, read as the reverse complement.
TCAGCGGGCAAGGGAAAAGGGGCGGCATGCCGAGCGGTGTGGAACGATCATCGAGCGGCATTGCCTATCTGCTCATCGCCCTGGCGGCCCTTTGCTGGTCCGGCAATCATGTCGTCGGGCGCGCCATCGCCGGACACGTTCCTCCCATGGCCATCTCGACCGCTCGCTGGCTGGTGCCGGCGCTCATCGTATGGCCCTTCGCGCGCAACCATTTGCGCGAGGACTGGCCTGCGATCCGTGCTCACTGGCGCGCGCTCGTGTTCCTGGCGCTGTCGGGCGGGGCGCTGTTCGGAGCGCTGCAGTACGTCGGCCTGCAGTACACCACGGCCATCAATGTCTCGGTGTTCAACTCGCTTGCCCCCGTGCTGATCGTCGCGGCGGGCGCGCTTCTCTTCCGCGACGGCATAGCGCTGCGGCAAGTGCTCGGCATCGCCGTGTCGCTGGTGGGTGTGCTGGCCATCGTCTCCAAGGGCAGCGCAGAGAACCTGCTGGGCCTGGAGCTCAACTGGGGCGATCTGATCATCATCTTCAACATGGGCGTGTGGGCGGTCTACTCCGTCTATCTAAGGCGCAAGCCGCCGATCCACTGGCTGAGCTTCATGTTCGTCTTCGCTGCAATCGCGGGGCTGACGACGCTTCCCTTCTGGGTCTGGGAGCACGCGCGGGGGCTCGTCCTGCAACCGACAGCGTTGACGGCCGTTGCCCTCATCTATGTGTCGATTTTTCCCAGCCTCGTCGCCTACGTCTGCTGGACCCGCGGCGTGGAGCTGATCGGCGCCAACCGGGCAGGGGTCTTCCTGCACCTGGTCCCGGTTTACAGCGCGGTGCTCGCCAGCGCTCTCCTCGGCGAAGAACTCGGGGTTCATCACGTTCTAGGATTTTCCCTGATACTGGCCGGTGTTTGGCTGGCCGCGCGCAAGCCTTAAGTTGCGCCCCCGGCGGCCCACGGCTATCACTTCGCCAGGGCCAATCTGGCGACGAGAAGCGTGCGGGACATGGAAAAACTGAAGCTTATTGCGTTCGATGCCGACGACCTGGCCGTCATTTCCGCCCATCTTCAGGACGCGCTTCTGAAGGTCGA
>JBLNBZ010000060.1:0-48819 GCA_050260355.1 Bacteroidota bacterium | reverse complement strand
ATTCGAACGAGCTTGACCTGTCAGGAATGCTCCCGGTCTACCCTGTCAGGGATCTACCCGGTTTGTACCCCGCTGCCCCTCACCCCGACCCTCTCCCCGTAAAGGACGGGGAGAGGGGGATAATGCTCTGGGTCCCGGCAAAGCCTCGGGTCCCACAGGACCGCGAGGACAGGCGCGTTGCCGGGCCGCGGCATGCGCAAGACGCAAAGCCTCGGGTCCAACGGATCGCGAGGATGGGCGTGCTGCCGGCCGCGGCATGCGCGCGCAGCCCCCAACGATCCGTCCGGGGACGATCGTCGCCCGGCGTCTGGAATTCTTCAAAGCCATTGACGGCTGGCCTATATTCCGAATCGGGGACGCGCGGGGGGATCGCAGCGCAATGGCAGCGAGGAAACGGTATGAGAAGGCCGGCACGGCGTGCTACCTGGCCCGGGTTGTTGGTGCTGTTGACGGCAGCCTTCGGCTGGGGGCTCTTGGAGTCCAGCAGCCCCGCAACAGCCCAGCTCAAGCAGCCGCCGCCGTCGCGTGAGGCGGCGCAGTATTCGTTCGCGCCGATCGTCAAGCGTTCCTCGCCGGCGGTCGTCAACGTGTTCGTGCGCGGTCGCGTGCAGGTGCAGTCACCGTTCGCGGACGATCCCTTCTTCCGCCGCTTCTTCGGCGACCGCTTCGGCATGCCGTCCGAGCGCATCCAAAGCTCGCTCGGCTCGGGCGTTATCGTGTCGCCGGACGGAGTCGTCGTCACCAACACGCACGTCATCAAGCTCGGCGGCGCGACCGAGATCAGGCTCGTGCTCTCCGACCGGCGCGAGTTCGACGCCAAGGTCCTGCAGCAGGACGACAAGACCGACATCGCCGTGCTCAAGATCGAGGGTGGCGATGGACGCTTTCCCTACCTCGAGTTCGAGGACTCCGACATCCTCGAGGTCGGCGACATGGTGCTGGCGATCGGCAATCCGTTCGGCGTCGGCCAGACCGTCACGCAGGGCATCGTCTCGGCGCTCGCGCGCTCCGAGGTCGGACAGTCCGACGCCCAGGTCTTCATCCAGACGGATGCAGCGATCAACCCCGGCAACTCGGGCGGCGCACTGGTCGACATGGCCGGCCGCCTGGTCGGCATCAACACCGCCATCTACTCGCGCTCCGGCGGCTCGCACGGCATCGGCTTTGCGACGCCCTCCAACCTCGTCAAGCTCGTGGTCCAGAGCGCCATCGCCGGCCGCAAGCTGGAACGGCCATGGCTCGGCGCGCGCCTCGAGGCCGTCACGCGCGACATCGCCGAGGGCCTCGGCGTCGATCGGCCGGTCGGCGCCTATGTATCGCGCGTGCGTCCGGGCAGCCCCGCGGCGCAGGCCGGCCTTGTCCCGGGCGACGTGATCGTCGCCGTCGATGGCACGGAGGTCGCCGACCCGCGCAGCATCACGTACCGGCTGACGACGCGCGGCATCGGCAACCGGGCGCGGCTCGACGTGCTGCGCAAGGGCCACAAGCAGGTTGTCGATGTGGCATTGACGGCGCCGCCCAAGGCCGGCAAGGACGATGTACGCAATCTGGTCGGGCAGCATCCGCTGGATGGCGCGCGCGTGGCCAACATTCTCCCCTCGATCGCTGACGAGCTGGGTCTCGAGGAGGAGGAGGGCGTCGTCGTGCTGTCGGCGCGCAACGGATCGACCGCGGCGAAGCTCGGCTTCAAGCCGGGCGACGTGATCGTGAGCGTGGGCAGCGCGCAGGTCGCGGACGTGGCGGGGCTCGAGCGTCTCCTGCGCCATCGACAGCGCATTTGGCAAATGGCCATCAAGCGTGGTGGCCGCACACTGCAGCTTCAGGTCGGGGGATAGCTCCTCTCCCGCGGTAAGGCGCGCGTCGCATGAGCAATCTGTTTGAAGCCGCGGGAATGGAGAAGGGCGCGCCCAGGCCGCTCGCCGACCGGCTGCGGCCCAAGCAGCTCGGCGACGTCGTCGGCCAGGATCAGCTCGTCGGCGCCGATGGCACGCTGACGCGCATGCTGAAGAGCGGGCGCGTCCAGAGCATGATCCTCTGGGGACCGCCCGGCAGCGGCAAGACCACGATCGCCCGCCTGCTCGCCAACGAGACCCGGCTCGAGTTCGAGCAGCTCTCGGCGATCTTTTCCGGCGTGCAGGATCTGCGCAAGGCCTTCGACCGCGCCAAGGCCCGGCGCGAGACCGGCAAGGGCACGCTGCTTTTCATCGACGAGATCCATCGCTTCAACCGCTCGCAGCAGGACAGCTTCCTGCCGCACATGGAGGACGGCACGATCACGCTCGTCGGGGCCACGACCGAGAACCCGTCCTTCGAGCTCAATGCCGCTCTGTTGAGTCGCGCCGCCGTGCTGGTGCTCAACCGGCTCGGCGAGCAGGACTTGGAGGAGCTTCTGCGGCGCGCCGAGGCGGAGGAGGGCCGCAGCCTTCCTCTCGACGACGATGCCAGGTCCGCCCTCAAAGGCATGGCCGATGGCGACGGCCGCGCCATTCTCAACATGGCCGAGGAGATCCTGGGCGCCGTCGCGCCCGGACAGCGGCCGCTTTCGCGCGATGCGCTGGTCAAGCTGGTGCAGCGGCGCGCTCCCCTCTACGACAAGAGCCGCGAGGGCCACTACAACCTGATCAGCGCTTTGCACAAGGCGGTGCGCGGCTCCGATCCCGATGCGGCGCTCTACTGGCTGTGCCGCATGCTCGATGGCGGCGAGGACCGCTTGTTCCTGGCGCGCAGGCTCGTGCGCATGGCGATCGAGGACATCGGCCTCGCCGATCCGCAGGCGGTGGTCCAGGCGCTGGCCGCCAAGGACGTCTACGACTTTCTCGGCACGCCGGAGGGCGAGCTGGCGCTGGCGCAGGCGACCATCTACCTCGCCACCGCGCCCAAATCCAACGCGTCCTACAAGGCCTATGGCGCCGCCATGCGGTCGGCCAAGGAGCACGGCAGCCTGTCGCCGCCCAAGCACATCCTCAACGCCCCGACCAGGCTCATGGCGGAGCAGGGCTATGGGGCCGGCTACGCGTATGACCACGACACCGAGGAGGGCTTCTCCGGCCAGGATTACTTCCCCGAGGAGATGTCCCGCCCGCAGTTCTACGATCCGCCCGAGCGCGGCTTCGAGCGCGAGATCAGGAAGCGGCTCGCCTATTGGCAGAGCCTGCGCGCCAAGCGGGAGAGCGGGGAATGAAACGGGGAGGCGGGCCGTCGTGCGCTATGTTATAGCCGCAGTCCTCGCGATCGCGTTCGCGGTCCTTGCCGTCTTGTACGTGAGCACGCCCATCGCCTCCGCCATTGTTCAGCGCCAGCTCTTCTCGAGCCCCGACACCGCCGCCGCCATGCACCTCCTGATCTTCACGGCGAGCACGCTCGCAGGCCTCCTTGCCGGCTGGATGGTCGGCTGGCGCCTCAGCGCCCGCCTGCGCCGCGATTGAGGGGCTGGCCCGGGATGAGCGACCGTGTCGAGACCATCGAAGTGTCGCGGGCCGAGGCCGGCTTGCGTCTCGACCGCTGGTTCCGCGCGCACTTTCCCGACGTCACCTACACCTACCTGCAGAAGCTGTTGCGCTCGGGCCAGGTGCGGGTCGATTCCAAGCGCGTGGAGGCCAACGCGCGTCTGGAGGCCGGCCAGCAGGTGCGCGTGCCCAAGATCGTGCGCGACACGCCCGCCTCGTCCGTGCATGCGGCCACGCCGACCTCGGCCGCCGACCGCGATCTCGTGGAGCGCATAATCCTGTTCGAGGACGACGACGTGCTGGTGCTCAACAAGCCGTTCGGCCTCGCCGTCCAGGGGGGCAGCGGCACCAGGCGCCATCTCGACGGCCTGCTTGCCGGCATGGTGGACCGCTTCGGCGATCGGCCGCGCCTGGTGCATCGGCTCGACCGCGACACCACCGGCGTGCTGCTGGTGGCCAAGCATCGCCAGGCGGCGGCCAAGCTCGGGCGCACGTTCCAGACGCGCTCGGCCGCGAAGACCTACTGGGCCTTGGTCGCAGGCGTACCGAGGCCGCCGCAAGGCCGCATCGAGGCGCCGCTCGTCAAGGCTGCCGGCCCCGACGGCGACCGCGTGCGCAAGGCGCGTCCCGGCGAGCAGGAGCGGGCGATGCATGCCACCACGCATTACAGCGTCATCGACCGCGTGGCCCATCGCGCCGCCTGGGTCAGCCTGAAGCCCGTGACCGGCCGCCATCACCAGCTCCGCGCGCACATGGCGCTGATCGGCCATCCCATCATCGGCGACAACAAGTACGAGGGCGACAAGACCATGCTCGCGGAGGCCGTGGAGCGCAAGCTGCACCTGCATGCTCGCCGCCTCGTCATCCCGCATCCGCGCCAGGGTCAGCCGAAGCTCGACGTCACCGCACCGCTGCCGGAGCATATGCTGCGCACGTGGGAGCTGCTGGGTCTCGACGCGAAGCGGTATGACGCGGACCGGGACAGGTAGGCGCAACTCGGCGGCTGCTATTGGAGCGTTTGGGGGCCGTTGTGTGCCCGGCGGTATCAGGTGCTATAAGCAGCCGCCATGAAGCTCGTTATCTTCGATTGCGACGGCACCCTGGTCGACAGCCAGCACGCCATTGTTGCCGCGGTCGACCATGCCTTCTCGAGCCTGGGCCTGGCGCCGCCCACGCGCGCGCAGGCGCTGAGCGTGGTGGGATTGTCGCTGCCCGAGGCGTTCCGGGTCCTGGCCGGGCAGCATCCGGCCTCGGTGCAGCGTGAGCTCGTCGAGCTCTATCGCTCAGGAGTTCCGCGCATCCGAGAGGCGCAGCGCACCGCCGAGCCGCTGTATCCCGGCGTGCGCGAGGTGATCGAGACCCTGAAATCGGGAGACACGCTGCTCGGCATTGCCACCGGCAAGTCCAAGCGCGGGGTTGCCCGCCTGTTCGACCGCGAGGGCTGGCATGGGCATTTCCTGACCATCCAGACCGCCGACGACCACCCCTCCAAGCCGCACCCGTCCATGATCCTCAAGGCCATGGCTGAGACCGGCGCCGCGCCGGAGGACACCATTATGGTCGGCGACACCAGCTTCGACATGGAGATGGCGCTGAGCGCCCGCGTTGGCGCACTTGGCGTCGCCTGGGGCTACCACACGGTGGCCCAGCTGACGGCAGCCGGTGCGCATCGGGTGGTGCATGAGGGTGCAGCCCTCCTGTCGGCCATCGAAACCCACTTCACCCCACGCGAGGCGCCCGCATGAGCGAGAATGGTCGCGCTTCCGCAAAGGCGCCGGCGCGCGAGCCGGAGCGCCCGCTTCCGAAGCGGATTTACCAGGCCGTAGCAGTCGCGCCGGGCGAGGCCGGGTTCCGCGTCCTGCTCGACCGGCGTCCGGCGCGCACGCCCAGGAGGCGCGAGCTCGTTCTGCCCACGCGTGCGCTGGCCGATGCCATCGCTGCCGAGTGGGAGGCGCAGGGCGATCGCGTCGATCCCGCGACCATGTTGCTCACCAGGCTCGCGAACACTGTGCTCGACGGCGTGGTCGGCCGCGAAGCGGACCTGCGCGCGGACATCCTCAAATATGCCGGCAGCGATCTGCTGTGCTATCGCGCCGGGGAACCCGAGGCCCTGATCGCGCTACAATCCCGCCATTGGGACCCCGTGCTCGACTGGGGCCGCGAGGTGCTCGGCGCGCGCTTCATGCTGGTGCAGGGGCTGATGCCGGTCAGCCAGGCGCGCGAGACGCTGGATCGGATCGCCGTGGCCATTGCCGATCTCGACGCCTTTCGGCTGGCCGCCCTGCACGTCATGACCACCCTGATGGGCTCGGCGCTGCTCGGCCTCGCCGTCGTCAAAGGGCGGCTCTCCGCAGACGCCGCCTGGGATGCGGCCCATGTCGATGAGGACTGGCAGATCAGCAAGTGGGGCGAGGATGCCGAGGCCGTCGCCCGCCGCCGGCGCCGCCGCGCCGAGATGGATGCGGCCTGCCGCCTCCTGTCGCTCGTTAGCGCGGCATAAACCAAGATCCCATCCAATCCAATGGAAGTGAGGGACCGGTAACGACCCCCTGGCAGCATTCCACCAAAACGAGCTCAGGGGGCTGTCATGGCCGATGGTTCATTCGCATTGTTCGGCACCGCGACGGGGTGCCTGGTGGGTCTCATCGGCGGCATCATCGCCGCCCAGGCTGCCTATCGCGCGGCCGAGACCGAGGCGCAGCGCACTCTGCTGCGCCAGCTCTTTGTGCTGGGCGGCCTGTATGCCGCGTTCGACATGATCCTGATCCTGATGGCCTCGAGTCGGACCGTGAACACGGCGTTCCTGCTGGTCGCCTTCCTGCTCTGGTTCGTGCCGCTCGGACCGGTCATGACCCGCGTGCAGCGCCGCCTCGACGAGCTGGCCGTCCGGACCGCTTAGCCGAGCCTCGCAGGTTGGGACGACTCACCTGATGGGGCGCGAGCCCGGACCTGCGATCAGGCGCGGCCGGAGCCTGACGACAGCCGCTCCATCCCGGCGCATGCCGTGCCCTTCCAGGCGGCGTGTCTGCGGATCGGCCCACCCTCCGCGCGTGTGCGGGCGTTGGTCTTCACCGGTCCGCCGGACCACCGGCTGGAGCGGGGCCGTTCTCGTCGCGGACGGACCCCCACTGGCGACCCGCCGCCGCATCTCGTTCAGCACGGCGAGCAGGAGCTGCATGCGGTGCAGGTCGAAGCAGGCCTCGGTGGTCGTGTCTCCGACGAGGGCCAGGCCACCGATATGCTGTTTCTGCTCCTCGATGCGGCGCTCGCATTCGCGCACGCGCCTTGCCGCCTCATCCGTTAGGTCGGCGATGTCTGGCTGGGCCCGCTGCGCGCCGGCGGCGGCCACGATTGCGAGTGATGGCATCTGAGCACTCCGACAGATTTGGCGGACCAACGCCCCTGCGCGGCCAGAGGTTCTGCGGAAGCTGATGCCAGAGTTTGCCATTGCTTACCGATAGCGGAGCGCTTTTCGTAAAATGCCGGTCGCAATGCGCGCCAACGTGCTTGATTGGGCCGATCGGGAGCGATGCGAAATTGTCCCCACCCCTCCTACGCGCCAGGCTGTGAGCTGCGACGTCATCGATTTCCCCGTGCCCTGGCAGCATGTTAGAGATAGCCAGCCAATTCTTCCGAACGGGGCGCCTGCCATGAAAGACGTTATCGAGGAGCTCGAGCGCCGTCGCGCTGAGGCGAGGCTGGGTGGCGGCATCGCCCGCATCGAGGCTCAGCACAGCCGGGGCAAGCTTACCGCGCGCGAGCGCATCGAGCTGCTGATGGACGAGGGCTCGTTCGAGGAGTTCGACATGTACGTCGAGCACCGGTCGACCGACTTCGGCATGGAGAAGAGCAAGATCCCGGGTGACGGCGTCGTCACCGGCTGGGGCACCATCAACGGGCGCGTGGTCTACGTGTTCGCCAAGGACTTCACCGTCTTCGGCGGCTCGCTGTCGGAGACGCACGCCCGCAAGATGATCAAGATCCAGGACATGGCGCTGCAGAACCGCGCGCCCATCATCGGCCTGTTCGATGCGGGGGGTGCGCGCATCCAGGAGGGCGTGGCGGCGCTCGGCGGCTACGGCGAGGTGTTCCTGCGCAACGTGCTGGCCTCCGGCGTCATCCCGCAGATCTCCGTCATCATGGGGCCGTGCGCGGGCGGCGATGTTTACTCGCCGGCCATGACCGACTTCATCTTCATGGTGAAGGACACGAGCTACATGTTCGTGACCGGCCCCGACGTGGTGAAGACCGTGACCAACGAGACCGTCACCGCCGAGGAGCTCGGCGGCGCGCGCGTGCACACGACCAAGTCCTCGATCGCCGACCGCGCCTACGAGAACGACGTGGAGGCGCTGTTGCAGATGCGCCGGCTGATGGACTTCCTCCCCTCCAACAACACCTCGGGCGTGCCGGTGCTGCCGACCAAGGACCCGGCCGACCGGATCGAGCCGAGCCTCGACACGCTGGTGCCCGACAACCCGAACAAGCCCTACGACATCAAGGAGCTGATCCTGAAGATCGTCGACGAGGGCGACTTCTTCGAGATCCAGGAAGCGTTCGCCCGCAACATCGTCACCGGCTTCGCGCGCATGGAGGGGCGCACCATCGGCGTCGTCGCCAACCAGCCGCTGGTGCTGGCGGGCGTGCTCGACTCGGATGCCTCGCGCAAGGCGGCGCGCTTCGTGCGCTTCTGCGATTGCTTCGAGATCCCGATCATCACCTTCGTCGACGTGCCGGGCTTCCTTCCCGGCACCGCGCAGGAGTACGGCGGCCTCATCAAGCACGGCGCCAAGCTGCTGTTCGCCTTCTCCGAGGCGACGGTGCCGAAGGTGACGGTGATCACGCGCAAGGCCTACGGCGGCGCCTACGACGTCATGAGCTCCAAGCACATCCGCGGCGACGTCAACTACGCCTGGCCGTCGGCGGAGATCGCGGTCATGGGCGCCAAGGGTGCGGCCGAGATCCTGTACCGCTCAGAGCTGAACGACCCCGAGAAGATCAAGGCGCGCATCGACGAGTATCAGAAGCGCTTCGCCAATCCGTTCATCGCCGCCGAGCGCGGCTACATCGACGAGGTGATCCTGCCCCGCACGACCCGTGCCCGCATCTGCCGCGCGCTCAACATGCTGCGCCACAAGCAGCTCGAGAACCCGTGGAAGAAGCACGACAATATTCCGTTGTAGGGGTGCGCTTGTCGTGCCATGGTTTTCTACTGAACTCGATCCGCGCGGTCTGCCCGCCACCCTGTCCGCTTTCACTGCCATTGTGCCTTGGAGCGTGTGGAAGCGTCGCGTAGAAAGCCTGAGGTCCGAACTCCTCCGCAACCCACTATGGGAGGAGTTTCTAAGGGATCGGCATGCCCTAGAACTCGCCCTAGCTGATGTCCGCCAGTATCAGCGCTCTACACGCCGGTGGCCGTGGCCACCCCGCACCGCAGAGGAGTATCGCCTCGCAAGCTTCATCGGCGTGGCCGTTCGTGTTTACGCCAACCTTGGCAGGCCCGGCAAAGCCCGGTTGGCTGGCGCAATTCGTAGCGCCCTTGAGAAGGAAGCAGGCTTGGGACCTCTCGCGCATGAAATGAAGGTAATCACACATTTGATGTCACGTGGATTTGACGTCTCTTTCAACGACCTCGAGAACGGAGGTGGGTTTGATTTGCTGGCTCGGTGCGACAGCACAGAAGTCGAGGTAGAGTGCAAGTATGTGTCCGCCGACATCGGTCGGCAGATCCATCGTCGCAAAATTTATGAATTCGGCGGCCTTGTGTACCCGCTCTTGTCGAGAGCGCTCGATCACAGTCACGTCGGACGTTTGGTGCGGGTGACGCTCCCCGGTCGATTGACTGGTAGTAGGCAGCAGCATGAAGCGATCGCTGGGCGCATCAGTATGGCGTTGGCCGGGATACTCGATGGTGACACGTCGGTTTGCGGCGTGAGAGTGGATGAATTCGAGATCGCTGGGTCTATCTTCAGCTCGCAACGTGGTGACGAGCTGACTTTGGATGACGTAGGGCTGTATGTATCGCAAGTTTTTGGTCTTGAAGAAGCCCACATGCTTGCGAACTGGCGTCCTGGCCACGCGGCGGTAATCGTGCATTTTGAAAGTGAGGTTCCTGACCGCGTGCTCGATGAGATCTTCAAGCATCTCAAGGATGATGCCAGGCGCCAGTTCTCTGGAGCACGGCCCGCCTTCATGTGTGTCCATCTTGCTGATGTGACACGGCATCAATTGCTCGAGCTAGCGCGTACCGAACACGCCGGCACGGTCACCGGTATTCAACGAGCCATCAGCACTTTGCTAAATCGGCGCGTGCATCTCCATAGTGTCGCTTTAATGACGGATGGTGTGGTCAGCACGGAACCGGGCAATCGACGGACACGAGCTGTGCAGGAGGCCGGCCCGTCATATGTTTTCAGCAATCCGGACCATCCCGATGCGCACAATCCACATCTAAAGCAAATCTTTGGTGAAGCCATTCCGCATTGAAAGTCCGCTCGTGCAACGACAACACCGCCTCATGCCGCAATGAACATCCGTTCATCGCCGCGCCCGCCAACTCACTGCAACCTTTCGATTTTTTAACGGACGGATTGCGCACGTGAAGCGCGTTTTTTCTCATACCTGCCCGCGATGCCGGCGCGAAGCAACGGCGTGACGGCGGGAGGAACAGACGAGGAGATGACGTGCCATGAAATCATTCATCATCGCTGCAACCGCGGTCGCTCTGACGTCCGGCGCGCTGCTGTCCACCGCTGCCGAGGCGTCGCCTTACGGCCACCGGCTGACGCCCGCCGAGCGCGTCATCATCGCCAAGGATCGCGCCCGCTTGAACGCGCTCGAGCACCGTGTGCGCGCCGACGGACATGTGACCATGTGGGAGAGGGCGAAGCTGCGCAGGGCCGAGGCCCATCACAAGGCGCTCGTCTACAGGCTCACCCACAACTGATCGCGCGCCCGATCCCGTCGCCAGGCGCCGGGGGGGCCGCTGCGGCGGCCCCTTACGGCGCTCCCTGCTAGGGTCCCTCGTCCGTATGCGTCGAGCGAACGAACAGTGAGGAGGGGAAGTCGGCGACGTAGCGGCGTCCCTTCGGCTGTGGATGGTATTCCGGCCGCGGGCCCGCCTCCGGCACCACCACCTTGCGGTAGAGATGCCATGTCGCGTGTCCGAGCACCGGCATCACGACGGCGAGGCCGAGGAAGAAGGGCAGCGAGCCGATCACCAGGCCGGCGGCAACGATGAGCCCCCACGCCGCCATGGTCACCGGGTTTTTGAACACCGCGTGCACCGACGTGATGATCGCCGCCGAGAGGCCGACATTGCGATCGAGCAGAAGCGGGAACGAGACCGCGCTCAGGGCAAACGCCACCACCGCGAAGACAAATCCCACCGCATTGCCCACGACGATGAGATTGAACCCCTGGGGCGTCGTCAGCACATTGCGGACGAACGCGGTCGGATCGACAGGATGCCGCTCGCCGAAGTTCGCGACGTAAATGCCATCGGCGACGGCAATCCAGACGCCGAAGATGGCGAGCAGCAGCAAGCCCAGCGCCATGATCGGCGCGAAGGACGGCGAATGCACCACGTCGAACGCGTGCTTCCAGGACGTGTCGAGACCCTGCTCGCGCCTGCGGCTCAATTCGTAGAGGCCGATGCCGGCGAACGGGCCGATCAGAGCGAAGCCCGCGGCCAGCGGATAGAGCAGTGGCACGATGTCGTACCCGATCGTCGCGCGGCCGATCAGCAGGCCGATCACAGGGTAGATCAGGCACAGGAAGATCACGTGCGTCGGCATCGCCCGGAAATCATCCAGGCCCGCTGCCAGCACATCCTTGAGGTCGCTGAGGTTGATCGAGCGAACCGTCGGCAACTCACGTGCCGGCTCGGCAGGTAGAATAACATCTGCGCGCGCCATGTCCGATCCTCCTGAACTGGGATGTTCAAGGGGCCACGACGCTGCGCGACACCGAAAGTTCCAATAAATCGACCGCGGTCACGCACGAGCCGCGACCTGCTAGTTGCGGGATCTTATCGCACGAGGTCGGGGATGTCCTTCAAATATGCGGTTCCAAAGCGGGCTTCGCCGGCGCCGTCCACCGCGGATCGTGCCGCCCCTTTGCGGCCGGCGCGGCCGGGAGCCAGATGCATATCGACTTGCGCCGCTAAGCCGCGCGTGCGTCCTCGCGGATCATCGCCGCGCCCTTCTCGGCGATCATGATGGTGGGCCCGTTGGTGTTGCCGGTCGTGACGGCCGGCATGATCGAGGCATCGATCACCCGCAGCCCGCCGATGCCGCGCACCCGCAGCCGCGAGTCCACCACGGCCATCGGGTCCTCGCCCATCTTGCAGGTGCCGACCGGGTGATAGATCGTCGTGCCGGAGCGGCGGATGAAATCCTCCAGCTGCGTCTCGCTCTGGATGCCGGGGCCGGGAAAGATCTCCTCGACGCGATGCGCGGCGAACGCGGGCTGGGCGAAAATGCGGCGCGCATGCCTGATGCCGGCCATCGACACGCGCAGATCGCCCGGCGCCGACAGATAGTTCGGACGAATGGCGGGCCGGTCGAGCGGATCGGGCGACTTGGCCATAATGGTGCCGCGGCTCTCGGGCCGCGCGATGCTGACCGCGATGGTCACGCCCGGCTTCCTCTCGAGCGTGCCGAACTTGTTCTCGTCATAGCTCGCCGGCGAGAACAGGAGTTGAATGTCGGGGCTGGCGAGCCCGTCGCGGCTGCGGCAGAACACCTGCGCGCTGGAGACGCCGAAGGTGAGCGCGCCGCGGCCGACCGTGAGCCAGCGGGCAATCTCGGGGAGAAGCCGCGGCAGGCGCGACAGCTCGTTGATGGACACGGCATTGCGCACGCGCTGCGAGATGCGCACGGCATAGTGGTCGGAGAGGTTGCTGCCGACGCCGGGCAAGTCGTGCACCACATCGACGCCGATCGATTTCAGATGCGCGGCGGGGCCGATGCCCGAGATCTGCAGCAGATGCGGCGAGTTGATGGTGCCGCCCGAGACGATGACCTCGCGTGCGGCCTTGATCTCGCGATCCTGGCCGTTCTGGCGAAAGGCCACTCCGGTGCAGCGCTTGCCCTCGAACAGCAGCCTGGTGGCGATGGCGTTGGTCTCGACCTTCAGATTGGGCCGTGCGCGTGCTTCGGCGAGGAACGTGCGCGCCGTGGAGCCGCGCAGGCGCCCGTTGCGCGACATCTGCGAGTAGCCGACGCCCTCCATCTGCTCGCCCGACAGATCGCGGGTGAACGGGAAGCCCGCCTGCTGGGCGGCCTCGACGAAGCGGTGGGTGAGCGGCAGGATGGTGCGGTAGTCCTCGATCAGTAACGGCCCTGACTTGCCGCGAAAGCGGTCGTCGCCCGGCGCGTAGCGCTCGATGGACTTGAAATGGGGGAGACACTCCTCGTACGTCCAGCCGCGGCAGCCCATCTGCGCCCAGCTGTCGTAGTCGGCGGCGTTGCCGCGCACGAACAGCATGCCGTTGATGGAGCTGGAGCCGCCCAGGACGCGGCCGCGCGGCCAATGGATCGAGCGGTTGCCGACGCCGGCCTCGGGCTCCGTTCCATAAAGCCAGTTGACGCGCTTGTTGTAGAGCAGCTTGAGCACGCCGGCCGGCACATGGATCATCGGATGCCAGTCGGTCGGGCCGGCCTCCAGCAGCACGACCTTGGCGCCATCCTGGGAGAGGCGATTGGCAAGCACGCAGCCTGCCGATCCTGCGCCGACGATCACGTAATCTGCCTGCATCACTTGGTGGCCCTCTTATGGACGCTTCCTCGGTGTGAACTGTCCGCGCCCGCGGCAGAAACGCAAGAGGAAAGGCGCAACCGGCGCGACTGCGAGACGTCGGCCAGTTGCGGAATGCCCCGACAGGCCGGCATGATGGGCGGCGAGGAAACGCCAGGAGGACGATCGATGGCCGAGTCGAGCTACGAGAAGGGAAACAAGCTGCGCGTCGAGGTGCTCGGCAAGGAGCACGTGGAAAACTCGCTCAAGAATGCCGACGAGTTCTCCAAGCCGCTGCAGGACCTGGTCACCGAGATCGGTTGGGGGGCGTTCTGGACGCGCCCAGGGCTGACGCGCAAGCAGCGCAGCCTGCTGAACCTCGGCATCCTGGCCGTGCTCAACCGGCACCATGAGCTGGCCGTGCACGTCAAGGGCGCGGTGAACAACGGCCTGACCAGGGACGAGATCCGCGAGGCGCTGATCCACGTCATCCCCTATGCCGGCTTCCCGGCGGGGATCGACGCCTTTCGCACAGCCAAAAAGGTGCTCGACGAGATGGGGGTGAAGAGCTGAAGGCCCGGCGCAGGCCGCGCCTCGAGCCGCAGCTATCGGCTCCGCTCAGGAGACGCACGCGTCAGCATCGCCCGCTCGTTGCGGATCGCCTCGGCCAGCAGGCCGACCACATAGGGCGCGTAAGAGCGCGCCACCTCGAGGCGGAAGGCGTCGACGGCCGTGCGCCACAGCACGACCTCGGCCTTGGCGAACAGGGTGCGCGTGCAGGCGCCGACCGGGAATGCGTTGCGGTCGAGGTCGAGCGGGCAGCCGGCGCCGAGCACGGCCTCGACCAGCGGCCCCGTGACGACGAGACCGGCGTTGCGGGCGCTGATATCGACCAGGGCATGCGGCGTGCTTGCGAGCGCGCGCGTGATTGCCGAGGCGAGGTGCGCGGCCTCGCCGAGCGGCCCGAGCAGCAGCCATTCGTCGGGTCCGAGCCATAGCGCTGCGCTCAGGAGCTGGCGCGCCGACTGCATGGGCGCCGCCGGAAGCGGGGCGCCGAAAGCAAGCCCCGCGGCGCGCGCGGCCTCGGCATCGCCGCGAAAGCTGAAGCGGCAGCTCCTTGCAACCCACCGGACGGCGGCAACGCCCTCGGCTTCGGGCAGCTCGAGCGGAAAGACCCCGGGAGGCGGGAGCGAGGACTGGCTAGTCATTGAGCCGCGCTCCCTTCGGATCGTAGAGCACGGGCGAGACGACCTCGACTTCGATCGCGCGGCGCGCGCCCGGCACGTACAGGCGCTCGCCGATGCGGCGGCGGCCAGCCTTGACCAGAGCCAGCGCGATGTGGCGGCCGAGCGTCTCGCTCCAATAGGAGGACGTGACGTGACCGAGCGCCGGCGTGCCGGGTGCGGGATTAGCCGCCTCCGTGATCTGCGCACCCTCATCGAGCCCGATGCGCGCGTCCGCGGTCAGCAGTCCGACGAGCTGCATGCGATCTGCGCGCGTCATGTCGGAGCGCGCAAGCGAGCGTTTGCCGACGAAATCCGGCTTGCTCTTGCCGATGGCCCAGCCGAGCCCGAGGTCGGATGGAATGACGGTGCCGTCCGTCTCCTGGCCGACGATGATGTAGCCCTTCTCGGCGCGCAGCACGTGCATGGCCTCGGTGCCGTAGACGCAGCCGCCAGTCTGCTCGGTGCGTGCCATGACGGCTTCCCACACCGCAAGGGCATCGTCGGCGGAGACATTGATCTCAAAGCCGAGCTCGCCGGTGAAGCTGACGCGGAAGATGCGGGCCGGCCTGCCGCAGACGCGGGCCTGGCAGACGCTCATGTGCGGGAATTTGCGCGCATCGAGATCCGCGTCCTCGACGAGCGGAGCGATGACCTCGCGCGAGCGCGGGCCCTGCACGGCGATCACGGCCCACTGCTCCGTCGTCGACGTCAGCCACACGTTGAGATCAGGCCATTCGGTCTGGCGATAGTCCTCCATCATGTGCAGCACGTGGGCGGCGCCGCCGGTGGTGGTGGTGACGTGGAAGCGGTCCGGCGCCAGCCGGGCGATGATGCCGTCGTCAATGACGAACCCCGCCTCGCTCAGCAGCAGGCCGTAGCGGCAGCGGCCGACCGGGAGATCAACCAGCGCATTGACATACATGCGATCGAGGAAGGTTGCGGCATCGGGGCCGACAACCTCGATCTTGCCAAGCGTCGAGGCATCGAACACACCGACCGCGGTGCGCACCGTGCGGCACTCGCGCGCGACGGCTGCGCGCATGTCCTCGCGCCGGCGCGGGAAGTAGCGCGCCCGCTTCCAGGTGCCGACATCCTCGAACACAGCTCCGTGCGTCCCAGCCCAGGGATCGATCGGCGTCCTGCGCACCGGGTCGAACAGCTCGCCACGCGCGGCGCCCGCGAGCGTGCCGAACGTCACGGGCGTGTAAGGCTGGCGGAAGGTGGTGAGGCCGACCGCCGGCAGCGGCTTGTCGAGCACGCTCGCGACAATGGTCAGGGCGTTCATGTTCGAGGTCTTGCCCTGGTCGGTCGCCATGCCGGTGGTGGTGTAGCGCTTGACGTGCTCGATGGAGCGGAAGCCTTCGCGCGCGGCGAGCACCAGATCGGCGGTGGTCACGTCGTTCTGGAAATCGATGAAGGCCTTGCCCGGCAGCTCCTCGCCGCCGCCCAATGCTGGTGCGGGTGGCGTCAGGCCCGCCGAGCCGGCCTCGCCCTCCACAGCGCTCACGCACGCTCGAGCGCCGGCAAAGCCCGCGGCGCGCGCGGCTTCGGCGCCTGCGGCATAGCCGCTCTCCAGCACGCGCGCGAGCCCATTGACGCCGCCGCACGCGCCCGCCGAGCGCTCACGCTGAACAGACGTGCCCGGCAGAAACGTCTCGGTCTCCGTGTCGAACCGGAGCCTGCCGCGCGACTGCGAGAAGAGATGCACCGACGGCGTCCAGCCACCGCAGATGAGCAGGTGATCGCAGGAAATGCGCCCGGCATCGCGGATGTTGCCGTCGCTGCCGAGCTCGCCCGCATGCACCTCGCTGATCCTGGCGCGGCCTTGCGTGCCGATGACGAAGGTGGCAGGGCGCACGGGCAGGTGGGCAGCCCGCGCGGCCGCCGCAAGCGGGCTGTCGGCCACGGACCTCGAGTCGAGCACAGCCGCCACGTCCACACCATGCGCGTCGAGGGCGAGTGCGGCCTCGTAGATCGTGTCGTGCGCGCCGGCGATGACCGCGCGGCGGCCGAGCTTCACACCGTAGCGATGGAGATAGGTGAGCCCCGCGCCCGCCAGCATGACGCCCGGCCGGTCGTTGCCGGGAAACACCAGCGGCCGCTCGATGGCGCCGGTTGCCAGCACGACCTCCTTGGCCCGCACCTGCCACAGCAGCTCGCGCGGCAAATCCGGATCGGGGGCCTCCAGGTGGTCGCTGATGCGCTCGGCGAGACCGACGAAGTTCTGCGCGAAGTAGCCGAACGCCGTCGTGCGCGGCAGCAGGTGGACGCGGCCCGAGTTGCCGAGCTCGCTGATCGCGCCGGCGAGCCACTCTGCGGCGGGCTTGCCGTCGATGCTGGCGCGCGGCTCGGCCAGCAGCGAGCCGCCGAGCTCCGACTGCTCGTCGGCGAGGATGACGCGCGCACCCGCATCGGCCGCACTGAGCGCGGCTGCAAGGCCCGCAGGGCCCGCGCCGATGACGAGTACGTCGCAGTGCGCGAAGCGGCCGGCATAGCGATCCGCGTCGGCCGCGGAGGGCGCCCGCCCGAGCCCGGCGGCGCGCCGGATCAAGGGCTCGTACACGAGCGCCCAGAGCCTGTTGGCGCCAAAGAGCCGCGGCCCCATGAAGGTCTTGTAGTAGAAGCCGGCGGGGAGCAGCGGGCTCAGGCGATCGCTGATCGCGCCGAGATCGCGCCGCAGCGACGGCCAGCGGTTCTGGCTGCGCGCATCCAGTCCCTCATACAACTCCACCTGCGTCGCGCGCAGGTTGGGCGTCACGCGCCCCTTGCCGCGGGCGACGGTGACCAGCGCATTGGGCTCCTCTGATCCCGCCGTCAGGACGCCCCTCGGCCGATGGTACTTCAACGAGCGGCCGACGAGATGCCGGCCGCTCGCGAGCAGCGCGGAGGCGAGCGTGTCGCCGGGATGGCCGGCGAGCAGGTCGCCGTCGAAACTGAACGAAATGGTGCGGCTGCGGTCGATGCGCCCGCCGCTGGCCGTGCGGAAGGCGCCCGTCATGCGTCCTCACCGCGTTCGATAGGGTCGAGGGCGGGCCTGGGCTCGCCAACCTTGTAGGTGGCGAGGATGCGATCGCTGACCGTGTGACGCACCGCGTTGAAGAAGCGGCCGCAGCCGTGCACGTGGCGCCAGCGCTCGACGTGCAAGCCCTTGGGGTTGGTGCGCATGTAAAGGAAGTCGGCCCACTCCGCGTCGCTCAGATGGGACGCGTCGGCAAGACGCGTCAGATGCGCCTCGCCGGCGTAGCGGAACTCGATCTCGGGCCGCTCCATGGCGCAGTAGGGACATTTGATCAGCAGCATGCGCGGCGCCTCAATGTGCAACGGCGGCAGCCGCCGCCTCGTCGATGAGACGCCCCGAGGCGAAGCGATCCAGGCTGAATGGCGCGGCGATCGGGTGCGGCTCGCCGCGCGCGATCGTTGCGGCGAACACGTGGCCCGACCCTGGCGTCGCCTTGAAGCCGCCGGTGCCCCAGCCGCAGTTGACGTAGAGGCCCGGCACCGGCGTCAGCCCGATGATGGGCGAGCGGTCCGGCGTCACGTCGACGATGCCGCCCCAGTTGCGCAGCATGCGCAGGCGGCGGAAGGCTGGAAACAGCTCGGTGATGGCCTCCAGCGTATGCACGGGCACGTGCAGGCCGCCGGTCTGGCTGTAGGAGGTGTAGACATCGGTGCCCGCGCCGATGACGAGCTCGCCCTTGTCCGATTGCGAGATGTAGGCGTGGATGGCGTTGGACATCACCACGCAGGGCAGCACCGGCTTGACCGGCTCGGACACCAGCGCCTGCAGCGGGAAGCTCTCGATCGGCATGCGCACGCCCGCCATGGCCATGACGACGCTCGTGTGACCAGCGGCAACCACGCCCACCTTTGCCGCGCGAATGGTGCCGCGCGTGGTCTCCACGGCTTCGACCGCGCCGTTGATATCGCGGCGGATGGCCCTGACCTCGCAATTCTGGATGATGTCGACGCCGAGCCTGTCGGCGGCGCGTGCGTAGCCCCAGGCCACGGCATCATGGCGTGCGATGCCGCCGCGGCGCTGCAGGGCGGCTCCGAGAATGGGATAGCGCAGGTCGGGCGAGATATTGAGCGGCGGGCAGAACCGCTTGGCCTCATTCGGCGTGAGCCACTCGTTGTGGATCCCGGCAAGCCGGTTCGCATGCACGTGGCGCTTCAAGATCTGCACGTCGTGCACGCTATGCGCCAGCATGAGCACGCCGCGCGGGGAGTACATGACGTTGTAGTTGAGCTCGTGGCTGAGCGTCTCCCACAGCTTCAGCGCATGCTCGTAGATGGCCTCGCTCTCCTCCCAGAGATAGTTGGAGCGGATGATCGTGGTGTTGCGGCCCGTGTTGCCGCCGCCGAGCCAGCCCCGCTCCAGCACCGCGACGTTGCGCAGCCCATGCTCCTTGGCGAGGTAGTAGGCGGTGGCGAGCCCGTGTCCACCGGCGCCGATGATGACGATGTCGTAGGCGGGCTTGGGCTCGGGCGAGCGCCATTGCTCGGGCCAGCTCTGATGGCCCGACAGCGCCTGCCGCACGAGATTGAGAAACGAGAAGCGCACGCCCGCAGGCTCCCCTTATCCGGCGGGGCGCATCCTACGCGTTGCCGCGCGGGGCTCAAGCCCCGGGCCGGCGCGGCCCGGGATTGTCCCCGTCTTGCGGCCTTCCGGCTCAGGCCTTGAAGTGCGGTGCCACCTCCTTGGCAAACAGCTCGAGCGAGGCCTTGGCCTTCTCGGTGCCATACCAGGGCGGGTAGTGCAGCATCAGCGAGTCGAGACCCGTGGCCTCGCGCAGCAGCTTGATCCGCTCCATGACCGTCTTGGGCGAGCCGTGCAGGATCGTGCTCTTGGCCAGGCTGTCGTACTCGAGCCGCGAGGCGACCGAATCCGAGCCCTTCGAGGTCTGGCCGAGATAGCCGGAGGTCTGGCCGCCGAAGAAGTGCTTGAGATGCCGGATCAGGCCTTCCTCGCTGTCGGCCTTGGCCTTGGCGTCGGTCTCGGCCACATACACCCAGCGGGCGACGTTGACGTGGCCCGCACCGGGATTTTCCTTCAGCGCCGCCGGCGCCTTGGCCAGATTTTCGCGGTAATTGGCCACCTGCTTGCCGAGCTCGGCGAACGGCGTCAGCGTGGACAGCATCAGCCCCATCCCCATGCGGCCTGCAACCCCGATCGAGCGCTCCGTCGCGCCGGCCAGCAGCAGCGGCGGATGCGGCTTCTGCACGGGATGGGGAAACAGCTCGTAGGGTCCGTCGATCTTGAAGCGGTAGTGCTTGCCCTTGTGGTCGGCCTTCTTCTTGCGGAACAGGTCGACCAGCAGCGGAAGCGCCTCCTCCTGCATGTCGCGGCGCGCCTCGAAGTCGAGTCCGAAGCCGTCGAACTCGTAGGCGCGATACCCGGAGCCGAGCCCGAGCATCACCCGGCCGCCGGTCAGAATGTCGACGAATGCCGCGTTCTCGACCACGCGAACCGGGTTCGACAGCGGCAGCGTGACGACCGCCATGCCGAGCTTGATCCTCTTGGTCAGTCCCGCGAGGTAGGCCGCATACACCCAGACGTCCGGCATGATGCCGTACTCGTTGGAGAAGTGATGCTCGGCGAGCCATGCACAGTCGAAGCCGAGCTTCTCCGCAGTGAGGATCTCGTCCGTCACCCGCGCATGCAGACTCTGGTGAGGATAGGGCTCGCGCTCCGTATTGGGATGCGAGGTGAAGAGAATTCCGAATTCCATAGGCTCCCTCCCTTATTGATCCGTGTCCTGCAGGCCGAGAGCCTATGCAGGCGGCGGCGCAACGATGTCCTCATACTTGTGCCGCTTGGTGATGCCGCCCGAGTACTGGAAGACGTCGAGCGCCACCTCGAACGCGGGCCGGGTAATCTCGACGTGCGGGCTCCAGTTTCCGAGCTTCTGATAGGTGGCGATGGTCTTGGTCAGAACGTCGCGGTGGATGTTGGGAAAGAAGCTGGCCTCTGCTGCGGCAACCTCGGCCGCGGGGGTCGCAAGCAGCCAGCTCCTCGCCTTGCGGTAGGCGCGCATGAAGCGCTTGGCTGCGTCGGTCTTGAGCCACTGCGGCGTGGCGGCGAGGCTCGAGAACGCCACCGGGCCGATGGCATCGCCGACGGAGGCGACGACATGCCCGACGCCGTCATGCTCGAGCTGCTGCGGCGCGGGCCCCTGCTGGTGAATGTACTGGCCCTGTCCGCCGCGGAACGCTGCGTCCATCTTGTCGGACGCCACGTTCACCGCCTTCACCTTTTTGAAATCCACGCCCTTCTTGTGGCAGGCATACTTGAACATGGCGAGCGGCTGGCCGCCGTGGTCGACCAGGATGTCCCCGGCCGTGAGCTTGTCCCAGGTGAAATTCGGGTCGGGCTTGCGCGCGGTGATGAAAAAGCCGTCCTTCTCGTTGATCTGCGCGAAGTGCAGGGCGGGCGGCTTGTTGCCCTTCTCGAGCGGGCCGAAGCCCTGCGAGATCGCCGACTGCGCCACCTGCACCGAGCCGTCGATCAGCCCGTCGATGGCGGATTTGCCGAGCGGCGCGATCGAGTGCCGCGGCTCGAAGCCTTCCTCCTTGAGGAAGCCGCCCGCGATCGTGGCGATGAGCGGGCTGTAGAACGCGGAAAAGCGCGTGAACTGGATGCTGATCGGGTCGGCCATTGTTTCACTCCCACCACTCGGTCCGGATGACGATCTTGTGATCGAGTGTGCGCATCCCTGACTTGGATGCAAGCCCTATGCTGCCCAAGACTCATCTCCGTCGCCTGTGCGCTGAAATGTCATCTGCGTGTCATCGGCCCCGCCTTGCTCGCGGGGCCCGCCTGTGCCGAGGCGACGCAGCGGGCGGTGCAATGCAGCAATGCACATGACGCATTGGGAGTGCCGGGGCGATGCCGATAGCATCAGACGAACGACAAGAAGGAAGATGAACATGAGCGCGAGATGGGTGACGAAGTACGGCCCGCGCAGGGTCCGCTTCGAGCCGCCGACCCTGGAGGAAGCCCTTTATGCGGCGGAAGGGCTGACGGCGGATACGGGCGAGCAGATCAGCATTGCCGCAGAGCTTATGCAGATGCCGATCGATGAGGCGCGCGCGGAGGCCGAGCGCATCCTCAAGAGCCGTGGCAGCCGACCAAAGGTCGCGGGCCGCCGCTCGCTTTCGACCGGGGCGGTGGTCGTCGAGCGCAAGACGTCCCGCCGCATCCCGCGCGAGATGTCGGCGCGCCGGCTCAACGCCAGATAGCCCGGCTCACCGTGGCCGCGCCTTGGCCCGAGCTGTCGGCCGCGCATTGGCGGGGTCGTCGGGCCAGTCATGCTTGGGATAGCGGCCCTTCATCTCGGCCCTGACGTCCGCCCACGAGCCGCGCCAGAAGCCGGGCAGGTCGCGCGTGATCTGCATGGGCCGGCCCGCCGGCGACAGCAGATGCAGCGTCAGGGGCAGGCGGTTGTCGGCGATGGCGGGATGCTGCTTGAGCCCGAACAGCTCCTGCACGCGAATGGCGAGGCTCGGCGCGCCCTCGCCCTCGTAATCAATTGGATGCCTGTTGCCGGTCGGCGCCTCGAAGTGCGTCGGCGCCTCCGCGTCGAGCCGGCGTCGCAGGTCCCATGGCAGCAGCGCATCGAGGGCTGCAGCGAGATCGTCGGCACCGATATCGGCAAGCCGCGTGCGCCCGCTGAGAAACGGCGCGAGCCAATCCTCCACCGTCTCGGTCAGCGCGGCATCGGAGAGATCGGGCCAGCGCTCGGTCGGGCTCCCGGCGGCGGCGCGCAGGAACGCCACGCGGTGCCGGAGCTGCAATTGCGCCTTGCTCCAAGGCAGGCGCGCGATGCCGAGCCCGGCTATTCCGCGCGCAAGCGCCGCTGCGCTCTCGGCAGTCAGCGGCACGCCGCGTGGCTCGCTTGCCAGCACAATGGCGCCGAGACGGCGCACTCGGCGCGCACGCAATGCTGCAGCCTCCGGGTCGAACGCGATCTCGTCGCTTTCGACAATGCGGTCCCCTGCGATGGCGGCCAGCTCGGCCTCGTCCAGTGCGGCCGCAAGCAGGATGCGAGCCTCTGCCGCAGCGCCCGCGAGCTCGGCGACGGCGAGGAAGGGCTCTCGCGCCAGCGCTTCGCTCGCATCGAGCCTGGCGCCCCGTCCATTGGCCAGCACGAACTGTCCGCCGTCGCCGCGCCGCTTGGCGAGGCGATCGGGATAGGCGAGCGCGAGCAGGGCAGCCGGGGAGGGTGCGGGCGCTGCCGACGATGCCGGCGCTCGGCTGCCGGCCCGCGCCTGGCGCGCCCAATCCTTCGCCAGTCGCCGCATGGCGGACGCGCGCTCCGAGCGGTCGCGCCGGAAGTTGGCGAGCCGCGCTGCGAGATCAACGTCGCGTCCGCCGAGGTTGCGCTCGACCACGACGGCTGCGATGTCCGCCGCGGCTTCCGCCTCCCCCAGGTCGGCGGCGCTGAGCAGCATGCGTGCCAGCCTCGGCGGCAAAGGGAGCGCGCGCATGCGCCTTCCGGCGGATGTAATGAGGCCGTGGACGTCGAGCGCGCCGAGCTCGGCAAGGCTTGCGCGCGCAGCGCCCCAGGCGCCAGCGGCCGGCGGTTCCAGCCAGCGCAATTGCCCCGGATCGGAGACGCCCCATGCGGCGCAATCGAGCACAAGCCCGGTGAGATCCGCCGTTCGGATCTCGGGGGCCGTATACGGCGGCAACCCGCCGGTCTCGGGCTCAGTCCATAAACGATAGCACACGCCCGGCTCAGTGCGCCCCGCGCGTCCCCGGCGCTGGTCGGCGGAAGCGCGGCTGACGCGGACGGTCTCGAGCCTGGTAATGCCGACGTCGGGCTCGTAGCGCGGCACCCTCTGCAGGCCGCAGTCGACGACGATGCGCACGCCTTCGATCGTGATCGAGGTCTCGGCGATCGAAGTGGCGAGGACAATTTTGCGCCGGCCGGGCGGGCTCGGCGCAATGGCATCACGCTGCGCGCCCTGCGCCAGCCCGCCGTGCAGCTCCACCACGTCGATGTCGCTGCCGAGATCGGCATCCTGCAGTCGCGCAGCAACGCGGCGGATCTCGCCTTGTCCCGGCAGGAAGGCCAGCACCGAGCCGGTCTCTGCCCGCAAGGCGCGCAGGATCGCCGCTGCAGTCTCCTCCTCGATGCGCTTGGCCGGATCGCGGCCGAGATATCGCGTCTCCACCGGAAAGGCGCGGCCCTCTGAATGGATCAGGGGCGCCGCTCCGAGCAGCCCTGTCACGGCCTGCGCGTCGAGCGTGGCGGACATCACCAGGATGCGCAGGTCCGGCCGCAGCGCAGCCTGCACGTCGAGCGCCAGCGCTAACCCGAAGTCGGCATCGAGCGATCGCTCATGGAATTCGTCGAACAGCACCGCTGCGATCCCTTCGAGGCCCGGATCGTCGAGGATCATCCGCGTGAACACGCCCTCGGTCAGCACCTCGACGCGCGTGGAGGGCCCCACGGCCGTGTCCAGGCGCGCCCGCAAACCGATCGTCTGTCCGAGGGTCTCGCCGCTGAGTCGCGCCATGTGCTCGGCGGCGGCACGTGCGGCGATGCGGCGTGGCTCGAGCACCAGGATCTTGCGGCCGACAAGCCAGGGCTCATCGAGCAGAGCCGTCGGCACGCGCGTGGTCTTGCCGGCCCCCGGCGGCGCCACGAGCACGGCAGACGTGCCCCGGGCCAGCGCGACCTTCAGGTCGCCCATGATGGCATCGACGGGCAGGGCGCGCGCAGCGGTCATGGGTGCGATCCCTATCGAAGATCGTCGCGCCAGGCCAGTCCGCTCCGCCTGCCGGATACGTTGATGCAACTCATCCATACACCCTGCCGACCAAGGGAGCCGGGTGGGCATGCGCGCGACCGCGATGCGCCCGCTATGCCGCCCGCGGGGCTTGCGTTATGGTCTGGGCCCGCCGGCCCACTCCGGCGCAACGATAAGCAAAGCGGGACAAGCTCGCGGGCAACGAGGAGGAGACGAGACGATGTTTGTAAAAGGCATTTTCCGCGCGATCGTCGCTGGACTGTTGGCCGCCGCCGCGCTGCCGGTCCAGGCGCAGACGATCACCCTCAATGGCGCCGTCCAGTTCAACGACGATCACGCCTTCACCAAGGCCCTGGTGAAATTCGAGGAACTGGTCAAGCAATACTATGGCAAGCCAATCAGTTTCTCGCTGCACAAGAATTCCGCCCTTGGACTCGAGAAGCAGTATTTCGAGTACATGGCGCAGGGCAAGGCCGTCGATTACGCCATCGTATCGCCGGCGCACATGTCCACGTTCTCCAAGGCCGCGCCCTTCATCGACGCGCCCTTCCTGTTCCGCGACCTCGATCATTGGAACAAGGTGCTCGACGCCGACCTTCTGAAGCCGGTCGCCGACGAGGTGGCGGAGAAATCCGGGGTGATGCTGATCGGCTACGCCGGCGGCGGCATCCGCAATATCTTCATCAACAAGCCGATGGCCTCGCTCGAGGAGATCAAGGGCCTCAAGGTGCGCGTGCAGGGCGCGCCGATCTGGTCCAAGACCTTCGCCGCGGCCGGCATGGCGCCGACGGTCATTGCCTACAACGAGGTCTACAACGCCATCCAGAACAACGTCATCAGCGCCGGCGAGAACGAGGCGGCCGGCGTGGAATCGATGAAATTCTACGAGGTGGCGCCGAACCTCGCCATGACCCAGCACGCCATCACCATCCGGCCCATCTGCTTCTCGGCCAAGACCTTCAAGACCCTGCCGAAGGAGCTGCAGGACGCCGTGCTGAAGGCCGGCAAGGAAGCCGGTGCCTATGGGCGCCAGGTGGAGAGCTCGGAGGACGAGCAGAAGCTCGTTGCGCTCGAGAAGGCTGGCAAGCTCAAGCGCATCCCCTTCAGCGGTCGCGACGAGATGAAGAAGCGGGTCGACCCCGTCATGGAGGCCTATGCCAAGGAGATCGGTGCTGATGGCATCCTGCAGAAGATCAATGCAATCAAATAGGCTTCGCGTGCGCCGGCCGGTTGCAAGATGGAAAGCTGGTCGGCGCGCGATGCAAGACGCGGCCTCGCACGGGTCCCTGCCATGATCGACGGCGCGCCAGGACCCACCTCACGCGTCTATTTCTCGCAGCGGCTGCGCCTCCACTACGTGGACTGGGGCAACCCCAGCGCGCCGCCGCTGCTGATGGTGCACGGCGGGCGCGATCATTGCCGCAACTGGGACTGGCTCGCCCAGCGCATGCGGCGCGACTGGCACATCATCGCGCCGGATTTGCGCGGTCACGGCGACAGCCAGTGGTCGGCCAGCGCCAACTATGGCATGGCCGGCTACATCTACGACTTGGCCCAGCTGATCCACCAGCTCGACCTGGCGCCGGTCTCCATCATCGCCCATTCGCTCGGCGGCAGCATCGCGCTGCGCTACGCCGGCATCTATCCCGACAACGTCAAGCGGCTTGTCGCCATCGAGGGCCTCGGCCTTTCCCCCAAGGCCCTGCGGGAGCGCGGCAAGAAGCCGATCGACGAGCGCATGCGCGCCTGGATCGAGGAGCAGCGCGCGCTCGCCGGCCGCCAGCCGCGGCGCTACGCCTCCATCGAGGACGCCTTCAAGCGGATGCAGGAGGAGAACAAGCACCTCTCGCCCGAGCAGGCGCGGCACCTGACGCAGCACGGCGTCAACCAGAACGAGGACGGCACCTTCAGCTGGAAGTTCGACAACTATGTGCGTCTGTGGCCGCCCTATGACATGCCGCAGGCCGACGTCGAGACGCTGTGGACGCGCATTACCTGTCCGACGCTGCTCGTCTACGGCAAGGAGAGCTGGGCCTCCGATCCGCGCGAGGACGGCCGCGTGCGCCATTTCCGCAATGCGGAGGTCGTCTCCTTCGAGCGCGCCGGCCACTGGGTGCATCACGACCGGCTGGATGATTTCCACAAGCTGGTCGTGCCGTTCCTGGCGGGCCAGCCGCTGCCGCCGATCACGTGAGGGGAATCATGGCCGAGACCGCCACGCAGTTGCCCGGCCTCTGGCGACGCATCACCGCGCTTTACGCGCGCCTGCTGGATGTCGTGCTGGCGCTCTCGGTCGGCATTCTCGTCATTCCCGTCAGCCTGCAGATCTTCTCCCGCTACACAGCGCTCATCCCGTCCTACATCTGGACCGAGGAGATGGCCCGCTTCCTCTTGATCTGGACCATCATGATCGGCGCCATGATCGGCGTGCGCGAGTCGACCCACTTCGAGGTCGACGTCTGGCCGCGCCTGGCTCCGCGGGGGGAGGCCATCGTGCGCCTCATCGCCCGGGTGGGCGTGCTCATCGCGGCGCTGGTCTTCGTGTGGGCGGGCATCGAGTTCACGCGCTTTGCCTGGAACCGCATCTCGGAGCTCGCCGAGCTGCCGCTCTGGCTCATCCACGTCGCCTGGCCGCTGACAGGGGCGACGTGGCTCGTATTTCTGGGCGAGCAGATGGTCGACGACGTGAGGATCATTCTCGGGAGATCCGCATGACGGGCGCCGTGCTGTCGCCTGGGGCCGCGGCGCTGGTCCTGTTCGGCGTGTTCTTCCTCTGCCTGTTCCTGCGCGTGCCGGTCGCGTTCGCGCTCGCGCTCGCCTGCCTCCCGATCCTCATCATCGAGCCCAGGCTCGACACGATGACGCTGATGCAGGAGACGTTCAACGCGGACAACTCCTTCATCCTCCTCGCCGTGCCGTTCTTCCTGCTCACCGCAAATCTCATGAATGTCGGCGGCACGACCGATCGCCTCATGAAGCTGTCGCGTACCATGGTGGGCCACTTCCCCGGCAGCCTGGCGCAGATCAACGTGGTGCTGTCGATTTTCTTCGCCGGCATCTCGGGCTCGTCGACGGCGGATGCGGCAAGCCAGTCCAAGATCTTCATCGAGGCCCAGACCCGGGAAGGCTACGATTTGTCCTTCTCGGTCGCCATCACGGCGGTGTCCGCGGTGCTGGCTGTGATCATCCCGCCCTCGATCCTGATGATCGTGTGGGGCGGCATCCTCACCGTGTCGATCGGGGCGCTGTTCCTGGCCGGCATTATTCCCGGCCTGCTGATCGGGCTTGCCCAGATTGCCACGGTGCATGCCTACGCCAAGCTGCGCAACTATCCCACCTATCCTCGCTCGACCTGGCGCGAGCTTCTCTGCGCCACGTGGCTGGCCATCCCGGCCCTGATGACTCCCGGCATCATCATCGGCGGCAAGATCTTCGGCTGGTTCACGGCGACGGAGTCGGCCTGCGTCGCCGTGCTGTATGCAGCGGCCCTGTCGCTCCTCATCTATCGGGAGATGGACATGAAGGGCCTCTACCAAGCCTTGCTCGATACCGGCAAGCTCGCCGGCATCGCGCTGTTCTGCGTCGGCACGGCCAGCACCTTCGGCTGGCTGCTGGCCTACTACAAGATCCCCGAGGCCATCCTCACCGGCGTCTCAGCATGGAACATGGGCTTTATCGCGACCGGCTTTTTCGTCGCGTTCGTCTTCCTCGTCGTCGGTTGCTTCCTGGACGCCATTCCAGCCATCATCATCTGCGCGCCGATCCTGGAGCCCCTGTCGAAAACAGTGGCCATGGATCCCGTGCACTTCGCCATGATCGGCATCGTCTCGCTGGCTTTCGGCCTCGTGACCCCGCCTTACGGCCTGTGCCTGATGATTGCCTGCTCGATCGCGGGCATCCGCATCAAAGACGCCATTAAGGACACCATGCTCATGCTGATTCCGATGCTGCTGGTCTTGGCTCTGGTGATCGTGTGGCCGAAGCTGTCACTGTTTTTGCCGGGCCTGATCTCCCCGGAATTTCTGCGCTAGGAGTCAAGAGCCATGACGGACAAGCGGGTCGCGGTGATCACGGGTGGGGCGAGCGGCATCGGCGAGGCGACCGCGCGCCGGCTTGCGGCAGACGGCTACGCAATCGCTATCCTCGATGTGAACGAGGCGCGCGGCAAAGAGGTCGCGGCCTCGCTCGCCGGCAGCCGCTTCTACCGCTGTGATGTGGCCGACGCCGCAAGCGTCGAGCGCACCGCCGCCGCGGTCGAGAAGGACCTCGGGCCGGCGGGCATCCTCGTCACGTCCGCTGCCTTGATCCCCAACACCGAGGGGATCATGGACATGGATATGGACGCGCACGAGCAGATGTGGCGCATCAACTACTTCGGCACCGTGCACGTCTGCCGCGCATTCGCCAAGCAGATGATCGCGCGCAAGCGCGGCGCCATCGTCACGCTCGGCTCGATCAACAGCTATCTGCCGTTGCCGCTGCCGGCCTACAACCCGGGCAAGGCTGCCATCCAGCGTCTGACGCAGCTTCTCGCGGTCGAGCTCGGCCGTCACGGCATCCGCGTCAACAGCGTGGCCCCGACCTACGTGCTGACGCCGCCGCTCAAGGCCAAGATCGAGGCCGGCCAGCGGGATCTGGCCAAGATCATGAGCGTGCATGCGCTGGATCGTCTGCCGGAGCCCGGCGACATCGCCAACGCCATCGCGTTCCTGTGCTCCGATCAGGCGGCGGCCATCACCGGAGTCCTGCTTCCCGTCGACTCCGGCTGGCTCAGCGCCGTCAGCTACAAGACCTACGCAGGAGGCGTGCCCTGGAAGGACTGACGTAGCCGAGGAGACCTGGGACGCCGTACCGCGTGCGAGACGGCGCGGTGCGCGCTATGCTCGCGGGCAGTACAGCTCGCCGTTCAGCTCTTCCCCTCGCGCACATCCATGGAAACTGACGTCATCGTTCTGGGCGCCGGCATGGTCGGCATCTCCGCCGCGCTGCACCTGCAGAAACGCGGGCGCTCCGTCACGCTCATCGACCGGCGTGGCCCCGCGGAGGAGACCTCCTACGGCAATGCGGGCTTCATCCAGCGCGAGGGCATCGTGCCCTACATGTTTCCGCGCGAGCTGCCGGTCATTTTGCGCTACGCCCTCAATCGGTCGACCGATGCGGTCTACCACCTGTCGGCGCTGCCGCGCATTGCACCATGGTTGTTTCGCTATTGGCGGGCCTCGACACCCGAGCGAAAGGCGGCGAGCGCGCGGGCCATGCTGCCCTTGATCGAGCGCTGCATCGTCGAGCATGAGGCCCTGATGGCGGAGGCCGGCATCACCGCCATGATTCGCCCCACCGGCTATCTCAAGGCCTTCCGCAGCGAGGCCAAGCTTGCCGCCGACATCAGCGAGAGCGAGGCCGAGCACGCCGAGTACGGCATCAATTTCCAAGCCCTGGACATGGCCGCGCTGGCCGCGCTCGAGCCCCACGTCCGCGACCGCTTCGCCGGCGCCGTGCACATGACCGATCCCGTTACCGTTGCCGACCCCGGCGCGGTCGGCAAGGCGTACGCCGATCTGTTCATCAAGCTCGGCGGGCGGTTTGCCGAGGGCGAGGCGCGCTCGCTCGAGCAGACGAGCACGGGTTGGCGCGTCGCCGTGCGCGATGGCTGGGCTGAAGCCCGCGAGGTCGTCGTGGCGCTGGGGCCGTGGTCCGACGATATCTTCCGCCCGCTCGGCTACCACCTGCCGCTGGGCTGGAAGCGCGGCTATCACATGCACTATCGAGCCGAAGGCAACGCGACCTTGGGCCGGCCGCTGATCGATGGCGACCTCGGCTACGCCATGACGCCGATGACCAAGGGCATCCGCCTCACCACGGGCGTGGAATTCGCGCTGCGCGATGCACCCAAGACCCCGACTCAGCTTGCGCGCATCGAGCCGCAGGCGCGCAACATCTTTCCGCTCGCCGAGCGCCTCGATGCCGAGCCGTGGCTCGGCCGGCGTCCCTGTTTTCCCGACATGGTGCCGGTGATCGGTCCGGCGCCGCGCCACAAGGGGCTATGGTTCTCCTTCGGGCACCATCACTTGGGTTTCACGCTCGGGCCCGTGAGTGGCCGTCTGCTGGCCGAGATGATGACGCGCGAGGACACGTTCACCGATCCAGCGCCGTATCGGGCCGATCGCTTCTGAGCGACAGCGTCACGAGCGCTGCAGATCGCGCTGGAGCAGGGGCCGCGGCGGTGCGGGGCCGCAGGTCGATCGCGGCCCGTTCCACACGCCGCCGCCCGCCAGGCAATCGGCGATCGCGCGCTCGCGCTGGTGCTGCCAGAGGAGCAGCGCGCCGAGCAATGCGCACATCGCCGCCACAATGAGCCATTTCATCGCGCGGCGTCCCCGAACTTGTCGCGCCACGCGGGCAGGGCATTGGCAAAGGGAAGGGCGGTTGCCTCGTACACGCCGCGCGCAATGGCGCGTGCCAGACAATCGCCGGCGGCCAGGCCGATCTCGGTGATTTCGACAAGCTCGTTGCTGATCGGCCGGCGTTGCATGGCAACCGCGATCACCGTGTCGCCGTCCATCGGCGCGTGCGACGGCCGAACGGCACGCGCCAGACCGTCGTCGGCCATGATCGCGAGCCGCTTGGCTTGCGCCTTGGTCAGCGTGGCATCGGTCGCCACCATGGCAACGGTCGTCGATGGCGGCGCGCGCCCCTTGATGCGCATGTCGAGGGCATGCGGCGCGAACGCGGAAGGCAGTCCGAGACCCCCGAACTCGCCGTCCACCTCGTAGGGGGCCGCCCAGAAATGCGGACCGTCACCGACGGTTGCGGAGCCGACGGCATTGACGACGGCGATGGCGCCGACCAGGAACCCCGAGCTGGTGATGGCGCTGGCGGAGCCAAGCCCGCCCTTCAACGTGGCGGTGGTCGCACCATAGCCGCCGCCGACGGTGCCCAAGGCGAAGGCGCCTTCGGCGGCACGCTCGGTCGCCTGCCAGCCGAGCTCCCAGTAGGGCGGCATGCGGCCCCAGCTCTTGTCGCCGCCGTTGTTGAGGTCGAAGACGATCGCCTGCGTCGCGAGCGGGATGGTCATGGCGCCGATCGCGATGCCGACGCCGCGCTGCCTCAGGCAGTTGACGACTCCGCCGGCAGCATCGAGGCCGAACAGGGAGCCGCCGGACAGCACGACCGCGTCGGTCGCCTGCACCGTCATCTCGGGCTCGAGCCGGCTGATGTCGCGGCTGCCGGGTGCTCCGCCGCGGATCACGCCCGAGGCCACGTTCGGGGTGTCGGCCAGGATCACGGTCACGCCGCTTGCCACGCGCGCATCGTCAGCGTGGCCGACGCGGATGCCGGGCACGTCTGTAATTAGGTTGAGAAGCTTTGCCATATGTCACGCCTCGCGTTGGCGCCGGCCGATGGCCGGTCGACGCAGCTAATGCGCGAGCTGCCAGGCGCTATTGCGCCAAGCATGCAGCGCGTACGAAGGAATTTTGGCATCGCCGCGCTCATTGAAACGTATATGCCCGATCGCCGTATCGAATTCCTTGGTCGCCAGCGCTGCCGTCAGCTTCGCCGGATCGGCAGAGCCCGCCTCCCTGAGCGCTTGCGCGATCACCTCCACCGCGGCGTACGACTGCAAGGCAATGGCGCGCGCCTCGCGGCCGAGCTGCAGCAGCGGCAGCACGCGCTCGGCGGTGGCGCCTTGCGGCTTGGGCACCCATGGCAGCATGACCTTGAGCGCCTCGCCTGCGAGGTCGGCCGCTGGAATGACGGCCGGAACTGCGAGCATGTCGCTGCCGACCACGTGCGCGTCGAGCTGCTGCGCGCGCATCTGCGCGAGGATGATGGCGAGATCATTGGGCTGGGCGGGCACGAACACGACATCGCTGCCGGCAATCTTGAGCCGGCGCACGAGCTCGGTCAGCTCCTTCTCACCCGGAGCGTAGGACTCCCGATGCACCACCGGATAACCCGCCGAGGTCAGCAGGCGATGCACGACGTCGGCAAGATCCCGCGACTGCGGACTCGTGTCGTTGATGATGGCGGCCTTCTTGCCGGGATAGCGCGCCATGATGGCGGCGGCGATGTCGGCGGCCTGGCGATCGCTGCGGCCTGCGAGCCGGAAGATACCGGGTCCCGCACGCTCCTCGGTGAACTTGGGGCCACGCGCTCCCGGGGAGATGAAGATGACGCGCGCGTCGGCATAGATGCGCGCGGCGGCGATGGCCCCACTCGAGCAGACATGGCCGATGACCACGTTGACGCCCTGCGCCACCAGGCTGCGGGCCGCCGCGGCGGCTCCGGCCTCGTCGCACTGGTCGTCGGCCGAGACGACACGCACAGGCTTGCCGTCCGGGCCCGCCGTCAGCAACTGGGACGCCGCCAGTTGCACGCCGCTGCGCACAGCCGCGGCGGGGTTGCCGGGCGGCTCGGAGGAGCCAACCGCGGCGATGACGACATCGGCACGCGCCGCTGCCGGCACCAGGCACAGCAACGCCGCGAGCAGCGCAGCAGTCCACCTGCTGCGGTCTGTCCGCCGTGCCACAGACGAGAGAGGCAGCCCGTCGGGCTGCCCCAGTGTTCGTCCTCGGGTGTACATCGAGCTGTGACGGATGCGTCAGTTCTGCACGTAGGTGATCTTGCCGTCGCCACCCTTCTTCCATGTGTACATGACGTAGTCGGGGCGGGTGATGTCACCCTTCTTGTCGAAGGCGAGATCGCCGATCACGGTCTTGTACGTCGCTCCCTTGCGGATCTCCTCCGCGACCTTCTTCGGGTCGACGGACTTGGCCGCAGCCGCCGCGTCCGCAATGACCTGCATCGCCGCGTAGCTGTAGAGCGTATAGGACTCGGGCTTGAAGTTCTTGGCCAGGAACTTCTTGACGACGTCCGCCGCCTCCGGCCGCTTCTGCGGATCAGGCGGGAATGTCATCAGGGTGCCTTCCACACCCGGGCCGCCGATGGCTGCGAACTCATCGGTGGTGATGCCGTCGCCGCCCATCAGGACGGCATTGACGCCCTGGTCGCGCATCTGGCGCACGATCAGGCCGCCTTCGGTGTGCAGCCCACCCCAATAGACGACCTCGGCTCCGGATGCCTTGATCTTGGAGACGAGAGCCGAAAAGTCCTTCTCACCCGTGTTGACGCCCTCGTACAGCACTTCCTTGACGCCTGCGCGGTTGATGTACTTCTGCGTCTCGTCGGCGAGGCCTTTGCCGTACGTCGTCTTGTCGTGGACGATCGCGACCTTCTTACCCTTCAGGTTCGTGACGATGTACTTGCCCGCGACCTCGCCCTGCTGGTCGTCCCGACCGCACGTGCGGAACACGTTCCACAGGCTGCGCTCGGTGATCTTCGGGTTGGTGGCGGACGGCGAGATCATCAGGATGCCGTTCTCCGCGTACACCTCCGATGCCGGCATCGTCACGCCGGAATTGAAGTGTCCGATCACGAACTTCACGCCGTCGCCGACGAACTTGTTGGCGACCGAGACGCCCTGCTTGGGATCGGAGACGTCGTCACCGAACGACAGCTCGATCTTCTGGCCATTGATGCCGCCCTTGGCGTTGAGGTCGGCAACGGCCTGCTCGGCGCCGTTCTTGAGCTGTGCGCCGAACGCGGCATTGGGACCGGTCAGAGGGCCAGCGACACCGACCTTGATCTGCGCGCTGGCAGCACCGGTAAAGGCCAGGCTCGCAGCAAGTGCGACCCCCGACCAAATGAGCTTGTTCATCCATGCACTCCCTTTTGAATTGACCCGATTGCACGTGCCTCGGGTCGGGCGAGTGGCCTCGCCTCCAAGGCGCATGATTCCTCGAAAAATGGGCGGAGTCACGTCCATTCACTGTGCGCTGCCGCGGGATTGGTATTCAACTTTCAGCCGTGGTCAACCCGGCGTCGAGCATACAGCCAACCGTATTGCTCCGCCATCTGCCTCGCGCGGGTGATGCGATAGCCGAGTGCAGCGCACACAAGCGCCACCGTGAAATCCACCACGTAATTCCTGAGGGAAAACAGCACTTCCCAGAACAGAGCGTAGTGGAAGAAGCGCACGGCAGCCGCCAGCAGCAGCATGTAGACAGGCACGTGCCAGAACGGCCGCCAGGTTTGGGCGATAGCGCGACCCGAGATGAAGGCCCCACTGCCGCCGATGATCACGGTGACGAGCAGGAAGACCCACAGCCCGTTCGGGCCTGTCTCGTACAACTTGTCGAACATAAGCTCGCGCTCCCTCCCGATGCTCGCGGGCCTAGTGCCGCCCACCTTCGAGATAGGCGGTGCGGATTTCCGGACGGGCCAGCAGCTCCGGCCCGGTCCCGGTCATGGTGATGGTGCCGTTGACCATCACGTAGCCTCGGTGCGCGAGCCGCAGGGCGTGAAACGCGTTCTGCTCGACCAGGAAGATCGTCATCTTGTTCTTGGTGTTGAGCTCGCGAATGACATCGAAGATCTGCTTCACGATCAGCGGCGCAAGTCCGAGCGAGGGCTCATCCAGCAGCAGCAGCTTCGGTCGGCTCATCAGCGCACGCGCGATCGCCAGCATCTGCTGCTCGCCGCCCGACAAGGTGCCGCCGCGTTGCGACAGCCGCTCGCGCAGGCGGGGGAACAATTGCGTGACACGGTCCAGGTCCTCGTCGAAATGCTCGAGGCCGTCGATCTCGGCCCCCATCTGCAGGTTCTCCAGCACGGTCATGCGCGGAAAGATGCGCCGTCCTTCGGGCGACTGGGCGATGCGCAGGCGCGCGATCTCGTGCGTCGGCAGATGCGTGATGTCGCGCCCCTGATACAGGATCTGGCCGGCACGGGCTCGGGGGTTGCCGAACACCGTCATCATCAGCGTCGACTTGCCCGCGCCGTTGGCGCCGATCAGCGTCACGATCTCGCCCTCGTGCACGTCGAGATCGACGCCCTTGAGCGCCATGATGTTGCCGTAGAAGCTCTTGACCTGTCGGATCGACAGCAGCGCGTCGCTCATCGCAGGACCTCTGCTTCGACCTTGGCGACCTCCTCGTCCTCGACTCCGAGATAGGCGGCGACGACCTTGGGATCGTTGCGGATGTACTCGGGCGAGCCGTCGGAGATCTTCGTCCCATATTCGAGGACAACAATGTGGTCGGAGATCTCCATCACCACCGACATGTCGTGCTCAATCAGCAGGATCGACGTCTGGTGCTCGTTCTGTATCGACTTCAACAGCGCATTGAGGTCGGCGCTCTCGCGCGGATTGAGGCCTGCCGCCGGCTCATCCAGGCACAGGAGCACGGGCTGCGTGCACATGGCGCGTGCGATCTCAAGCCTGCGCTGGGCGCCGTAGGGCAGCTCGGCCGCGGCCGTGTCGGCGCGATCGAGCAGGCCGATCCGGTCGAGCCAGTATCGCGCGTGATCGACGGCAGCACGCTCGGCTTCGCGGTAGCGGTGCGCGCCGAGGAGACCGAGCACCGTCCAGCCCGAGGCGCGCATGAGCGGGTTGTGCTGTGCCACGATCAGGTTCTCGAGCACGGTCATGCCGCCGAACAGGCGGATGTTCTGGAACGTGCGCGCCACCCGGGCGCGCCAGGCGATCTCGAAGTCGGGCATGCGCTCGAGCAGAAACAGCCTGCTGTCCGCGGTCGCGCGGGAGCGGGCGCCGCTGCGCGTGAGGATGTCGATATCGTCCGCTTTGGCGGCGCCGCCGAGCGACAGCACGATCCGGCCCGTGGTCGGTTTGTAGAAGCCGGTGATACAGTTGAAGACGGTTGTCTTGCCTGCTCCGTTCGGGCCGATGATCGCCGTTATGTCGCCGCGTCGTGCCGAGAACGACAAGTCGTTGATGGCGACGAGGCCCCCGAAGCGCATGGTGAGGTGCTCGACCTCCAGCAGCGGCTCGTTGCGCGAGGCCATCAGCCGTGCCCTTCCTTGACGAGCGCGCCCGACACCGCTCGACGTTCCTTGAGGAAGATCGACGGCTCACGCGTCGAGATCAGGCCGCGCGGCTTCCAGATCATGATCACCACCATCGCCAGGCCGAAGATGAGCATACGGTACTGCGTGGGATCGAAGTCCTGACCGAACAGCCGCTTCAGCCAGTCGAGCTCGCGCAGGATCTCGGTGCCGCCGATCATGGCCGTGGCTGCAATGGCCACGCCGATCTGGCTGCCCATGCCGCCGAGCACGACGATCGCCAGGATGACCGCACTCTCCATGAAGGTGAAGGATTCGGGACTGATGAAATTCTGCCGTGCCGCAAAGAACGAGCCGGCGATGCCGCCGAAGCCGGCGCCCATGGCAAACGCGGTGAGCTTGGTATTGGTCGTATTGATGCCGAGCGAGCGGCACGCGATCTCGTCCTCTCTGAGCGCCTCCCACGCCCGGCCGATCGGCAGGCGCCGCAGCCGCAGGGTCACGAAGTTCGTCAACAGCGCGAGGGCGAGGATGAGGTAGAAGAGGAAGATGGTGCGGTGCAGGGGCGTGAACTCGAGTCCGAAGAAGGCCGCAAAGCCGCTGTCGGAGGCATTGAAGGGCAGGCCGAAGAAGCTTGGCCGCGGAATGCCTGAGATGCCCGCATAGCCGTTGGTCAGATCGATCCAGTTGATGAGGATGAGACGGATGATCTCGCCGAAGGCGAGCGTGACGATGGCAAGATAGTCGCCGCGCAGGCGCAGCACGGGAAAGCCCAGCAGAATGCCCCAGAACGCCGACAGGATGCCGGCCACGGGCAGACAGAGCCAGAAGGCCCAGAGCGGCCAGAAGCTCGGCCCGATCAAATCTCCCATGAAGGCCTTGATCGGATCGCTGGACGCCAGCAGGGCGTAGGAATAAGCGCCGACCGCATAGAAGGCGACGTAGCCCAGGTCGAGCAGGCCAGCCAGACCCACCACAATGTTCAGGCCCCAGCCGAGCATAACGTAGATCAGAATCTGGATGCCGAAATTGTCGATCCACTTGACCGAGCCCGCCCGGCCCGCGATCCAGATCGTCAGGAAGGGATAGACCACGAGCAGGATCAGGCCGCCTATTGCGAACGCCCGCGTTACCTGAGGCGGGACGACACGCGCGGCCCGAGGCTGCGCCGGGGTCGTGCGGCGTGGCGCCACCAGGTAAAGAAAGCGGCCCAGAAAGGCCGCGGCAACTGCAATCCAGACGTAATTCCACCGCGGTTGCAGGATGAGCGTGTTCTCGATGTTCTGCTCGGTCCGCAGCGCGAGGATCGGGACCGCCAGGCCGAACGCGAGAGCCGCTGCTTTGGCCGAATCGAGTACCGCTGCCGCGAGCCCGATCCGGTCCGTCGACACGCTGTGCCCAGTCGCACCTGCCATGGCTTCTTAGACCTTCTCGACGTCCGGTCTGCCGAGAATTCCCGAGGGCAGGAAGATCAGCGTGATCGCCAGGATCGAGAAGGCCGCGACGTCCTTGTAGTCGATCGAGAAGTAGGCCGACCACAGCGTCTCGATGAGCCCAATCAGAAGCCCGCCCAGGACGGCGCCCGGCAGCGAGCCGATGCCGCCGAGGACCGCTGCGGTGAAGGCCTTGACGCCGGGCACGAACCCGTCGGCGAAATTCACAACGCCGTAGTGGATCATGTAGAGCAGGCCCGCGACGGCGGCGAGCGCCGCTCCCATCACGAAGGTCAGCGAGATGGTGCGGTCGACGTTGACGCCGAGCAGGGATGCCATCTTGCTGTCCTGCTCGCAGGCGCGCTGTGCGCGGCCGAGCGGCGTGCGCTGCACCACATACCAGAACGCCAGCAGCAGAACCGCCGTCACCACCATGATCAGGATCTGCTTGTAGGATAGTGTCAGTGCGTAGTTGCCTCCCCGCTTCAAGGTGAGCACATCGTTGAGCATGGGCGGCACGGGCTTGTTGCGCGGGCCTTGCGTGACCTGCACGAGGTTCATGAGGAAGATCGACATGCCGATCGCCGAGATGAGCGGGGCGAGCCTGAACGACCCGCGCAGCGGCCGATAGGCGAGCCGCTCGATGGCCCAACTCCAGAGCGACGTGAGTGCCATGCCGAGCAGCAGCACGATCAGCAGCGCCAGGCCCAGCGAGGCGATGCCCAGGATCTGCGTGAGCGCGAGGAAGAAGATCAGCGCAATGAACGCCGACAGCATGAAAACATCACCATGGGCGAAGTTGACCATGCCGATGATGCCGAACACCATCGTGTAGCCGATCGCGATGAGCCCATAGATGGAGCCCAGCGTAACGCCGTTGATGAGCTGTTGAATAAAGTATTCCATGCGCCGTCGGCCCCCTCCGCCCTTATCTTCTGACGGCCGTGCCGAACGGTTGGCCGCCGTTCCTATTGTGATCTATGAAGCTAGCAGACCGTTACATGCAACGCACACCCTTTCCGAAGGCAGGGTGCAACGTTTTCCGGCAACGCTCCGATGGGCCGACGCGGCTGGCGGGCAGGCACGGCTATAGCACGTTGTGCGTCCCATCGCAGAACGGGGGGTCGTCGGTGCCTTTGCAGCCGCACAGGTTGAAGGTTCCCGCGCTTTCCGACACGAAGCGCACCGGCTGGATGCTCGTCCCCTTGTGCGAGCCGTCGCAGAACGGCTGTTTGCTCGATCGCCCGCAGCGGCACCAGAAGTACGCCTTGCCCTGCTCGAGGGTAACCTGATAGGGCCCCTTCTGGGCGATCACCGGCTCGTCAGTCTCAGACACCACCTCGCTCCCTTTGCCGCGATCCTGCCTGTTAGCGGCTTCAGACGACGTTCAGCCGCGCCTTCTCGACGATCTTCTTGCCTGCGTCGTCGGTCCACGTGAACTCGATCTCGCCAGGGCCCGGCACCCTCATGAAGAAGGCGATATACGGATTGGCCGAGATCCCGGGCTGCAGGGAGGCCTTGAAGACCTCGGTCCCTTCGAACTTGACGGTGAAGTCGTTGATGATATCGCGGGGAATCGTCTTCCCGTCAGCGTCCTTGCGCTGTCCGGTCTCCATCACATGCGAGATCAAAGTCTTGATCTCGATGATCTCTCCGGCCTTGGCCGACTCTGGGAGCTTGATGCGTGGTTTCGCCATGGGCCGCCTACTCTCGTTCAGCCGCCGCAGCCGCCGATCGTGACCTTCACGACGCGCTTACCCAGCAGGAATTTGCCGTCACTGAGCTCGGCGACGGCCAGCACATCCTGCGTCTTTGCCAGTCGCATGCGGCTCGCCACGGACGCCTTGCCGGACGTCGGCGTGAAGCGGAACGTTGCAACGTCCGCCTGAGGGTTGCCGGTAGCCAGAATGTGGATGGCCTTCACATAGTCGCTGTCGGTCATGGGGCTGTCGACAGACACAGCGAAGGGGACCGTATTGCCGTTCTCGGCGATCTCGGGCAGATCGAGGCTGACCTTGCCTTCGATCGGCTTGGCGTCTCCCAGAATCGCCTTGAGGGCCTCGTCGAGCGTCTTGGGCTTCTCCTGGGCTGCTGCGGGCAGGCTGGACAACAGCGCCGCCATCGCTGCGCTCGCGACGGTGCCGAGCACGAAATCGCGTCGATCGACGATTTCCAACCGCAGGCCCCGAGTCATCATCCGTTCCAGGAGAGCGATAAGGACTACACCCCTCCAAAGCCGCTGCCGGAGGCTCCAGAGGGAGCAGGTTGTCAGGAGCAGGTAGCATATTAGAATGGCTCAATGCAAACCTCCCGTCGGTCCTATCCGCCGCCGGTTTCAGGACCGTCGGTCGCCACCCTCGCGGCCATCGTCCTGGCCGTTGCTGCCTTCTGGGCGACGTTGAGCGGGAGGTCCGCGCAAGTTGCCGCAGCCCGAGACTCGTTCGCCGACGTTCCTGCAGCGCTGTTGCTGATCGAGGACCGCGGCTGCCCGTACTGCGCGCTCTGGGACCGGGAGGTCCGCCAAGGCTATATCAACAGCCCCGAAGGGCACTTCGCGCCGCTGATCCGGCGCTTTCGCGGCTCGCCGGATGTGGCCTTCCTGCCCAACGTGATCTACTCGCCGACCTTCATCGTGCTGGCACGCGGCCGCGAGGTGGGCCGCATCGTGGGCTACCCGGGGCCGGATTTCTTCTGGGCCGAGATCGCTCCCCTTCTGGCGCGCGCCGGCTACGTGAGTACCGAGAACCCGACCTAGCCCTGCTCGGGCGCCATCGCGCCGCGGCAATAGTGGCGGTGCAAAGTCTCGACGATCTCCTTGGCCACGGTGTCGGTGAGCGAGTAGTAGGCAAAGTGCCCCCGCCGCTCGGCCTTCACCAGGCCGTCGAGCCGCAGGCGCGTCAGGTGCTGCGAGGTCAGGCTCTGGCGCGCGCCGATGGCATCGCAGATCTCCGTCACCGTCTTCTCGCTCTCGACCAGCAGGCACAGAATCATCAGCCGGTAGGGACTGCCGATGGCGCGCAGCAGGCTCGCAGCCTCCTCGGCTGCGGCGCGCATCGGCACAAGCATGTCGTGTGGGCCCGCTTGCATCTCGCCGGGCTGCCCTGAGGGCGGTGTCGCGTTCGCCGGCATCGATCGCTGCAAGTCCAACCTCGTGGCGGCTTTGGCGGAGGAGGGTGTCAGTCCGCATCACCATATGCGCGAGGATGCCGGGAGGCAACGCAGCGGGTAGCGGCCGCGCCCGCTCCACGTCGCTGCCGCCGAGCAAGGCCGCAGGCAAAAAGCGCTCCGCATTCGAGCCCGCCGCGTTTATATAGGGCGTGCCCATCCGGGGAAGCGGTGTGAGGGCGCTCCAGGAGTGCTGCAGCGGCGGAGTGTTTGACGTTTACGTCAACCTCGCTTAGCACTGCGCGGGGCTCGAGTGGCCCGGCGGGGCGACACGCTGGCAGCGGAGGCATGCGGCCATGGCGGAACTCCTGTTTATCTGCATTTGCGTGGCGGCGGTCTTTGTCCTGGCGATGTATCGGGCGGCGTCGTGGGCCTGGGCCGCCGTGGCCGCCGTGGCGGCGCTGGTGTGGCAGGTTGGCCTTTTCGACGGCGGCTCGGACGCATCGGGGCCCGGTCTTCTCAGCATCATCCTCTGGCTTCCGGCCGTGATCCTCGGCCTCATCTCGGTGCCATCGCTGCGGCGGTCATGGATCGTCGAGCCGGTGTTCCGCACCATCCGGCAGGTATTGCCCAAGGTCTCCGACACCGAGCAGCAGGCGCTCGACGCAGGCACCATCGGCTTCGATGCCGAACTCTTCTCGGGCACGCCGGATTGGAGCCGGCTGCGCGCGGTGCCGCCGATCGTTCTGACGCCGGAAGAGCAGGCGCTCCTCGATGGGCCGACCGAGGAGCTGTGCCGCATGATCGACGACTGGCAGATCCGCCATAGCGAGAAGGAGATCCCGCAGCCGATCTGGGACTTCGTCAAGAAGCACGGCTATCTGGGCATGCTGATATCCAAGGCCCACGGCGGACTCGGCTTCTCGCCCCAGGCGCAGTCGCTGATCCTCGGCAAGATCGCCTCGCGCTCGCCTGACGTGTGCACCATCGTCATGGTGCCGAACTCGCTGGGACCCGGCGAGCTGATCGAGAAATATGGCACTGACGAGCAGAAGCGCTACTACCTGCCGCGGCTCGCGCGCGGCGAGGAGATACCGTGCTTCTCCCTCACGGGGCCGACGTCGGGCTCGGATGCCGCCACCATGCGCGACATCGGCTACGTCACGCGCGGGACCTTCGAGGGACGCGAGACGATCGGCATCAGGCTGTCCTGGGAGAAGCGCTACATAACGCTCGGGCCGGTCGCCACGCTGGTCGGGCTGGCGTTC
Organism: Bacteroidota bacterium; assembly: GCA_050260355.1. Lineage (GTDB taxonomy): Bacteria > Pseudomonadota > Alphaproteobacteria > Rhizobiales > Hyphomicrobiaceae > CADEFX01. The sequence continues at coordinate 6,982 of JBLNBZ010000060.1, read as the reverse complement.
CGCCTGTTCGATCCCGACAACCTGCTCGGCAAAGGCGAGGACATCGGCATCACCGTGGCCCTGATCCCCGCCAACCATCCAGGCGTCAACATCGGCCGCCGCCATCTGCCGAGTGGCACAGCGTTTCCGAACGGACCCAACTGGGGCAGCGATGTCTTCATACCGATCGATTGGGTCATCGGTGGCGACAAGATGGTGGGCCAGGGCTGGCGCATGCTGATGGAGTGCCTTGCTGCAGGGCGCGCCATCTCGCTGCCGTCATCGGCCGCCGCCGGCGCCAAGGCAATGCTGCGTTTCACCACCGCCTATGGCCGCATCCGCAGGCAGTTCGGGCTGCCCGTCGCCAAGATGGAAGGGCTCGAGGAGCCGCTGGTGCGCATGGTGGAGGCGGCCTACGTCAACGAGGCGGGGCGTGCGGTGACGGCCGCCATGGTCGCCTCGGGCGAGAAGCCGTCGGTGATCTCAGCCATCATGAAATACCAGTCGACCGAGCGCATGCGCCGCGTGGTGAACGACGCCATGGACCTGCACGGCGGTCGCGGTATCTGCGATGGCCCCGCCAACTACCTGCAATCCGCCTACCAGATGGTCCCGGTCGGCATCACGGTGGAAGGCGCCAACATCCTCACGCGCTCGCTCATCACCTTCGCCCAGGGCGCGTTGCGGTCTCACCCATATCTCTACAAGGAAATCCAGGCGGTGCAGGATGCCGACTCGGCGAAAGGCCTTGCCGCATTCGAGCGCGCCTTCCTCGATCACGTTGCCTTCTCGCTATCGAACACCTTCGGTGCGCTGTTCCACAATGTCACCGGCGGCGCGTTCGGCCAAGCGCCTGCCAACACGGACGGCACGGCGCAATGGTACCGCCAGCTCTGGCGCTGCAGCCGCACCTTCGCCTTCGTCGCGGACCTCACCGTGGCGCTGCTCGGCGGCGGCCTCAAGACGCGCCAGAAGCTGACGGGCCGAATGTCCGATGCGCTGTCGGAGCTCTATCTGCTGGCCTGCGTGCTGAAGCGCTTCGAGGACGACGGCCGCCCCGCCAGCGATCGCGACATCGTCGCGCTCGCCGCGCAGAACGGCCTTTATCGTTTTCAGGAGGCCATGCGCGGCACCATCGACAACTTCCCCGTCGCCTGGGCGCGCATCCTCATGCGCATCGTCGCCTTTCCGCTGGGCCAGCGCTATCGGCCGGCGAGCGACCGGCTCGGGCGGCGGGTTGCGGCGCTGGTGCTGCAGCCGGGCGAGGTGCGCGATCGCCTGACGCGCTACATCTACGTCTCCAAGGACGCGCGCGATCCGACCGGACTGCTCGAGGTGACGCTGGAGAAGGTGATCGCGGCGGAGGACGCCGAGCGCAAGCTCGAGCGCGCCGTCCGCGCCGGCACGGTCAGGCGTTATCACGGCATCGACTGGATCGGCGAGGCGGCAGCCAAGGGCGTGGTCAGCGAAAGCGAGGCGAGCCTGCTGCGCGAGGTGGAGGACCTGACCGCCCGCGTCATCGCCGTCGATCATTTCGATCCCGCGGAGGTGAAACCACATTACATGACGGCAGGACACAATACCCGCGCTGCCGCAGAGTGAGGCGCAAGCCATGACAGCCGACGTCACCGCACTGAAGGACTGGCGCTTTTCGGTCGACCCGCAGGGCATTGCCTGGGCCATCTTCGATCGCGAGGGCGAAAGCCAGAACTCCCTCGGCCGCCGTCCGCTCGAGGAGCTGGCCGCCATCGTCGACCGGGCCGAAAGCGGAGCGGTCGCAAAGGCCATCCGCGGCCTCGTCTTCCTGTCGGGCAAGGAGCGCGGCTTCATCGTCGGCGCCGATGTGCGCGAGTTCGAGCAGTTTACGACTGAGGCCGACGTCGAGGTGGCCATCCGCCCCGTGCTCGGTCTGCTCGACCGCATCGAGGCTCTGCCGGTGCCGGTCGTGTGCGGCATCCATGGCTTCTGCCTGGGCGGCGGCCTGGAGCTGGCGCTGGCGTGCCACTGGCGCATCGCCACGCGCGATTCCAGCACCAGGCTCGGCTTTCCCGAGGTGCGGCTCGGCCTGTTCCCCGGTTTCAACGGCACCTGGCGCTCCATCCGCCAATCCGGCGCCATGTCCGCCATGGAGATCATGCTGACGGGCCGCATGGTGCGCGCCTCGGCGGCACGCGCGATGGGCCTCGTCGATGAGCTGGTTGCGAGCCCGCACACCCTGGCCTGGGCGGCGCGCAAGGCGGTCGAGCTCAAGCGCAGGTCCAAGCCGGTCAGCGGCTGGCGGGCGCTGCTGCGTCACTGGCCGGCGCGTACGTTCCTCGCCGGCAAGCTGCGCTCGGAGACGGCCAAGAAAGTGCGCGAGGAGCACTACCCGGCGCCGTTCCGCCTGATCGACCTGTTCGAGCGCACCGGCGGCGACCTCAAGCAGATGAAGGCGCAGGAGACGCGGGCTTTCGCGCCGCTGATGCTCTCCGAGACCTCGCGCAACCTCCGCCGCGTCTTCAGGCTGTCTGAGATGCTGAAGGCCCAGGCGCCGAAGAACGTCGACTACAAGCCGCTGCGTGCGCACGTGATCGGCGCCGGCGTGATGGGAGCCGACATCGCCGGCTGGTGCGTCGCCTCCGGCATGGAGGTGACCCTGCAGGACATGAACGAGGAGCAGATCCGCAAGGGCATCGAGGCGCAGGGCAGGCTGTTCGCGCGCAAGTTCCGCACCAAGGCGGAGCGCGCCGCGGCGAAAGCCCGCCTGATCGCCGACCCGAAAGGCCTCTCGATCGGCCGCGCCGACATCGTGATCGAGGCCATCGTCGAGAAGCTCGAGGCCAAGCAGGGGCTCTTCAAGTCGATCGAGGGCCGGCTCAAGCCCGGCGCCGTCATGGCCACCAACACGTCCTCGATCAAGATCGAGGACATCGCGTCCGCGCTCGCCGATCCCGGCCGCCTCATCGGCATCCACTTCTTCAATCCCGTGGCGCAGATGCCCCTGGTCGAGGTCATCCGCGGGCTCCAGTCGCGCGAGGAGGATGTGCGCAAGGGATGCGTGTTCGTGACGGCGATCGACAAGTTCCCCCTGATCGTCAAGAGCGCGCCGGGCTTCCTCGTCAACCGCGTGCTCGCGCCCTACATGATGGGCGCCATGGAGCGCCTGGAGCACGGCGAGGACAAGGAGAAGATCGACGAGGCCGCGCGCGTGTTCGGCATGCCGATGGGGCCGATCGAGCTTGCCGACACCGTCGGTCTCGATATCTGCGCGCACGTCGGCAAGATCCTCGGCCTCGCGCCCGAGGAGTCGGGCCTCGAGAAGCTGGTGGCGGCGGGCAAGCTCGGCAAGAAGTCCGGCGAGGGCTTCTATGTCTGGAAGGACGGCAAGCCGGTCAAGGCTTCGCATACCTATGAGAAGCCTGAGCTGGAGCGCGTCGGCCGCGAGCTGATCGTGCCGCTCACGCGCGAATGCGAGCGCGTGCTCGACGAGCGCATCGTCGAGAGCGCGGACCTGATCGACGCCGGCGTCATTTTCGGGACGGGCTTTGCACCCTTCCGCGGCGGGCCCTTGCACTACAAGGCGACAGCGGGCAGCAGTGAGTCCGCGGCCGTGCAGCGTGCGGCAGCGGAATAGGCTCCAGAGGAACCATGGCAAAAGAGCTCAGACGGGTAGCCGTGATCGGCGGGGTGCGCATCCCCTTCTGCCGCTCCAACACGCTCTATGCGGACCTCTCCAACCTCGACATGATGACGACGACCCTCGATGGGCTTGCCGATCGCTTCAAGCTCGCCGGGGTGCATATCGACGAAGTGGTCGGTGGCGCCGTCGTCACGCACTCGCGTGACTGGAACCTGACGCGCGAGGCCGTGATCGGCAGCAAGCTCGCCCCGTCGACGCCCGGCGTCACCATGATCCAGGCTTGCGGCACGAGCCTGCAGGCGGCGGCCGACATCGGCGCCAAGATCGCCGTCGGCGAGATCGAGTGCGGCATCAGCGTCGGCTCCGATACGACGTCGGACGCTCCTGTCGTGTTCTCCAAGAAGTTCGCCCACCGCCTAGTCGAGGCGCAGCAGGCGAGATCCGTGGGCGACAGGCTCGCCGCCTTCAAAGGCTTCTCACCCGGCGAGCTGGCGCCGCAGCCGCCCTCCGTCGCCGAGCCGCGCACGGGCCTGTCCATGGGCCAGCACGCCGAGCTGATGGCGCAGGAGTGGCACATCACGCGCCAGGATCAGGACCAGCTCGCCTACGAAAGCCACAAGAAAGCGGCCGAGGCCTATCGCTCCGGCTACATGGACGATCTGCTGGTGCCGTGCGCCGGCGTCTTCCGCGACAACAACCTGCGCGAGGATATCAGCCTGGAGAAGATGGCGGCGCTGAAGCCCGCTTTCGACCGGTCCGAGCGCGGCACGCTGACGGCGGCCAACTCGACGCCGTTGACCGACGGGGCGGCTAGCGTGCTGCTGGCCTCGGAGGAGTGGGCCGCCAAGCGCGGCCTGCCCATCCAGTCCTGGCTCACCTACACGCAGACCGCGGCGGTCAACTTCGTTGCCGGCGAAGGCTTGCTGATGGCGCCGACCATCGCTGTCTCACGCATGCTGGACCGGGCCGGCCTCAAGCTGCAGGACTTCGACTTCTACGAGATCCACGAGGCTTTCGCCGCGCAGGTGCTGGTCACGCTCAAGGCCTGGGAGGATCCGGCCTACTGCAAGCGGGTGCTGCAGAAGGATGCACCGCTCGGCTCCATCGACCGGTCGAAGATGAACGTCAAGGGCTCCTCGCTCGCCGTCGGACACCCCTTCGCCGCCACCGGCGCGCGCATCGTCGCCAACCTGTCGAAGCTGCTCGCCGAGCACGGCGGGCGCGGGCTGATCTCGATCTGCACCGCCGGCGGCATGGGTGTTGCCGCCATCATGGAGAGCGCGACCGGCGGTGAGGCTCGGCCAGCGGCCTAGGCTGGCGCGATCTGCGATCTAACTGCGCCGATACCGATTTCCCTCTCCCGGGCGAGGGAGAGGGCTTCGCGCCCTGGACTTGCGAGGGTCATGAGGAGACGCGGCATTCAATCCTTGTGGTGAGGAATCGAAGAGCGGCCCGAGCAAGTCCTGGGGGCGCGAAGGGTGAGGGTGCGCAAGCAGATTGCTTTCGCATAGAGGCCGAGGAAGCCTGGAGCGGGTTCGTCGTCGTGCGCGCGCGCATCGGCTTGTGCCCCATCTCCATCTATCCGTCATCCCGGGGCCGCGTGAGCGTGAACGCTCACACGGGAAAAGCCTGCCCCCGCGAACGCGGGGGCCCGGGATCCAGATGCGCCTCCACTTGCGCTGCGTCCGTTGATGCACGCCACCCGCGCCGCCGGTGCCTCAATCGCGAGGCAGAATTTGCTGCCCGGCTCATGGATCCCTGCCTGCGCAGGGATGACGCAGAGTTTGGGGCACCGCCTCGCCTCCCTCTCTGTCGTCATCCCGGGGCCGCTCGTGCGTGAAACGCGCGAGCGGGAATCGCCCGGGATCCAGATTCGCGGCCACTTGCTCAGTGTACGTTTGCGCACAGGAGCCGCCGCCAGTGCCTCAACCGCGAGGCAGAATTTGCTGCCCGGCGTCTGGATCCCTGCCTGCGCAGGGATGACGCAAGTGGGGGGCGTGTGCGAGCTCGGCGCCCGAGCTTGCGGAGTGGCGCCTACGTCTTCGACGATTGTGAGGTTGGTCCCCCTCACCCCGTTCGCCTGATGACTTGCTTGCGCTTGCCGATGTTGCATCGCGGCTGTGCGGAGCGCTCGCAGGTCATGGCGAACAGCCCTCGCCCCGCCGGGCCGAGGGAGTAGCTGGCGCCGCGATCAAGCGCAGCGCGATCTCCAACCGAACCGGGCCGATGCCGATCTCCCTCTCCTTCGCCACAGACTCGCCCGGGAGCCGCGCCTCGTGTGAATCGCGAAAGGCCCTCGCGCGGCTTGCAATCCGGTAGGAGCTTGCCCATGGGGCCGGGCTCCAGTCTACTTGCAGCATGTCACCCACCAACATCCTGCGCGAGGCGGGCAAGAGGCCGGGCGCACGCGCGCGCGGGACGCGGCGCCCTCGCGCGGCTGGCAAGCGCGAGATCCTGATTCGCGCGGGCACCGTCTCCATCCGGGCGCGCCTCGTCGACACGCCCACCGCCGACCGCATCTGGCAGGCCTTGCCGATCTACACGACGGCCGAGACGTGGGGCTCGAGCATCCACTTCGAGACGCCGGTCGAGACAGGGCGCGAGCCCAAGCCCAAGTGGAGCGTAGCGCCGGGCGAGATCGCGTTCTGGGTCGAGGAGGACCGGGTGCTGATCGCCTTCGGGCCGACACCAATCTCCAAGCCCGGTGAGATTCGGCTGCCGTGTCCATGCAACATTTGGGCGGCAGCACTGGATGACGTCGCAGCGCTCGCCTCGGTCCGCCCCGGGGAGCGTGTCGCCGTGCTCGAGGCTGACTCCTGAGCGCTCGCTACGCGAAGAGATGGGGAAGGCGCTCGCGCAGCATGCCCGCGAGCTTGTCCAGGTGGTTCTCGCGCAGCGGCTCGATGCTCGCGAGCTCGGCCAGGAACCGCTCAGGCGTCAGCTCGGCGAGGGGCAGACAGCGGCACCACCCGCGGCTGCGAATGAAGTCGCGATACTCGCGCTCGTCCTGCGTGAAGCCGTGCCGCGCGGGCGAGACGCCGACGACCGGCAGCTGCGCGCAGACGGCCTCCGAGATCATGGTGCTGGAATCCTCGGTGCACAGGATGGCTTCGGCCTGGGCGAATACGCGCGGCAGGGTGCCCGGGCCCGCCCTGCGAAAGTCGATCAGCTCGGCAATCGGCCCGCCCGGCTCCGCAGCGATTGCCACCATCATATCACCCAGGGCGTCGGGGCTGCGGCGCGACGTGGAGACGATCCAGCGGGTGCCGGTGGCCAGATGGCACTTGCGCAAGAACTGCGCCAGCTGCTCCCAATCCGAGGTCTCGTAGGTGAAAAGCCCGGAGTTGCCCCCGAGCAGCAGACCCGCCACTCGCGGCGGCGACT
>JBLNBZ010000059.1:0-42762 GCA_050260355.1 Bacteroidota bacterium | reverse complement strand
AGACCACTGATGCGGCGATCCGCCAGGCCCTGTCGGCCGACGACACCGTCTCCCTGTTCGTCCAGGTGCCCGATCCCGACAATGTGCGTTTCAGGCTGGTTGGGGAGCTCGGCGGCCATTTCGTGCCGGTCATCGACCGCGCGATCCTGCGGCCACAGGTCAATGGCCAGAAGATCTATTTCGCCCAGGAGACGCAGGTCGCCAATGCCAACTGGACGCAGGGCGGCATCACGGTCGTCACGGCCTGCACGCCGCTGGTCGTCTTTACCGGCTCTCCAGATCGCGTTGCCGGCGACAAGGCGCGTCAGGACCACCAGGATCTGATCGCCACGGTACGCGGTCTGAGATCGGAGGTGCTGCTGCCACAGGAGAGCACATTCGCCAGGTTCCTGAAGCGTACCAAGGAGCTTTCTGCCAGCGGAGCCGAGCGGCTGCTGAAGCTCTCGGAGGATGCGCGCACCCACACCGGTCCGGCCGTCGAGCGCGCCAGGGAAGCCAGTGAGAGAGCCCTCGAGGCAGCCAAGCCGACGCTCGACAAGGCCAAGGAAATCGGCCAGCAGGTGATCGAGCGGGCCAAGGACGAGGCGCGCGAGCTGCTGGAAAAGCAGCAGTCCGAGCCGAGGAAGTAGCCGACGCGGTCGGGCACAAATCGGGTGGATTGGGAATCGGGTGTTGCATGGAAGATGAGAAACGCTTAGCGGGCCGGCTTGCGCTCGTGACCGGCGCCTCGCGCGGCATCGGCCGCGCCGTTGCCGTCGGATTTGCAAAGGAGGGCGCGCATGTCATCTTGCTGGCGCGTACGGTCGGCGGCCTCGAGGAAACCGATGACGCGATCCGCGCGGCGGGCGGCGCGGCGACGCTCGTGGCCCTGGACCTGCGCAAGGGCGACAAGGTGGACCAGCTCGGGCCGACGATCTATCAGCGTTGGGGCAAGCTGGATATTCTCGTCGGCAACGCCGGCGTGCTTGGTCCGCTCTCGCCCCTGCCGCACATCACTGCAGACGCCTTTGCGGAGGTCATCGACGTCAACCTGACCGCCAACTGGCGGCTGATCCGTACGCTCGAACCCCTGCTGCGCCGCTCCGATGCAGGCCGCGCGATCTTCGTGTCCTCAGGTGCCGCCCGCGCCAACCGCGCCTACTGGGGGCCCTACTCGATCGGCAAGGCTGCGCTCGAGTCGCTCGCCAAGACGTGGGCGGCCGAGCTGGCGAACACGCCCGTAAAGGTCAACCTGCTCAATCCCGGCCCGATCCGGACGGGCATGCGAGCCAAGGCGTTTCCCGGCGAGAACCCGGCCACGCTCAAGACACCGGAGGATCTGGTTCCGCTGTTCCTGAAGCTTGCCGCCCCCGATCTCGTCGAGACGGGCAAGCTGTTCAACTTCCCCACCGGCGAGGTCCTGTAGCGCATCTGGCATTCGCACCGGCGCGGGCTCCCCCGCCCCTGCGGGGCGAGGGAGAGGGGGATGAGCATCGGCACGGCTCGATCGGAGATCGGACTACGCTTGATCGCGGCGACAGGCTCTCCCCCTCCCGCGCGGGACCGGTACCCGCTCCGTCCAATCGCAAATCGCGTTAGGCTTGATGGCTGCGCCAGGTTCTCCCTTGCCCCGGCGGGGAGAGGGCTGTTCGCCATGACTTGCGAGCGCTCCGCTCAACCGCGTTGCAACATCGGCGAGCGCAAGTCATCAGGCGAACAGGGTGAGGGGGACCAACCTTGCAATCGGGCGAAGACGTAGGCGCACTCCGCAATCTCGGGCGCCGAGCTCGCACACGCCCCCCCCCACTTGCGTCATCCCTGCGCAGGCAGGGATCCAGAAGCCGGGCGGCACACTCTGCCTCGCGGTTGACGCGCGTGGTGAGGCAGAGGTCGGGTTGGGCGGGAAAGATCCCGGATAGCCGCGCTTAGAGCGCGGCTTCCGGGAGCGCAGAAGGAGGGCGGTAGTGCAGTGATTGCGCTGGCGCCGAACGCCCGCAACGCCTCGCGTCTGCGTCGCCGGACGACGCGCGAAGCGCGGCAGCGCCAGCAGACCCATCCTCGCCTCCGACCCTTGCGTCCCCGGCCATCGCGCCTTTGGCGCGAATGAGCCGGGGTCCTTCCCGATGCGATCGAGCAACGCGCACGCGGTTACGCCGAGCAAGTGGCCGCGCATCTGGATCCCGGGCGATTCCCGCTCGCGCGTTTCACGCACGAGCGGCCCCGGGATGATGCCAGACGCAGATGCGGCAAACCCCGATGCGTTCGCTCGCGTCGCGACGACCCGCTCCAGGCTTCCTCGGCCTCTATGCGAACGCAAGCGTCCTCACCCGAGCGGGAGAGGGAAGCAGGGCATCAGCACCGTTCGATTCGGTTCGATCGGAGATCGCTGGAGCTTCAATCGAAGTGCACTGTGAGGCCGTCATAGGCGGGAGTGACGTGCTCCGGCAACTCGCGCCTCAGCGCCTCATAGTCGAGGTCCACGTGCAAGTGGGTCAGGATCGCCCGCTTCGGCTTGATGGTCTCGATCCAGGCGAGCGCCTGCTTCACGCTGAAGTGGCTGGGGTGCGAGATGTAGCGCAACGCATCGACGATCCACAGATCGAGATCGGCGAGCAGGGCAGCGGAGTCGTCCGCCAGCCCGCTGATATCGGGCGAGTACGCGACGTTTCGGATGCGAAATCCGAGCGAGGTTATGTCGCCATGCTCCTGCACCACGGGAACGGCTTCGATCGGACCGCCCGCACCGTCGATCCGCACCGGATGGGGTGGGCGGATCTCGTGCGCGTTGAGAATGGCGGGATAGCTGCTTCCGGGTGGTGAGGCGAAACAGTAGTCGAACCGGCGCCTCAGCGTGGCAAGCGTCGCAGCGTCACCGTGCACGTCGACCCGGCGCTTCATGTTGAAGGCAATCATGCGCAAGTCGTCGATGCCGTGCGTATGATCGGCATGATCGTGCGTATAAAGCACGCCATCGAGCGTCGCGACCTGCGCCTCGAGCAACTGATCGCGCAGATCAGGCGAGGAGTCGATCAGGACGCACGTGCGACCGCGGCCGTTGATGCGATCGACCAGCGCCGCGCAACGCCTGCGCCGGTTCTTGGGATTGGCGGGATCGCAGGCACCCCAGTTGTTGCCGAGCCGAGGTACCCCGCCCGAGGAGCCGGTGCCGAGCAGCGTCAGACGGTAGCTCATGCAGCCGCGCCCGCTGCCGGCCGCTCCGCTTTTCGATAGAGGCGGAAGAAGTTCTCGGTCGTCGCCGCGGCGATCTCCTGCTGCGTGAGGCCGCGGATGCGGGCCATGGCCGCCGCCGTATGGACGATGAAGGCAGGCTCGTTCGTTTTGCCCCTATGCGGCTCCGGCGCAAGGAACGGCGCGTCGGTTTCCACCAGCAGCCGGTCGAGCGGCACCTCGGCCGCGATCGCCCGCAGCGCATCCGACTTCTTGAAGGTGATGATGCCCGAGAACGAGATGTAATGGCCGAGCGCGGCGGCCCTGCGCGCCAGCTCGGCTCCGCCTGTAAAGCAGTGCAGCACTGCGGTGAACGGCCCCTTGGCCATCTCCTCCTCGAGGATGGTCGCGGTGTCCGCGTCGGCATCGCGCGAATGGATGACGAGCGGAAGGCCGGTCTCCCGCGCCGCCGCGATGTGCGTGCGCAGGCCGGCGGCTTGCGCCTCGGGCGGCGAGTTCTTGTAGAAATAGTCGAGGCCCGCCTCCCCGATCGCCACGCACTTGGGATGCGCGGCGAGCGCCGCAATCTCGCGCGCGGGAATGTCGAGCTCCTCGTGCGCCAGGTGCGGATGCGTGCCGATGCTGAAATAGACGTCCGGGTGCGCCTCGGCGATGGCCCTATAGGCATCGAAGCTGCGCACCCGCATGGAAATCGTGACGATGACCCCGACGCCGGCGCGCCGGGCCCTTGCAATGATCTCGTCACGATCCCCTGCGAGCTCGGGGACGTCGAGGTGGCAGTGATGGTCAACGAGCATCACGGTGGCTCATATCTGGGCGTTGAGCCCGCTCCTTTCAGGCCGACGGCGCGGCATCTCCAGCTTCAACATAACGCGGGAAAACGCCGGTCGGAGCCGGAATCGCAGTGCCGGGCGCCAGACGACGCGCATCTCCCAGCGCGGCGAAAGAGCGCCCGTCCGCCCCCTGACCCAACAAGTCGAGGAGCCTGGACGCCGACCCCGGCATGACTGCGGCACTCAGGATCGCCACCTGCCGGACGACCTCGGCGGTGACGTACAGGATCGTCTCCATGCGCTTGAAGTCCGTTTTGCGCTTGGCCCACGGCTCCTCGGCAGCAAAGTAGCGGTTGGCGTCTGCGACCACGGACCAGACGGCGTCGAGGTACTGCTTGATACCCTGCTTGTCCATTGCCGCCCGCGCCTTGGCATAGAGAGCGTCGGCGGCGGCCAGGATGATCTTGTCCGCGTCCGACAGCGGCCCTGGGCTCGGGATCTTGCGCTCGCAGTTCTTGGCGATCATCGACAGCGAGCGCTGCGCCAGGTTGCCCAGATCGTTGGCAAGGTCCGCGTTGATGCGCGTGACGATGGCCTCGTGACTGTAGCTGCCATCGTGGCCGAACGTGGCCTCGCGCAGAAAGAAATAGCGCACCGGATCGACGCCATAGCCTTTGACGAGGTCGAACGGATCGACGACGTTGCCGACCGATTTCGACATCTTCTCTCCGCGATTGTAGAGGAAGCCGTGCGCGAAGACGCGTCGCGGCAGCTCGAGTCCTGCCGACATCAGGAAAGCGGGCCAATAGACGGCGTGAAAGCGCACGATATCCTTGCCGATGATGTGCACGTCGGCCGGCCAGTAGCGCCAGCGCGGCGCGCGCTCGTCGGGAAATCCCGCCGCGGTGATGTAGTTCGTCAGCGCATCCACCCACACGTACATCACATGCTCGCGCGCGGCCTGCTCTCCGCTCCGGCCCGGGACCTTGATGCCCCAGTCGAGCGAGGTGCGCGAGATCGAAAGATCCTCGAGCCCGGCGCTGACGAAGCTCACCACCTCGTTTCTGCGCTCGAGCGGCAGAATGAAATCGGGATGAGCCTCATAGTAGGCGAGCAGCCGGTCCTGGTAGGCGGAGAGGCGAAAGAAGTAGGTCTCCTCCTCAGTCCATTCGACCGGAGATCCGAGCGGCTCGCGGCGCACGCCGTCCGCCCCGACGGTCGTCTCCTTCTCGTCGAAATACGCCTCCTGGCGCACGGAGTACCAGCCTGCATACTTGCCAAGGTAGATGTCGCCGGCCTTCTCCATGCGCCGCCAGATCTCCTCGGACGCGCGATGGTGCCGCGGCTCGGTCGTGCGGATGAAGTCGTCCTGCGAGATGTCGAGCGCCGCCATCATGTCGCGAAACCGCTGCGAGTTGCGATCGGCAAGCTGCTTCGGGGTCAGTCCCTCGGCAACCGCGGTCTGCTTCATCTTGAGGCCGTGCTCGTCGGTGCCTGTCAGAAAGAAGACGTCCTTGCCATCCAGCCGCTCGAAGCGGGCGATGGCGTCGGTGGCGAGCGCCGTGTAGGCGTGGCCGATGTGGGGGGCCCCATTGGGATAGAAAATCGGCGTGGTGATGTAGAATTTTTGCTGCCCGCTCATGTCGGCAGGTTCCGTTTGCTGATTGTGTCCGCTATCTGGTTGTATGGCGCAGTTGCGCGGCGCCGGCGAGGAAAACGTGGCTAGTCAGCACATTCGGCCGGCCGCGGGAGCCGAGCCCCACGGGCCATCAGAACGCAGCGGGATCACGCTCGAGGTCATTGCGACAAGTCCATAACAGCCGCGGGTGAATAGCACACAAGCCGGTCGACTGTCACTGTGCCGACGCGGCCGATTCCTGGCGTGGGGGTCAACCTCGGGCCACCTCTGAGAGCCTGGATATCGTACTTAGCACGAAGGCCCTGCGGTCCAGATTGAGAGCCACCACGTCCGCCTTCTCGCTGACGATGGCTTCCCACAGCTCGGCCCACGCCGGGAGCCTCGTCTCACCGACGAGCTGTTGCAGGCGCATGCTCGGGCCCTCCCCGCTGCCGCGTTGCGCCGCCTTGGCGTGAATGGCGCGCGCGAGGGCGCCCAGCAGAAGGTCGAAGAAAATCTCGAAACGCTGATCCGCGGCGGGGTTTCCCAAGTCGTCGGCAAGCATGTGCGCCGCGCCCCAGTCGACATCGGGCAGAGCCGTTAAGATTCGCTCGATCCGATCGTAGAGCTTGGGTCCGTCGCCGCCCGAGAGCACCAGCAGGCGGCGAACGCTGCCGGCAGCGAGGGAGACGAGCTGGTCGGGGAGAGGTGCTTCGGCATCGCTCGACCCGGCAGCACGCAGCGCCGCGGTCGCCGCCAGGAGCAGATCCGCATCCGACAGCGGCGAAAGCTCGAGCAGGCGGCAGCGCGACCGGATGGTCGGCAGCAATCGGCCCGGCTCGGACGTTGTCAGCAGAAACACGGTGCGCGGCGGCGGCTCTTCCAGTGACTTCAGAAGCGCGTTGGCGGCATTGGCATTGAGCTCGTCTAGGCTGTCCACGATGACCGCGCGCCAGGCACCCTCGTCGGTTGTATGGCCCAGAAAGCTGCGCAGACGGCGCACCTCGTCAACCGGGATGAACGCGCCGTGCCGCTTCGTCCTGTGATCCCAAGGCCGGCGGATGGCGAGCAGACCGGGGTGCGAAAGAGCCCGCACCTGGCGCGCCGCCGTCGAGGTCTCGGCGACGACAAGACGCTCACCCGAGGCGTCGCGGTCCTGTGGGGAGGCCAGCAGAAACCGGGCAAACGCGTACGCAAGCGTGGCCTTGCCGATTCCTTCGCGGCCCGACACCAGCCATGCATGATGCAGGCGCTGCGACGCGAACGCTTGCAGCAACTCGCGCTCGGCGGTCGCATGCCCAAACAGAAGCTTTGTCTCGCGTGGATGGGGAAACCCCTCGAGCCGGTCGGCTTCCGGGGGCGCCTCGATGTCCAAGGCAGCCGGTGCGCGTGCCATCAGCGGCCGTTCTGAAGGAGGCGGCGCTCGACTTCAGCCCACAGCTCTGCAGCGATCTCGTCCTCGCCTTTGGCGCCGTCCAGCAGGATGCAGCGCAGCGGCTCGGCCTTGGCAATCGCCTGGTAGCCGGCTCGCAGCTTGCGATGAAACAAAAGATCGCGCTGCTCATAGGCATCGGCTTGCGCGCCAGCGTGGCCGGCAACGCGGCGGCTGCTCGCGCGTGCGAGGCCCGCCTCGGGAGGCAAATCCAGGATGATGGTCAGATCGGGCATCGTTCCCTGAATGACCACGCGGTCGAGCGTGTCCAGCACGGCATCGTCGAGCCCGCCGGCGGCCCCCTGATACACGCGCGTGGAGTCCGAGAACCGATCGCACACAACCCAGCGCCCGGCCGCGAGTGCGGGTCGGATCGCGACCTCCAGGTGATCGGCGCGGGCGGCGGAAAAAAGCAGAGCCTCCGACAACGGAGAATGCGGCGCGGTGGCGCTATCGAGGATCAGGCGCCGAACCTGCTCGGCGAATGGCGATCCGCCAGGCTCGCGCGTCAACAGGACATCCATGCCGCTCGACTTGAGGCGCTCGAAAAGCAGGCGTGCCTGGGTGGACTTGCCGGTCCCCTCGCCTCCCTCGAACGTGATGAACTTTCCGCGCGTCATGGTCAGCGCCTAAGGGGCCCGTGGAGCGGAACACCGCCGTCGCGCAGGTTGATTGGATTGCAAGTCGCGGCTACGGCGGATCCGTGGGATGAAGATTACAATGCCCAGCGGAAAGCCATATGCACAATGGTGTCAAGACCACGCCGGAACACGTTGCCGGGAGCCACATCATCGGCGGCGTGCAGCGGGATCTCGTTTACGGTCTGCGTCGGCGTGGTCACACGCAGCATGGCTACGGTATCGCCCTTGCGAATGGGTGCCTTGAGGGGCGCCTTGTAGATCAGCTCCGCCCTAAGTCGCTGATTTGCAGAAGACTTCGGCAGAACGATGCTAACCCCCTCCTCACTGCCGGTCAGTGGCAGGAACATGCGATTGCCGCCCCAGACTCGGGCTTGAGCCACGATCTCGCCGGGGTCGAACAGCTTGAACTCCCCGAACCCCTTGAACCCCCACTCGAGGAGCCGCACCGCCTCGTTCTTGCGCTCGTCCTGCCGGTCGAGGCCATTGAGGACGAGAATGAGCCGCCGGTTGTCCTGCTTGGCCGACACGACGATGCCGTATCCCGCCTCTTTCACGAACCCGGTTTTCAGCCCATCGACGCCGAGCGACATGGGAAGCAACGGATTGCGGTTGATAAAGCGGTGCTTGCGATACATGAACTCGCGCTGGGCGAAACGCGAATAGTACTCGGGATAGTCGCGGATGAGGTGCCGCGCGAGATGCGCGAGCTCGCGCACGGTCATGAGATGCCCGGGGTCGTAGAGCCCGGTGGCGTTGCGGAACGTCGACTTCTTCAGTCCGAGGTCGCGCGCCTCCTGCGTCATGCGCTGCGCGAACGCCTCCTCGCTCCCTGCCATCCCCTCGGCGACCGCGATGCAGGCATCGTTACCCGACTGCACGATGATGCCCTGCAGCAGTTGGTCGAGCGGCTCTTTCGTATTCACGGGCACGAGCATCGCGGAGGTGCCGGAGGGGGCACCGCCGCTGCGCCAGGCGTTGACGCTCATCAGAAATTCGTCCTCGAGCTTGATCTCCCCCGCCTTGAGCGCCTTGAAGATCACCGCAAGCGTCATCAGCTTGCTCATGCTCGCGGGTGGCACCAGCTCGTCGGCATTATGCTGGAACAGCACAGCACCTGTGTCGCTGTCCATCAGGATTGCCTGTCGCGCCTTCGTCGTGACGTCGCCCTGCGCGTTGGCTCGTCCAGTGTGGGCAAGCGATATCGCGGCGAGCAGCAGCAACAGCAGCTTCACGCTCTGCAGCACTCCCCTTCCCCGTACCGTCGTAGACCTCATCTTGCAGCCTGCATTCCCCAGAGCGCTGCCGCGACTATCGCGAGGCGGCGACACGGAAGTCAATCGCGTCTCATGCCACAGTGCCGGCCCTACTCGCGGCGGAACGGCACATCCATCGCGACGCCACGCAGGTCCGAGACCGAGCGCTGCGCGAGCCGGGACGCCGCCTGTCCCGTGTACCATGCCTGGTGGACCAGGAAGGCCTGCTCGTGCCGGTCATCGCCGCTGAGAGGCGCAGGACCGGCGTAGCGTACGCGAACCCGCGCCAACCCTTGGCCGGCAAACCCTAAAAGCTCCGCGGCCCGGCGCGACAGATCGATGATCCGATCGTTGGCGTACGGTCCGCGGTCGTTGATCCGCACGAGAAGGGTGCGCCCATTCTCGACGTTGGTCACATAGGCATAGGACGGCAGCGGCAGCGTCGGATGCGCTGCAGCAAGCGCCGTCATGTCGAAGATCTCCCCGTTCGCCGTCCTGCGACCGTGGAAGTCGGAGCCGTACCAGGAGGCGATCCCGATGCGGTCATAGCTCCTGTCTTCGCCCGGAAAATACCAGCGTCCCGATACCTTGTAGGGCGCACCGATCTTGTAGGTCCCGCCGCCTTTCGGGACCGGCCGATCGCCCCACACGACTCGCTCGCTGGCTGAGACGCCGGTCCGCGGGTCGTAGCGCGAGCTGCCGGACGTGCAACCTGAGGAGCAGCCCGCGACGGCCAACGCCAGAGCTGCCACGGCGGCTCTCCGGCAACGGGAAGGCCGGCACGCAGAGACAACGGGAGTAGGTGCCGGCGGCAACTGCGGCCCGAGGGCCAGAACCGTACGCAATACACCCCCCAACACTCAGGGCTCGCCGCGCGGGCGGGTTGCGCCGGCGCGGCTCGGAACGCACTCGAGGGCTGGATGATCGCAGCGCCCCGTTGCTGGACGGTAAAGCTTGCGCCGGGAGCCGCGAAGGAGCTCTCGATCGACTGACCTTGACTTGCATCTGCACGGGGCACGAAGAGGGCCAAAGCAACGACACGCAGCCTCGCGCAGGCTGGTCCGTCCCCGGCATTCCGCAAGCATATCCGCCTCTGGCCGTACGCCCGTTTTTTGCGCTACGCTCACCCCGCATCGACGGTGCACGACGGGTCCAGGACATAAGGGCGATCAACCGCCATCTGGCCCGCGGCGATAGGGAGGAACGACAATGCACTTGATCCAGGCGATCGCAATCGTGGCGGTGGCAATGGCGGCCCTCGGGTGGAGCCTGATGGGAATGGCCGACGGCAACGCAGCCGGCGGCTTTGCCCGCGCCATCGCCGGGCTTGTGGCGTTTCTTGCCGTGTGCGCCGGCGCCGTAAAGTTCACGACGTACTGACAGGAGCTGCGGAGATCCCAGGCTGGCGGCGTGCGGGTGACGGCACACCCCTCCAGGCTCGCCGACTTGACGTCGCTTGCGTCTCGCGCCGATTGGATCGCGCGGGGCCGACCTTGAGGCGGGCGCCGGCCTTTTTCGGATCCCGCGCAGAAGACGATGCGCTCGACGTCGGATAAAAATCACCAGACCGATCGTTGGCGCCCCAAAGCGCCAATTTTCAGTTATCAGCGATCAGCCGGTATGTTAAGCGCCTGATCCCGCGGAGGATGGGTGGCCGAGTGGTTTAAGGCACCGGTCTTGAAAACCGGCGTGGGTTCACGCCCACCGGGGGTTCGAATCCCTCCCCATCCGCCATATTCGCCATTTGGCAGATTATGGGCCCTATCGGCGGGGTTTCGCCGAGCTTTGCGGCAACCCCTGGTATCTAGGACTAGAGCTACCCGCCGTCCCGTTCATACCGACGCCCGAGCAGCCGAACGCTCCTTCGCCCATTCACGCAATACGTGCCGCTGCAGCTTCGATCCGTTTGCTGCGGTGTGATAAGGCAGCCTCTCGACGAAGTAGATGTGGCGGGGGACCTTGAAGTTTGCCACCTGCTGCTTGCAAAAGTCGCGCAACTCCTCCTCGGTGGTACTGGCGTCCCGCCGCAACTTGACAAATGCGGCCGCAACCTCGCCGAGACGGACGTCGGGAGCACCGGTCACAGCCACATCCTCCACCGCGGAATGTGCGCGCAGAAGGCTCTCGAGCTCCTGAGGCGCAACGTTGAAGCCGCCAATCTTGAGCATGTCCTTTGATCGACCGACATAGAAAACAAAGCCGTCGGAGGTCTTCACACCAAGATCGCCCGTCCGGAACCACCCGTCCTTGAAGGCCGCCGCATTGGCATCGGGATCGCGCAGATAGCCAGCGGTGACGGTTTCGCCGCGCACGACGATTTCTCCGGGCTCATCGGGCTTCTGCTCTTCGCCCGTCTTTGGGTCCAAGATCTTGAGCTGCACCCGTGGTGCGATCCGGCCGCCGGGACGTACCGCGGCCTCGAACGGATCATCGAGCGCGTTGCGCAGGATCATGGGATTGGTTTCGGTCATGCCATACGGATGCACGAAACGATTGAGCCCGAGCACAGGTCCCATGTCCCGCGCCAATCCTTCGTCCAGGCTTGCCATAAAGGCTATTGTGCCGCGGCGCTCCGATTTCGATACGTCGCCCCGTGCCCTCGCGACGGTGATAAGCTCCCGAATCTGCACATCGACCGCGTGCACGACCGTGCAATTCTCTGCCTGTAGCAGATCGTAGGCCTCCTCGGCGCGGAAAGCGTCCTGGAACACGAGGCACGCACCCAGCCCGAACGTCGACAGAACCTTGTTGGCGCCGCCCGAGATCCCGAAGAAGGGATAAAGGCTCAAGACCTTCTCGCCGGGCTGAATGTGCAAGAGCTCTCCGCATCCCACCGAGTGCGGCAGCAGGTTGGCATGCGTCAGCGGCACGCCCTTGGGAAAGGCCGTCGTTCCCGATGTATAGAAGAGAATGGCCACGCCCTGCGGGTTGTCGTAGCAGGGCGGCGGTCCCCTCTCATCCAGCTTGATACGACCGCGCGCCAGCATCTCGGCCGCGTCCAGCGCGTCGGGATGTGGACGAGACCCAACCCCGATGATGCGCTCGAGCAATGGCAGGTGAGCAAATCGTCCGTCTGGACCTCGCGCGCCCAGCACCTCGGCAATGATGCTCGTGTAGTCGTGACCGAGATAGCGCCCCATGCCGATGAGAGTCCGGCTTTCCGAGTGGGAAAGCACGTGGTTGAGCTCGCGGGTCCGGAAACGCGGATTGATCGGCACGAACGTGGCACCGAGACGCGTGATCGCAAAGAGAAAGAGCACCCACTCCGGAAAGCTGGACAGCAACACGCCGACCGGCTCGCCCGGCTTGACGCCGAGGTCCGTCAGCTCCCACTGCAGGGCCTGAACATCGCGGCTGAGCTCGCCATAGGACCAGCGCAGCAAGCGCGCTTCGCCCGACGAATGGTCGCTGGCGACCATGGCCGGCAAATCCGAATTCCTGAGCGCAGAACGGTCGAGGAACTGGCCGAAGGTAAGTCCCTCGACGCTGGACCCCAATGTCATGGCCTCTCCCTCATGTCCACGGCGTAGCGCGCCTCGGTATCGGCAAATTCTGCAAGCTTGACCAGCCTCTGTCGCTCGGGCCAGCTGACCATGCGATCGAGAACGCCCTCAGTGGTTCCGTCGCGGCGCAGCGCTTCCAGCACGTCCTTCATGCCCTTCGCCGCCGCCCGCATGGCCGCATTGGCATAGAACACGACTCTGAACCCCATGGCCTCGAGGGTTTCAAGCGGCAATGCAGGGGTCTTTCCCCCTTCGACAATATTGGCCACCTGAGGAACCGAAATCCGCTTGGGAATCTCAGCCAGATCAGACTGTGTCTGCGGCGCCTCCACGAAAGTTGCATCGACGCCGATCTCAGCGTAGGCCTGCGCCCGCTCGATGGCTGCATCGAGGCCATGCGTTGCGTAGGCGTCAGTGCGCGCGATGATAACCGTCTGGGAATTGGTTCTCGCATCCAGCGCGGCCTTGAGCTTGAGAACCATCTCCTCCTGCGAGATGACCTCCTTCCCGCCGAAGTGCCCGCAGCGTTTCGGGAAGACCTGGTCCTCGAAGAAAATTCCTGCTGCGCCTGCTCTCTCCAAGTCACGCACCGTCCGTTGCACGTTCAGCGCGTTGCCGTAACCGGTATCGCCATCGGCAAGCACGGGAATGCCAACAGCGTTGGTAATGCGTGCGACCTGCTCGACCACCTCGGTCATCGTCGTCAAACCGAGATCGGGAACGCCGAACTCGAAGTTCGCAAAACCTGCACCGGTGAACATGAGCATGTCGAAACCGGCTTCTTCAATGATGCGCGCGGTCAGCGCATTGGCTGCACCGGGCGCGATGACGGCCTTCGGCCCGGCAAGCAGCCGACGGAGGGCTTTGGCTTGGGTCATGAAGCGAACATCTCCTTGCCCAGCACAGCACGGGCGATCTGATTCTTCTGGATTTCACTGGTGCCTTCGCCGAGGCGGAAGGCACGCGCATCGCGATAAATCATCTCGATCGGCGACTCGGCCATGTAACCGGCACCCCCGAGGATCTGCAGCGCGCGATCGGCAACGCGGCTCGCCATCTCGGAAGCCGATAGTTTCGCCATCGACACAGCCGCGCGCGCATCACCCCGGGTGTCCATGGCTCGGGCAGCGGCATAAACCAGTGCGCGCGACTGCTCGATCTCGAGCGCCATATCGGCCAGCATCCACTGCAAGCCCTGGAAGCGGCCGATGGGCTGGCCGAATTGTGTGCGCACCTTCATGTGCTCGGCGGCATAATCAGCCGCCCTTTGCGCCATACCGACGCAATGAGCCGCGACACCGATGCGCGCTTCGCCGATATGCCCCATCCCGATCCGCAGTCCCTCGCCGACTTCGCCGAGCCTGTTCGCGTCCGGCACGAGCAGGTCCTCGAACACGATTTCAGCGAGAGGATATCCGCGCCAACCCATTTTGGGGTGCACGCGGCCGACCGTGAAGCCGGGCATACCGCGTTCGACGAAGAATGCTGTCGGTTGGTC
This sequence comes from Bacteroidota bacterium, assembly GCA_050260355.1. Lineage (GTDB taxonomy): Bacteria > Pseudomonadota > Alphaproteobacteria > Rhizobiales > Hyphomicrobiaceae > CADEFX01. The sequence goes on along the minus strand of JBLNBZ010000059.1, from coordinate 28,876 downwards.
GCGTTCGCCCTCAACCACTTTGGCAATGACAATCACGAAGTCCGCGTTGTTGCCGTGAGAGATGAAATGCTTGGTGCCGTTCAATCTCCAACCACCTTCGACCCGCGCCGCGCGCGTCTTGAGCGCCCTCGCATCCGATCCTGTTTGCGGCTCCGTCAATGCAAAGGCCCAGGTCTTCTCGGCCCGTACCGCGGGAAGCAGAAAGCGATCCCGCTGCTCGCCACGGCACGACAGGAGCGCCTTGGGAGGGCGGCCCACGGCGTCCGCCAACGCAACGCTCACCTTTCCCAGCTCTTCGCGGATCAGAACCTGGGCGAGGTAAGGCAGGCCCGGTCCACCGACATCCTGTGGCATGTTGAATCCGTGGAGCCCGGCTTCAACAGCCTTGCGCCGCAGATTTCGGCGCAGATCTTCGGGAAACTCGTCATCATGCTCGACCTTCTTCTCATGGGGCAGCAGCTCCTTCTCGACGAACCGCCGCGCCAAATTCTTCAATTCGAGAAACTCTTCGGGAATGCCGTAGTCCATATTCAACCTCCTTCCCGCGTGATCTCGAATACGGGAACGTACATGTCCGGGTCCACCGTCGGTTCGAAGCGGCAACGCACACGCTGACCGGCCCGAACGGCCCCTGGAGAGACACCGACTATGTTGGCGAGCATCCGAACGCCATCATCGAGATCGACGAAGGCAACGATGTAGGGCGCGTCGTCCTTGAGGGTGGGATCCACAGCCCGGCGCACAATGCTGTAGGTTGCGACAGTGCCGGTGCCTCTGCTCTCGCGCCACTCCAAAGTCGCATCGCAATTGACGCAGCGGCGTCGCGCCGGCCAGCGAAAGGCGCGGCAGGCTCCGCAATAGGGAAGTTGCAGAACCCCGTCGCGCGCAGCCTTCCAAAGCGGAGCGGACTCCTTGCCGAGACGCGGTGCGGGATGCTTCATGATCGCCCCAGAAGAACGACGCCGTGATTGGCAAAGGCTCCGCCCATGCCGTGAACCATGGCAAGTGCGGCATCAGCTTTCTGGCGATCGCCAGCTTCCCCGCGGAGCTGCACGACAGCCTCGATCAGGTTTCCCATTCCGCCCGCCCGGGCGGGATGCCCATGAGACAGCAACCCGCCATGGGTATTGACGGGCACGCGGCTGCCTGACGCGAACCGACCTTCGAGAAATGCGCGCCCTGCTCCCCCTCTTTCGGCGAAGCCCATGTCTTCCAGGTTCACCAACATGGCGATGGTGAAGCAGTCGTAGACGAGCGCCAGATCGATGTCCTCGCGCTTGCAGCCTGCTTGGCCGAGCGCACGTTGCAGAGCTTCGCCCGCCTGGAACTCTGTGAGCGACGACGCAGCGGATAGGTGCATATGTCCCGTCGAGAAGCCGGCGCCGAGCACGTGCACTGCCTTGGCTGGCAGGTCGCGGGCGCGCTCCGCGGACGTCAGGACGACCGCGCCGCCGCCATCCGAGACCGGCGCGCAATCAAGCAAACGCAACGGGTCCGCAATCATCCGGCTTGCGTAATAAGCGTCGGCGTCGAGAGGCTCGCGCATATGCGCGTTGGGATGCAGCTGTGCCGATCGACGGTTCTGCAAAGCGACGGCAGCGAAATGATCGGCCGTCGCGCCGTACCGATCCATGTAGCTCTGCGCCACGAGCGCAAAGAGCGAGGGCACGCTCGGTCCGAAGGGACGCTCGAGATCCGGATGGACCGGACCCGCCTCCGTCAGCGTATTCACGTAGGCATCGCGCGTCACGCTGCTCAGCGGCATATCGGCGGCAACGACCAATGCCGTTTGCGCTGTACCATTGGCGATCAGGCCGCGAGCGACGTCGACCATCGCTGCGGGTGCTGCTCCCCCTGCCTCGAGTGTCATCGCCAAAGCCGGATGGATGCCAAGATGCTCGGCAAGAGCTGTTGCGTGGATCAAATAAGGGTCCGACCGCGGCGAGACTGTCAGGATGAGATCCAGATCCTCGAGGCGGATGCCGGCGTCCTCGGTTGCCCGCCGGCACAACTCCTCATGCAAGGCCATGGTGGTCGGCAGAGTGGACCGCCCCTGCGGCAGCTCCGCAGCGCCGACGATAGCAACCGACATTGTCAGCTCCCCACGAGCTGGCGAGGGCCGGCTTCGGAATTCGAACGGATCGCGCACGTAACCAGTCGTCCGTGAGACACAGCGAGATCCACGACCAGAGCGGCGAGCCCTCCTTTTGTCATTGCGGCATCAGCCACTGCAATCAGAGCCTTCTCAAGGCTGTCTGACATGGCGGCAAGATCGCCCTCGGCCTTTTCGAGGTCACGAACCATGTCGCCGATATCCTCCGGCACCACAGGCAAGGCACGCACGGCGCGCCGCCTCGAGCGTCCCGCAACGGAGACAGAGCTCAACGTCAGGATGGGACCGAAATCCTCGTCCTGCTCCACCGATATGCGCAGGGTGGCTGCCGCCGAAGTGCTTTCCACACCAATGCCGGCCAGGGCATCGGCCGCGCTGGCCGCGCTCGCGACGCCGAGGTCGCCTGATCCGTTCCAGTCTCGCGGTGGTGCCTTGACGGAGACCGCGAAATCAGCGCGATGCACAGCTCCAAGAGCGCGCAGGCACAACTCCGGGTCATCCATGACCGCCACACCACTTTCCAGCAGTGCATCCTGCACCTCCTGGGCGAGCGGCACGGCGGACGACACGATCACCGTCTTCGAGCTCGCCTTGGAAAATGCCGCCAGATCACGGTAGTAGCGGTCGATGACTGGCCGGCCGAACACCATCCAAACGTCGATACTGTCGTCTGCATCGATAGCCGAGAGCGTGGAGTCGAGAATCTCACGTCGCGATACGACATCGGCAGACAAGTCCACGGGGTTGCGGGACGAGCCGTACTCCGGAATCGCTTGATTCAATCTCTCCTGAAGCGCGGCTGGCAGCTCCGGCACGGCAAGCCCTGAGGCAATGACCTGGTCGGCCAGCAGCGAGCACGCTCCTCCCGACGCCGACAGAATGCCGACACGATGTCCGGGCTGGCGTCTGACGCCAGTGATGAGCTTCACCACGTAGACAAGCTCGGCCAGGGACGAAACCTCGACAACGCCGACCTGACGGAAGATCCCGGCATAGACGTCGGCAGACGTCGGGTTCTTGGTCGTGTGAGATAGTGTGGCCCGAACGGACTCAGGGCTCTTGCCGGATTTCAGGACGACGACCGTCTTGCCGTTCCGCCGCGCTTTCTCTGCGGCCGCCATGAACTTACGGCCATTTACGACGCCTTCCATGAAGCAGACGATCGTGTGCACGCCGGGATCGCCGCTGAAGTGGGAGATGAAATCGGCCGTCTCCAGCGTCGCCTCGTTGCCAAGGCCAATCCAATAGTCCACGCCGATGCGGTTGATCTGCAGCGAGGAGAAGATCAAACCGCCGACGCTTCCGCTGTGCGTGACGATAGCAACGCCGCCGCGCTGGCCCGTATCGCGCCCGTACCAGTCGGCAAAGGTCAGCGGCATACGGTGAAGGAAGTTCACCATTCCCACTGTGTTCGGGCCAACGACGTGCATGCCGGACTGCCGGCAAATATCGAGGAGGCGCGCTTTGCGCTCGTTCCCGATCGCCCCGCTGCGGCCCTCGCCAAAGCCGCCGGTCATGAGCAAGCAATAGGGTACGCCCTTCGTGGCCGCGGCAACGATCGAGTCGAATGCGACAGCGACCGGAACCACGCAAACGAGAAGATCGACCGTCTCCGGCAATGCGTCCACCGAGGCGTAGCACGTCAGCTCGCGAATGACGTCGTAGCGCGGGTTTACCGGGTAGATGCGACCGGGGAATCCACTCCGCAGCAGGAAGTCGACCAACATGCCCGAAATCTTCTTCGGGTCGGGCGATGCGCCGACAATCGCGACCGATGCGGGTTTGAGAAGGCGATCGATACTCACCGGGACGGCTCCGTGGACGCCATGGTCTCGATCGCGAGCTCCACCATGGCATTGGTGCAGGCGCCTGGAAAAAACAGGATCGGCAGGTCCGCGCCGGCCGCGCGGATGTGATCGAGCTGCCTACGGGCTTCCACCGGGGTACCCGCAATGGCCAGCTCTGCCAGCATCTCATCGGTCACTGCGGCATAGGCCGCGTCTTGCTGCTTCGCCGCCCAGGCGACACGAATGCGCTCGACTTCATCCTCGAAGCCGAATCCGGCGACGAAACCCCGATAGTGCGGTCCCATCGCGCCCAAGTAGAAACCGATATGGCGGCGCGCAGCATCCCGCGCCTCGTCGCCGTCGCGAGAAACCGCTGTGACAACCATCGGCGCAATGGAGACGGCATTCTCGGGGCGCCCTGCCGCCTTCGCACCTTCGCGCAGATCGGCTGCCATCTTGGCAATACCGCGCACGGGCAGAAGGTAGGGCAACCAGCCGTCGGCGTGCTCGGCGACCACGCGCATGCTCGCCGGGGACAGAGCCGCCATATATATCGGAGGTGGAGTTGCACGCGGCTTGACGCGAAGGCGATAGCCTTCCAGAGAGACAAGCGTTCCGCGGTATCGAACCTCCTGACCCGACATCGCCTGCCGAACAATCTCGGCCGTCTCTCGCATGCGCGTCACCGGCTTGTCGAACGACATGCCGTGAAAGCCCTCGACGAGCGCCTTGGTCGACGCCCCCAGTCCAAGGATGAAGCGGCCCGGATAGAGGTCGTTGACCGTCACCGACGCCATTGCGAGAAGGGCCGGCGTTCGGCTGAAAACATTGACGATCGCCGTTCCAAGCTTGATCCGCTCGGTCAGGGCGCCGAGATGGCTCAACAGCGCGATTGCGTCGAGACCCCAGCTTTCCGCCAGCCACACGGAATGAAAGCCATTCCTCTCGGCGGTCTTGGCATACTCGCCCATGCGGTCGAGTGAATAGTCGTCGTACTCGGGACGCAGGCAGACACCGACTGGACCACTCATCAAATCAACCCTCAAAACGTCGGCGCAGTGACTTTTCCGAGGCGATCGCGCGCAATGGTGTTGCGCAGGATCTCGATGGTGCCACCGGTGATCTGGGATACTTTCGCGTCCATCATGTAGCGAGCGAACGGGAACTCGGAGAAGCAGCCATGGCTGCCTGTGATCTGCAGAGCAACGACGGTGGCATCCATCGCCGCGGTGCTTGCCAGCAACTTGGCGCGCGCTGAGTTCGCCGTGCTGCGGCCAGTCCTTTGATATTCCTCGGCCGCCTTTTGCATGAGCAGCTTCGCTCCCTCGATTTTCGTATCGAGATCGGCAATCTGCCAGCGGATGCCCTGGAAATCGGTAACGACGTTATCGCCGACTTTGCGCTTGCGCGCGTAGGCAATTGCCTCGTCCAACGCCCCTTCGGCGATACCGATGCACTTTGCAGCGTTGCCGATGCGGGTGAGGTCGAAGGATTTGAAGAACACGTCATAGGCCCCGCCCTCGCGACCGAGAAGGCAATCGCCAGTCAGATGGCAATCGTCGAAGGCGACGGCAGACATGGGCAACCCGCGCAATCCGACGATCTCGCGCTTTCCGACAACTCGAAATCCCGGATTGGCCGTCTCAACCAGAAACGCACTGATGCCCGTCGAGGTCTTCGCGAAGACGAGGCAGATCTGCACGTGCTCGGGGATATGCACCTCCGTCTTGGTGCCGTTGAGCACCCATCCGTTGCCGTCTTTGACCGCTTGCGTGCGCATATCCTCGAGCTTGGATCCGGATTCGGCTTCGGTGATGCCGGTGATCGAAAAGCTTTCGCCCGTGGCCAGGAGCGGCAGATACCGCGCCTTCTGCTCCTCTGTGGCAAATGACAAGATCGCCATTACGGTTTGTTGGAGAAGGTTGAGGGATGCTCCGAGGCTCGCGTCGACGCGCGAAACCTCGCTGACGATAATGGCGTGCTCCATTGCGCCGGCACCCATCCCACCATACTCGGCTGGGATTACGACACCAGGCCATTTGCGTTGGCCGATTTGCTGCCAAAGCGAGACATCCCAGACCGAGTTACGACTCCGCTCTTCGGCTGTGGGTCTCAGCACGGAATCTGCGAACTGGCGAACCTCCGATTTCAGCGCCGCCTGCTCTTTTGTCAGCTCGAAACTCATGCGCACGTTCTCCGGCGGGCAGTGACATTCAATGCGCAGCTTTTGCGCGCTTGATCACGGCATCCACGTCGAAGGCGTTCATTTCCTTGACGAACCGCGGTGTGTAGTACTGCTCCCAGCCCAACTTCTGCTTGATGATGCCGGCTTCCAGCAGGACATCGCGCACACGCTCCACCTGCGCCTGTGTGGCGTAACCCCAATTTCTGTCGGCGGTCGTCTTGAGCGAAAGCTTGACGTTCTCGCGGATGACCTTACCCGCGGCCTGAACGGCCTCGTCCAGCGGGACGTTTGTTGGGCGCGTCCGCGGCTGCTGCTCGAAGTGACCGCGCGCGGTCGCCTCGGGGTTTTCGCGTGCGAAAATAATTCCCTTTGCAATGCCCCGCAGGAGACCGAGGACCATCTGCGGATCCTTCTCGGCTGTCTCCTCGCGAACGAAGAAGGCCTGGACAAATGAGTTCTGCCCAAGAGAGGGGTCATCGTCGAACTTGCGGAACTTGAGGCCGAACTGCGTCTCCAGGAGTGCATAGTGACCATGCCACTCCGTGAGGATATCGATCTGTCCACTGCGTAGCGCGTGCAGGGCGGGCGATCCTGTGCCCACCGGGATCACGGTGGAGAGATCTTCCATCTTGAGACCGTTGGCCTGGAGAAGAACTTTCGTCCAGAGCGCAATCGATCCCGTCATGGTCTGGATACCCATGCGCTTGCCGCGAAAGTCCTGGATGGTGCGAATGGAGCTGGAATCGAGAACCACCGGATAGATGTGATTGCTGTCATAAGCGTTGGCGACGGTGATAATGCGCATTCCCTCCTCGCGGAGGCGCATCATGTCTGGCGTGCCGGTGAAGACGGCATCGACCTGGCCATTGGCGAGAAGCTGAAGCGCAGGGCCGGCGCCGTTAAAGCCGGTGACCTGAACGTCGAGACCTTCTTCCTGCCAGAAGCCGCCTGTTTTTGCGGCGGAAAGCCACGGTGCGGTGCTGGGATCGACGCCGGTAACCCCGTAAGCGAGCTGCACGCGCTTGGGCGTCTGCGCCAGGGCGGGCACGCTCAGCTGCGCTGTCACCAGTCCGGCCGCGAGCATGCCGAGCGCAAGCCTTAATGCGCGAGCTAGTATCATTCTTTTCTCCCACGATTTTCTAGGATGCTAGCGCCTATCGCGCGAACCGGATGCCTGCCAGAAGGCCGCGCGTCTTCCCAACCAGCCGATGATGGTGTGCCCAGTTACGCCGATGACGGCGAGGAGAACGAGGATGGCGAATACGCCGGCCGTGTCGAACTGGTATTGCAGCTGAACAATCGCGTAACCGAGGCCCGCCGAGGAGCCGACGAATTCGCCGACGATCGCGCCGAGCAGCGCAAAGATGAAGCTGACATCCAGTCCCGCGATGATGAACGGAAGGGCGCTCGGGACCTTGAGGTGCCAGAGCCTTTGCCACCGGCTCGCCGACAGGCTGCGGAACAACTCGTGCATGTCGTGATCGTATGCGCGCAGGCCGCTGATCGTGTTGACCAGCATGGGAAAGAACGCAACCAACGCGGCCATGGTGATCTTCGACTCGATGCCGAAGCCCACCCAAATGAGAATGAGCGGCGCAAGCGCGATCTTCGGCAAGCTTTGAAGAGCGACGATGAGGGGATAGATGACCTTCTCGACGAACTGGAATTCGACAATGAGGGCGCCGATCGACACACCAAGCACAACTGCAATGCCAAATCCCGACAGCATTTCAGTCAGCGTGATCCCTAAGTCCTGCAGATAGTGCCCGACGAAGATCCCGTTATGGAGCGACTTGAGGATCATCGAGGGAACAGGAACGATGTAGGCCGGCACGCCAAAGATCGGGAAAAGCACCTCCCACGCGGCGACCAGCGCAAGGTAGAACGCAATCAGTCCTCCGGCTCGAAGCGCGCGAGGCAGAGCTGGCTCTGCGCGATCCATGCTGCCTGCAGGAAGGACTTGCTCGTTGGCACGTTGCATATCAGCTCCCCGGGCTAAACGTGGGCATGGGCGAATTCATCGAGCCCAAGTAGCTGCTGAATACGACTGACGTGCGCGCCGAACTGCGGGGACGCAACAACGGACAACCGACGCGGGCGCGGCACGTCCACATGAATCGTCTCGAGAATGGTGCCGGGCCGCGCGGACATCACCAGGACTCGATCAGCAAGAAAGATTGCTTCCGAAATATCATGCGTGATCAGGACAACGGTCTTCTTCTGCGCCTCCCAGATCCGGGTCAGCTCGAGATTCATGATCTGCCGGGTCATCGCATCAAGCGCACCGAACGGCTCGTCCATGAGCAGCATGTCCGGGTCGTGGATCAGCGCGCGGGCAATCGCAACGCGCTGTTGCATGCCGCCGGAGAGCTCGTGCGGGTAGCTCCCCTCGAAACCCTTCAGACCCACCAGTTCAAACAGTCTTTCAGCGCGTTGGCGGGCCTTCCCCTCCTGGAGCTTGTAGATCTGAATGGGAAGGAGAACGTTCTGCAACGCAGTCCGCCAGGGCAGCAAAACCGGCGATTGGAATACGATCCCGACATCACGTCTTGGACTGACGATCTCCGCATTGCGAAACGTGATCCGGCCGCTTGTGGGGGTCACCAATCCAGCCAGCAGCTTCAGCAGCGTGGACTTGCCACATCCACTGGGGCCGACGATACATACGAACTCGCCTTCCGAAACCGCCACATTGACGTCTTTGACGGCGTGCACATCGCCACCGCCCCGCCGGGTAAAAATCTTGCCGACTTGATCGATGCTGATTGCTGGATCGCCACGTGAGACTTGCATTCCTCCCGCCATTCTTGAAGTTTGGTTAGCTAATTGCCCGTGAACTTCGGGGGCCGCTTTTCAAGCCAAGCCCGCACACCTTCTTGTTTGTCGCTCGTGGCACACACGATGCCGAACAAGCGGCGCTCGTAATCGAGACCTTCCGACCTTCCGAGATCACCGGCGCGCCGCGCAGCCTCGATGATCACGCGTGTGGCAACGGGCGGGCCCGCAGCCAGCCGCCGCGCGAAATCCAGGGCGTACTGCCGCAAATTCTCGGCAGGCACGACTTCAGTCACAAGTCCAAGTCGCAAGGCCTCATTTGCGTCCACGATCCTGCCCGTCAGCATGAGCTCGATTGCGCGGCCCTCTCCAACCAATCGCGGCAAACGCTGCGTTCCACCCAGCGCCGGAAACACGCCAAGCTTGATCTCGGGAAATCCCGCCTTGAGATTGTCGGCCCCGATGCGCACGGCAAAAGATAGGGCGAGCTCCAACCCCCCGCCGAGCGTGTAGCCGTGCAAGGCACCGACGACGGGTTTACTCATGCTCTCGACGAGCGTGTCGAGCCGATCAGCAGCCCAGCTGGAGCCGAGGGCGGTCCGAGCCTCCAGCTCCTTGATGTCCGCGCCGGCACAGAAGCTCTCGCCCTCGCCCGCCACAAAGACTGCGCGGACGCTGGGATTTGCTTCTGCCTCAGAGAAACTTGCCCTCAGCTCCGCGCGGATGGACTCGTTCAACGCGTTCCTCGCCTGAGGGCGATTGAGCAAGATGCACGCAACCGCGCCCACTTGCTCCACGCGAATGAACTCGAAACGACCCGCTTGCATTGTCGCATCCGCAGTCGTCATTTGGGCAACTCTGCCGTCGCGGCCAGTTTGCCGGCAGTGTCAGCAGCATTGCTCGCGGCCTTGTGCTCCTCCATCGCCCAAGTCGACTGCAGGATCGATCGCGCCTCGGCGATATGCTGGCGCATCAGGCGCTCGGCTTGATCGGAATCTCTCGCTCGGAGGGCCGCCAGGATCTCGGAATGCTGCTTGAACGCCTCTTGCGCGCGGCCCGGCACCGTCCCGGATTGGTAGCGGTACACACGCAACGGGTAATAGAGATCTTCACACAAAAGCTCACGCAGCGTGTCGTTCCGGCTGCCCAAAGCAATGCGGTAGTGAAAGTCGAAGTCTCCGGCATCTTGAAAATACGCGTCTCCCCGCTGCACGGGCTTGCTATCACGGTGACTTGCGAGAATGCGCTGCAGCTCGTCGAGGTCGCTGTCGCTCATGCGCTGAGCGGCCAAGCCACACGCCATCCCCTCGAGCACCTCGCGCACGTGGAAAGCGTCTAAAACCTGGCGTATGTCTAAGCGTATGACGCGCACGCCCACGTGCGGGATGCGCTCGATCAATTTGCGCCCTTCGAGACGCCGCAAGGCTTCCCGCAGCGAGCCGCGGCTGATGCCAAACGACTTGGCCAGTTCCGCTTCACTGATCTTGGAGCCCGGCGCGATCTGACCCGTCACGATCGCCCTCTCAATCGTAACGAACGCGAGGTCCGACAGAGTGCGGCTCGCGAAAGGCTGGAAGCCAAACGATTCTGGATTGTCGACATTCGTCATGCGACATCCATACTTTCAACAGTACGGGGAGTCAATGCGCCTCGCTGCAAGCCGGGAAATGCCGCGGGCACCTCTGGTCGAAGCTCGGGGAAAGTCGGCGGCAAGCGACACAGCACAGGGGTGTGGTCGAACCAGTCGCTAGGCGCCCGTCGGGCCCCGCGGCGACGCTTGGCCGCCCGTCTCAAGGTGCGGCGTCAGCCGCGCATTGCACATGACATGGCTCGCATGCCGGTCAAATCTTGCCGAGAGGGCAGCCGCATAAGCGCAACCAATGGGCAAGGGGGAAAGGATCCCGGTGCATTGCGCCTTCCCCGGCGAGCGATGAGTGCTCCACCTGCATCAAAATGCTGAGACCTCGCTGCGGGGTAGCTTTGCGGCGCGGCGGGCCTGCGATGATGGCGCGTTGCCCTTCAGTGAACTAGCATCTCCCCGCGCAAACTTTCCGCAGCCGACGGCGACTACTCGAGAGCGAGCCAGGGCTAATGGCATCAAGTCCACCCTAACAACCGAGCTCAACCGATCAGGAGGTTCAAGACATGCCGGTATTGAGAGCAGGCGCGCGACCCACGCGTCAGGCGCCAGCCGCCAACTTCACGGGCATTGTTTGGATGGATGAGGTCGTCGTCGGCGCAAAGCCGTCCCGCATGCGGGCGACGCGCGTCACATTCACACCAGGTGCGCGGACCAACTGGCACACACATCCGGTCGGCCAAGTTCTGCACGTGCTATCGGGCGAGGGACGCTATCAGCAGGAGGGCGAGGCGGTCGTGGCGCTGTTCCCCGGCGATACCGTGATCATCCCGCCGAACGCGCGCCACTGGCACGGCGCTGCACCTGGCCACCTCTTCGCGCACCTGGCGATGTCGGAGACGAACGATAAGGGCGAAGGCACCGCGTGGCTCGAGCCTGTGTCGGATGCCGACTACTCGAAGGCACCGGCGTCCTGAGAAACTTGCGTTCGCGGCACGGCACGGTTAGCGGCAACGACCTCGCTCAAGGCGCGGCCTTGCCGCCACCCGGATACCACGGCCGCGCGACAGCCAATGCCACGACGTAGAGCGCGGCCACCGCAAGCACGAGCTTCGCCCACGCATCCGCAGGAAAGCCGCGCCAGATCGTCCACGTGGCGGCCAGCATCCAGACCACGGTCAGCGGCAGGGTGATCCGGCGAAGGGCGACAACGCGCAACGGGTGCGCCCACCGCATCGGCACGAACGTGAGCGCAGCGCAGATCAGTATGATGAAAGCGAGCAACCAGTTCGGCAAGCTGAACGCGAAGGCATAGAACGCCACGATGTTCCAGAGCGCGGGAAAGCCGACGAAGCTGTGATCCTCTGCCTTGTTATCGAGATCAGAAAAGTGGAACAGCGAGGATAGAAGGATCAGCCATCCCAGCAGCAGACCGCTCCACCCGCGCAGGAACCCCGCATGCAGCAACGTCAGGACCGGCACAAACACATACGTCAAATAGTCGACAACCTGGTCCAATCGATCTCCTGAAATTCGAGGCAGGTGCCGGTTCACATCCGCGAGGCGAGCAAGCGCACCATCCAAGCCATCGACGACCAACGCCACACCAAGCCAAAGAAACACGCCCTCCCAGTCTCCCAACCACACGGACCGCGTGGCCAGCAACGCGCACACCGCACCCGTCGCCGTGAATGTGTGCACAGCCATGGCCGCAAGCCGCTGCCACCTACGGCTCGCGGAGGCCTCCTGCTCGCTGCGACAGCTCATGGGTCCACTGAAAAGCAAAAGGAGCGCCGAAGCGCTCCCATAACCTGCCGGGCCCTTTCGGCACAGCCCAAAGCGCACTTAGAACCGGTGCTTGATCGAGCCGCGGATCTGCACGCCTTCCTCGGAACCGTCCGGACGGCCCTTCTCTTCCTCGATCCCCTTCTTGTCCTCGCTGACCCCATAAAGGAGCTCGAGGCCGAAATCGAGCTTCGGCAGCACGCCGAGTTTTCCCAGACCGGGGATGCGGACCTCGGTCCCCCCCGACTTGCCCACTGGGGCCTCGGTGGTCCCAAGATCGAGCTGGCCCTTGCCCGCCGGAGCCGCGCGAGGTGTCACCTGCTGCCCGGGAGCAACACCGCCCTTTGTCTCCTCGAATGCCCAGGCCCCGGAGCCGCTTAGTAATAGAGCGGCACTGGCCAGTAACCACCGCAACGGCTTCATCCTGTCGACCCCGCAGTCTGTAACGTGCCCTCAGCGTGCGGAATCTGCCGGTTCGCCGGTCCAAAAACAAGGCGGTTTCCACAGGCCCAGGCGCATTCCATCCACTTCCACGTAATCTGTGATCAATCCGCCATATGGCCATTCTGCAACGCTGCAGCACTGAGCGCGCAAAGAAAAAGGCCGCCAAACCTGGCGGCCTTTCCCGTGAGTCGTGCGTGGGCTGTGGCTCAGAAGTTGACCCTAGCGCCAGCAATGACGGCGTTGAAGTCGTCAGAGTTGCCGAGCGTCGTCAGAGTTCCATCAAGCTCGAAATGCTTGTAGGTGACGAACACTTCCATAGCCGCGGCGTCAATGAACTGGTTGATGCCGAGACCCCACTCATTAACCTCGCTGCGTTGCGAGCCGATATCGAGACCACTGGCGGTATTGGTGAAGAACGCTGCGCTCTCCAGACCGCCCCTGGAATTGTAGTACTCGCCGAACAGCACGGTATCACCAATGCCGAAGAAGTTCCTGCGAAGACCACCGGCCAGATACCAGAAGGTGAGGTCCGGGACGCCGGCGCTACCCTCGCCATCAGCCGCGCGCGAGCCGCCAGCGCCAGTCAGAAACAGACCGCTGGCGACGTGCAGTACCGAGGCCGACCCCTTGAGCTCCTGCGTCTTGGCATCGCACCTGTCGACGCAAATGATGCTGTTCAACCCAGCCGTCAGTCCACCAGCGGGCGTGCCCGACTGGCCTGGCGAATTGAACTCGCTGTCCTCCTGGTAGCCGATGCCGAAGGCCACGCGGAACCCGTGATGCTCGCCCGCGTAGCGGAGGGCGACATCCCAGTAGTTGTCCTCAGCGACCGCCGTCTGGACGCTGAAGCCCATGATCGTTGGCGTCTCATACAGAATATGATTGCGCCGGCTCGTATCGAACGACTCGTGACCGGCCAGCGCCCTCTGCCAGGTTTGGCTGGTATTGCCGAGCAGGCCTGCGTTACTGCGGAAGCGGAACGCTCCCATGTAGAGGCCGAGGTCCGGCGTGCCAGCACCCGCCATGCCGCCGAGGTCGATCAGCACCAGGTTGTCCGTCGCCGTCGAGCCATGGCCGATCTTGATCATGCCCAGCCGATTGTGACGCATCCAAACGGTCTGATCGCGCAGCACGTCCGTACGGCCACTCGTGCCAGCCGCGGTGGTGCCGTCGAGATCGTCACCACCGTTGCCCTGGTTCATGTTGCCGATGCGGTTGTTGTCGATGCCGAACTCGTACAAGAACCCGGCTGTCACCTCGGGCGTGATCTTGGCCTCGCCACGGAAGCGGAAGCGCGAGAAGTAGTTGCCGCCGTCACCGATGTACACGTCGTTCTGGGTGCCGTCGTCCCACCACAACACGTTGTGGCCGACGAAGCCCGACAGCGTCACCGAGACTTTGCGGTTGCCCTTGCGGACCGTCGTAGCCTCGAGCTCGGCCACCCGCTCTTCCAAGTCAGCGCAGCAATTACCCCCGAGGTCAGCCGCTTTTGCAGGCGCAAATGAGCCCGCAATCGCAACTGCCGCGGCGGCGATGGCGACGTGACTGGTCGTCCTCAACAATCCCCCAATCATATCGATCTCCGTTTCAGTTCCGTTATTGCAAGAAGCAGCACGCGCAGCCCGGCGCTGCTTCGTGTCTGGGCGGGACCGCACGCACGCGCGTGAAGCGCACGCCGTCTCGGCCAGACGCGATTGACGCTGACGCGACAGTTACGAACGCTGATACAGGAGTGCGGCGGTGGGCGTTGAGCGCCGGGCTTGCTTCCTGCGCTTACCACTGGCTTGGGTCGGAACCCTTTACGCAGCACAGCGGTGAAAAGACGACCCGATAGGGTCTTGCCGCACGACTCGACTTAAATGATCAATAGTCGAGCAGGCCTCCGTGAGCAAACACCCGTACACGATAGAGTGCCGGAAACGGCGCACGCGTGGCCATACAGCAACTAATACAGGGCGCGTTCTTGTTTCATTCTGCCGCGCGCCGGACGTAATAATCCACACAATGTTGGACCGCTACGCCCCGTCGGCACGCGCGCGACTCGGCAGATGCTCGATTCGCCTGGTCCATGACTATCAACGCAAAGAGGCCGCCCGCAGGCGGCCTCTCCGAAAAGCTCAGCTCTGGACGACCCAGTCGATCAGAAGTTGACCCTGGCGCCGGCGATGACAGCCTGGAAGTCCTCAGAGCTACCCAGCGTGTCCAAGTTGGCATCCAGCGAGAAGTGCTTGTAGGTGACGAACACTTCCATAGCCGCGGCGTCGATGTACTGGTTGATGCCGAGACCCCACTCCGTAGCCTTGCTGCTGGTATCTCCACCAGCGAGGCCGCTAGCCGTGTTGGTCAAGAAGGCAGCGTTCGCCAAGCCACCCTTGGACTCGTAGTACTCGCCGAACAGCACGGTATCACCGAACCCGAAGAAGTTCTTGCGGATACCGCCGGCCAGGTACCAGAAGGTCAAGTCCGGAACGCCGGCGCTGCCCGCGCCGTCAACCTGACGCTGACCGCCTGCACCCGTGAGCCACAGACCGCTGGCGACGTGGAGGATCGAGGCCGACCCCTTGAGCTCCTGCGTCTTGGCATCGCAGGTGTCGGTGCAGATGATGCTGTTCAACCCAGCCGTCAATCCACCAGCCGGCGTGCCCGACTGGCCCGGCGAATTGAACTCACTGTCCTCCTGATAGCCGATGCCGAAGGCCAGCCGGAAGCCCGCGAACTCACCGGCGTAGCGCAGGGCCACGTCCCAGTAGTTGTCCTCGGCAACGGCCGCCTGGACGTTGAAGCCCATGATGGTCGGCGTCTCGTACAGAACGTGATTGCGCCGGCTTGTATCGAACGACTCGTGTCCAGCCAGGGCCTTCTGCCAGGTCTGGCTGCTATTCCCGAGCACGCCAGCAGCGTTGCGGAAGCGGAACGAGCCCATGTACAGGCCGAGGTCCGGTGTACCCGCACCCGCCATGCCGCCGAGGTCGATCAGCACCAGGTTGTCCGTCGCCGTCGAGCCATGGCCGACCTTGATCTTGCCGAGCTGGCTGTGCTGCAGCCAAACGGTCGAGTCGCGCAGGACGTCCGTACGGCCACTCGTGCCAGCCGCGGTGGTGCCGTCGAGATCGTCACCACCGTTGCCCTGGTTCATGTTGCCGATGCGGTTGTTGTCGATGCCGAACTCGTACAAGAAGCCGGCCGTCACCGTCGGGCTGATCTTCGCGGATCCAACGAAGCGGAAGCGCGAGAAATAGTTGCCGCCGTCACCGATGTACACGTCGTTCTGAGTGCCATCGTCCCAGAACATCACATTGTGGCCCACGAAGCCCGACAGCGTCACCGAGACTTTGCGGTTGCCCTTGCGGACCGTCGTAGCCTCGAGCTCGGCTACCCGCTCCTCCAGGTCAGCGCAGCAATCGCCGCCAAGGTCAGCAGCCTTGGCAGAGCCGGCGCCGAACCAACCAGCTGCGGCGAGAATGGCCGCTGCGCTAGCCGTTTTCAGCAGTCCCCCATACATTCTTACTTCTCCTGGACTAACGCTACCCCAAGCCACTATTGACTCTGGAGACCGTCGGTGGCCGATCGAGCCCTTGCGATTGCCTGATGCGGCCATCGACCCCTTTCGGTTCGCTAGGCTTATCCCGTACGCGAATGCCCGGTAAAGCAGAAAGGCCGGAACATCCACGCTTTGAGGTTCACTTGTGGCACCTCCGCAACATTCATCGATTCGCCATAAATTCAGCGCAGACGCCGCATTCGTCGCTCGCGGCGGCGATCGGAGATTCATGTTTTGGAAACTTCCGAGTCAATCTGCTCGCCGCGGGACGCGACAGCAGCGAGGGCCTGGCCTCGAGGCGATCCTCCGCGAAGACCAACAGCTTAGTAGTGCGATCGCGGCGCTGTGCGGAAACGTGCTGACGCGAGGGCGACGCGCTCTGTTGCCACGCAGCAACGCATGCCAGTGACCGACCGAGCATACGTCCACGGACATGAGAACAGCGACTTGCTTTTGCACGCCTCCAAGGGTTGCTGGTGATGTCGTCTGAGCGAGCAGATTGCGTCGTCGCCGGCGCGGGACCGGCGGGCCTTATCACGGCCCTGGCGCTCGCCCGCGAAGGCTTTGACGTGCGCATCATTGGTCCGCGCGTCGACGAGGCAGTGCCAGATCCGCGCACCACTGCCCTTTTTGCAGGCAGCGTGAGCTTGCTGCGCAATCTCGGTATCTGGCCACATCTGCAGCCCCGCGCCGCGCCCTTGTGCGGTCTGAGGCTGATCGACGACATCGGCGGCTTGCTGCATGCACCGGAGACGTTGTTTGCGGCAGGCGAGCTCGGTCTCGATGTCTTCGGATACAATGTGGACAACGCGGACCTGATTGCAGGACTGCTTGCATGCGTGCGCGCCGAGCCGCGGATCAGCGTCATCACTGGCATGGTTTGCGGCGTCGAATGGAGCGGCGAGCACGTCGCGCTGCAGCTTGCATCCGGCGCGAAGATCGATGGCGGCCTAGCAGTCGCGGCCGATGGCCGAAACTCGGCAACGCGTGCAGGCGCGGGCATCGCCGTCGATACGTGGAGCTATCCCCAATGCGCCGTCGTGACGCGCTTTCAGCACAGCCGTTCGCATGACGGCATTTCCACCGAGTTTCACCGGACTGCGGGTCCGTTGACGACCGTGCCGCTGCCCGGCCATGCGTCGAGCCTCGTTTGGGTGGAGCAGCCCGCCGAGGCGGATCGGCTGATGCGCCTGGCACCGGATGCCTTTGCGCGCGAGCTCGAGGAGCGCCTGCAGGGATTGCTCGGCACCGTTTGCGACATTGCGCCGCGCGCCAGCTTCCCGCTGTCCGGCCTCACAGCGCAGCGCATGGCGGCGCGGCGTGTTGCACTCGTCGGGGAGGCCGGCCACGTGCTGCCCCCCATCGGCGCGCAAGGCCTGAATCTCGGGTTTCGTGACGCTGCCACCCTGGCAGAGGAAGGTGCGAGCGCGAGAGCGGCCGGTGATGATCCCTGGGGCGAGCAGGCGCTCAGTCGCTACGATGAGCGACGACGCGCAGATGTGCTGTCGAGGACCCTTCCGGTGGATCTTCTCAATCGCTCCCTGCTCTCGGGATTCGAGCCCTTCCACCTGGCGCGGGTGGCCGGTCTGCAAATGATCGGCTCCCTGCCGTGGCTGCGACAGCTGGTGATGCGCGAGGGCATGCAACCGTCTCTCAGACTTCCACGCCTCATGGAGTCTGCGGAGATATGATCAAGATCGCCGAGCTCGTGATGCGTGCTGCGGCGGCATGAGTGCTTGACGCAAGACGGCTGAAAAAAGAGGGAGTCCGCCTGCGGCAGCGACGATACTGAGCTGAGAGAAAAGGCCTGCGCGTGCGACCAACATGGTAAGCTTTCTCGATCTGCGCCACAGGCTCGAATACGCGGGCCTCAGGTTGCTGGCCGGCATCGTGCGGGCCATGCCGCTCGACACGGCCGTCGCCGTCTCGGCATGGCTCTGGCGCGTCGTTGCCCCGTGGCAGCGGCGGCACCGACGAGCGCTCGAGAACCTGGCCATTGCGTTTCCCGAGAAGTCAGCTGAGGAGCGCGAGGCGATCGCACTCGCCATGTGGGAGAACCTCGGCCGGGTGATGGCCGAGACCATGCAGATCGATCGACTGATCAGGGACAGTGATCGACTGGAGATCGTGAACCGGGCCGTCTTCGAGCGCTACAAGGACAAGCTCGGTCCCGCGATCGGCGTTTCACTCCACATGGGCAACTGGGAGCTCGCCATCTGGCCGCTGACGGTCGCCAAGGCGAACCCCGCCGCCGTCTATCGCACCGTAAAGAACCCTTACGTTGACCGCTATCTGCGAAACCAGCGCCGCGATCTCTATCCCGGCGGCCTGCTTGGAAAAGGCAAGGTGGATGGAAGCCGGGAGGAAGGCCAGAGAACTGCCCGGCTCATCATGGACTATGTCCGCAAGGGCGGGCGGCTCGGCCTCGTTTGCGACCTTTACGACAAGCAAGGACTGCCCGTACCATTCTTCGGTACGCCGGCGAAATCGGTGACCATCCCTGCCATGATCGCGCGGCGCGTGGGCGCGCGCATATGGATGGCGCGCTGTCTGCGGGTCGGTGCCGCAAGCCGGTTTCGCATCGAGATCAAAGAGCTCAAGGTTCCGCGCAGCGCCAACGCCGCCGACGACGTGAAATGGACGACGGCGGAGATGCAAAAGCAGTTCGAGGCTTGGATCCGCGAGGCGCCGGAGCAGTGGATGTGGTCGAACCGACGCTGGGCATGACACGAGGTTTTGCCAAAGCGGCAAGCGGACAGACGCAGCTGAAGCACTGGCCGGAGTATCTGCTGCTCCGCGCGCTGGCGCGGCTGCTGCGCCTGCTGCCGCTGCAATGGGCCGTGGAAGGTGCTGCCGTACTGTGGCGGTGGGTCGGCCCGTGGCTGCGCCAGCACCGCCGCGCGCTGGAGAACCTCGCCGTGGCGTTTCCCGACAAAACCGCCGATGAGCGCAACAGGATCGCACGTCTCATGTGGGCGAACATGGGCCGGGTCATGGCCGAGACCGTGCTTATGGACCGGATTCTGCAAGAGCCCGACAGGCTCGAGATCGCGCAAAGTGAGCTTTGGGCGCCGCGCATGTCGGAGCCGGGTCCCTCCGTCGGCGTCACGTTGCACATGGGCAATTGGGAGCTCGCGATCTGGCCGTTGCTGCACTTCGGACGCTACCCCGCCGGCGTCTATCGCCCATTGGCCAATCCGTTGGTGGACCGGCTGCTGCGGCACCAGCGCCTGCGCCTCTATCCCGGCGGTCTGTTTGGAAAGGGCGAGGAAACGGATGAAGGCAAAGGCGGACATCGCACCGCGCGGCTGATGATTGATCATGTGCGCCGTGGCGGCTGCATGGGTTTCGTGTGCGACCACAATGACCGTCGCGGCGTCGTGATTCCATTCTTCGGGCGGCGGGCGCGCTTCACACCGGTCCCGGCGATGATCGCGCGTCACGTCGATGCCCGCGTCTGGGTGGGCCGCTGCGTGAGACTCGGACGCAGCTCTCGTTTCCGCTTGGACATTGAAGAGCTGCAGGTGCCGAAGTCGGCCGACCGGACTGAAGACACACGGGCGCTGACGGCGGCCATCTTCGCGCAGTTCGAGGCGTGGATCCGGGAGACGCCGGAGCAGTGGATGTGGTGGAACACGCGCTGGGTCAAAGACTGACCACAGCACGCCCCACCTTCAGCGGTTCGCTCGCTTCAAGGTCCGACGATGGAATTGCCGCAGCAGATCAAGGCCGGCCTCGAGGCCCAGCTATATGGCGTGTCGCGCCGCGAGCTCGCACGCCGCGCGGCGCAGCTGTCCACTAGCTACCGCGCTGCCAGTGCGTCGCAAGCCGTCATCGCGACGCCGCAGGATGCTCTCGCTTACGCCGTGGCACGCATGCCGGCCACGTACGCGGCGACGGCAACGGCGCTCGCAGAGATGTCGGAGCGGACCCCCGACTTTTATCCGAAGAGCGTGCTCGATCTCGGCGGCGGCCCGGGCACGGCAAGCTTTGCCGCGCTCGAGCTGTGGCCAAGCATCGAACGCATTACCATCGTGGAGCGAAACGCACAATTCCGCGG
This sequence comes from Bacteroidota bacterium, assembly GCA_050260355.1. GTDB lineage: Bacteria > Pseudomonadota > Alphaproteobacteria > Rhizobiales > Hyphomicrobiaceae > CADEFX01. The sequence goes on along the minus strand of JBLNBZ010000059.1, from coordinate 8,607 downwards.
CTTGGCCAAGGCAATACTCGATACCAGCGGCAATCCCGCGCTTGCATCAGCGCTGCTTCTCTCCGACGATCTGACGGCGCCACGTCAGGACTGGCCGGCGGCAGATCTCGTTATTGCCAGCTATGTCGGCGTCGAGCTGCCGGAGCCTGCAGCGCGTGCTCTGGCGCGAATCGCGCTAGCAAAATCCCGCCGAGTTGTCGTGCTGATCGAGCCGGGTACGCCGGCCGGATTTGCGCGCATTCACATGGCTCGGGACGAGCTCTTGAAGCTCGAGGCTGTGCCGGTTGCGCCGTGTCCACATGCTCGCGCCTGTCCGATCGTCGCGCCGGACTGGTGTCATTTCTCAGTGCGGCTTGCCCGCTCGCGCGACCATCGGTTGGCCAAAGGCGCAGATGCACCGTTCGAGGACGAGAAGTTCAGCTATCTCGCGGTTCAGCGCGGGTCTGAGCTCCCGGGTGCCGGGGCGCGCATCGTGGCGCAGCCGCACGCGAGCAAGATTGGAATAGAGTTCCGCTTGTGCACCCCCTCGGGCCTCGTCGAGTGCTCCATCTCGCGTCGAGACAAGGCCCTCTGGAAGGCGGCAAGGCGCCTAGGCTGGGGTGACCTCTTGCCCGATAATGATGCATCCTCCCCCTTGGAACCGTGACACGATAAGGCCATGAACGCGAACCGCACCCCTGCCAAATTCTACGCTCCCCTGGCGACTGGAGCGCCTGCGCCTTTGCGCCAGCTTCCCGTCAGGCTCGAGCGGATGATCCATTTCATTCCGCCGCACGTGGAGAAGATCCGTGCGCGCATTCCGCAGATCATTGGCGAGGTTGATGTGGTCCTCGGCAACCTCGAGGATGCCATCCCCGCGGATCAGAAAACTGCCGCACGGCGGGGGTTCATCGAGCTTGCCGAAGCCAACACGTTCGGCAGCACGGGACTGTGGACCCGCATCAATTGTCTCAACTCGCCTTGGGCACTGGATGACATCCTGGAGATCGTGCCGGCAGTGGGCGCCAAGCTCGACGTCATCATGCTGCCCAAGGTCGAAGGGCCTTGGGACATCCACTATCTCGATCAGCTGCTGGCGCAGCTCGAGGCGAAGCATCGGATCGGCAAGCCTATTCTCATCCATGCCATCCTCGAGACGGCGGAGGGCGTCAACAATGTCGAAGCGATTGCCGCGGCATCACCACGCATGCACGGCATGAGCCTCGGGCCGGCGGATCTCGCCGCATCGCGCGGGATGAAGACAACGCGCGTCGGGGGCGGACACCCCGGCTACGGCGTGCTGGCTGACGCAGGCGGCGGCGAACGGGCCTTCTTCCAGCAGGACCTGTGGCACTACACCGTGCAGAAGATGGTCGACGCCTGTCTCGCGCATGGGTTGAAGCCGTTCTATGGGCCATTTGGAGATTTTTCCGATCCCGCCGCGTGCGAGGCCCAGTTCCGCAACGCTTTTCTCCAGGGCTGCCTCGGCGCCTGGTCGCTGCATCCCTCCCAGATCGAGATTGCGAAGCGCGTCTTCAGCCCCGAGCCCGACGAGGTGGCTTTCGCCAAGAAGATCGTCGCCGCCATGCCTGATGGAACCGGGGCTGCCATCGTCGACGGCAAGTTTCAGGACGACGCGACGTGGAAGCAGGCCAAGGTCATCGTCGACCTGGCGCGCCTGGTTGCGAGCAAGGATCCTGAGCGCGCGGCCCTCTACGGATTTTGATCGCGGCGCAATCAGGCCGTACCTGAAACGATCTTGTGGCGCCTACGCAATAGGCATGTGTTGACAGCACTTGCCTCGTTTGGCGATATCTTGGCGATGAAGCAGCGGCCTAAAGCCAGATCGCGCGGCAACAGCATGCCAAAGGCGAAGTTTCGCCTGGGTCAGGTCGTGCGCCACCGCTTCTATCCCTTCCGCGGAATCATCTTCGACGTCGATCCAGTGTTCAACTCGACCGAGGAGTGGTGGCAGTCGATCCCGCAGGAGATCCGGCCACGCAAAGACCAGCCGTTCTACCATCTGCTCGCCGAGAATGCCGAAACCGAGTACGTGGCGTACGTCTCGGAGCAGAACTTGATGCCGGACAACTCCAGCACGCCACTGCGTCATCCGCAGCTCGGCGAGATGTTCTCCCGACAAAAGAATGGGGCCTATCGCCCCCGCGTCCAACCCCACTGACACGATTGCCGGCGCGTTGACCCGGTCGGTCTACCGGGCCAGGATGATCCCGCCGATCGCAAAGGCCGGCCTTCTCCAGCCAGGTTGGCCGGACGCCACACCCTCTTCCAAGGGAGAGGGTGTGAGGTCGTACATCGGACAGATCGGACGCCCCAGCGTTACCCGTCGGCCTACTTCTTTTTCGGCGCGGCGCTCGGAGCCTGCTGACCCTGGGTGGCGGGCTGACCGCCCTCAGCGGCCGCCGCCTGCTTCTTCTTATACTCCTCGAAGAGCTGCTGCTGGCGCTGCGCGATCTGCGTCATCAGCGCCTTTCTCGCCTCGCTGTATTTCTGATTGTCGACGGGCGGCCCATCGTAGGCCTGCGCGAAGCCGATCAAGGGCACCGGGAAAGCGATCACCTGCCCTTGCGCGTTGATGGCAAGCACCATCACGCCGCCGCCGGTCTTCAGCTTGTCGACCACGTCCTTGTTCGCCTCCACCTCGGCGGTGCAGCCGGCCGGATGGCAAAGGGCGTAGCTCAGCTTGATCGGCTCGAGCTTGGGATCATCGACCTTCTGGTTCTTCTCGACCTGGGCCCAGAGCTCCTTCGGGTAGACGGTTGCCCGCAAGCCCGGATGGATCGCCATGCCGAGAGGCACCATGATCATCAGATGCTGCTTGTCGGCGCCTTCGATCTGGCGAATGGCCGCCGAGACCATCACCATGCCCGTGTTTCCGTCAATGCGCTCATGATGCGTGAGGCAGACGTTCTTTTCCTCTTTCTGCTCCTTGCCGGCCTTGTCCTTGACCAAGAACGGAGCCTTCTCGCAGAGCTTGACCCATGCGCTCTGCGGCTCGCCCGCTTTCGCGTCCTTGGCGGCCGGCGCCGTCTTCGCTGGTGGGGCCGCCTGCTTCTGCTGAGCTACCACCGGCGCTGCGGCCATAGTAGCTCCCAATGCGAGGGCGGCACCGACCCCGCAAACCGCAAGTACTCGCTGTGCCGCACCCTCCAGCACCGAAGCGCCCCTCATCATGAATCCAACCTTTCCTTGCCCGCCGGCAACTGTCGCCAGACCCGCCCGCACGTCTATGATTTGCCGCCCCCAAGAGCGGCGCGATCCCACGTCAACTGCGGACTAAGAGCCCGATTGCGGCAATCCCGTGGCCGCCGCTGAACGCTTCGGCGTCATCAACACCTCCCTCCCCGATGGCGTGGCGCTGGCGCCACGTTCATGCGAGGACCCGGGCAGGCCGATCGGCGGACATGTACGGACCGAACGTCGCCACCCGCTGTGATCGGTCTGGAGAATGGCGTATTTCCGATGCAGGACCCTAACTCTATGGCCGCGCTTAGGATGATTTCTATGCATCGCCGCTCCGGCGCGTTCTCGCCCCCGCTGACCGTTGTTCGCCGGGCGACCGCCACGGTCGCCGCGGTCCTGACTGCAGGGGCCCTGCTGGCCTGCGCCCCAGCACGCGCCGAGACCGTCACCGCCATCGCCATGCACGGCGCGCCGGCTTTGCGCGGCGACTTTCCTCACTTTGGCTACGTCAATCCCGAGGCGCCCAAGGGCGGCCGTCTGTCGCTCGGCCAGCTCGGCAGCTTCGACAGCCTCAACCCACTGATCATCAAAGGCGTGTCGGCAGTCGGCGTACGCGAATACGTCTACGAGAGCCTGCTCGTCCGCTCGCTCGACGAGCCGTTCACGTTGTATGGCTATCTGGCCGAAAGCCTGGAGGTTCCCGACGACCGCAGCTCGGTGGTGTTCAATCTGAGCCCCAAGGCACGCTTCTCGGACGGCAGCCCGGTGACGCCCGACGACGTCGTGTTCTCCTGGAGCCTGCTCAAGGACAAAGGGCAGCCGTTCCACCGCTCCTACTACAAGAACGTGACCTCGGCTGAGGTCGTGGGCCCACACTCGGTGAGGTTTGCATTCGAAAGCGACAACCGGGAGATGCCCCTCATCATGGGCCTGATGCCGGTGCTCCCCAAGCATCGCATCTCGCCTGATACGTTCGAGCGCACGGGCTTCGATCCTCCGATCGGATCGGGGCCCTACGTCGTGGCCGAAGTCGATCCTGGACGGCGCGTCGTCTTTCGCAAAAACCCGGACTGGTGGGGGCGAGAACTGCCCGTGACGCGCGGACGATTCAACTTCGAGGAGATCCGCTACGAGTATTTCCGCGACTCCACAGCCCTCTTCGAAGCGTTCAAAGCGGGGGACGTGGACCTGCGCGAGGAGGACAGTCCGGATCGCTGGGCCACCGGCTACGACTTTCCGGCCGCCAACGACGGCCGCGTGATCAAGCGCGCCTTCGACATCGGCACGCCGGCCGGCATGACCGCTTTCGCGCTGAACACGCGCCGGCCCATGTTTGCCGACCAGCGCGTGCGCCGCGCGCTGCTGCTGCTGTTCGATTTCGAGTGGATCAACCGCAGCCTTTTCAATTCGCTCTATACGCGCACGGCGAGTTTCTTCGCGCGCTCCACGCTGTCGTCCTATATGCGCCCGGCGGACGCGCGTGAGCGCGCGCTGCTCACGCCCTTCCCCGACGCGGTGCGGCCCGAGATCCTCGATGGCACGTGGCGCATTCCGGAAAGCGATGGGACTGGCTTCAATCGCGACAACGCCCGCGCCGCCCTCGAGCTGCTGCGCGCGGCGGGATATGAGCTGAGGGACGGGCGCATGACCGAGGCGCGGTCGGGACGGCCGCTGGCCTTCGAGGCTTTAGCGAGATCGCGAGGACAGGAGCGACTGATGCTCGCCTATGCCGAGAGCCTGAAGCGGCTCGGCATCGCCATGACCATCCGACAGGTCGATGATGCCCAATACTGGGCGCGGCTCAAAAACTTCGACTTCGATCTGATCCAGTGGGGCTGGAGCGCTTCCCTGTCCCCGGGCAACGAGCAGGTCAACCGCTGGTCGATGGCCGCCGCCGATGCGCAAGGCTCGCTCAACTATCCAGGCGTCAAGAGCCCGGCTGTCGACGCCATGATCGACGCCTTGCTCAAAGCGCGTGAGCGGGATGACTTCGAGGCTGCGGTGCGCGCGCTCGATCGTGTCCTGCTGTCGGGCGACTACGTCATCCCGCTGTTCCACCTGCGCCAGCAGTGGGTGGCGTACTGGTCGCACCTCGTCCCATCCCCGACGACACCGCTTTTCGGCTACAGCATCGACACTTGGTGGAGCAGCGGCGACAAGCACTGAGCTTCGGCCGCACTCGGGGCGTCTCACGCCGCCTTGCGGCCCCGCTCGGCCATCTGGGCAAGCTCCAGCACGAGCCCGCGCACGCCCTTGATGCGGGCGCTCGCACTGTCCCAGCTCGCCTTGAAGATGAGCTTCATGTCGGGCTGCACCTTGACCAGTCCCTTCGACGCCTGCACGAAGCCGATCAGTGCCTCGGGGTTGGCGAACTCGTTGCGCCGGAAGGCGATCGAGGCGCCCTTGGGTCCAGCGTCCACCTGCGCAATGCCGGCACGACGGCACAGCGCCTTGATCTCGACCACGTCGAGCAGGTGATGCACCTCGTCCGGCAGCTTGCCGAAGCGATCCACCAGCTCGGCGGCGAAGGCATCGATCTCGCTTCGCTGGTTGAGAAACGAGAGGCGGCGGTATAGGCCGAGCCGCACCTGCAGGTCGCTCACGTAGGATTCAGGGATCAGCACGGCTGTGCCCAGCGCGATCTGCGGGCTCCATTTATCCTCGATCTCGCCTGCTTCTCCGCCCTTCATGGAGGAGATCGCTTCCTCGAGCATCGACTGGTAGAGCTCGAAGCCGACCTCGCGGATGTGGCCGGACTGCTCCTCGCCGAGCAGATTGCCTGCACCGCGGATATCGAGATCGTGCGAGGCGAGCGAGAACCCTGCGCCCAGCGTGTCGAGTGACTGCAGGACCTTGAGCCGCTTCTGCGCGCCCTCGGTCAGACGCTTGCCAGGCGGTGTCGTGAAATACGCGTACGCGCGCGCCTTGGCGCGGCCGACGCGACCGCGGAGCTGGTAAAGCTGCGCCAGGCCGAACATGTCGGCGCGGTGGACGATCAGCGTGTTGGCGTTCGGGATATCGAGGCCCGACTCTACAATGGCCGTCGAAAGCAGCACGTCGTACTGACCGTCGTAGAACGCGGTCATGACGTCCTCGAGCTCGCTCGGCGCGAGCTGTCCATGCGCACGCGCCACCCGCAGCTCGGGCACCTCCTCCTGTATGAACTCGGCCACCTCATCGAGGTCGGAGATGCGCGGCACGACGTAGAACGACTGCCCGCCGCGGTAGCGCTCGCGCCGCAACGCCTCGCGCAGGATCACCGGGTCGACCGGGGAGATGTAGGTCCGCACGGCAAGGCGGTCGACGGGCGGCGTGGTGATGAGCGACAGCTCACGCACACCCGACAGCGCCAGCTGCAGCGTGCGCGGAATGGGCGTCGCCGTCAGCGTCAGAACGTGCACGTCCTCCTTGAGCTGCTTCAGCCGCTCCTTGTGGGCGACGCCGAAGTGCTGCTCCTCGTCGATCACCAGCAGCCCGAGACGCGCGAAGCTGATCGACTTGCCGAGCAGCGCGTGCGTGCCCACCACGATGTCGATGGTTCCGTCCTTGAGCCCGGCCTTGACCTCGGCAAGCTCCTTGGCGCCGACGAGCCGCGAGGCGCGACCGATGCGAAGCGGCAGTCCCTTGAAGCGCTCCGTGAACGTCTTGTAGTGCTGGCGGGCAAGCAGTGTGGTCGGCACCACGACAGCAACCTGAAGCCCGGCCATGGCCGTGATGTAGGCTGCGCGCAGCGCAACCTCGGTCTTGCCGAAGCCGACGTCGCCGCAGATCAGCCGATCCATGGGCTTTCCGGATGCAAGATCGGCCTGCACGGCCTCGATGCTGGCCGCCTGATCCTCGGTCGGCTCGTAGGCGAAGCGCGCGGCGAACTCATCATAAGCGCCGTCCGGCGGCGCCAGCACGGGCGCCTCGCGCAGATGGCGCAGCGCGGCGATCTTGATCAGCTCGCCGGCGATCTCCTGCAGCCGCTTCTTGAGGCGCGCGGTGCGGGTCTGCCATGCGGCGCCGCCGAGCCGGTCAAGCTGGGCGCCGGTCTCGTCCGATCCGTAGCGCGACAGAAGCTCGATGTTCTCGACCGGGAGATAGAGCTTGTCGCCGCCCGCATAGACCAGCAATAGACAATCATGCGGCGCGCCCAGCGCTGTAATGGTCTCGAGTCCCTCGAAGCGGCCGATGCCGTGGTTGGCGTGCACGACGAGGTCGCCGACCGACAGGCTGGTGGCCTCGGTGATGACATCGGCGGCGCGTCGCGCCTGGCGGCGCGGCCGCACGAGCCGGTCGCCCAGAATGTCCTCCTCGGCGATGACCGCCAGATCCGGCGTCTCGAAGCCGTGCTCCAGGCCCAGCACCGCCAGCATGGCCGTGGTGGTGGGCGTCGTCAGGATCTCCGGGCCACTCTCGACCTTGCGGATGTCGGTCAGGCCGTGCTCGGACAGGAGCACCGACAAGCGCTCGCGCGCGCCGGGTGTCCAGGCGGCCACGACCGCGCGTCGCCCCTGCGCCTGCTGCGCCTTGATATGCCGGACGGCGGCGTCGAACACGTTCGCGCCCTCGGCGCTTCGCTCAGCGGCGAAGCTGCGCCCGGCGCGACCGTTAAAGCTGCGCACCTCGCCTGCCCCTGTCCCGTCCTGCGCCACCTCGAAGGGCGAGAACGAGCGCACGGTGCGCGTGTCAAGCTGCCGCTTCCACTCGGGCTCGAGGACGAACATCTGCTCCGGCGGCACCGGCTTGTAGGGCGGGGCGCCGAAGCTCGAGGTTTCGAGCGATTTGAGACGCGCCTCGTAGTGCTCCTGGATCTGCTCGTGGCGCTCCCGCACCGCTTCCGCGACCAGGTGGTCGAAGCTCACGGGCGCGTCCGGGACATAGTCCATGAGCGTCTCGAGACGCTCGTGAAACAGCGGCAGCCAGTGCTCCATGCCCTGGTAGCGCCGACCCGCGCTCACCGCCTCGTACAGCGGATCCTCGCCGGTCACGGCCCCGAAGGTTGCGACATAGCGCTGCCGGAACCGGCTCTCCGCTGCCGCACCGAATGCAAGCTCGCTCACCGGCATGAGCGCGAGCTTCTGCACGATCCGCGCCGTGCGCTGCGTCTCGGGATCGAAGCTCTTGATGCTTTCGACCGTGTCGCCGAAGAAGTCGAGCCGTACCGGGCTCATGCGGCCGGGCGGAAACAAGTCCAAAAGGCTGCCGCGGACGGCATACTCTCCCGGCTCCATGACCGTGCCGGTGCGGATGTAGCCTGCGAGCGAAAGGCGCTCGATCAGCCGGGTGCGGTCGACGCGCTGGCCGGGGGCGATCTGCTTCAGGTTCTGCCGCAGGAAGTCGCGCGGCGGCACGCGCTGCAGCACGGCGTTGACCGTGGTGAGCACGACGGTCGGCTCCTTGCGCCTGGCGAGGGCGAGCCGGGCCAGCGCGGCGACACGG
>JBLNBZ010000058.1:0-22228 GCA_050260355.1 Bacteroidota bacterium | reverse complement strand
GTGCCTCATCACGCCGCACGACCGTGCCAAGTTCAAGATCGTCGATACGCGTGTGCGGTTCAAACGGCTCTCCAATGACGAGATGCAGGCTTACCTCGCCTCGCGCGAGTGGCGCGGCAAGGCGGGTGGATATGCCATTCAGGGGCTGGCTGGCTGCTTCGTGCAGAAGATCGTCGGCTCGTACACCAATGTCGTCGGGCTGCCCCTCACCGAGGTCGTCGGGATGCTTGTCGGTGAGGGCTTCCCTATCCATTTCAATTGGCTGAAGGCCGCGGACGTCGAGCCTCAGACCTGATGCCAATGAAAGGCGACCGGATGGGCCAGAGGACACAGGAAAAATCGAGCCCGGGCCGGTGCCCGATCTGCAGGGCGCCGACCGAGCCCGAATACCGCCCCTTCTGCTCGCGGCGGTGCGCCGACGTCGATCTCGCGCGCTGGCTGGGAGGCGCGTACGCAATTCCCGGCGGCAACGTGGCGGCCGACGAGGACGGTGATGAGGCCGAAGCCGTCCGCAAGGTCGCGGCCGGCCAACAGGAGCAGACCCGTGAAGATGAGTGACATCCCCTTCGGTACGACGGACTGGTCCGGCGTGGAGCGCACCGAGCACAACGGCGAGAGCGGCACGGCATGGTGGCGCACGCGCGAGTTTGGCGGCATCCGCGTGCGGATGGTCGAATATTCGCCGAACTATCTTGCCGACCACTGGTGCCAGAAGGGGCACATTCTGCTGGTGCTCGACGGTGAGCTCGAGACCGAGCTCGCCGATGGCCGCAAGGTCGTGTTGCGGCCCGGCCAGAGCTATCAGGTGGCCGACGGCGCCGAGCCGCACCGGTCGAGAACGGGACCCAAAGGCGCGAAGCTCTTCATCGTCGATTAGGGAGGCAGTCCGAACGCCCGGAGGCAGGTGATCGCCAGGTGCGCGGGGGGCCTTACAGGCGGCCGCCACCGGAGGACTTGGTTGCGTTGGCGGAGGTCTTGGTTTAGCTATCGCCCACCCGCAGGGTCGGCCGGAGCCTGACCGTCCGTGAAGGCCACGGACGTGCCGGTGACGGCCCCTCTGAAGACGCAGTGTTGGTGAGACACTTGCCGCCGTAGCTCAGGGGTAGAGCACACCCTTGGTAAGGGTGGGGTCGGAGGTTCAATTCCTCTCGGCGGCACCACAATATCCCTTTCAGATATCAATTCGTTAGCAAGGAGACGCGGGCTCGTGCGCGCGTGCATCGAAGAAGCCGGTGACGCTGCAGTAGGCTAGGCAGAGTATTTTCAAGCTGCTGCGTTCAGTCCGATTAGCCTTCTAACTCTCGAGGATCGTCGCCGTACGTGGGACCAGCTCGATTTGGTCATCGCTTAGTCCGGTTTTCTTGGCGACATCCGAGCGCGCTATTTCGGCGTTGACTTCGGTCTCTAACGTAAGGAGCTCAGTATCGAAGCCGCATTCCTCGTGAAGCCAGCCGCCTCGGTGCTTCCAAAAGGTCTTCGTGCCTTTCAACCGCAGGCGCCACATGCCGCTCTACCTCCACGCTAACGTTAGCGTGCGGAGTTGTAAATTTTCCAGGCAATTTAAAGATGATTGTTGCTGCCGGCCACCTCGCCGTCTTTCGCGAGTGGTAAAGACAGGTGAGTTTTAAAAGGGACACGGATTCGGTTCGCCGTCCAAAAGCTGACGCGAACGTCGGCTCTGCTAACGAATTGGCTTCATCGGAGCGGGACAAGAGTCGATTAGAGCGGTATACTGACTGACAAGCCTCAACAGGCATCGATGGCGCCAAAGGCGTCTAAAAATCAAAAAAATCATCCGTCAGAAGCGCGTACAGGGAGGAGCAGTCCATGACACGTCCCCGTCGGATCACCCGTCGCCAGGCGCTGAAGGTCACCGCTGGCGCGGCCAGCGCGACACTGCCGCTGGTGCATGTTCGGACGGCCGCCGCCGCCGGCAAGCTGACGATGGGTATCTGGGATCACTGGGTCCCGGCGGCCAATCCGGTGCTGAAAAGCGTGGTCGGCGAGTGGGCGGAGAAGAACAAAGTTGAAGTGACGATCGACTTCATTCCCTCCTCCGGCAACAAGATAATTCTGACGCAGGCAGCAGAGGCGCAGGCGCGGAGCGGGCATGACATCCTCGCCTTCGACCAATGGAATGCTCAGCAGTATGCGAACAAGCTGACGCCGGTGAACGACGTCGTGGAAGGGCTGATCAAGCAGTATGGGCCGGTGAGCAAGGCCGTGGAATACCTTGGCATATCGGATGGGAAATGGTTGGCCGTGCCGGTCGCCTGGGGTTCGGCTCCCCTGCCGCCTGTCGCACGCATCTCGATGATCAAGAAGGCCACGGGCGAGGATGTGACCGAGTGGTACCCGGCCAAGGACGTGAAGACCAAAGGTGCGGCCGAGTGGACGTACGAAAAGCAGCTTACGATGGCCGAGCAGTGTCACAAGGCAGGCCACCTGTTCGCCCTTGGCTGCGGATCCAACAGCACGGACGCGAACCAGACCTGGGGTGCGACGTTCGGGGCGTTTGGTGCGCATCTCGTGGATAGCAAGGGCAACATCACGGTGGACTCCGATCCGGTCCGCGAGGTGCTCGATTATGCCAAGCGCTTCGCCCCTTACTTGCCCGCCAACACCGTCTCCTACGATGACGCGTCCAACAACAAGGCCTACGTTGCCGGCTCGGCGGCCCTGATCTGGAACCCGCCCAGTGCCTGGGCTGTGGCCAAGCGCGATGCGCCTGCTGTCGCAGCCGACACCTGGCACTTCCCAAATCCCAGGGGCAAGATGGGTCGGCTTGTGCCGCATCGCCCCTATTTCTGGGGCATCTGGCAATGGGCGCAGAACAAGTCGGCGGCAAAGGACCTGATGACGTTCCTCAGCCAGCGCGACATCGTCACCAAGCTCAGCGTTCCAGCAGCGGGGTATGACATCCCACCATTTCTGTCGATGGCAGACCTGCCAGTCTGGGCCGAAATGGAGCCGCCGCAAGGCACGATCTATAATTATCCTGTGCGCCCCCACCATGATGCCGAGTACTACATCTCCGGCTCGAGCGCGCCGCCGGACGTTGGGGTGCAGATCTGGACCCGCTACATGATCCCGGGGATGGTGGCGCGCATAGTGACCGGTCAAACTGCGAAGCAGGTTATCGATTGGGCGAAATCGGAGCTCGAGGGCATCCGTCGATAAGCGGCTGCCTCTTGTGACAGGCTTCCCTGGTTGACCTGCACGGCGGAAAAGTCAAATCGGCACACGCGCGAGCGCTTCCTCGACAGCATCGTCGCGTTCTCGACTTTCGTCGTCTCGGGACGGTCGCCACTGAACCATTGGTGGAATTTGGCAAGGGCGGGAATGCCGCGCCTTTGCCACCTTTGTGATTTGCGCTTTGCTGCGTGAGCCGCAGCAATCGGGAGACTTGCCGTGTAGGGCCTCGCTACATTCCTGCGCTACTGGCAGGTCTGCTTCAGCGTCCAACTCGTGACGCGGCAGCGCTCCTTGCCCGACTTGAGCGTGACGCACTCGCGGTTCGGGATCCTCTGATAGTCGCAGTAAGAGTTGCGCCGGCCGTTGCCCAACCCCGCCCAACCGGAGTAGCCGTGCACCGGGCCCTTGGTCTCGAACTGCCACTCCTGGTACTCGGAGCCCCTGTGCTGCGCCTGTGCGCTCACTGGCATGAGCAGGCCCAGAGCTACCAGTCCACCGATCACTCGAACCATCGTCGTTCTCCCATTGCTTTGCGCCGATACCCCTTGCATACGCGCCTTCGATCGACCCTGCTGTACCGCAGGGAACAGACTGGAGGCATTGGGGACAGGCGGTTTGCGCTGGCGTGGCTCGCCTTTTGAGGGCCGCCGCTGACTGCGGGTCTCTCTGACAGGCGCGGGCCGGCCAATACGCGCACAGTGGTCCGAGGGCAGCAGAGCCACCCTCGCCGCGGTCGTCTCGCTCCAGATCTCAGCCAGCGGCGAGATCAGCCGTTCAAGGCCTCACGTGCGCAAGAATCCTTCGACCTCTTGCTCGGCCCACGCCAATGTCTTCTCCATCGATTCGCCCTGCATGTGGCGGACGGTCATCTTGGTCATGACGGCCTGCACGTAGATCTGCACCGCGATCTTCGGCGGTGCCGGCGCGCCTGCGATCGACACCTTCTGATGATCGTACCGGTTGGGGTAATGATAGAGGGTACCCGCCGGTGGCCCCTCGTCAGCCCAGGTCTTGAGGTCTGTCAGCTTGGCGAAAGCCGGAATGTCGAAGCCTTGGCTCGCGGCCACCATCTTTTCGATGGCGGCGGGTTGAGAGAGATGCAGCAGAAGGCTCTTGGCCGCCGGCTTGTTCTTGCCGAACGACCAGATGCCCCAGAAGTATGGGATGAAAGGCGTGTAGCGGCCTTTCGGCCCTGCCGGCATGCCATGCGTCCAAAGCTGCTGGGCAACCTGCGGCGCATCGCGCTTGGCGACGGCCCACGCGCTCGGCGGGTTCAAGATCAGCGGGCCCTTGCCCGCGATCAGCCACTTGTTGTTCGAGGCATCGTCCCAGGCAGGGGCATCGGCGGGGAGATATCGCGCCAGTTTGGTGTAGTAGTCGAGCGCCTGGCGCACCGGGTCGGATCTCACCGTTACGTTGCCCTTCGCATCGACGAGCGCTGCACCGAACGAGTCGAAGATGGCTCCGGCGCTGTCGACCGAGTCCGCCGTCGAGCCCAGGCCAATGCCAAATGGAAGGCCAGCCTTGTGGCACGCTTGCGCAGCCGCCAGGAAGCTGTCGAGCGTCCACTTCTCAGCTTGGGGCGGAGCGTTGGCTGGATACATGGCCTGCACATCGATGCCAGCATGCTGCTTCATGAGATCGATGCGAGAGCAGGGGCCTTTCACGTTGCTGCCCCGCGTCGCCGGCACCGCGGCCCAGTAGCCGGCGGATTTGCCCAGATATTCTGTCGTCGCGTTGGCGGGACCGTTCTGGCGGATCAGCTGGCCCATGACGTCGTCGACGGGCTCGAGAAGCTTGGCGTGGTCGGCGGGTCCCCAGCATCGGAAGGTCAGAATGTCGTGCCCGGACTTGGCCTGGGCTTCGGCTTGCTCCGTCAACAGCAGCTTGTTGCCTTGCGTGGTGATGTAGTCGATCTGCACCTCGACTCTTTCGCGCGCCGCCCACTCCTCGATCAGCAAAGTGCTGGCGGCGTTGGCCCCTGGCACCCAATGATCCCACAGGCCTATCGACAGCTTGCCCGCGGCATGAGCACCTCGGACATAGGGCATCGCAACCATCAATGTGGACGATGCGCTGGCGGCCAGAAAACGCCGTCGCGTAGGCGTGCTCGTACGCATGGTGGTCCTCCCTTTTGCATCGGGGCTTGGAGGCGCCATGGTTGTTTGTTGGATTATCGACGGATCGCGACCAACTGCGCGTGCGCGTCCAGCATCCCACCTCAGCCTATGCCAAATCACCTCGTCTTGTTAGCGGCAATTTCGCGGCAGTCGATGCTGCGCTGCGCAAACGCGGTGTGCCGCTCCCGTGCAGAGATCGTTTGCGCCAACACTTTGCACCCGATCAGGTTCCAATTGCTCTTAGGCTGACAAACCCGGGCCCTGCCGACTCAGGAACAGCAAAGCCAGACTCGCGTTATCGCACGCTCGCTTCGAACTCGTGCCGAGGAGTGTCCCATGCGAAGGCTATTCGCGCTGCTCGTTCCACTGGCTGCAGTCGGCATTCCGGGCAGCGCCGCGCACGCCGGCGGCTGGCACCACGGACCTCCCTGTCCCGACACATTCTACTGGCGCATGTCTTCGAAGGCCTATGCCGAATGGGAGGAATTCGGGCTGTTCAAGGGCAGCTGGGACGAGAAGCATAAGGTGGTGCGCCGCCATAGGGGGCATGGCGTCGTGGTAAAGGTGTGGAGACCGGGGTGGGTCGGGCGCTGCGGATACGTGCGATGAGAGCGCGGGTCTACGGCTTGTCCATCGGAAGATTCACGCGCGCCTGACGCCGAGATTACGGCGGAAGGCTCCAATGCCCGTCGAGCCTGCACGGCCAACAGCGGCCGCAGGCTCCTTAACTGGGCACTGGAGCCACGCCATGCAGAAGGGCTTCATCGGGCTGTCAGCCCTTGCTCTGACTGCGGCCGCAACGACGCCGGGATTGGCGCAAGACACAATCGCGGCCATCAGGTATCCCGCCGCTTGCGGCGAGTACGTCGCCGAATACCTGGGCTGCCTCGACTACAGCGACCTCCCGGAGACGCAAGCCGGTCCCGATCTCGGCCATCCGCAGTCCATGGAGCGGCAAGCGGCAACGCGGTTCCACTCCCGCGAGATCGCAGCGACAGCGGATCGCGCCGCGCACGCGTCGCGCATCGCTCGGCGCTGGCACCGGTAGCGCCGGGCTTGCATCTGAGGCACGGCTCACATCGACTTTCGGTTTCCTCCGCCGCCGGGTGAGCCCACGAGCACGCTCGGCGGCTGTCTGTGGTCATCAGGCCGGCTCCGGTCATGCTCGCGCTAGCGTCGCCGCCGCCGGCAAACTAACATCCCCGCTCGACCGCTCGACCGCTCGATGGGGGCTGGTCACTACGGGCAGAGACTGACGTTCCAGCCTTCTAGGAGGTAACGACGATGACATACCGTGGCATGACCGTGGAGATGATCACGATCAACGGCGACAAGAGCGACCCGATATCCGCCTACGTAGCGAAGCCCTCAGGGCCGGGTCCCTTCCCTGGCGTCGTGCTCGTCCACCATCTGCCGGGCTGGAGCGAATGGTACATCGAGCAGACGCGCAAGTTCGCCCACCACGGCTATATAGCCATCTGCGCCAACCTCTATGAGCGCTCGGGCAAGGGCAATCCCGACGACGTTGCGGCCAAGGTCCGAGCCGAGGGCGGCGTGCCGGACGCCCAGGTCATCGGCGATACCGAGGGGGCAGTGAAGTGGATGCGCGCCCAGCCGGGCCACAACGGCAAGGTCGGCGTCTTCGGCTCCTGCTCCGGCGGGCGGCACGCCTTCCTCTATGCCTGTCACAAGAAGGATGTCGATGCCTGTGTCGAGCTCTGGGGTGGCCGCGTCGTGATGGCCAAGGAGGAGCTCAACGCCAAGACGCCGACGTCACCGATCGATCTCACCAAGAATCTTTCGTGCCCGTTGCTCGGCATCTTCGGCAACGAGGATCGCGCGCCGAGCCCGGAGCAGGTGGACCAGCACGAGGCCGAGCTCAAGAAGCACGGCAAGTCTTACGAGTTCTACCGTTATGACGGCGCCGGCCACGGCATCTTCTACTACCACCGGCCGATGTATCGAGTGGAGCAGGCCCTCGACGGCTGGAACAAAGTGTTCGCGTTCTTCGGCAAGCATCTAGCGAGGTAATCGAGCATGTGTACGTCAATCGTCGAGATCGCGCCTGCGAGCGGCATGGCCAAGGGCGAAAACGACTGGTTCTCAGTCACGCACTCGGTGGTCGCATACGACCACGCGCGCCACGCGCTGCTCGAGGACGCCATCACCATCGACTTCGTCAACAGTGGCTTGCCTCCGGGCGCGCGCGCGGCCGTCGAGCTGACGCTCGAGACTGCCAAAGCGCTGAATGCGGCGCTGGCGAAAGCCATCGCTGCGGCGGAGGTCGAAGAGGCGGACAGATCGCAGGCGCTGGAGCGAGCCCGGCGCAGCACTCCGGCGCCGTCGCTGGTGGCCGCCTAGCTGCGAACGCGCGGAGACGTGGATCGGCGGCGAGCTCCCGCGGCACAGGGAGCTTGCCGCCACTGCCGCGCGACATTCCCCAACCGTCGGCCCTTAGTGCTGGCGAGCCAGCGGATTGACGTAGGGCGCCTGCGCTCCGAGCTTGCGAAGGTCAGGGTCGGCACTGTCGAAGGCCACGCGCGAGCTGAGAAGCGCGAGCAACCGCGTCACGACTTGACGGCGGTGACGGTAGTAGATCCACGAGCGATGCAACTTGCATCCGAGCCTTGCCTTGGTCAGGTATGTCGTCTCACCGGCGTGCAGCTCAGGAATGCCGAGCTCGATGCAGAGGCGCACCTGCGTCATCCAATTGAGGAAGAAGACGCCGTTGTCGGGTCCCTCAGGATAGCGCATGCCGTTGTATTTTTCGATCAGACGCCCTGGCTCCAGGAGAACGAACGCGAAGCCGATCAGGCTTCCGTCTCGCCAGTAGAGCAGCAGCCGGGCCTTGTCGCCCAGGCGGTCGAGCACCTCGCGGAAGTAGGCGGGTGATATCTGCGAGAAGGCATCGTAATCGGTCGTAGCGCGGCGTCGCGTCGATTCGCGCAAACGGAATATCTCGTCATCGAGGCCTTCGATGGACGTGCGAGCCTCGGCGCGGACCCCACTCGCACGCTTGAGCTTGCGGCGCAGATTGCTGCGCATGTTGGCCGACAGGCTTGCAATGTAGGAGGCTTCCGAGTCCGGGATAGCGAGCGTCGCAATCGGCAATGTGGCGACGCCGACGTAGCCTCGCCGCTGCAAGACCTCGTCGGCCCAGAGGCGGTCGACTTCGCGAACATTCTTCAGGAAAGCGACGTCGATGCTGGCCGAGGCCGCATGGCGTTCGAGGCTGTCGAGAAGGCAGTCGAGAGCCACACGGCGATCGGCCTCGTCCAGGCCGGCAGCGAACACCAGCGCCAGCTCATCGGCGTGTGGCGAGCCGAGGCCCAGGACACGGAGGCGGCCAAGTCCGGGTGCCCGAGCACCGACCCAGTCAGTCAGCCTGCGCAGGCGGCCTTCCAGCATCATGTCGAGGCGGAACTGGGCACCAAAGGCGGGTGCACCGGCGACCAGTCGATCTCCGTCAAAGACGCCCATTGCCTTGAGCTCGAAGACAGGAGGCGGAGACTTCTCGCAGGCGAGGTAATAGTCGAAGCCCTCGCTCGCTGAGCCGAAGAGGCTGGCCCAGGCGCTCCGCTCGACATCACCGATACTCGGCAAGAGCCGAGCCGACCACTGTTGCCTCGGTCTGGGAGTGCCAGCCGACCTGGGCGCTTGCAACCCTGCTGCCTCGAATCGGAGCGGGAGCATGGTGACCTCGAGCATTCACTCCCGCTGAAGACTCACACCAGCAGTTTGTCCAGCGTAATCGGCAGATCTCGTACGCGCTTGCCAGTTGCATGGTAGATGGCATTGGCGATCGCAGCCGCGGTCCCCACGATGCCGATCTCGCCTACGCCCTTGATGCCGAGAGGATTGACGATGTCGTCCTGCTCGTCGACGAAGATCACTTTGATATCGTGCACGTCGGCGTTCACCGGGACATGATACTCGGCAATGTTGGCGTTCATGACGCGACCGAACTTGTGATCGACCAGCGCTTCCTCGTGCAGCGCCATGCCGATGCCCCAGACCACGCCACCCATGATCTGGCTGGCCGCGGTCTTCGTGTTCAAGATGCGACCGGCCGCCACCGCGCTGACGACGCGGGTAACGCGAACGACACCGAGCTGCTCGTCCACCTTGACCTCGGCGAAGATCGCCGAATGCGTGTTGTGCGCATGCGAGCCGTCATTGGCGAAGGTGGTCGCCTTCTCCTGCACGATCCGGTCCAGCGTGCCGTGCCGCATCGCATCGGCGATCGTGACCGTGCGCGAAGCATCCCGCTTGCTCACGAGCTTGCCGCCTGCGAGTGCGACGTCGTCGGGCGCCGCGTCCGCAAGCGGAGAATTCGGCATCTGCTTGGCCAGACGCAACAGCTCCTCGCAAATCGCGCTGGAGGTCGTCACGATCCCATTCGATACCGAGGCCGCAATCCAGGATCCGCCCTCGACCGGCGATTGCGGCAGCGTCGAGTCGCCCAGCTTGATGGTGACGTTGTCGAGCGGCAGGCCAAGCATGTCGGCCGCGACCTGAGCCATGATCGTGTAGGTGCCGGTGCCGATGTCGGAGGTCGCGCAGGAGACTTCGGCATGGCCGTTGGCGGAGAGCGCGATGCGCACCGTGATCGGCACCTGCAGTGCCTCCCAAACGCCGGTCGCCATGCCCCATCCCATCAGATCCTTGCCGTCGCGCATCGAGCGCGGCGCGGGGTTGCGCTTGTTCCAACCGAAGACCTCCGCGCCCTGGCGATAGCAATCCCGCAGGCCTTTGCTGCTGTAAGGCAAACCGCTGTGCTGATCGCGATCGGAATAGCAGCGCAGGCGAAGCTCGAGCGGATCGAGCTTGAGCGCCACTGCGAGCTCGTCCATCGCGCATTCGAGCGCATAGACCCCCGTCGCGGCGCTGGGAGCGCGCATGTCGCACGACGTGGGAAGATCGAGATGGGCAAGCTTGTGCGCGTACTTCGCATTGGCGCACTTGTAGAGCAGGCCGGACCAGCCGGTCTCTTGCCGATGGAAGCTCTCGTACTGCGACGTCACCGTCATCGCGTCATGCATGATTGCGTCGAGCGTTCCGCCGGCTTTTGCGCCCAGGTCGATCCGCTGAATCATGGCGGGCCGGTAGCCGATCCCGTACATCTGCTGGCGGGTCAGCACGACACGCACCGAGCGCTCCAGCGCGCGCGCCGCCAGCGCGGCCAGCACGACCTGAAATTGCGGACGCAGCCCCGAGCCGAAGCCACCGCCCATGAAGGCCGACATCACACGCACGTCGTCGGGCTTCATCTCGAGCACGCTGCAAACATACCGCTGCACGTTCTGCACGCCCTGGGTCTTGTCATAGATCGTGAGCTTGCCATTTCCCTCGAAGATCGCCGTCGATGCATACAGCTCCATCGGGTTGTGATGCTCGATCGGGACGTAGTACTCGCCCTGATGGCGCACCTCGGCTGCGGCGAAAGCCTGCTCGGGCGCGCCGCGCGGCTTTGGGGGAGCGAAGGCGGCCTCGGCGGGGTCTGCGGCGACACCCAATGCCACCGCCTTGTCACGCTGGCCGTACACGTCCGTGACATGCGCTTCTTCGCTATATTGCACGCGCACCAGAGACGCCGCGAACTGGGCGATCTCCAGCTCTTCTGCGACGACCAGCGCTATCGGCTGGCCATTGAACACGATCCTGTCATCGTAAAGCGGCCGGAAGGGTGATCCGTCCGGTGCCACGTCGTCCTTGTAGGCCTGATCAGTGCTTGCCATCCGCGGCCGGTTCTCGTGCGTCAGCACATCGATCACGCCGTCGACGCGCAGCGCCTCACTCGTGTCGATGCGCACGATGCGGCCCTTGGCGGTCGTGGAGGTGACGACGCTGCCATGCGCGAGGCCCCTCGTGTTGAACTCGGCGGCATATTTCGCTGCGCCGATGACTTTCGCCCGGCCGTCGACGCGGGACGTTGGGGTGCCGATGTAATATGTCATTGGCCTGCTCGCTCGATTTTCCTGCGCAACCGCGGTGGGGCTCTGCTCGTCGGCAGCGTGAAGCGTGCTGCCCCATCCGATCGTTCCGACTGCGGCCGCGCCACCCAGGACGTTGCGGCGGCTGATGTCGCTCACCATGCTTCTACCCACTCGGAAAGTGGCGCCTCTCGAGGCGTCGGCGCGATATCGAACACCGGTGTGCCAGCGCAAGGTGCAATTGGTTCGCTCATAGGATCTTCTTGTTGGATTGCGATTGCGGTGTGCCTTGCGCAGCCTGCGTCAGGGCGCGAACAATGCCGCGGCGTGCCAGGTCGATTTTGAAGCTGTTGTGCGCGTAGCCCCTCGCGTCACGGAGCACGTGGTCGGCTGCCCGAGTGAAGGACGCCTCGGTCGCCGGTTGCCCACGCAGCGCGGCCTCTGCGGCGGTGTCGCGCCAGGGTTTGTGCGCAACGCCGCCAAGTGCAAGGCGCGCCTCCCTGATCGTGCCGCCATCCAGCTCGAGGGCGGCGGCAACCGAGACCAGGGCAAATGCATAGGACAGCCGGTCTCGGATTTTCAGGTAGGTGTAATTCGCCGCGAAGCTTCGTGCAGGCAGTTCAACCGCCGTAATGATCTCGCTGGGAGCGAGGGTGGTGTCGTGCTGCGGGGTGTCCCCCGGAAGACGATGAAAATCGGCGAACGCGACCACACGCTCCCCCGTCGGCCCCACTACATGGACCTTGGCGTCGAGCGCAGCCAGCGCGACGCACATGTCAGAGGGATGCGTGGCGATGCAAGCCTCGCTCGCGCCGAGGATCGCATGCATGCGAGTGAGACCCTGGATGGCCGAGCAGCCGCTGCCGGGCTCACGCTTGTTGCACGGCGTGGCCGTGTCATAGAAGTAGTAGCAGCGCGTCCGTTGCAGCAGGTTGCCACCGGTCGACGCCATGTTGCGCAACTGTTGCGACGCGCCGGCAAGGATTGCGCTCGAGAGCATAGGGTAGCGGCTCTCCACCAGAGAATGGTAGGCGAGGTCGGAGTTCGGCACGAGCGCGCCGATGCGCAAGCCCCCGTCCGCCGTCTGCTCGACGGACTTGAGGGGCAGGTGCGTAATGTCGATCAGCCGCGATGGGCGCTCGACGTTGTCCTTCATAAGGTCGATCAGGTTGGTGCCGCCGGCGATGAACTTTGCCCCCGGATCGGCGGCAATCTGCCGGACGGCATCGGCGACATCGGTTGCCCGCGCGTACTGGAAGGGGATCATGACTGCTTCATCACCTGCTGGATTGCCGCGAGGATGTTGGGATATGCGCCGCAGCGGCAGATGTTGCCGCTCATCAGCTCGCGGATCTCGTCGGCGGTATGCGCCTTGCCCTCGGAGATGAGGCCCGCGGCCGAGCAGATCTGGCCCGGTGTGCAGTAGCCGCACTGGAAGGCGTCATGATCGATGAAGGCTTGTTGCAGCGCGTGCAGCACTCCATCAGCCGCAAGTCCCTCGATAGTGGTGACCTTCGCTCCGTCCTTCATGACGGCAAGCGTCAGGCACGAATTGATCCGGCGGCCGTCCACCAGCACGGTGCAGGCGCCGCATTGGCCGTGGTCGCAACCCTTCTTCGTGCCGGTGAGATCGAGATGGTCGCGCAGCGCGTCGAGCAATGTCGTCCATGGCGCCACGTTGAGGTGGGTCTCGGTCCCGTTGACGACCAGCATGACCGAGATCTTCTGCGGTGACTGGATAACCCCTCTGGCCCGCGCGGCAGCTTTGCTTGTCCGCGCCATTCTAAGTCCTCCGTATGAGCTTGAAGCGCCCAAGCCTCTTCTTCAGGTATCTAGGCGACGACAGACGGGCGGTTAGAGTGGGAGCGAGAATGTCGCACTCGAAGGCCGAGATTGAGAGGTTGGCTTTTGATGTTTCCAAGCATCCCTCCGGAGAAGCGTTGCAAGAGCCCTCGCTTCGGCAGCCAGATCTTGGGGCGGGCCGCACGAGCTGGTTCACGAGCTGGTTAACGTGCAAACGTTAGTGTTCGGGGCAGGCAGCCACTATCAGGGATAACCCTGAAAGCGCGCGCGCACACCACCTTAGCCTCCCGGCTCAGAGCGAACGTCGAGAGGCCCGCGTCGCATAGGCGAGCCGTGCCCGGCGGCGGGTTCACTCCGTGTTGTCGGTGTCTTCGGGGCGCGCCTTCAAGAGGTTGGCCAGCCTCTCGGCGGCGAGCCGCAGCTCGTCATGGGACGGAAGACCGAGCGCAAGCCGGACAGCATTGGGAGCGTGGCCCGGCGCCATGGTGAACGCGCTCGACGGAGTGACCGCAACGCCGGCCCGGGCTGCTGCGGCCGCAAACGCGTCCGACCTCCAGGCTTCAGGTAATCGCAGCCAAAGGTGATAGGAGCCTGGGTCGGCCGCGATCTCGAATCCGGTCAATGCCTTGGCCATGATGGCTTGCCGCCGCCTCGCATCGAGACGCTTGAGACGCCGAATTTCTGCGGCCGTCCCGTCGGTCAATAGCCGCACTCCGGCTTCGAGAGACAGAGGAGATACGGTCCAGGCGCCGGCGCGCACGGTTGCAGCGATGCGATCCCGAATTGCGTTCGGGCAGTAGAGCATTCCGACGGCGGCGCCCGGTGCGATGATCTTGGACAGGCTGTCGACCATGATGCATCGCTCCGGCTGCTCGGCTGCGAGCGGAGGTTTGTCGCTCAGAAACCCGTAGACGAGATCCTCGATGATGGGCAGATCGAGCCTGGATGCGGTACGCAGGATGTCGCTCCGGCGGGCATCGCTCATCGACTGACCCAATGGATTGTGCATCACGGGCTGCAGATAGACGGCCGAGAGCTTCGCGTTGCGGTGTGCCTTGGCAAGCGCATCCGGCCGCAGCCCGTCCGAATCCATGGCAATCGGGACGATCGACGCGCCAAGACGTGCCGCGATGCTCTTCACCATCGGATAGGACAGTGCCTCGACCGCCAGCCGCCCGCCGACAGGCACCAATGCCGAGATGGCGGCCGCGATGGACTGGCGTCCGGCGCCCGTGAACACGAACGCTTCGGGCTGCGGCTGCCAATCCGCGGTTCTCAGATGCGCAGCGACAGTCGCTCTCGCCGAATTGACACGCTGCGTGGTCACGGGGCCGATGGCGGCTCCGATCACATCCACCCGTTGCAGGCCCGCAAGAGACTTGGCGATGAGGGCGGCCTGTTGCGGGATCGTCGGGAAGTTGAACTCGAGATCGATGCGTCCCTCGTGCGGTTCGCCGCGCGCCGGCCCCGAATCCCGAGCCTGCCCCGCCACGAATGTCCCGCGTCCGACCTCGCCGACGACGAGGCCGCGTCGAAGCAACTCCGAGTAGACGCGCCCCGCGGTGGAGGGGGCAATGCGCCTCTCGTAAGCGAACGTTCGCTGCGGCGGGAGCCGATCGCCGGGTTTCAGGCTGCCCGATGCGATCCGGGCGGCGATCTCATCCACGAGCGACGCGTATTGGGTCATGGGAGTGGGTTACAAGGATTATTGCACCGAGGGCAATGTTTCAATTGCACTGACATTTGTACTCGTTCATGACTTGCGCCGCAATGAGCGAACCGGACCACGAGGTATCGCGCCATGTCAGCTCCCAAGGTCATGCCCGTCTTGATGAGAGTGAGCCCATCCGCCGAGGCCATACCGCAACAGCTTTCGCGGGCCGTTGCGTTGCTGCGCACCTGGCTTCGGCGCGCAAGGCTGCGGCACGAGCTTTCGCTGCTGAGCGACGAGCAGATGCGCGACGCCGGTCTCACGCGCCAGATGGTGAGGCGAGAGAGCGAGAAGCCGTTCTGGCAGGTGTAGGCGCCCACACGGTCGGTTGAGATCGAGATTGCCTGTCATGCTTCGCATTCTCGGAAAGCGCCAGTCGATCAACGTGCGCAAGGTCCTGTGGGCATGCGGCGAGCTCGGTGTGGCTTATGAGCTGGAGGAATGGGGGACTGGCACCCGTCCGACCTCGGACACAAGGTTCCTCGCCCTCAACCCCAAGGCGCTCGTGCCTGTCTTCATCGACGGCGATGCGGTCCTGACCGAATCGAACACCATCGTTCGGTATCTCGCAGCCAAGCATGGGCGAAGCGATCTCCTGCCGGTCGAGCCGCTGCGGCGCGCCCGCGTCGAGGAGCTGATGGATTGGCAGGCGACGGACTTCAATTCGGCCTGGCGCGTCGCTTTTCAAGCGATCGTCCGGAAGAATCCGGCCGCCGGCAGCGGCGAGCAGGTCCAAAGATTGCTGCGTGAGTGGACGTCGATGCTCGAGCTGCTCGAGCAGCGTCTCGCAGCGCGCCGGCCCTTTGCCTGCGGCGAGAGCTTCACCGTTGCCGATATCGTCATCGGGCTCTCGGTCAATCGCTGGTTCCAGGCGCCGATCGAGCGCGTGCCGCTTCCGCATGTGCGGGCTTATCTCGACCTTCTCATGCAGCGACCGGCGTCGCGCCCTCACCTCGGCGCCGGCACCGATTGAGCACCGGATCGTCGGCCGGTTCCCAAAGTCGAAAGGTACCTCGCATGACACGCTTGCAGTTCAGACAGGTCGACGTCTTCTCCCCAGTCCCGTTCAAGGGCAATCCACTGGCCGTGATCGCGGGCGCTGGCGGCCTGTCCGACGCCCAGATGCAGGCCATCGCCAATTGGACCAATCTCAGCGAGACGACGTTCCTCTGCGATCCGATACACCCCGATGCCGACTACCGGGTCCGCATATTCACACCGGAGCGCGAGTTGCCATTTGCCGGGCATCCGACGCTCGGCACGTGCGCGGTGTGGCTGGGTCTCGGCAATTCTGCAAAGCGCGCCGAGATCGTGCAGGAATGCGGTGTCGGCCTCGTCAGGATCAAGCGTGACGGCAACCGGCTCGCATTCGCCGCACCTCCATTGCGCAGGAGCGGCCCGCTGGAGGCCGATTTGCTCGAGCGCATCGCCAAGGCGCTCGGCATCGCGCCTGCTGCGATCAAGGCCGCGCAGTGGGTGGACAACGGACCAGGCTGGGCCGGCATCCTGCTCGGGTCACGCACCGAGCTGCTTTCGATCAAGCGCGACTTCTCGCTTCTGCCGGGACAGCCGATCGGTCTTGTTGCGCCTTGCGATCCGTCCCGCGACGACGTCGATGCCGAGTTCGAGGTCCGCGCCTTCGTGGGAACGCGCGCAGCCGAGGATCCTGTCACGGGCAGTTTGAACGCGAGTCTGGGGCAGTGGCTGATCGGCGCGGGCATCGCCCCTTCACGTTACGTCGCCGCGCAAGGGACGGTTCTTGGCCGCGCCGGGCGGGTCCATGTCGCACGCGACGGCGACGACATCTGGATCGGCGGTGAGGTTGCTCGTTGCGTCGAGGGCACAATTGAAGTTTGAGGCCCTGCTGTAAGTGCAAGCAGCCGCGGCGCGCCGAGCTGCCGCGGTTATCTCTCCGCTATGCCGTCGCGTGGCCGATCACGCCGGGCCGGCCGCGCAATGCTGCTTGCCCCGCGGGATCGCTGCGTGCGCCTGTGGGCGCCAGTGCCGCGAATTGCGCTCAGGACTAGCCCGGCGCAAAGTCCAGGGTTTGTCCTGATAGGCGATATTCCGGCCGCCGCGCCATTCTGAAACGTCAGGAAACGTGCTGCTCCTTGCAAAGCAAGATTGAGCGGGCGCGCTATGAAGCTCTCGGCCACGATGGCGCTCCAATCGCTCATCGCGGGACGGCGCGCTCCGCAGCGCGTCGGATCGCGAAGGATTGCGCTGGTTCTCACCTGGGCGCGCTTGGGTGTCCGTCGAGCTTCGCGCACCGTTCCCATCCTTGCGCTCCTACCGACGCTGGCAGCATGTGACGCCCCAGTCGTCCCGACGGCGCCGGAGGTCCGGCCCGTTCGCACCGTCGTCGCCGAGAGGCGGAAGGCCGGCGTGCCAATCACCCTGACCGGCCGAATTCAAGCGGAGGACGAGGTGTCACTCGCCTTCCGCATTGCAGGGCGGATATTGGAGAGCAACGTAAATCTGGGAGATCATGTTGAAGCGGGGCAGCTCGTTGCGCGCCTGGAATCACAGAACGAGCTCAATTCATTGCGCACTGCGCGAGCCAATCTCGCGCCGGCCCAAGGGCAATTGATCCAGGCGCAGAATCAATTCCAGCGCCAGGACACGCTGCTCAAGCAGGGATGGACGACGCGTGCAAATCACGATCAGGCCACGCAAATACGCGATTGATGTCCCGGCTTCCGCGCTTACGAAGTTCAACGACCAGCCCGCGGTGTGGGTCGTCGATCGGTCGAGCCAGATGGTGTCTCTGCGCAACATCGGCGTGCTTCGATACGATCAGGCCAGCGTTGCGATCTCCGACGGCCTCGAGGCTGGGGAGATCGTGGTCACTGCTGGTGTTCAGGTCCTGCATCCTGGACAGAAGGTCCGCCTGCTCGGGTCGAGCCCATGAGCGCGTTGAACCTTTCGGAGTGGGCGCTCAGGAATCGCTCCATTGTCGTCTATCTTATGATCGTGGCGGTGTCGGGCGGGATCATGTCCTACTTCAGGCTTGGCCGGAGCGAGGACCCGACGTTCATCATCAAGACGATGGTGGTCCAGGCCGCCTGGCCCGGAGCAACGGTCGAAGACACGCTGAAGCAAGTCACCGAGCGGATCGAGAGAAGGCTCCAGGAAACACCAAAGCTCGATTTTTTGCGCAGCTTCACCAGTGCTGGCAGAACGACGATTTTCGTCAACCTGCAGGCGATACGACCGCGAGGGAAGTTCCCGATATTTGGTACCACGTCAGGAAGAGCGTCGGTGACATGGCTCCGACGTTGCCGGCTGGTGTCGTTGGGCCGGGCTTCGACGATGATTTCGGCGATACGTTCGGGATCATCTATGGGTTCACCAGCAACATGCTGATCAAGCCGCTCGATGCCGTTCTCATCGAGTTCACCAATGATGCGGCTCGCCTGGTCGTTTCAACAAGACGATCGGATGACGGGATCGGCAATCTTCCGCGACAAGGTTGCGAGCCATCCGGAGGCGATTAGCGGTGCGAGGCCGAGCAGCACCCCCGGGAGAACCATCAGGAGCAGCCAGGCCAGAACCAGTTTCGGCAGGTTGATCTCGGCCAAAAGGCTCCCCGTAATGGCGAGCAGAGATCGCCTTTTCGTGCTTGACGCATCGTCCTCGACATCACCGAGGCGCGGATCAATCAGGAGGGTCATGAGCAACCCTGCATTCCCAGCACCGGGCGCGCAAGGAGCTCGAGGCTCAAATGGACACTAAGGTTAGCCTCGGGAAGAGCAGCGGGACGGATGGATGCCGAGCTATGGGCGCTCGGCGAGCGCCGTAGCGTCCCCGCTTTGCTTCAAGGCGTCACCGACAGCTGCCGCTTGAGGCACTTGAGCGCGAAGCACGAGCGCGTATGACGGATGCCCGGAATGCGGTACAGGCGCTCCCGCAAAAAGCGCTCATAGCCCTCGGTGCCATCGACCGCGACCTTGACGAAGTAGTCGTAGTTGCCGCTTGTCAGGTACGCCTCCAGCACCTGCGGCAGATCGGTCAGTGCGCGGCCGAACTTCTCGAGGACCTCGTCGTCGTGGCGCTCCAGGGTGACCTCGATGATGACGGTGTCCGGCATGCCGAGTTGTTTCTGATTCAGAACGGCCGCGTAGCCCTCGATGTAGCCGCCCTCCTCCAGACGCTTGACGCGCTGCCAGCAAGGGCTCGGGGAGAGCCCGACACGCTCGGCAAGCTCGGTATTCGACAGCCGGCCATTGCTCTGCAGCTCGCGCAGGATGGCGCGATCGATATCGTCCAGCGGTTTCATCTCTGTCGTCCTGATCGGGAATCGAGGCGACCTCCGGGGTTTGCTTGCCCCGGATACCACAGCAGATTATGCGCTCGAACCATAGAGTCGCAGATCAATCTTCTGCATCTGCGGCAACGCGCAGCATATTTGGAAGAACATTCTTCGGGAACCGCCATAGCATTCGGTCGCCGCAGACCAGGGCCCGCGGTGCAGGTGCTCGCGTCTCAGCTCGCCTGATCCGCTCCCGTCTCGGCTCGATGCTGCTCGCAGAATGGGCCTTACGTTGCCTCGATGAACAATGCCGTCTCGGTCGGTCCCCTTGTTCAAACCCCCGTTGCCTTCGAGCCTTGCGGAGAGCTCGCCCCGAGGGGCATGCCTGCCAAGCACATCTCGTCCTGCCTCGGCGTTCATGATTTGATGCAGAGTCGGCGAGCCTGTTTCGGATGCGTTCGATCTCAGATCGCCGTCCTGCCCCCTTTCGGGAGGGTTACGAAGCATGCCTGATCATGGGCCTCTCGCTCTGCACGTCCCCGAGCCCGACTTCCGCCCTGGCAGCCGACCCGATTTCAGCGGCGTCACCATACCGAAGGCCGGCACCGTGCGCCGGCCGCCTGTCGATGTGGCGCCCGAGGAGATCCGCGATCTCGGCTACTCCATCATTCGCGTGCTGAACCGCGCCGGCGAAGCGGTGGGGCCGTGGGCCGGCGAGCTTGGTGACCAGGCCCTGCTCGAGGGCCTCAAAACCATGATGAAGGTGCGTGCCTACGACGTGCGCATGCAGATGGCGCAGCGCCAGGGCAAGACCTCATTCTACATGCAGTGCACGGGCGAGGAGGCGATCGCCTGCGCCTTCCAGAAGGCGCTCGAGAAGGGCGACATGAACTTCCCCACGTATCGCCAGCAAGGGCTGCTGATCGCGTCCGGCTACCCGCTGGTCGACATGATGTGCCAGATCTACTCGAACAGCCGGGACCCGATGAAGGGGCGGCAGCTCCCGGTCATGTACAGCTCGAAGGCGCACGGCTTCTTCTCGATCTCGGGGAATCTCGGCACGCAGTACCCGCAGGCCGTCGGCTGGGCCATGGCCTCCGCGATCAAGGGCGACACGCGCGTGGCCGCCGGCTGGATCGGCGACGGCTCGACTGCGGAGTCCGATTTCCACGCGGCCCTCGTGTTCGCCTCCACCTACAAGGCGCCCGTCGTCCTCAACATCGTCAACAACCAGTGGGCGATCTCGACGTTTCAAGGCATCGCGCGCGGCGGCTCCGGCACGTTCGCGGCGCGCGGGCACGGCTTCGGCATTCCCTCGTTGCGCGTCGATGGCAACGACTACCCCGCCGTCTACGCCGTGGCGAAGTGGGCAATCGAGCGCGCGCGCCGCAATCTCGGCCCGACGCTGATCGAATACGTCACCTATCGCGCCGCTGCGCATTCCACCTCGGACGATCCTTCCGCCTACCGGCCGAAGGAAGAGTCGGAGGCCTGGCCTCTGGGCGATCCCATCGAGCGCCTCAAGAATCATCTCATCGTCAGGAAGCTCTGGTCGGAGGAGCGGCACGTCCAGGCTGCCGCAGAGGTGGAGGCGGAGGTCATCGCCGCCCAGAAGGAGGCCGAGAGCTTCGGCACGCTGCACACCGGCCCCAAGGCGTCCACGCGCGACATGTTCGTGGACGTGTTCAAGGAGATGCCGCCTCATCTGCGGCGGCAGCGGCAGGAAGCGGGGTTCTAAAGCCATGGCCAGGATGACGATGATCGAGGCCATTCGGGACGCGCACGACGTCATGATGGCGCGCGACGCGAACGTTGTCGTATTCGGCGAGGACGTCGGCTACTTCGGCGGTGTCTTCCGATGCACCAAGGGCCTGCAGCAGAAGTACGGCAAGTCGCGCTGCTTCGACACGCCCATCAACGAGAGCGGCATCGTCGGCACGGCGATCGGCATGGCCGCCTATGGCCTGCGCCCCTGCGTCGAGATCCAGTTCGCCGACTACATGTATCCGGCCTACGATCAGTTGGTGTCGGAGGCGGCGCGGCTCAGATACCGCTCGGCGGGCGACTTCTCGGCCCCGCTCACGATCCGCATGCCGACCGGCGGCGGCATCTTCGGCGCACAGACGCATTCGCAGAGCCCCGAGGCGCTCTTCACGCACGTGTGCGGCCTGAAGACGGTCGTGCCGTCGAACCCCTACGATGCCAAGGGGCTGCTGATCGCGGCCATCGAGGACGACGATCCGGTCATCTTTCTCGAGCCCAAACGCCTCTACAACGGACCCTTCGACGGCCACCACGATCGCCCGATCGTGCCATGGTCGTCACACCCTCTCAGCGAGGTGCCCGAGGGGCATTACGTCGTTCCCCTCGGCGCGGCGTCGGTGCGGCGTGCGGGATCGGATGTGACCGTGCTCGCCTATGGCACCATGGTCTACGTGGCCGAGACGGCGGCGCAGGAGCAGGGAGTCGATGCCGAGATCATCGATCTGCGCACGCTGCTGCCGCTCGACACCGAGACCATCTTCACCTCCGTCCGCAAGACGGGCCGTTGCGTCATCGTGCACGAGGCGACACGCACCAGCGGCTTTGGCGCCGAGCTGATGGCGGTCGTGCAGGAGAGC
Organism: Bacteroidota bacterium; assembly: GCA_050260355.1. GTDB lineage: Bacteria > Pseudomonadota > Alphaproteobacteria > Rhizobiales > Hyphomicrobiaceae > CADEFX01. The sequence continues at coordinate 593 of JBLNBZ010000058.1, read as the reverse complement.
TGCTTCTATCATCTCGAGGCACCGATCGAGCGCGTCACGGGCTGGGACACGCCCTACCCGCACGCCCAGGAGTGGGACTATTTCCCCGGTCCGCGTCGCGTCGGCGAGGCGCTGAAGCGCGTCATGGAGGCGTGAGGATGGGCGAGCGCGTCATCAAGCTTCCGGACGTCGGCGAGGGCGTGGCGGAGGCCGAGATCGTCGAATTGCCCGTGAAGGTGGGCGAGCCGGTCCGAGAAGGGGATGTGCTGGCCGCCGTCATGACCGACAAGGCCACCGTCGAGATCCCGTCGCCTGCTGATGGGCGCGTGTCGTGGATCGGCTTCGAGATCGGGCAGAAGGCAGCCGTCGGCTCCGAGCTGATCAAGCTCGAGGTCGCCGATGCGGGCGCCGCGAGGAGCGAGCCTGCGCGAGCGCGCAGCGAGGACGTCGCGCTCGACAATCGCGCCCAGGCTGCGCATGAAGCGACTGCGCCGCCCGCACAACAACCACGTCAGGTATCAACCGCGCAGACCCCGCGTCCGCAACCCGCGCTGAGCTCGGCTCCGCAACCGGCACTGCAGCCCGCGAGCCACTTGGCGCCGCGCACGTCAGCG